>JABAQT010000018.1:28358-94252 GCA_019187195.1 Bryobacteraceae bacterium
TGGAACGTGGCGTCCGCCGCCACGTTCGCATCGTTCGGGTCATTGCCCGTTATGTTCCGCCCCGTGCTGCTCAGTACGCCGTTGCCCGCGTCGGGAAACCACTGCCAGTCATTTCCCGTCTGCGCCCCATACTTGGCCTGGGAGAAACTCGCGAGTTTGGACCGCCCGGCGCCCAACTTCGCCACCCACCCGATGATGGGGATGGTTAGCATGGGTTCGGCTCCACCCGCGCGGCTTTGGCTGATGAACGTATCGCCCTGCTCGCCGGCGGTGGAACTTGCGTACGCGATGCTCTCGAAATACCAGTCGCTGCCGCGGTTGTCGGCATTCTGCATCCAGTTGTAGCGGCTGGTGTTGTTTCCTCCCATTCGGTTCAGGGGGACGTTCAGGTCGGCTAGTTGCGCCGCCGAGGCATACGCCACTCCATAAATGCGCGGATCGATGCGGCGCATGTTCGCCGAAGCGTCGACAGTGATGACAGCCGCCGCATTCTGCCCCTGAAGTGGCCCGGCGAGCAACCCGGCTATAAACAGCGTGAAGATGAGAGCCGGCATCATGGACAGTATGAATCAAGTCTAGTACTGGTACTATTAGTGAATCCACTGAACATCATTTGTGAGGAAATTCCCTTATTTGCGTATATAATGCCAGTAGATGACGCGCCGCGCTTCAGTCTGCGGTACGTGGCGTGGGCCGCTTGCCTTTCTCCTCCTGTTCTATCCGGCGTTTATCCGCGCCGCGGAGTTGTCCCTGCCGGAACGCACGGGGGCCCCCGGCTCAAGTCTTACGGCGCCTCTGACCTTCACGGCGCAAGGGGCCGCCATCACCGGGCTGCAATTCGACATTCAATACGACAGCAGCGTGATGAACGTCACCTTCACCGCCGGGGAGGGCCTGCGCGCGGCCGGAAAGAACCTCTACAGCGTTCAACCCGGCTACAACCAGCGCCGCATCCTGATTGTCGGCTCAAACCAGAAACCGTTGCCCGATGGCGTTCTGCTGAATACGTTCATTAACCTCTATTCGAATGCCAAGCCGGGGACCTATGCGTTCACCGTTTCTAACGCCCTCGCCACAAATTCCGCCGGAGACGGCCTGCCGCTTTCCGTGACGGCGGGGAATATCATTGTGGAAGGCGCCCACGACCAGGCGGTGCGTCTTTCCCCCGATGGCGTCATGAACGCCGCCAGCATGACGGCGGGTCCTCTGGCGCCGGGCGAAGTGATTACCCTCATCGGATCGGAACTCGGTCCTGTCTATCCGGTCCAGGCCGCCGCCGATCACCTGGATACCGAGTTGAACGGCGCGCGGGTGCTGCTGAACGGAGTTGCCGCCGGCCTGCTGTATGCCGGCCCGAACCAGATCAATGCCGTTGTTCCACCGGAAGCCACCGAAGCTGAGATGGTAAGCCTCGAGGTTCAGGCGGAGGGCGCTACTCGCGCCCAGGCGGCGGTTCCCGCCGCCTCCGCATCCCCCGCCCTCTTCACCGCTGATGCCACGGGCGCGGGACAGGCCGTGGTGTTCAACCAGGATTCGAGCCTGAACTCCGCGCTCAACCCCGCCCAGCGGGGATCGGAAATCATCCTCCTCCTCAATGGAGCCGGATCGGGCCAGTCAGCCGTGTCCGTCATGATCGCCGGCCAGGCGGCCGGGATGCTCGACCTTGCACCCTCTCCCGGAATCGTTCCCAGCCTGATGCTGGTCCGCTGCCGCGTGCCGGATCAGATACCGGCCAACCCCACCGCCGCGCTGATAGTAACCGTGGGGACATTCGCCAGCCCATCCGGGGTCACTCTTGCAATACAGTGAGCGGCTGCCTGCCCTCACCGGCGCAAATCTTGCGTATGATCTTAACAGTGACGAACGATAAGAAAAAATAGGGCAGTGGCCGGAGCCCCAAGCGTGCAATTCCCTTTCGGCCGGGTGCGTTTGTGGAAGATGACATCGAGACTCTGCTCTCCGCGCTAATCCACATGGATGCCGCGGTTGCGGTGACGGACGCCGAAGGCGTCTTTCAATGGGTGAACCCCGCCTTCACCGCGCTGACGGGCTATACCTGCGAGGAGGTCCTCGGCCATACCCCCCGTCTCCTCAAGTCCGGCTACATGACGCGGGATTACTACACCCACATGTGGAGCGCCTTGAAAAGCGGTAAGCCCTGGAAGGGTAACTTCATCAACCGCCGCAAGGACGGCAGCCACTATCTCGAAGAGCAGAGCATCACGCCGGTTCTTGATTCCACCGGCGCGGTGAGACGCTTCGTTACCGTCAAGCGGGACATTACCTCGCGCGGAAGAACGAGACACGGCACCCTGATCCGATCGGCGGGTAAGGACGGAGCGTGCGGATTCTTCAATGACGAATGGCTCCGTTTTCGCGGCCGCACATTGATCGAAGAGACCGGCGGCTGGATCGAAGGCGTTCACCCCGAGGACCGTGAAGAACTGGCGCGGGTGCTCGCCTCCGCGTTCGCCACGCGGGCCAGCCTGCAGGTGTGCTACAGGCTGCGCCGCCATGACGGCGAATACCGCCAGATTCTCGACCGCGGCAATCCCCTGTTTGATTACGAGGGCTCTTTCTTTGGATATGTCCACAACTGCGAGGAAATCGCCGGACGGAGCGGCATGGAAGACGGCTTGCTGCGGAGTATGCTCGACATCTGGGAGAACTCGAACGATGGAATGCGTTTGACCGACGTCTCGGGGGTGGTGCTGCTGGCCAATGACGCCTATTGCCGCATGATCTCCCTCGATCGACGGCGGATCGAAGGGCAACTGTTTACCATGGCCTACGGCGCCGAGGACCGCGCCCGCATCCTCGCCGCCTATCGCGATCGCGTGCGGCGCAGGGAAATTCCCCCGCGCTTCGAGCGCCAGTTGAGTTTGTGGAACGGCGAAACCCGCTTCCTCGAAGTCTCAGCCGCGGCGATTCAATCGGCGGAAGGAGTCCGCGTGCTGACCATCTTCCGCGACGCCACCGAGCGGAAGTTGGCGGAGAGGCGCATTCAGGAACTCACCGAGCGTCTCGTGCTGGCGACAAGTTCCGCCAGCATCGGCGTGTTCGACCACGATTTCACCACGGACCTCACCGCCTGGAACGATACGATGCACCGGCTGTTCGGAATCGAGCCGGGAGCATTTCAGGGCACTATAGAGGAGTTCCTGGGCAAGGTGCATCCGGAGGACCGGGAATTGATGCGCCGGCGCATCGAGTATGCGCGCGGAACCGGCGCCACGCGCGACACGGAATTCCGCATCCTCACACCCAGGGGCGTGCGCGTCGTCGAGGTGCAGACCATCTGCCAGTTCGACGAAACGGGCCGGCCCTCGCATCTCGTGGGCATGCTGCGAGATGTTACCGAGCAGAGGAGCGCGGCCGAGGCGATCCGGGAGAGCGGGGAACGCTATCGCTCCGTCATCGCCGCGCTCGCGGAGGGAATTCTGCTGCTCGACTCCTCGGGAGTTATCCTGACGTGTAACGCCGCGGCCGAGCGAATTCTCGGCCGGCAATCCCAGGACATGCTCGGAAAGCGTGTTTCGGAGCTGGGTCTCGAGACAATCCGCGAAAACGGGTCACGCTTTCCGCCCGAGGATTACCCCTCGCGGCGCACTCTTCTCACGGGCAAGCCGGTTCTGGGAGTCGTCGCCGGCATCCGCTCGAGCACGCAGACCACCTGGATCAGCATCAACTGCGAGCCCGTCTTTCGGGAAGGCCGCGCCGTTCCCTACGCCGTCGTCTGCTCGTTCGCCGACATCACGGCAAGAAAACTGGCGGAGGAAAAAGACGAACGCCACGCGCGTGAGATGGAAGTCCTGGTTCGGAAACTGGCGGAGGAAAAAGAGCGCGCCGAGGCGGCCACGCGCATCAAGAGTGAATTCCTGTCTTCGATGAGCCATGAAATCCGTACGCCAATGAACGGAATTATCGGCATGACCCGGCTCCTGCTCGATTCCCCCCTCGGAGCCGAGCAGGAGTCCTACGCCCTCGCCATACGGCAGTCGAGCGACGCCCTGCTGACCATCGTCAACGACATTCTGGACTTCTCGAAGATGGAGGCGGGCAAGCTCGAGTTGGAGACTCTGCCCTTTGATCTGCAATCGGCGGCCGAGGACGTGCTCGATCTGCTGCGGGTCAAGGCGCATGAAAAGAATCTCGATCTGGCGCTGTGCTACGAGCCCGGAGCGCCGCGCCAGTTCATCGGAGACTGCGGAAGGATACGGCAGATCCTGGTCAACCTGGTGGGAAACTCCATCAAGTTCACCGAGCGCGGGCATGTACAGGTACGCGCCGCCTGCCTCGATGCGGATGAAGAGGAGACGCGGATGCTGCTCGAGGTCGAGGACACAGGCATCGGAATCCCCCCTCAGCAACTGCCGCGGCTTTTCACGATGTTCACGCAGGGCGACGCCTCAACGACGCGCAAGTATGGAGGCACCGGCCTCGGCCTGGCAATATCGAAACGCCTCGCGGGTTTGATGGGAGGCACCATCACCGCGAGCAGCAGGCTTGGAAAAGGCTCGACGTTTCGCGTCGAGTTGAGGCTGACCGAGGCGCCCCGCAACCAGGCTGCGGATCGCACTCTTACCGGCAAACGGGTCCTGGTTGCCTGCGCCGCCGCGATAACACGCGCCTCGCTGGTGAATCAATGCCGCGAGTGGAGCATGGAAACGGCTTTTGCTCCGAATCCCCAAGAGGCGCGGGAACTGTGCAAACCGGGCCGCTATGATGTCATTCTCTGGGACGCGAGTTGGCCCGCGCCGCGAACCGAAGCGCCGCTGCTATGGATCTCGTCGAATGGCGCGGCCGCGGATGGCAGGCGCCCGCGCCTCTCCCCTCCCGTGCGGGCTTCGCTGCTGCGCAAGGCGATCCTGAACCAGTTGGAGGGGCCGGAGGGCCGGCATTCCATGGGGCCGGCCGAGGACGGCAAACCGGCCGCACACCCCGATGAGCCGCCCTTCCGCGGTTCGCGCATCCTCGTGGTCGAGGACAACTCGATCAACCGGGCGGTGGCGAAATCCCTGCTTGTAAAGTTCGGATGCAACGTGAGCCTTGCCTGCAACGGCGCGGAAGCCATCACGATGGCTTCCGGCACGCTCTTTGACCTGATCTACATGGATTGCCAGATGCCGGAACTGGACGGCTATCAGGCGACGGAGGCCATCCGCTCCCCGGACTCGGCCAACGCGCGCACCCCGATCGTCGCCCTCACGGCCTCCGTCCTGCAGACGGACCGCGACCGCTGCCTGGCGGCCGGAATGAACGACCACGTGAGCAAGCCCATATCTCCCGATACGCTGTTCGCATCGCTTGAAAAGTGGCTCGCCAGATGACTTCAGGCGGCAAGGGCATGCCGCGCCTGCAACTCGACGAGCGCCTTCGCCACGCGCTCGCGGTGCCCGGCTTCGAGCGGGCTGTACGGTTCCGCCATGCCGTCCATGCAGATCCCCAATAAGGACAGCGCGTATTTCAATCCCTTCAGATAGCTCGACGCGTAGGCGCCCGCCGAGTAGATCCCCTCGCTGATATCAAGAACGGCGTGCTGGAGACGGCGGGCTTCGTTCGTGTTGCCGGTCACGCATGCCTCGTAGAGCGAAACATAGAGGGAAGGAAACATGTTCGCTCCTCCATTCACGCCCCCCGTAGCCCCCACGCTCATTGCCGGAACCATCAGTTCCTCGGGTCCCATCAGAACCGAAAAATCCGGCCGTTTCTCGCGCAACCGGCAAATGCGCTGAAAGTACATCAGATCCCCGGAGCTGTCCTTGAGGCCGGCGGTCCCGGGCATCTCCATCAGTTGCCGCACGGTTTCGGGCTCGAACACGACTCCGGTATGGCTCGGCATGTTGTAAAGAAACAGCGGCAAGGGGGAAGCCTCCACCATGTGGGCGGCGTGGCGAAGCAGTTCGGACTGGGCCACGGGATAGTAGGACGGTCCGGCGTAAACCACGGCGTGCGCTCCGGCGCTTGCCGAGAACTCGGCGAGGTCGAGAGCCTCCGCCGCGCAGGGATGGGTAATTCCCACCAGAACCTGTGCACGGCCCGATGAGGCCTGACAGACGCGCAGCACCACTTCACGCTGCAGCGTGCCGCTCAGGCTCGGTCCCTCGCCCGTGGTTCCCAACACGAACAGGCCCCGCGCGCCGCCTTGAATGACGTGCTCCGTAAGTCTGTCGAGGCCATCCGGGTCAAGGCGCCCATCGTTCGACAGGGGAGTGACCATGGGCACAGTGATGCCCGAGAGAGGGTGAGAGAAGTCCATGCCGTTACAACCAGTGTATTCGAGTTGTCCGGTGGGGTTATCTATCCCTTCATGTATTCGAGAAAGCGCCGCGCGTAGCGGTCGAGCGTGGCCATGTCTCCTCCGTCGGCGAGCGGCGAGCACATCTCGTAGGCGACGGTGCCCTTGAATCCGGTGGCCACCAGTCCGCGCAGGAAGCCGCGGTAGTCGATAAAGCCCTCTCCCATCGGCACGGCCTGCACGAAAGGCGTCCGCGGTTCGTAGTTCACCAGCGCGGCGTCGTAGTGGAAACGCGGGCGGGTCTGATAATCGGCGATCGTCGTGTGCACGGTGAGCGCGCCCATGTGCCGCGCGGCCTTCTCGATGTCCTCGCCTTGCAGCGCCGGAGCCCAGGCGTCGAACATCGCCTGGCAGTTCGGCTCGTTCACCGTGCGGATCAGGTCATGCATCGTCTCGTAGCCGGCGGCCATATCGTGGTGGTTCTGGACTCCGAGGGTGACTCCCAGATCCCCAATCCGCCGCGCGCATTCGCGCAGCGTCTCGACGATCAAGCGCCACTGCCGGGAGTAGTCCGAGGCGGGGTTATCGTAGCCCGTGAAGATGCGCACTTTCGTCGAGCCGAGGTCGTATGCAAGGCGCGAGAGTTCGAGAATGTACTGCGTCTGGATCTCGCGGTGCGGGACCTCGCCGTGCTCGAGATCCGCGGTGAGGTTGTTGTAGCCCGCGATCACGACGTGGTTGAGCTTGCTCTTCTCGATCAGGCGGCGCAGAGCGGCCCGCTCCTTGGGTCCGTAATCGAGGATGGAGAGATGCGGCCGCTTGGCCATGAGCATCACGCCGCCGAAGCCGAGCCTGGCGGCTTTCTTCACGAAATCCCCGACGCTCAGGAACGCCTGGCCCCAGAGGCCCGCGTAACTCACCGAATGCAGCAGATAACCTTGGATCATGATTTTCGTCCTGTCTCCCGGAGGGCCGTCCGCGAGGCCCTGGTAAACTGGTAGTTTATGGCAAAACAATATTCCGGCGCTCCGGCCATGTCGATCGACCCGAACAAGACCTACACGGTGACGTTTGAAACATCCCGCGGCAACATTGTTTGCGACCTCTTCCCCAGGGACGCCCCCAAGACGGTCAACAATTTCGTCTTTCTGGCGCGCGAGCAGTTCTACGATAACACCACGTTTCACCGGGTCATCGCGGACTTCATGATTCAGGGCGGCGATCCCACCGGAACCGGGCGCGGCGGCCCCGGATACCGCTTCGAGGACGAGTTGAAGGACAACCCCCAGCGCCACCAGGTGGGCTCTCTCTCGATGGCGAACGCGGGCCCGGACACCAACGGAAGCCAGTTCTTCATCACCCACGTCGTCACCAACTGGCTGGACGGAAAGCACACCGTCTTCGGCAAGGTCACGCAAGGCCAGGACGTGGTGAACGCCGTCAAGCAGGGCGACAAACTCGTGAGCGTGAAGGTGGAAGAGAAGTAGGACAAGTCACGAACGGGACGGATATAATCGAGGTGCCATGAAAACCTCATCCGGACGCCGCGCGTTCTGCCGGTTGATGACGGGAGGTTCGCTCGCCGCGATCTCCTCCTCCGCCGGCGTCGAACCCGCTGGTGACACATATGTCAATCCGCGCAAGGTGCTGTTGTGGGAGAGCACGCGCAAGGAGTTTCGCGAAGCGCTCGAGGGCGGCCGGTTGAAGGCGATGATCGTGCCGACGGGAAGCACCGAGCAGCACAACGAACACCTGGCGATGATCAACGACACGGCAAGCGTGACGCTGGTGGCGCAACAGGCGGCATTGTTGCTCTATCCGCGGGTGATGGTGGCGACTCCCGTATCCATTGGGATCTCCCCGCACTGGATGGATCGGAAGGGGACGCTTTCGCTCAGGAAGGAGACGTTCCTCGCGGTGGTATACGACATCTGCGAGAGCCTGCAAACCCACGGCGTGCGGAAGATTCTTGTCCTCAACGGCCATGGCGGCAATGTTCGGCCGTTGCGGCAGAGCGTTCCGGAGTTCGCCAGGAAACTGGGCATCGACATCGAGGCGCACTCGTATTGGGAAGCGTACACGCCGGAAATCGTCAAACGCTACATGGTGAGCGGCAAGGCGCCGGGGCACGCCGCCGAATTCGAGACATCCTTCGCCATGGCCGCCTTCCCGCAGCGGGTCCACTGGGAGGATGTCGATTATGCGAAGATCAAGCCGCACCTGCACATCAAGGATCCCAAGTCGGCGATTCAGGAAGAGGAGTTCGCCAAGGAGGCGAAACTCGCCAGCACGGCGAAGGGCGAAGCCATGATCAACATCGCCGTCAAGTGGACGGCGGAGCGTCTGCGCGGCCTCATCGGGTGAAGCGGTTCCCTGGGGCAGACGCCGGTCACGCGATATTTCAAAACAATATTCCTTTTTTAGTCTTATATTTATCAGTTAACCCTACAATTTTTGCTTGTCTTGTGAAGTAGCCTGAAGCCGGGTGAAACATGTTCCGCCGTGAGACAGGGCGGAGCGACAAGCACAAGCCGCCGTCGAAAGCGGGCGGTTGATGAAAGGAATTGTAGAGGCAATGAAATTCTTCCCCATCCCGGATCCGCGCAGCGGCGGAGTGACGAAGCAGATGCTGGCGGACCTGCGGCAGGCAGGGATTCTACCGAATAATATCGGCGCGTTCGCGTCCGAGCAGAATTGGATCGAGGCCACGGGCGTGGGCGCGCCCGGCGACGGCGTGGGAGCCAAGTACTGGCGGGACAACGCGACCATCTGGCAGAACAGCACGGATACGTTCCGGTACCTGATGATCGACCGCGCGCCCGATGGCGGCATCGCGCGGATGCCGCTCAATTTCAGCGATTCCACGTTTAGCATCTACTCGCTCGAGACGGCACAGTTCTACCGTCAATACGCGAAGCATTTCCCGGTCATCCCGAGACTGGTATTGAAGACGATGAATCGCTATGACGCCGGGCGGATGAATTTCAGCCCCGGCCCGTCGGTGGATTATCCGCTGGGTATCCTGCTGGCTGATCCCACGGGTCCGCTCGAAGGCTTCCGGGCCACGTTTCCAAGCAACATGGCGTTGCGATTCAACCCGCAAAACGGCCAGCCGGAGGCGTTCTACTGGGCGGACTATGTGCGCGAGTATCCCTTCGACTGGACTCCCACGGTTCCGGCGGCTCCGGGCGGGGTACAGAAGCTGAGCGACGAGGAACTGGTGAGCGCCGCGGGCGGAATCGTCGGAAGCGCCATGACCGTGAAGGAAAAGGCGTCGGCGATCCGGCAGTTGGCGGCGCGCTGAAGGCTGAGTCCGGCCTTGCGGGCGGGAGTTTGAGGGTCCGCCCGCGAAGACCGCGCCGCTTATTGGTGGAGCCGGCGCGGTCCGGCGGAGGAGAGTTGCGAGGTCGAGCAGACGCTCCCCGGCTCTCCTTCGCCTGTGTTTTTCGGTCCGCTCAACTGATCGAATTGTGGAGGCGAGCTATTCCGCGGGCCCGCCGCCACGCGAACCGCCTCGAGGGACTGATCTTCCCGCCTGGCGATTCCACCGCGGGCGGCGCCCCATCCCCGCCGCCCGCGCAATCCTACCTTCGGCTTTGCGCCCACAAACGCCTCGGGCGCGCCAAGCCGCGTCGTTCAAAGCCCTCCCCCATTTCAAACCTGGCCTCCGGATGACCCCGCGAACTCGACGGTAATGACACGCGTATCCGCGCCGGCCGATTGATCCCTGAACTCCTCCCCATGACGGCCGGCCGCTTCCCGCGTAAGCGTCACGGTGATATGCTCGGGCGGAAGCCAGCGGGCGAATTTTTCCGCCCACTCCACCACGACAACGGCTTCGCGCTCGAAGATCTCCTCGAGTCCGAGGGAGGCCAACTGGCGCGGCGAATCGAGGCGATAAAGATCGATGTGATACATGCGGACGGGATCCCCATACTCCTGAATCAGGGTGAAGGTGGGGCTTGACACTTCCTCGGGGGTGGCCGCTCCCAGGCCTTTGGCAATGCCTTTCGCAAGCGTGGTTTTGCCGGCTCCGAGATCGCCCCGCAGAAACACCAGCGCGCGCGGCGGCAGCGAGGCCGCGAGGCGCTCGCCGAACGCGATCATCTCTTCTTCAGTTGCGGCTTGAAAGGTCTGAGAGTTCACGCATCGCCTCCGGAAGAAAGCGCAGCAGGTCGGTTGCCAGGAGGGATTTCTCACCCATCCGCGCGGCTCCCAGTTCGCCCGCGCGCCCATGCAGCCAGACGGCGGCGGCAATCGCATAGTCGGCCTCCTCGGGAAATTGCGCCATCAGTCCGGCAATGAGGCCGGTGAGTATGTCTCCGGTTCCTCCGGTGGCCATGGCCGGGGTTCCGGTGGGGTTGATCCAGACGCGGCCGTCTGGGAAGGCAATGATGGTTCGCTGGCCTTTGAGAACGATGGTGACCTCGCGGTCGAGAGCGACGGCGCGGGCCAGGTCAACTCTGCGGCGCTGCACGTCCTGAATCGAACAGGCGCACAGGCGCGCCATTTCTCCAGGGTGAGGAGTGAGCACACGAGGTCCGCCCGGATGCACGTAAGGGCCAGCCAGGGCGTTAATGCCGTCGGCATCCACGACGGCCGGCGTTGTGCATTGTTCGAACAAGGTCTGGACGAAGGTGACCGTATCGGGATGGGTTCCAAGGCCGGGACCGACGGCGAGAATGCTCTTGCGCGCCGTGAGAGCGTCGAGGACGGGATAGGCGCTGGCGGCAATGGCCCCCGCATCCGTTTGCGGCAAGGGCGAGGTCATCAATTCCGGAGAATGGACCGCGATGCCGGCGATGGCATCATGGGCCGAAGCGACAGTAACCAGGCCCGCTCCGGAACGTAGCGCGGACAAGCCCGCCATGGCCGCCGCTCCCGTCTTGCCCACCGATCCGGCGACGACGAGGACATGGCCGAAGTCACCCTTGTGAGCTCCGGGATTGCGCGGAGCGAAAAGCCTGGCAAACCACGAAGGCTCGGCCAGGGAGAGGAACAACGCGGGATCCCCGGCATACAGGGAAGAGGGACTGCCGATTGGGGCGACAGCAAGTTCCCCGGTCCGGTCGCAATTGGGAGGCAGCGCGTGGCAGATCTTCGGAGCGGTGAATGTCACCGTGGCATCGGCACGGGCACAGACTCCCTCGCTATCCGCCGCGTCGCTGGCCATGCCGGAAGGAACATCCACGGCCACTACCTTGGCGTTTGGAAACGCATGGTTGACGGCTTCGATCCAATCGAGCACGCGTCCCGAGGCCGGTCCGCGAATGCCCGTTCCGAGAAGCGCGTCCACGATCAGCGTGGCATCCCGCATCTCGGACGTGATCTCCTCATGGACGCTCAGACCGGAGGCGTACAGCATGCGCAGGTTTACGGCCGCGTCTCCCTGAAGGTCCCGGGGCGGAGCGGCAAGCGCCACATGCAGCGACCGGGGTGAGAACCGCGTATGCAATTGGCGGGCAATGGCCATCCCGTCTCCGCCGTTGTTCCCTTTCCCGCAGAGGACGACGATGCGGTGCGAACCGAGCGGGGAGAACCGGGCGGCGAGGTATTCCACCACCGCGTGGGCGGCGTTCTCCATGAGAATGATTCCGGGAATTCCCGAGCGGATCGTGAGTTGATCCACATCACGCATCTGTTGCGCGGTCAATATCTTCATGCATTTGCTCCCATCAGCAGGCTCTCGGGATGACGCAAGGCTTCAGGCTTTGCGGCAATCAGGAAGAGAGGCTTGATCCGTTTCCGCATTCACACCCGCCGCGCCAACAGCAGAGTCATATCGTCCTGGAGTTCCGGGGAGCCCGTCCATTCGCCGACCTCATGGAGGATCGCGGCCAGCACCTCTTCCGGAGAACGGTTCTTATCGCGGCGAAGCAGTTCGAAAATGCGCTCCTCGCCGAACTGCTCACCATAGGCATTTTCGGCCTCGGAGATGCCATCCGTGTAAAACAACAGCAGGTCTCCAGGTTCCAGGCGGATGCGGCTTTCCTCATAGCTGGAAAACGGGAAAGCGCCGACGACGGTTCCGTTCACTTCGAGCGTACGCGGTTCGCCGCCTCTCATCAGAATGGGGGGCAGGTGTCCGGCATTGGTGTAGGTGAAATCGAGGCTGGACTCATTGAAGACGCCCAGGAAGAAAGTGGCGTACTTTTCCGGGGTGGTGTGAGCATAAAGGTGTTTGTTGAGCTGGTCCACGAGTTGCGACGTGGAAACCGGAAACTCCCCTGTCCGCGAGGCCTCGAGGCAATGGCCGATCTGGGTGCGCACGGCCGACTGCACGGTAGCCATGAGGAGCGCCGCGCTGATTCCCTTCCCCGCCACATCGCCGATGGCGATGGCGATACGGGAGCCATCGAGCCGCTGATAGTCGTAGTAATCGCCGGAAACCATGCGCGCGGGGTTACAGAGGGCCTTGAGTCGCAGGGAAGCGGACTCGGGAACCGTCCGCGGGTAAAGCTGGTTCTGCACTTCGCGCGCGATTTCGAGTTCGGCCCGCAACCTCTCGCTCTCCTTGGCCACGACGAGCAAACGCTCGATATTGGCCGTCATGCTGTTGAACGATTCGCCCAGGCTGGCCAACTGATCCTGGCCCTTGATCCGGATGCGGTGGGAGAAGATCCCTTCCTTGATCCGTTCCGTTCCTTCATAGATATCGTGAACGGCGCTGGTGATGGTGCGGGTGAGCGAGATTCCAATCACCAGCGAGCTGGCTTCGGCGATGAGGAAGGCGATGAACAGAACGATGGTGAGGATGGGGATGAGATCGCGCCAGTCTTCCACCTTCTGGGCAAAGAGGACGCGCAGGACCGCCGAGGGACGAGTGCGGATGTTGATGACTTCGTTTTCCACGTACCCTGGCGATTCCCAGAGGAAGGCGGGCTGCGCGGTGGCCCAGATGATCTCGATATCGAAGCGGTTGACCTTGTCCGGGACGCGGTTGCGGGGAGCGTCGGGATCCTCGGCTCCGCCGACGGGGCTGTGCAACCGCAGGACGCGGCGCGGATGGGCGGGGTCGTCTTCCCAACGCAGGAAGCCGACGTTGCCGATGTTGGGGGCGAGGCTGGCCAGGAAGCGTGAAGTGACCGGCATCATGATGGTGACGCGCGTATCCGGCCGCGCGAGATGGGTCCAGGCGTACATCAGGCCATCCTTGACGAGCAGGCCGCCGGCGTCGCCCCACTCGCGGGAGGGCGCTTCGATGGCGGCGTCCGGCGGATAGCGTAGAGTGTGGGAGCCTTCGACGAGGATCTCGACTCCGGGCAGACGGTTGGCGAGGAAGGGATAGGCGGATTGAATGGCGCGCTCACGCGCTTCGACGGCGGCGTCGCGAATCCGCTGGGCCGTATTGACAATCATCGCCGTGCGCCGCTCGAGTTCGCTGGTCACCATGTAGATGGCGACCTGTCCCACCACCGCGTAGGCGAGAACGGCTCCCATCGTGATGATCAGCAGAACGGGGACGAGGGCGATGAAGCCGTAGGCGACAAGGAGCCGGTTTCGCAGACGCCAGATGATATGGCGGAGGGAGCGGCGGACAAGGCGGATGAAGAGGACGAGCCCCATCGTGTACGCGGCCAACCGGCTGAAGGCGGAAAGTCCGCCTGTCCGGAAGAGGAAGCACAGCAGCACGAGCAGGGCGAACACCCCCAGCAGAGCCCGGTCCCACGTGGTGAGAGCGCGCCACATCCTGGCGGGGCTGAACTGTGCCTGCTCGGAAGACATGCCTATACGCGCGACCTGGCGATCGCGGGGATCATCTGTTCGAAGGCGGGCAACGGCTCCTTGGGATGCAGGTAGTAGCGGGTGAGTCCCTCGACCAGCAGGCTCAACGCCGTGGCGGGGTCATCCACGTATTGAAACAGATTCAGGTCTTCCCTGGAGATCATCCCGTACTTGACCAGAGCGTCGAAGTTCAGCACTTCCTTCCAGAACTCGCTGCCATAGAGGAGGATCACCATCTTCTTTTCGAGCTTTCGCGTTTGGGCGAGGGTGAGCAGTTCGGTAAGTTCATCCAGCGTGCCGAAGCCGCCGGGAAAGACGATGAGCGCCTTGGCAAGATAGGCGAACCAGAACTTCCTCATGAAGAAGTAGTGGAACTGGAAGTTGAGTTCCGGCGAGATGTGCGAGTTCGGCAGTTGCTCGAAAGGGAGTCCGATATTGAGGCCGATGGACTTGCCGCCGGCTTCCGACGCGCCGCGGTTGGCGGCTTCCATGATGCCTGGTCCGCCACCCGTGCAGACGACGAAACGGAGCGGCTTGCGGAGGCTTTCGGACCATTCGGTGAAATCGCGCGCAAGCTGCCGCGCCTCCTGGTAGTAGCGGGCCAGGGGATGCTGTCCGTCCTCGGGAATCCGCGCCGAGCCGAAAAAGACAACAGTGTCCCGAACCTGTTCCCGGCGGAAGTGATCGAGCGGCGCCAGGTACTCCGAGAGGATGCGGACGGAGCGCGCCGCGGGGGATTCCAGAAAGCCGTCGTCTTTATAGGCGGCGGGAATGTGATTCATATCCATGAGATGACTCTGTTCAATTTTCGCACTGCTTCGCCGCGCCGGATGCCGGGGCTACGGTTTCGGGCGAACGGCGGCGGCTTCGCTGAGCGCCGCCACTTTGCGCTCCAGCTCGCGGATGGTTTTCAGCAGTTCCGGCAGTTTCGGCAAGGCCGTGATAGTGCGCAGCCACTGCCGCGCCTCGTAGGCGGGAGAACCGGAGATCACGGAACCGGCGGGGACATCGCCGCCGACGCCGCTCTGGGCATAAACGACAACGTTGTCGTGAATGGTGAGATGGCCGGAAACGCCTACCTGGCCGGCGAGGAGAACATTCTTTTCGAGGATGGTGCTGCCGGCGAGGCCGGCCTGGGCGCAGATTATGTTGTCTTCGCCGACTACGCAGCCGTGCCCCACCTGAACGAGGCTGTCGATTTTCGCGCCCCGCCTGACACGGGTTTCGCCGATGGAGGCGCGGTCAACGGACGTGTTGGTCTGAATCTCGACATCGTCCTCGAGGACGGCTACTCCGGACTGAACGATCTTGTAATGCGTTCCGTCGCCGCTCTTGGCGAAGCCATATCCATCGCCGCCAAGAACGACGCCGTTTTGCAGCACCACCCGGTTGCCGATGCGGCAGAACTCCCTCACCACCACGTTGGCATGGGCGAGGAAATCGTCACCGATAACGGCGTGGGGATAGATCACGACATGCGGATGGAGGATGGCGCGGTTGCCGATGACCACGTGGCCGCCGATCACCACATAGGCGCCAATGGAGGCATTTTCACCCACGCGCGCCGTGGGGGAGATGACGGCGGTGGGGTGAATGCCGGGCTCCGGGCGAGGGGGCTGATAGAAGAACTCGAGGGCGCGGGCGAAATCGAGGTAGGGGTTGGCCGAGAGGAGGAAGGCGATGTCGAGGCCCGGGACGGGCTCCCGCGCCAGCATGGCTCCGGCCCTGGTGAGGCGGGCCTTCGGGCCGTACTTGGGGTTCGCCAGGAAGGTGAGTTCGTCCGGCGCGGCGTGCTCCATGGCGGCAACACCGGTGATTTCCAGGTCCGGATTGCCGGAGATCGAACATCCGAGGCGTTCGGCGATTTCTCCAAGTTTCATGAATCTGTCAGACTCCGGCTTTCCCGCGGCATTCTTCCGAACAAAAGTACACGGTTTCTCCATGGACGGAGACTTGAATCGCCGTGGCGGCCACGACATAGGTGCCACACTGCCGGCACGGTTTGAGCTCGCCACTGGTGGGCACCTGCCGCGACGGCTTGCGGGCGGACTGGCCCGCCGTTTCGTCCCTCAGCAGATCAGCAAATCCCTTTGTCAGGATCCCCACCACCATGCGGATGAAGGTGATGGCGAAGATGCTGATCAGCGCATAGAGGAGGACTCGAAACATAAGCGGGGCGATTGACTAACGTGGACGCCCCTTTCCGGAAAGCGTCACTTCTTCTTGGTCGCCTTCTTTGAGGCGGGCTTGGCCGCGGGGTTGCTGTACTCGGTGCTGACGGTGCCGGACAGGGAGGAGATCATATCCTTGGCAACCTGCGCATTCGCGCCGTCGGGCCGCAGTTCAATGTACTTCTTGAAGGCTTCGGCGGTTCCTGCCGGAGGCGTCACTTTTCCGTCCGCCGTGGTGGTGGCCTTACCCACCAGATACATGCCGTACTGGAAGAAGGCATCGGCGTAGTTGGGGTCGATCTCGGTGGCCTTCTTGAAGGCTTCCCCGGCGGCGTCGGTCTGACCCGTATTGGTCAGAATGGCTCCGAGGTTGTAGTAGTAGCGGCCGGCGTTGGCGGGGTCGAGCTGGGCGGCTTTGGTGAGTTCGTCCTGCGCCTCCTTGATTTTCTTCGCTTTCACAAGGGCGAGGGCGAAGTTGTTGTGGTAGGCGGCATCGTCGGGCTTCAGTTCGAGAGCCTTGCCGTAGGCCTCGAGTCCTTTGTTCATGGACTCTTCCCGCTCCGGACCGGCTTTGGTTCCGGCGATACCCATGTACGCTTCGGCGAGTTGGGCCCAGATGACATTCTGCTTGGGATCCATCTCCGAGGCCTTGACAAAGGCATCGCGAGCGGCATCGTACTGCTTCTGTTTCAGGGCTTCCATGCCGGTATTGAAGGCGTCGTTCAGCGCCTTGTTCTTCTGCATCGCGGCGCTACGCTCTTTCATGGCCTTTTCGATGGCGGCACGCTGCTCGGGCGACATGTCGCGAGCCTGTTCCTTGGTAATGGTTCCGGTTTCGGCGGCCTGCTGCATCGCCGCCGCCTTCGCTTTCATGGCGGCCAGATCGAAGTTCACGGGGACGGGATCGCCAAGGCGGGTGCGAACGCCCTTGACCGAATCGCGCACCTTGCCGTCCATTTCAAGGGTGACGTTATAGGTTCCTAGCGGGAGTCCGGCATGGAAATAGTGCCCTTTCTTATCCGTTCCCGTCTGATAGTGCCCCTTGATGTCCGTACGCTCGATCTTAACGCACGCGCCTATCCCCTTCTTGCAGTCTCCCTTGGGGACGTTCTTGCCGTCTTCCCCAACGACATCACCTTCAATCGAGCCGGTCTGAGCCATTGCCATGCCTGCCAGCAGCAGGGTGGCGGCGGACAACCAGGTTACTTTACGAAATGTGGCCATCATGCATGGACCTCCCAAGAAAAGCAGATACGAAGCCAAGTTTCAGCATACTATACCCATCAAAGGACATGACGCGCGAAAGGACAGAACGGGTGCGCGTCAAAAAGCGGGAACATCCGCGGGGCGGTTCGAGCGATACGCGGACGCCCCGCCGGTCCCGCCTAGGGCTATGGCGTGTTGAAGGAGCGGATGAGGAACACCGCCATCTGCCCGAGGGTGTTGGGATCATTCACGCAGTAGTTCGTCGTGGTGCAGCCATTGGTGATGCCGAGATCGCGCATCTTCTGGATATAGGGGAAGAAGATGTTGTTGGTCTGGGCATCAAGGAAATATGGCGCCGCGTTGTAGGTGAAGTCCTGGGGTGAATTTACGCCGAGTTTGCCGCGGATCAGGAAGACGGCCATCTGGCCCCGAGTGACGGGGTCGGCGGGACAGTAGGTGGTGGCGGTGCAGCCATCGGTGATGCCGAGTTCCTTCATCTTCTGGATGTACTTGAACTGCGGGTGGGTGGCCGGCACATCGGTGAAGAACGGGGTCTGGGAATAGAGGAAGACTTCGCCGAGCATGGAACGGATGACAAGCTCGGCCATGGTTCCGCGCGTGGTGACGTCGTTTACGCAGAAGATGGAGGGCGCGCAGCCGTTCGAGGTTCCATAGCGGTTGAGCAGGGTGATGTGATCGAAGAAGATGTTCGATGGATCGACGTCATTGAACACCTGGACCACGCCCACGCCGTGCTGCACAACCTGGACAAGCTGGCCCATGACGTTGACGGAGGCGGTACGGGGGAACTGGGTGGTATTGGCCTGAATGGTGAACTGGAAGCTTCCGTTGCCGGTGCCCGAGGGCGGGCCGGTGATGGAGAGGAACGGGTCGATGAAGGCTCCCGAGAGGGCGGCGTTCCAGAAGCAGCCTGACGCGGCGGCGACGTTGACGGTGAAGGTTCCACCCGCCGCCTCGGCGGTGATGGCTTGTGGAGTCAGCGTGTAGTTGCTGCCGCAAGTGGTGGGCGAATAGGAAGCGGTAACGGACTTGGGCTGATCCATGACGATAGACTGCGGACTCGATGTCCCCGTGAGGGCTCCGGACCAGCCGGTGAAGGTGGCTCCGGCGGCGGGGGACGCGGTGAGTTGGACAGTGGTTCCCGGAGGATAGTAGCCGTCGGCGGATGCCGGCGAGGCGAGGATGGCTCCGGTTCCGGCGGGGTTGGTGATAGTGGTGAGGAGGTAAGAGGTGGAGAAACTGGCGGTGAGGCCAACGACCCCGGCGGCGGGCGCGGTGACCTGGTGGGTTTGCGCCAGGCCGTCGCTCCAGGCGGTGAAATTATAGTGGACGCCACCGGACCCCTGAGGCGAGGGGACGCTGATCTGGTGAGCGCTGCCGGGTGCGAACTGGAAGGTGGCCGGAGTGGTATAGACAGCGCCATCGACAATGACCTGGAGTCCGGCGGGAGAAGTGGAGAAGCTGAGCGACGCCGGAGGCATGGCGGCCTGATTGATGGTGTAGGTGAGCGAGATGTTGCCGCCGGCGACGGTAATCACGCCTGAGCGTGGGGATGTGGTGGGATTGGCGGCGACCTGATAACTGACGGTGCTGCCGCCCGAGCCGGCTCCGCCGGAGATGACGGTGATCCAGGGGACATTGCTGGTGGCGTTGTAGCCGCAGGTGGCTCCGGTGTTGACACCGAAGCTGCCAGCGCCGGCTCCGCCGCCGGTGTCGATGGTAGAGCCGGTGAGGCTGTAGACGCAGGAGAAGGCAGCGGTGACATTGCGCGGAACGATCATGGAAAGGGATTGCGGGGAAGAAGCTCCGGTGAGATCGCCGTTAAATCCGGCGAAGGCATAGCCGGCGGCGGGACTGGCGGATACGGAGACGGAAGCGCTCGAGGCGTAATAGCCGTCGGCGGAAGAGGGGGTCGCGGCAACGGAACCGGCTCCGGCGGGGGAAGCGGTAAGGGTGAGGAGATTCTGGACGGAGTAGGTGGCGGTGTAGGTTGTGTTGGCCGAGGGGGCGGTGACGTTCTGCGTCTGGGCTCCACCCTGGCTCCAGGAGGAGAAGATGTTGCGAGTGGATCCGTTGCCCTGGGGCGAAGGGGCGGAGAGGGAGTGGGTGGAGCCGGGGGTCCAACCGAAATAGCGAGGGCTCGGCGCGGTGATTCCGTCGACGGTGACGTTCAGCCCGGCGGGGTTGGTGGTGACGGTGAAGGTGAGCGGCGTGCCTTCGATGAGCTTGGCGGCGAAGGCGTCATAGGAACCCTGAAGGGAGGATTGAAACGCGGAGGCGGTGGGGAAGTCAGGGCCTTGAGTGGAGCCCGCGACGTAGACCGCGCCGTTGGAGTCGACGGCGACGCCGTTGGACTGGTCGTCACTGGTTCCGCCGAGATAGGTGGAGTAGGAGAGGGCGTTGCCGGCGGACGTGAAGCGGGTGACGAAGGCTCCCTGATTGCGCCCGTTGTAATAGGCGGCGGAAGATCCGAGGGTGGGGAAGTTGGAGGAAGCGGTGTAGCCGCTTACCGAGGGCTGGGCGTTGCCGTCAACGGCGACGCTGGTGATGAGGTCTTCCCCGCTTCCACCGAGAAACGTCGAGTAGACCAAAGCGTCGCCGGCGGCGCTGAGCTTGGTGAGGAATCCGTCGAAGACGCCGCCGAAAGTGGAGCTATAGGCGGAGGAGCGGGGGAAGTTGGAGGAGTAGGTCCAGCCGGCGATGTATGCGGCTCCGGTGGAATCAACGGCGATGGAGGTGGCGCGGTCATCGCTCGAGCCGCCGAGGTAGGTGGAGTAGGTGATGGCGTTGCCGGCGAGGTTGATCTTGGCAACGAAGGCGTCGGCGGCGCCCGCCGGCGTCCCGTAGAGAGCTCCCTGGAGCGGAATGTCAGACGAGGAGGTGTAGCCGGCGACGTAGAAACCGGATGAATCGGCGGCGATGGCGGTGGCGGAGTCATCGGCGCTGCCCCCGAAGAAGGACGAGAATCCGATGGCTCCGGAGGTTCCCACCTTGACGATGAAGCCGTCGCGCGTGCCGCCACGGTAGGAGCCGAAGAGAGCGGAGGCGGTGGGAAAGTTCGAGGAACTGGTGTTGCCGGCGACGTATGCTCCCGTGGAATCGGCGGCGATGGAGACACCGCGGTCCTCGGCCGAGCCGCCGAGATAGGTGGAGAAGACGAGCGTGTCGCCGTTGGGGCCGAGTTTGGCGATGAAGCCGTCCGTCCCTCCGGCGGAAGATCCGTACGCGGCGGACTGGGTGGGAAAGTTCGTGGATTGGGTGTAGCCGGTGATGTAGGCGTTGTTGGCCGCATCGAGAGCGATGGACAGGCCCGCGTCATCGGCCGAGCCGCCGAGATAGGTGGAGTAGACGAGCGCATTGCCAGCGGGATTCAGCTTGGTGACGAAGACATCCATGGCTCCGCCGCCGGCGGGTTGGGCCGCGGAGAGGGTGGGGAAGGTGGCGGAGGTGGTTTCGCCAACGATGTAGGCGGCTCCGGTGGAGTCGACGGCAATGCCGTGGGCGCGGTCGAGACCGATGCCGCCGAGGAAGGTGGAGTAGGCAAGGATGGGGTCGATGATGAGGGGACGGGAACGGTCATAGGGTCCGAGAGCGAAGCTGACCTTCCGTCCGGCTTCGAGGCGGTAGCTTGCCGTGCGCTCCACTTTGTGGCCGTCGATTTCCTGATAGACGGCTGGTTTGTGCTGGCGAAGAGTGCCGGCGGGCGTTTCAATGAGGAGGTCGCCGGAGGGATCGACGCGGAGGGAGTTCGCGCCGCCGTAGGTGAGACGGATACGGCCGGGATCGGCGTGGGGAGCGACGCGGAAATCGTACTCGAGTTGACGCTGATTGCCGTAGTAGATGAGATCGACGCCGGGATAGACGGCGGTGTAGGAGACACGCGCGTAGCCGGGGATGCCGGCTCGCCAGAGCGAGCGGTCGCTGCCGGTGAAGTAGTTGCTTACTCCGGGGAGGGGGTCGAGGAGGGCGGCTTTGGCGGGGGGATGGGAGCCTTCCAGGCGCATGCGGACGAGCGCGTGCCTGCCGGCGGCGGTGAGGGTGATATCGGCTCCGTGATCGAGGAGACGCATGGCGTAGCCGGGTCCGCGCGAGAGGAAGCGGACATGGGGATCCGCCTGGCCTTGATTGGGTTCAAAACGGAGCGGGAGTTTTCCGTAATTTTCAGTTAGCCGCGCGGCGGGCAGCGAAGCGCTGGTAAGAAGAAGCAGAAAACCGAGAGCAGCAGACGGTTTTCGGGCAAGATTCCGGCGAAAAGAGGCAGAGCTCTTCACGTGTCATCCCTCCTGTTTCTATGGCATTGAATTCTATCGTCTTTTTCATGAGAAATTCCAGCCCTAAATGCATGGATGCGGCGCGAGCGAGGTTGCATGGGTGGGAGGAGCGCAGTATTCTGTGACTGACAATCCTATGCGAACACCATCCCGGAGGACATTTTTGCAGGCGGCGGCGAGCGCGCCGCTGTTCGACATTGTTCCGGCCCGTGCCTTGGGTATGCAGGGAGCGGCTCCGAGCGACACCATCCATCTTGGGCATATCGGCATTGGAGGCCGGGGGCGCGGATTCCTGAGGCCGGAGGCTGATTTCGGGAAGGCGATTCCGGCTCCGTCGAACCTGGGCGGGAGCGGCAGGCAGCAATCGGCGGCGCGGAGCGTGGCGTTATGCGACGTGGATTCGAGCCGGTTGGACGCGGCGGCGACGCGGGTTGGCGGGCATCCGAAGATGTACAAGGATTTTCGCAGGCTGCTCGAGGATAAGGACGTGGACGCGGTGGTGATCGCCGCGCCCGACCACTGGCACGCGCTGCTGACGATTCTCGCCTGCCAGGCGGGGAAGGACGTGTACTGCGAGAAACCGGCGTGCAATACGGTGGAGGAAGGCCGCGCCATGGTGACGGCGGCGGACCGTTATGGGAGGGTGGTGCAGATCGGATCGCAGGGCCGTTCGCAGGCGGCGGCGTGGCAGGCGGCGATGTACATCCGCAACGGGCAGATCGGGAAGGTGCGGGAGGTGCTGTGCTGGCACTACGCGAGCCCGGACGGGGATTGGACGCCGGATTCCGAACCGCCGCAGGGGCTCGATTACGACATGTGGGTGGGGCCGGCGCGGTGGCTGCCTTACAACGTGAAACACACGCACGGGCAGTTCCGCTGGATGATCGACTTCGGCGGTGGGCAGATACGGGACCGCGGGGCGCACGTGATGAGCATCGCCAACTGGATCATGGATTGCGACGCGACGGGTCCGGTGAGCGTCGAGGCGACGGGCGAACCGCCGCACGATGGGATGTATGATTCGGGGGTGACGATGCGCGTGACCTACGAATTCAGGAATCCGGATTGGACGCTGGTATGGGCGCAGCCGGGCGAGCCTTCGGCGGAGTTGCAGGCGCAATACGGCGCGGTCTACCACGGAGACAAAGGACGGCTGACGGTGACGCTGGGCGATGGAGCGGGGACGGCGACGGAGCAGAAGGCGAAAGACTACACGGCTCCGTGGGATGGAGTGAAAGTGTTCCGCAGTCCGGGGCACATGGAGAACTTTCTTGATTGCGTGAAATCGCGCGAGAAGCCGGTGATGCACATGGAATCGGGGCACAGGGTGGCGACACTGTGCATCCTGGGCAACATCGCTTTCCAGTTGCGGCGGAAACTCGAGTGGGACGCGGTGAATGAGCGCGTGAAGGACGACGATGAGGCGAACCGGCTGTTGAGCAGGCCGGGACGCGGACCGTGGCACTTGTAGGAGAGGATGTTCCGATGGCAAATGAGAAACTGATTTCGGACATACAGAGCGGAGATAAAGAAGTGCGGTTCGCGGCGTGGCGCGCGGCGGGGGACGCGGACGCTTCGGCAATCGGGGAGTTGGGAAAGCTGGCCGTCTCGTCGAATCCGGGGGTGGCGAAAGCGGCGCGGGAAGCGATTACAACGATGGTCCACGCGGTGGGGAAGGACACGGCGGATGGGCGGCGCGGAGCGGTGGTGAAGGAACTGATGGCGCTCGGCGGAGGAGGGAATCCGCTGGCGGCGCGCGTGCTGGCGTGCCGGCTGCTTTCGGATATCGCGCCGGAATCGGAGGCTGGAGCGATTGCCAAGTGGCTGTTGGAGGCGGACGTGAGGGAGGAGGCGATCTACTGCCTGGAGCGGATCCCGGGGGCGGGAGTGAACCAGGTGCTGGTGGGCGCCTATCGCACGGCTCCGGATGAGTTCAAACCGCGGATACTGGCGGCGTTGGGACACCGGCGCGCCGGCGAGGCGGCGAGCCTGTGCGTGGCGGCGATGCGGTCCGGGAAGACGAGTATTTCCGCCGCGGCGGTGAGCGCGTTTGGAAGGATCGGAAAGAAGCCGGCGGGTGCGTTCCAGTGGCCGAAAGGAGCGGATGTGGATGCGATGCTGCGCTATGCGGATCACCAGAGGGAGCAGGGCAACGGCGCGGAGGCGATGCGGATTTACAAGGCGGTGATGGGACGGCCGGAAGAGCATCTGCAATGCGCGGCGGTGATCGGGTTGGCGCGGTTGGGGACGCCGGAGGCGGCGGCGGCGGTGTATCCGCTGTTGAAGAGCGGGAATCGCAAGGTGCGGCTGACGGCGATGAAGGCGTGGAAGGGGATGGCGGGGTGATGCGTGGATAGGGCGGTGGATAGGTAGAGGACCGGGCTATTCCACGGCCGGGCTTCCGGCATGACGCCTATTGAGGTACAGTCTTAGGCGTCATGTCTCCCAGAACTCCTATTTCCTATTTTTGGGCGGCGGCGTGCCTGCTTAGCCTTGCGGGAACTGTCCGCGCACAGTCCGGAACCTGGCCGGTCGACTACCGGGTGGAACGGCAGCCCGGTACACTTACTCTTTCCACTCCTTATTACACCTTCCGTCATGATCTGAAGCGCGGCGCGGAGATCTCGATGGTGGCCTATACCCACGGATCCTCGAAGAACCTGCTGGTGAAGCCGGTCGACGCTTACGTGGGGACGGCGGAGGGAGAGACTTTCCATTCGCAATACGACGCATCGCCTGAGGTCGCGCTCGATAGTTTGGGCAAGGCGCGGGTGGTGCGGGTCACCTGCCGGCTATTGAGCGCGAAAGGCAAGGATTCCGGGATCCTGCTCCGGACGCGGTATGAGTACCGGTGGGGATACGTCAAGGTGAAGCGTGAGTTCGTTTTCGGGGAGAGATCCGTCGCGCTGAGGCGGGTGAGCGTCCTGTCCGCCGTGTTCGACCCGAGCCTGGAGCAGTATGGCTACCGCCAGGGGATCGCGGACCAGGAAGGTGTGTCGCCGGTGTCGTTCGGCGTGATGCAGTGGCGCAAGCAGCGGGCGGGCGCGTTTTTTGATCCGCCCCTGCAAACGCGATTCGTGCCGCGCTATCTCGTGTTGACGAATCCGGGAATCGAGGGGATCGAGTGGTTCGTTTCGGATGATCTTTCGCAGTGGGACTACCAGGCTGTGGGCAAGCCGGGGGCCGGGTCGGGCGGAGTATCGGCGAGCATCACTCCGCTTGGCGTCAATGTGTCCATCAACCCGCTGGATGTCTCGGGACAGGCGCCGGCGCGCGGAACCTGGACATTCGACAGCTATCTGGGGGTGCCGATTCTGGAAGGGCACGCCAATCCCACGTGGCTGCACACCTCGTTCGGCGCGCGGGGAGGAAAGTGGGTATCCGAGGAGCAGGTGAAGAAGTGGGCCGAATCGGGGATTCGCACGGTTCACTGCCATAACGACGGAGACGCGTTGGGCGATGGTTTGTTCTGGCGCGACGGTTCGTATCCGCCCTATCCGCCGGAAGACATGAAGAAGTATGACCAGACGATCGAGCGCTGTCACGCGAACGGCATCCGCGTGGCGACATATTTTTCGAACAAGGAATTGCATCCATCGACGGAGGATTACAAGAAGCACGGGGAAGAGTGGGGACGAAAGCCGGACGACACGGGGAAACTGCATCACGATCTGACGCGCCACGGGGAGTACGGAGCGCAGATGTGCCTCAAGTCCGGGTGGCTGGCGACGCTCAAACGGAACATCGATACGGTGCTCAAGAACCACAAACTGGACGGTGTTTACTATGACTGGAACGTGGCGTTGTACTGCAACAACCCGCTGCATGTGGGCAAGAGTTCGAACGGCGTTTCCGGGCGGACGGGAACGCTCGCCCTTTCGCCCACGGGGCACTGGGATATGGACGAACTGCTGGAGTTCATGGAATGGACGCGGGAGCGTGTGGGTCCGAAGGGACTGGTCATCATACACAACACGATGGCTCCGATGTTTGCGACGGAGAATTTCGCCGACCGCGTGGTGGGAATGGAGTGGGGCTATGGGAAGCTGTCGCGGTCGGTTCCTCCGGTGTGGGAGATGCCGGTGGAGTGGAGTTTCGCGGGGGCGAGGTCGAGAGGAGTGATCGGCTACGGCAGCATCGACCAGAGCGCGCCGGAGGGATTGCGGGAGGTTTTCGCGCTGGAGGCGATGCTTACGGGCGTGGCTCCGTGGCCGGCGAGCGAGGAGGCGATCGCGCTCTACAAGATACTGACGCCGATCGGGGATCTGACACGATATCAGTTCCAGGACTGGCGCGGCGGCGCGGTGAAGACGGACGATCGGGATTGTGTTCCGGCGGTCTACAGCCGTGAAGGCGAGGCATGGATTCTGCTGGGGAATACAAGCCTGGAGGCGAGGCAGGTAAGGGTGAGGATCACTCCTCAAAGTTTCGCGGTTCCGCTCCAGTCGCCGGGTTCGGCGCAGCGGATAGAGGGAGGCGTCAGGACTGCTCTGGACGTCCAGCGGATTACCGGCGAGGGGGAGACGATTCGCATACCGGCGGCGGGAGCGGTGCTGCTGCGGATGGCGCGGTGAGGAGAAGGCAATGAAGAGACGGTGGTTTATCCGCGGAGCGGTCTCATTCGTTGTAGCCGGCGTGCGCGCGGCGGGAGTCAGCGACGAACGGGTGCGGCAGCTCAAGAATCTGCAGTTCGGCATGTTCATCTGCTGGTCCTTCAGCACGTTTTCCGGGAAGGAATGGACGCCCGGCGTGAAAGATGTCTCCTTCTTCCGCGCCAAGGAGGTGGACGTGGAACAGTGGGCGCGAACCGCGAAGGAAGCGGGGATGGGGTACATCCTGTTCCTCACCAAACATCACGACGGCTTCTGCCTGTGGGATACGAAGACGACGGAGAGGAAGGTGACGCGGGCTCCGCTGGGGCGGGATGTGCTGGCGGAACTGCGCAAAGCCTGCGACAGGCATGGGATCCAGTTGGCGTTGTATTTCTCGGAAGGCGATTGGACCTGGCCCGGAGCCGAGGATGGCAAGTCCGGGAAAGGAGGATCGAACCCGGAGGTGAAGAAGGCGCAGTTGAGGGAGTTGCTCAGCGGCTACGGCCCCATCGAGTTCATCTGGTTCGATCATGCGGTGGGCGATGGGGGCCTGAGTCACGGGGATACCGCCCGGTTCGTGAAGTCGCTTCAACCCAACTGCTTCGTGGGGTTCAACCACGGCAGCCAGGAAGGGGCCGATTTACGGTTGGGGGAGAGAGGGCGGCCTGGCCCGCTCGGTGATCATGCGGCGGCGGGCCCGTACATGCGCGACGCGCCTTCGAGCAGTTACCGGGTAGCGGAGTTCACCTATCCGATTCTGCCCGACCACAAGGGCGGCGCACAGTGGTTCTATTCACTGCCGGAGCATGACCGGCTGGCGCGGCCGGCGGAGAAAATTTACGAGGATTACGTGGGCGCGGTGAAATACGGGAATCTCTTTTCGCTCGATGTGGGACCTGATTATCGCGGCAGGTTGCGGGAGATCGATGTGAGGACGCTGAGAGAAGTTGGACGGATGATCCGGGGGCAGAGGCGGTAGCCGGGCATGGAACGTCGAAGTTTCGTGATGGCGCTGGCGGGGCTGGGCATGGCGCAGAGCGGAGCGGACGCGCTGGTCGAGGCGTCCCCTTCCGAAGCGGGCCCCGAGATCAGCAAGCATCTGTACGGGCATTTCATCGAGCACCTGGGCACTGTCATCCACGACGGTGTCTGGGTGGGGCCGGACTCGAAGATCCCCAACGCAGGGGGCATCCGCAAGCAGTTCATCGATGACATGAAGCGAATCTCCGCTCCGAATCTTCGCTGGCCGGGCGGGTGTTTCGCCGATGGTTATCACTGGCGGGACGGCATAGGGAGGAAACGCCCGCGCACTTACAATTACTGGCAACACAGCATGCCGGCGGGGCTGGACCACACGGAGACGAACCAATTCGGCATCCATGAGTTCATGCGGGCGTGCCGGCTGATCGGCGCCGAGCCGTACGTGGCGGCGAACGTAGGTTCGGGAAGCCCGCGCGAGTTTCATGACTGGGTTTCGTACTGCAACGCTCCGGCGGGCACGGTTTCGCTCGCCGATGAGCGGGCGGCGAACGGGGACAAGGAGCCTTTCGGCGTTAGCTGGTGGGGCGTGGGGAACGAATCGTGGGGCTGCGGAGGGGACATGAAGCCCGCCGAGTACGCGGCGCTGTACCGGCGCTTTGTGACGCAGTTCCCGGTCTATCCGCCGAAGCCGCGCCTGGTGGCCACGGGTCCCCGCGGCCATTCGCGGGACATGGACCTTGGCTGGACTACGGGATTTTTTGAAGCGATGCGGGAGCATCGTTCGCCGGTAAACGGATTCTCACTGCATTACTACACGGATTTCCGCAATGGAAGAGGCCGCGCGCCGGCGTTCGACGCAGCGGGGTGGTATGCGGTGATCCGGGAAGGGATGCGCACGGCGGATGTGATCGCCAAACATTGGGAGGTGATGAGCCGGTTCGATCCACGCCACCGGACGAAGCTTGTAGTGGATGAATGGGGCGTGTGGTATTCACCCGGAGACGAGATCGCGCCGCGCGCGATCCTCAGCCAGCCTCTGACGCTGCGCGACGCGCTTCACACGGCGGTGACCTTCGACGCATTCCAGCGCCACGCGGACAAAGTCGCCATGGCGTGCGTCGCGCAGACGGTGAATTGCATCCACTCGCTGTTTCTGGCCGATGGTGGAAAGTGGGTGCGAACTCCCGTGTATTCGGTTTTTGAAATGTACCGGCCGCATATGGGGGCGCGGTCCGTTCCGCTACGAATCCGGGCGGATGAGATAGCCGTGCCGGCGGACGGCGGTTCCGCGCGGATGGCCGGTTTATCGGGTTCGGCTTCGATGATCGGGAAGAGGCTGACGGTGACGCTGACGAACCCTTCGCTCGATGTGGGGAAGAAAGCGCGCGTGCGCGTGGCGGGAGGCGCCATCGCCGAGGGGCGGGGGCGGGTGCTGACGCATGAGAACATGCAGGCGCGCAACTCTTTCGAGCGGCCGAATGAAGTGCAACTCGCGCCGGTCAGGGTCGACTTACGAGAGGGTGACGCGGAGGTAGTGATACCAAGGCAGGCCGTGGTTGCCCTGGAGTTGCGGATCAGTTGAGGTTGGGACCTTATCGCCGCGAGTGGGATGCGGCGCCGGGAATGTAGCCGCGGACCTTCGCGCGGATGCGGTAGATGCAATTTGTTGATCTTGATGCCCTCCCGAACAGCCGCGATAGCAAATCGCATCGCTCCATATCAGAACACGTACTTCAGCGAGAGTTGGATCTCCCGCATGGTGGTGTCAGTAGAGCTGATCCTAGCGAAAGAAGAACTGCTTAAGTTGGCATTGGGAATCGAAAAATTTGGCCGGTTCGGAATATTAAACGCCTCGAAACGGAACTGAAGCTCATGTTCTTCTACTATCGGAAACTTCTTCATGGCGGAAAAATCCCAACTGAACAGTTCCGGACCGATCATGGTGTCACGACCAACGTTGCCGAAGGTGTAAGGCGAAATCCGGACGAAGGCAGCGGGATTGAAGTAACGCTGGGGATCCTTGCCGCCCGGTGGATTCAGAGGTGCGGTCGTACGGTTGGGGTGCTGGCTAGGCCATCCGATGTTGGCATCATCCACTCCGTTCTGGATGGTGTACGGAAGCCCGCTGCGGTAAGTGAAGATACTGCCGAGTTGCCATCCTCCTAATGCGAAGCTGGAAACACCCGCGTTCAACCATCGTTTGCCCTTACCAATAGGGAGCTCCCACAGTATGGAGGTAACAAGCCGTTGCTTCTGGTTAAAGTTTGCAAGCCCACGCGAGGCACTCAGGTTATAAGGGTCCTGTGGAAAGTCCTCGTCTCCGCCATGGGTCCGGATGCCACTACCATTGTCGATGGCTTTGGAGAAGGTGTAACTGACGAGGGCCGTGTACCCCCGGGAGAACTGCTGTTGAAATTTCGCTGTCAGAGCATGGTAGTTAGAGTTAACAGCGCTCTGCAACAGTTGAATAATACCTAACTCGTTGAAAGGTCGTCTACTCTGGACATCACCTGGCCCTGGTGTGGGGAAATTGACCGGCACCCACCGCTCAATCTTATGGCCCTGGTTGCCAGTGTAGCCGACCTCAAGCACGGCATCCTTGGTCAATTGACGCTGAGTATTGAATAGGTACTGGATGACGTACGGCGTGCGACGGTCATACTGATTGGATAGAATCGTCGGCGAGGCGACCACCACTGTCCCCAGACTAGCGAAAGGAGCGTCGAGCGTCAGGTTCGGAAAATCATTGTTGGATGTGTCATTGCGCCGGGCGGCCAGGTTGCGGGACATGTCATAGCGCGCGTTGCCGATATCCTGGGCGAAGAACACACCGAATCCGCTACGGATGGTCCACCGCGAGGTCGGGCTATAAGCGAGTCCGATGCGGGGCGCAAAGTCGATGTAATCTGTCTGGACCAGCGCACGGCCCAAGCGTCCATCGCGGGCAATTTGGACACTAGGTGCGTATCGGAATGGCATGCTTTCGTAGAAATCGCCTGATCCGGCGCGCACTACTACCGGACGGCGCGTGGGGTCGAACAATGATATGACCTGCGTGTTGATCAGGCCATTGTGCTTATGGATATAGGGCGGTGTAAATTCATAGCGCAATCCTATACTCAAGATCAGGTTCGAATGGAGCTTCCAGGAGTCATCGATGTAGTAGTACTGGCGCGTACCCCTCAGTTGAGCCACAGCGAGGCCCAATGAGCCTGCGCTGGTACGGACCAGTCCAAGCAGATAGTCTGCCATTCCAAAACCGGTATTAGGTGCGGCGCTCGGGTTTTGAGTCGCCTGTCCGGAAAAACCGAAGGAGCCGCGAGGAAACTGGTTGCCGATTTGGTTGTACTGGTCCCGCCGGAATTCTACTCCGAAGCGAAGAGAATGCCGACCAGCGTTAACGGAGATGTTGTCAATCCATTCGAATACGTTAGTCCTGGTTAGGTTGGGGGCGGTGGAGGAATCGCCAAAACCCGAGAATCCGGTAATACCGATGCTGGGGATACCCCAGATCAATGGCTCGGGTGGCGCGATGCCAGGAATCCCGCCCAATTCACCGACGGCATTGTTCACGTAAGCCCCCGCCTGAAGGTTTGAGTTGAGGAAGCGGTTGTACCCGAATCGAAATTCGTTCACAATTGCCGGTGTCAGGACCCGCGTGTTCGAGAGCATCCCCTGCTGGACCTTCGTATCCAGTTTGAAACCCTGATCGTGGAATGTGCTGGGCGTCAAAGACAATTCGTCCCCCCAACTCCACCGTCCAAACCAGTTGGACTTGGAATTCTGGGCGAAATCGATGCGTATGGTGAACTGGTCGGAATCCTGGCGCCTGCCTTCGAGCGCCTGATAGTTGCGGGATAATCCGGCTCCAGTGACGTTTGGCAACGGATAATATTTCAGCAACGCGACGGCCTTTCCATTGAACCGACTGGACGGGATCGCGTTCCCCGAGAAGGGCTGAGCGAGCACAGTTGTGCCACTGCGCACTCGGGTGGCTGGATCGTAAATCACTTGTGGGATACCAGCAAAATTGCCCTCGCGCATAGCTATGGTCGGCAGGTCGGCGTTCTGGCGAAGACCCTTGCGGTCGCGAAGGGCTTCGTAGTTTGCCATGAAGAACAGTTGGTTCTTACCGCTGTAGATTTTCGGGACAAACACCGGACCGGCGAGCGTGAACCCATATTGGTTGCGAACAAAAGGATTCTTGACCGGCGCGACAGAGGTGAAGCCGAAATCGTTGGCATCCATCTTCGAGTTGCGGAAGAACTCAAATAGTGCACCGTGGAAGGAATTGGTACCTGCCTTGGTGGAGACATTGATCTGGCTAGTGTTGCGACCGAATTCGGCCGGGTAGATGCCAGTCTGCACCTTGAATTCCTCCAGGGCATCTATAGATGGTAGAAAGAGATAACTGTTGAAGTTGTTGTCGGTGTTCTCCACGCCATCGAGGGTGTAGTGGTTGAATTCGCTACGCTGGCCTGAAACGCTGATATTCTGAGTGGACCGCTGACCACCTTGAATGCTCACCTGTTGGCCGGCGTTGCCGAATCCGTAGCTGACATTGGGACTAAGCGCGATCAACTGGAGGAAGTTCCTGCCGTCAAGAGGCAGATCCACAATACGCCTATTCTCGATCACTGTCCCCGTGGTGGCGTTCTCCGTCATCAGCAAGAGAGACGTCGCCGGCACGTTCAGGGTCTCAGTGACCTGGCCTACCTCCATACGGAAGTCAATCCGAGCGACCTGTTGCACCTGCAACTGGACGTCGCTGCGCATCACTGATTGAAAGCCTGCCATCTCAGCCCGCAGGCGGTATATTCCCGGCAGGAGAGATGGGAACCTGTAGGTACCGGAGCTGTTGGTGATAGCTTGCCGACTTACATTGGTACCCTCGTTCGTTATGGTGATCGATACTCCGGCTATGACGGCACCGCTGGAGTCGGTTACTTCACCCGTGATTTCCCCTTGCGTCTGTCCGCACAGAGGCGGAACTACCAGAATCGCCAGAAGTCCAATCGCTCGAACCACGCGACATTGCGGCGACATTTCTGCCCACCCCCTCACTCGGAATTTTCGTTAGGAAGTATAACCCTCGCCAAGTTCGATTGCAACGGATTTTTGTCACCGGTTTCTCCTGAATTGTATTTCTGAATTTGTTTACGGCTGGAACTGGGATAAACCGGTCCCGTCATGAAGTCCAACCCCGTATTCTTCAGTCTGAGAAACCTCACACAAACGGCATGGCGAAAGGGCCAGGCCACGGTTGAAGAGGTTCTAAATCACTCCCTCGCAACGGGAAGAACCTGAGATACGCCGCCGCGCAAGCATACACCCAAAACTGCCATTCACCGCTCACCATCGGTCTTAAGGGCCATCCCAGATCGAGTCTTTACGCAGTTTGGCTTCGTACCGCTAACGGATGTAGCCGCGGACCTTCGCGCGGATGCGGTAAAGGGAGGTCGTGGCGGTAATGTAGAGGGTGCGGGAATCCGCATCGCCCCAACAAAGATTGGCGGCGGTTTCCGGAAGGGCGATAGTGCCCAGGTGGTTGCCGGCGGGGTCCCAGATCCAGATGCCGTAGGGGCCCGTGACGTAGAGGTTCCCTTTGCTGTCGACGCGCATTCCGTCGGGCGAACCGCTGCCCGGCGGGCCTTCCTCCCTGCCGAATATTCTTCCGTTCGCCACGCCGCCGTCCGGGGTGACGTCGTAGACGTGGATGGTTTTGCGGCTGGTGTCGTCGACGTAGAGCCGTTTGCCGCCGGGTGAGAAGGCGAGGCCGTTCGGTTGCTCAAGGTCGCGAATCAGGAGGCGGACAGAGCCGTCAGGGCCGAGGCGAAAGACGCCCTGAAAGTCGAGCTCCTGTTTTTCTCCCTTGGGAAGGTCGAGCGTGGGGTCGGTGAAATAGAGGGCGCCGCCCGGTCCGAGCACGACATCATTGGGGCTGTTGAACCTCCTGCCCTCGTAGCGGTCCGCGATGACTTTGTAGTTTCCATCGGGGCTCACGTCTATCAGAGCGCGCAGGGCGCTCGCGGTGGTGATGAAGTGATGATCGCGGTCGAACGTACTGCCGTCGGAATCGATGATACGGAGCAGGGTTTCGGTGCGGCCGTCCGGAAAGACGCGAAAGATCCTGTTGCGCACTTCATCGCTGACGCAGACGAAGCCTTTCGGATCCCAAACGGGGCCTTCCGTAAACCCGAACCCGCCCGCGACCCTGGTAAGCCGGGCATCGGGGGCGATGAGGTCATGAAAACGCGGCGAGAGCGGTTTCAGTTCGAACCGGCGCGGCGGGCGGGCGTCCTGGGCCGTCAGGACCGTGGACGCAAGCAGCAACAGAAAAATAGCGGGGAGCTTCAAGTTCTGTCCTTTCTACGGGGCGGCGAGTACATCCCGAAGAATTCCCATTGTGAGAATGAGCACGGCTTCGTAAAGGGAGCGGTCCCAGAGGTCACGTCCATCGAGAGCTTCGACCAGCAGGTTAGCAGAAGCGGCAAGGCGCGGGTAAAGACGGTTCAGCAGGCCGAGATAATCCGCCCGCTTCGGCCACTCGATGGGCGTGGTTCCCAGTTGCGCGGCGGTCCAGGCGCTGAGCAGTTGCAGGCGCTGGCAGGCTTCCGGTTCGGGCGCGCGCGGCAGGAGGAGCATGGAGTTCATCCATTGCTCCTGGGCGCGCGTCCAGAACGCCATGTAGTCGAAGCCGCGGCGGCGGGTTTCCTCGTGAATGAGGACATGCTGCACGATGTCGCCCGCGTGTGTCGACAGGCAGGGTTTAGCGGAATCATAGGCCGGCGCGCGGTAGCCGAGAACATCCAACCAGATATGGCCGTACTCATGCGCCAGCAGCGAATCCTCGAGACCCTGCCAATCGGCGGCGCGGGCCATGTTGAGAAGAACGAAGTGGAAGCCGTCCTGGTTCAGAGAGAGCGCGTGGGCGAGGAGGAACTGGCGGACGAAGGATTCCTGAAGCAAGTACCGGCGGACAATTTCGCGTCCGGGAAAAGAGGGCGGGATGTGGAGGGTGTTTGCGTCCGTGTCTGTCTCGACGCGCACGAGCACGACCGGGCCCCCGGAGAGGAGTTCGATTTCGCGGCTCCAGTCTTCGAGCGTGCTCATTCGTCCACGGTATGGCCCCCGGCGGTGAGGGCGGCGATGGCTTGCGGCAGCGAGGTCTCCTTGACAAGGATATAGTCCGTATCGAACGTGGAGACGGCGAACAGGCTGATTCCGGCATCGGCGAGGGGTTGCGCGATGGAGAGCAGAACGCCGATGAGGGAAAGGTCGAGCGGACCGGCGACGCGCAGCGCCCGCCAGTCCGGGTCCCGGGTCACCGAAGGCGGCGCCGCGGATTGAGAGCAGACAATGGAAAGTTCGCCGGCGGTGCGAGTGACCGACAGAAACGGCCCGGCGGCCCAGGCAGGCAGCGGGTCACCCGGCTCCATGCGGCAGATGGCGAGTGGTTCCGGCAGGACGGTCAGCGTCACCAGTTCAGGATAAGCTGGAGAGGTGGAACGGGTCTACTACAGCGAGATGGCGAGCCCGGCGGGGCGCTTGCTGCTGGCGGGGACGGGAGACGCCCTGCGGATGTTGAGCTTCACGATGGGACCCAAGGCGCGCGAGGCGGCGGCGGATTGGGTTCGGGATGAAGGTCCCTTCGAGCGGGTGAAGGCGGAGTTGGGAGAGTACTTTTCGGGCGAGAGGCGGGAATTCAGCGTGAACCTCGCTCCGGCAGGCACGGACTTTCAACTTCGCGTCTGGAGCGCGCTTCGAGAGATTCCCTATGGAACGACGATTTCCTATGGTGAACTGGCGCGCCGCATTGGAAACCCGAAGGGATCGCGGGCGGTGGGGCTGGCCAACGGAGCGAATCCCATCGCGATCATCGTGCCGTGCCACCGCGTAATCGGTTCGACGGGAAAACTCACCGGATTCGGCGGCGGGCTCGATATCAAGCAACGATTGCTCGATTTGGAGCGCGGCGTCCGGCTCCTGGGGTGATGGGCCTGGTGAACATATTCCTGTGCCATGGGGAGAAGGACCGCGCGCTGGCGCAGGCGATTGTGCGGAGGCTGGAGGGCGCGGGAGCACGCGTAGCTCTCGATGAGCTGCCGGCGGGGCAGACGGTGAACGCGGCATGGGAGGAGGGTTTGGGCTCCGACGCCGTGCTTGCCGTGCTTTCGGAGAGTGCGGTTCCGGCCAAGCTGAAGAGAGAAGACTGGGCGGGCGTGTTGGAGCATGTCGAGGGAAACGCGGAGCCGCCGGTGGGCTGGGTGTTGGCGGGGGAGTGCGCGTTTCCGCACCTGCTGCGGAGGAACACGCGCCTGTTTTTCGATGGCGCTGATTTGCGCCGGATAGAGCGCTGGGCACTGAGCCTGCGCGAGGTGGAGAAAGGATTTGAACCGGCGAGGCTGCCATGGTTTTCCGGGCGCGGGGAGGAACTGGAGAGACTGTGGGAATGGCTGGTGGATGAAGCCGGCACGGCGGTGGTGAGCGGCGGGGCGGGGAGCGGCAAGAGCTGCCTTGCGCAGGAGTTCGCGCGTGCGGCCGGCGGGCACTTCCATGAGATCCTGTGGCTCGGATGCGGCGGACGCTCGGAGACGTTCCTTCAGGGTGAGATGGCGCGTTGCAAGGACTGGGAGCAGCGGCGCCGGTTGGTAGTTCTCGAGGATGCGGACGTCCCTTTTCCGGAAATACCGCCGGCAAAGCGCACCAGCGTTCTGATTACAACCAGGGAATGGTGGCCGGAACGGGCAGTGCTGCTGGGTGAAGACCGGGAGGCGGCGGTGAGAGCGCCCGTGGAGGAGGAGATGCTACGTCTGTGGGAAGCGATGACGGTGTGCCGGCGCGGCGCTGTCCCGCTGGCCCTGGCGGCGGAGATTGCCGGACTCTCCGAACGGGCGGCCGAGGAGGCGGCGGACCGGTTGGCGGCCGGGCGTTCGATCGATCCACTAGACGCGGCGGGGAAGTATTTCCGGCGGCCGGAAGGGGGCGAAGCGGAGTGGCTGAGGCGGCGGCACGCCGAGGTGCTCGATTGCGTATTCGGAGACCACCGCCAGCGGCGGGAACAGTGTAAGGAGTGGCTGGGGGAATGGGAGAGCGCATGGCGATGGGCGAAGGAGGAAGACTGGCGTTTGGCGGCCTCGCTCGGATTGCGCGGATTCCGGTTTCTGAAAGAGATGGAGTGGCTGTACGAGGAGATGGAGGTGTTAGAAGAGTTGCTGGAGGCAGCCGAGTTTCGCGGCGACGCCACGGTGGAGGAGGAATGCCGCTATGAGATGTCCTGGATTCCTGGGGTGCGGAGCAGGTTGCGGCTTTCCGGCGGCGGCGAGCAGCTTGGCTTCGACTTCGGCTGAGCGCATCGGCGCACAGTGGATGACGAATTTCAGTGCGGGCTTACGCCTGAAAGGGCAGGAGAACGGCAATGAAGCCCATCATAAAATTCGGATCCACTGGACAGGTGGTGAAAGAGCTGCAAGTCCTGCTGAACAAGATCCAATCGGCGCTCGGACGCATTGCGGAGGACGGAATTTTCGGCCAGCAAACGCGGCTGCGGGTGATCGATTTTCAGCGCTCCCGCGGCCTGGCGGCAGACGGCATCGTGGGGCCGGCAACCTGGGGGCGCCTGTTGGGCTCAAATGGCGGAGGAGCGATCGGAGCACCCGCCTCCGCGGACCCTGCTTCCCCGCCCTCCCAGCCCAATGAAACGCCGGCGGCCGGAATGACGGCGCCCGAGGGCATGCCGTCCAATGAGGCGGCCGCGCGGGACCGGATTGTCCAGTTCGCGCTCCAGAATTTCCAGCAATATGGCGGCTGGAAGCAGGGCGCCGATCGCCCCAGCGCGTCCGACCCGCGGGTTGCGGGAAAACTCTGCGCGGACAGATCCACACGTTTGCGGCAGGGCGGGAAGGCGATCATGAATATCTTCACGATAGCCGGCGGACCCGCGCCGCAGAGATGCTTAACGATCACCGAGCAGGCGGAAGCGATGTACCAGCGCCAGTATTCGGCTTCCGAACGCAACAATATCGACATTGTCTCCTGGTGCGGCATCTTCTCTCTGTACGTGCACAAATCCTGTGGACTGAAGGTCTCCGGGTGGCCGCTCAAGTACAGCATCGGGAAACCGAAGGCGCAGGATGAGTACCGCATCGTGACGTGGCCGAAACCGGGCGACATAGGGGTTGTCAGCCCCACGGGTTTGAATCATCATTTTGTAGTGACGGGAGTGGACGAATCGGGGATCAGCTCGGTGGATGGCAACGCCGGCGCGTTGATGGAGATCGTGAAGCGTGTCTACTCGAAATCGGAGATCAAGCAGCGGCAGGGCTACTTTCTTACTCCCGTTTGGGAGAAGGCGCTGATGGCGTGAAGAGGACAGTCCCGGGGGGCTGATCCACTTCGCCCTCAGCTTTCCACGGGTTGGGCGGCTTTCTTCAAGTCGAGGGCGACGTCGACGATCATATCCTCCTGGCCGCCGACCATGCGCCGTTTTCCGAGTTCCACGAGGATCTCGCGAGTGTCGATGCCATACATCGACGAAGCCTTCTCGGCATGGCGCAGGAAACTCGAGTAGACGCCGGCATAGCCAAGCGAGAGGGTCTCGCGGTCCACCCGGACGGGGCGGTCCTGGAGGGGGCGGATCAGATCCTCGGCGGCATCCATGAGGGCGAACAGATCGCAGCCGTGTTCGAATCCCATGCGGTTCGCCACGGCGATGAAAGCCTCGATGGGCGTGTTCCCCGCCCCGGCTCCCATGCCCGCGAGCGACGCATCCACGCGAATCGCGCCGTGTTGCACGGCGATCACCGAGTTCGCGACGGCCAGCGTCAGGTTGTGGTGCGCGTGAATGCCGCGCTCGGTGGCGGGATCGAGCACTTCGTTGAATGCCTGGAAGCGTTCGGCCACCTCGTGCATCAGCAGCGCGCCCGCCGAATCGGTGACGTAGACGCAATGAGCGCCATAGGATTCCATCAGCTTCGCCTGCCGGGCGAGTTCCGCCGGAGGCGCCATATGGGCCATCATCAGGAATCCGGCCACGTCCATCCCCAGATTGCGCGCGGATTCGATATGCTGGCTGGCGATATCGGCCTCGGTGCAGTGGGTGGCCACGCGAACACTGCGCGCGCCGGCCGCATAGGCGTCTTTCAAATCATGAATCGTGCCGATTCCGGGCAGCAGGAGCGTGGTCACCCTGGCGTGCTTCATATTCGCCGCGGCGGCTTCAATCCATTCGAGGTCGGTGTGCGCTCCGAACCCGTAGTTGAAACTCGATCCGGCCACCCCATCGCCATGGGCGATCTCGATGGCGTCCACACGGGCGGCATCGAGGGCGCGCGCAATTTCCGCGACATCCTTCGTGGTGTAGCGGTGGCGGATGGCGTGCATCCCGTCGCGCAGGGTGACATCTTGAATGTAAAGTTTCATCTCTCGCTCCTTCAGACGGCAGCCAGCCGTTCGGCGGCCGCGAGCGCGGCCGAAGTCATGATATCGAGATTACCGGCATAGGCGGGCAGGTAGTGCGCGGCCCCTTCCACTTCGAGGAACACGGAAGTTTTGAGCCCTTCCACGCCCTCGAGGATGAACGGCTCGAACTGCACTTCCTGCTTGAGGCGATAGCCGGGAACATAGGTTTGGACGTCAGCCACCATGCGCTGAATGGAGGCGGCGATAGCTCTTGTATCGCCGAGTTCGCTGAAGCAGAAAACCGTGTCGCGCATAATCAACGGGGGCTCGGCGGGGTTCAGCACGATGATGGCCTTGCCGCGCGCGGCTCCGCCGACGGTTTCGATGGCGCGGGCGGTGGTTTCCGTAAACTCGTCGATGTTGGCGCGCGTTCCGGGTCCGGCGGACTTGCTGGCGATAGAGGCCACGATCTCGGCGTAGCGCACGCGCGCCACGCGGTCCACCGCGTGAACAATCGGGATTGTCGCCTGGCCGCCGCAACTCACCATGCTGAGGTTCGGCGCGTCCTTGTGTTCGCCGAGATTCACAACGGGGACGACGTAGGGTCCGATGGAAGCCGGCGTCAGGTCGATCACCTGTTTACCAAGGCGGCGCAGCACGGCGTCATGGCGGGCATGCGCCTTGGCGGATGTGGCGTCGAAAACGATGCGAATGTCCTCGAACTCCCTCATGCGGACAAGATCGTCAATGCCGCCGTGGGTGGCGGCCACGCCCATGCGGCGGGCGCGGGCCAATCCATCCGAGCCGGCATCGATGCCGGCCATGACTCCCATTTCGAGATTCCGCGCCGTGCGCAGTACTTTGATCATCAGGTCGGTTCCGATGTTGCCCGAGCCGATGATGGCTACTTTTTTCCGCACCATGAGGACAGTGTACATGGACGCGCGGGCGTTGAGGAAAGCGGCCTAAGGAAAGACACATTCGAGACGCAAAGCCTCTTCGAGACGGCGTTCATATTCCGCGCCGCTGATCTCGATGACGCCGAACCGGGCCAGGTGTGCGGTCCGGTATTGAACCTCCAGCAAAGCGAACCCCCGATTCCGGAGGCGTTCGGCGAGATGAGCCAGCGCCACCTTCGACATGTCCGTGACACGATGAAATTTCGATTCGGCAAAGAAGGCTCCGCCGATGTGAACGCCGTAGACTCCGCCGGCGAGTTGCCGGTCCACCCAAACCTCGACGGAGTGGGCATATCCCAGGCGGTGGAGTTGACGGTACACGCGAAAGATGGCGGCGGTGATCCAGGTGGAGTCGCGATCGGCGCAACCGCGCATGACGTCGTCGAAGGCCTGGTCGTAGGTGACCTCGAAGGCCGCTTTCTTCAGAGTGCGGGCCAGCGAGCGCGAGGTGTGAAACTGGCCGAGAGGAAGGATGGCCCGCCGCCGCGGATGGTGCCACGTAATCACTTCGCGGCCGGGGTAGCCCATGGGGAACCTTCCGGCCTTATACGCCGCAAGCACGGAGGCCGCATCGAGAGTTCTGGTGATCTGAACGACGTCCACTGACTCCAGGCTATTCTGGAAGATTCGGAGATGGCAAGAAAAGAGAGACGCGCGCCGCGTGGAAAGACCACGGCCCCGCCACAAGCGGCGGATCCGGTTCCCCTGCCGCCGCGCATGTTCTGGATGGCCGCGGGCGGGTTGGTGATGGCATGTTTTCTCATCTATTTCCAGACCGGCTCGCATGGCTTCATCAATTACGACGATCCGAACTACGTCGTGGGGAACGTTCATGTGAACCGCGGGGTGACCGCGGAGGGGATCGCCTGGGCGTTCCGCACGTTCGATTTTTATTACTGGCAGCCGCTCACCTGGCTCTCGCACATGGTGGATTGCGGGATTTTTGGGGTGAACGCCGGCCCGCAGCATCTCGAGAGCGCGCTGCTGCATGCCGTCAACACGGTTTTGCTAATGCTGGCGCTACGGATGCTCACGGGGGCGTTGTGGCGCAGCGCGCTGGCGGCCGGACTGTTCGCGCTGCACCCGCTGCGTGTCGAGTCGGTGGCATGGATCGCGGAGCGCAAGGACGTTCTCAGCGGCCTGTTCTGGATGCTCACGCTGATCGCCTACGCGGGTTGGGTGAAGAACCGCACGAAGGGCCGCTACGCGGCGATGCTGGCGGCATTTCTCGGCGCGGTGATGAGCAAGCCGAGCGTGGTGACGCTGCCCTTCGTGCTGCTGCTGCTCGATTGGTGGCCTTTGAAACGGATGCGGACACGCGCGGACCTGGCGGCGCTGGCGACCGAAAAGTGGCCGATGTTCGCCATCGTGGCGGCATCGAGCGTGTGGACTTTCGTGGGCCAGCGCGCAATGGGCGCGACGGTTTCGCTGACCGCGCTTCCCTTTTATTTCCGGCTGTGGAACGGCGTGCTCTCCTATGCGCGCTACGTGGGCAAGTTTCTCTGGCCGGCGGATCTCGGGGTGTTATACCCATATGGCAAGATTCCCGTGACCACCATGCTCGGGGCGCTGTTGCTGCTCACGCTTATCACCGCCGGGGTGCTGCGGCGGGGGTCGCGGAGCGGATACCTGGCGGCGGGGTGGCTATGGTTCCTGGGCGCCATGGTCCCGATGATCGGGGTTGCGCAAACGGGCGTGCAGGCGATGGCGGACCGGTTCACCTACCTTCCCATGATCGGGCTCTCGATCATGGCGGCCTGGGGCCTGGGCGAGTTATGCGTCCGCTTTCGCGTGCCGCTGGTGGCGCGATTCGGCGGGGCGGGACTCCTGCTGGGCGTCCTTACCTTCGTTTCCTTCCTGCAGACCACTCACTGGAGGGACAGTTTCTCCCTGTTTGAGCACACCGTCGCGGTGACGCGCGACAACGACGTCATGCACCTGAACCTCGCCGGGCTATACGAGCAGGGTGGAAACCTCGACAAGGCGATCGAGCACTTCGAGGCGGCGCTGCGAATTGAACCGAACAACGTGGAGGCGAGGCGGCTGCTGGCCGGCGTATACCTGAAACGAAGGGATTTCGCCGACGCCGAGCGCAACCTGACAATGGTGCTGCAAAAGCAGCCCGATCACCTGGGCGCCCGCAAGGAACTCGCCGAATGCTATCTGCTGACAGGCAGGCGGGAGGAAGCGAAACTGCAGTTGCGGCGCGTGCTTCAGGCGGCTCCGAATGATTTCGAGGCGCGGAGCAAGCTGATCATGTTGCAATAAAGGCGGGAATGATGACACGAGACATTTTTCTGGAAGCAGCCATCGCCCAGGCGAGGAAGAGCCTTGCCGAAGGCGGAATTCCCATCGGGAGCGTGCTGGTGCATCAAGGCCGGATCATCGGGGAAGGCCACAACTGCCGCGTGCAGACGGGGAGTCCCATTGATCATGGGGAGATGAACTGCCTGAGGAACGCGGGGCGCCTGCCGGCGCGCGTTTACCGGGAGTGCACGCTTTATTCGACACTGTCTCCGTGCCCGATGTGCAGCGGCGCGATCGTGCTCTACCGCATCCCGCGAGTCGTGGTGGGAGAGAATGCAACGTTCCTCGGGTCCGAGGAGTACATGCGGAGCCAGGGAATCCAGGTGGAAGTCCTCCAGGATGAGGAATGCATCGGGATGATGCGCGGGTTCATTCGGGCAAACCCCGAGTTGTGGAACGAAGATATCGGGGTGTAGCGGGAGAGGCGCGGAAAAGCGCAACGGGAGGCCTGTCCGGCCGCGCTTTCTACCGGAAACCATCCACCATCATGATATCGATTTCGCTCTGATCCACCTGGGTGTAAAGAAAAGATTTTCCATCGGGAGCAACCGAGAGTCCGCTGTTGAACGGACGCCGGTTGAGATAGGTAAGAATCGTATCCTTCCTGGTTACGGGGTTGAACAGGCGCAAGGGATAGCGCGCTCCTCCACCCTCCACGTCTTCCCGGTCGATGTAGTAAATGCCAGCCTTGCCGGAGCACCAATAGCTCCAATAGCCGGGCTTGAGGGCATCGAGCAGGGGCTCTTCCTGTCCGCCGTCCACCGGGACCCGCCACAGACCCGGCAGATTCAGAGCCTTGGTGTACAGAACGTACCGGCTATCGGGCGATTCCACGCCATGAAAGCCTCCGCCCTTTGTCACGGGCTTCGGAATTCCGCCTTCGGAAGGCATCTTCCAGACCTCGTAATTCCCCGTGCGGTTGGTGGTGAAGTAGATCCATTTTCCGTCGTTCGACCAACTGGGCACAATTTCCTGGGAAGCCTCGGAAGTAAGCCGCCGGGGGAGCCCGCCATCCGAGCTGACCACATAAATGTCGGGGTTTCCGTTCGGCCGGGAGTCGAAGACGATGAACTTGCCGTCAGGGGACCACATGGGACTTCCAGTGGGAGGCCCGTTGAAGGTGGTGAGCTGGTTCAGGTTCTCCCCATTCGCACTGGCCACCCAGATTTCGAGGGCTCCCGAGCGGTTGGAAGCAAACGCGATTCGAGTCCCGTCGGGAGAATATCGCGGGCCCTGCTCGTGGCGGGTGGAGGGCGCGAGACTCTTGCCGACCGGAGCGGGCGTCAATCGATCGGGCATTTCGTAGCGCCAGATGTTGGTGTCGATGACGGACCGTGTAAAGGCGAGGCGCTGTCCATTGCGGGAAATGGAAAGGAATCCCGCCTGATCGCCGATTCCGGTGATCGCCCGCGGTTCTCCGCCCTTGGGAGAGATTCGCCACAGCCTGCTGTTGGCCTGGCGCGCCGATGAGTAGACGATTTTTCCATCCGCGGCGTCCCAGGCGAGTCCGTAAATCCGGCGGTCGTCGTGGGTGATCCGGGTCTCCTTGCCTTCCTGGAGGTCAAGGATGTAGATGTCCTGAATGGCGAGACTGCGGGTTCTGACAAACGCGATCCTGTCTCCCTCGGGCGAGAATACGGGAGTGCTGTCTCCCAGGTAATTCCGCGGAGGGGAAGTGATTCTCCGCCGGTGGCTGGTTTCCATGTCGAGCAGATAGAGGCTAAGCGGCTCGCGCACGGAGTCGCGATCGACGAGACAGAGCTGCTTTCCATCGGGCGACCACGATACGAAGGGGGCATCCGCCCCCACACGCTGCGGACTCGCGTCGCTGACTTTGCGCTCGAGCCCGCCGAGCGCGGGGATCAGAAAAAACCCGGCTGTTTCGGCGGTCTGGCGCAGGAAGGCGATGTACTTTCCGTCGGGCGACCATGCGGGACTGTACTCGGATGCGGGCGAGCTGGTAAGTCTCAACGGCATGCCCGCCTCGACTACTTTCACGAAGATGTCGAGATCGTCCTCCTTCCCCTGGTTCCAGGAAAAGGCGACCTGGTTGCCGTCAGGAGAGAACGAAGGCTGGCTCTCACTGCCGGGAAAACTGGTTAGAGGCACGGTGCGCATCGGCTCCGGCGCCGAGGCGGGAGGGCGGTTGGCCCAGTACCAGCCGAACACGGCCGAGGAGAGCACGGCCACCACGCCGAGAACCACTACAAACCAGGGGCGGCGCGAAGGCCCAATGTTGGGTCTTGTTATGGCTCCGCTCGAATCGCGATGCGCCAGTTTCAGGTCGGCGAGCAGATCCGATGCCGTCTGATAGCGCAGACTCGCGTCCTTTTCGAGGCACTTGCGTATGATGCGGTCGAGCGGCTCGCACAGATTGCGGTTCAAAGCGAGTGGAGACGGCGGATTGCGGTTGAGGATGCCATCAAATATTGCCGCCGCGGTATGTCCGGGAAAGGCGCGTCTGCCCGTGGCCAGTTCGTACAACACCGCTCCGAGGCTGAAAATGTCCGTCCGCTGATCCACATCGCGGGCCAGCGCCTGTTCCGGGCTCATGTAGGGCAGGCTTCCGACCGCGATGCTGCCCTGGCTTCCGGAAGCGGTTGTGGCTCCGCTCGCCACCGAGGTGGCGTAGCGGCTTCGCGCGGCGGCGCTGAGCTTAGCCAGCCCGAAATCGAGCACCTTGATCTGGCCGCGAGTGTTGCGAATCAGGTTCGAGGGTTTGATGTCGCGATGAATAATGCCCTTCTGGTGCGCCTCGACAAGCGCGTCGGCCACCTGCATGGCGACAGCGAGCAGCGCCTCGTTGTCCATGGGCAGTCTGTCGGCGATGGTATTGAGCGTGGCGCCTTCGACATATTCCATCACCAGAAAGGGGATTCCATCCTCCTGGCCGGCGTCGTAGATGTGGGCGATGTTGGGGTGGCTGAGGGCGGCGGCGGCTCTGGCTTCCTGCGTGAAGCGCCGCAGACTCTCGGTGTCGGAACTGGACTTGCCCGCCAGGATTTTCACCGCCGCCGGACGCTCAAGCCGCTCATCCTGCGCCAGATACACTTCGCCCATCCCACCGGCTCCCAGCCGGGAGACAATCCTATAGTGGCCGATGTGCGCGCCCGGGTCCATCAGAGAACGTGTGTTAACTGTAGCACGTCAGCCGATGAGGCTCTCGAAACGCGAACCAGGGACAATGATCGTTTCATTGCGTTCAGGCCCGGTGGAGATACATCCTATCTCCACGCCCACCTGGGCAGCAAGATAATCGAGGTAGCGCCTGGCGGCATCCGGAAGCGCGCCGTGGGAGGTCGCCCCCCGGGTGGGCGCTTTCCATCCGCGAAGCGTTTCGTAGACCGGCTCGATGGACTCCAGTTCCTTTGAAGTAGCGGGCACTTCGTCGGTGACGCGTCCGTTCAAGCGGTAGCCGGTGCAGACCTTAACCTCGTCGAACTCGTCGAGCACGTCCAGTTTGGTCACCACGATGCTGTCGAATCCGTTCACCGCCGCGGTGTACTTGAGAAGGGGAACGTCGAACCATCCACAGCGCCGCGGCCGGCCCGTGACGGCTCCGAATTCCTTGCCGGCTTTGCGAATGCGCTCGCCGCCGGGGCCATTGTCCTCGGTTGGAAACGGGCCACCGCCCACGCGCGTGGTGTAGGCCTTGGAAACGCCGAGCACGCCGCCGATCCGCGTGGGGGCGACGCCGCTTCCGGTGCAGGCTCCACCGGCGGCGGCGCTCGAACTGGTGACGAAGGGGTAGGTGCCATGGTCGACATCGAGCATTGTTCCCTGCGCCCCCTCGAAGAGGATCCGCCGTCCGTCGCGGATCGCCTCATTCAGCAACCGCGAGGTATCGCAAACCATGCCCCGTATCCGCTCCCCGAACTGCTCATACTCTTCGCGGATCCTGTCGTAGTCGATGTGGCCGTCGATCTGAAAGGCCCGGGCAAAGGTCTGTTTGTCTTCCGCCAGGGAGGCGTACAAGGCGCGGAAATTCGTCCGGTCGAGCAGGTCGGCGACGCGGATGCCGCGCCGCGCGATCTTGTCTTCGTAACAGGGTCCGATTCCCCGCGAGGTGGTTCCGATCGCGGTGCGGTTTTCGCGGTTCTCCGAGGCACCCTCCACCAGGCGGTGAAAGGGAAAGATGACGTGAGCGCGGTTGCTGATGGAAAGCAGGCGCTCCACGCCGATGCCCACCGCGGCTAAGGTCCGGATCTCATCGAGCAACGCGCCGGGGTCGATCACGACCCCGTTGCCGATGACGGCCTTCTTGCCGCGGAGAATGCCGCTCGGAATCAACTTCAGTACGAATTTCCGGTCGCCCACGAACACCGTGTGCCCCGCGTTGTGGCCACCCTGGTAACGAGTGACAATGTCAAATCTCTCCGCCAGCAGGTCCACCACTTTTCCCTTGCCCTCGTCTCCCCACTGCGCGCCCAAGATGATGATGTTGTTCATGCATTTCAACCAAATCTCTTATTCTATCGTGTTACTCTGACCTTGATGCAGCTTTGCGATGTCTTCCTGGGGCTTGGCGAGGAAAATTTTCAAGGCCTTCTCCGCACGGTCTCCATAGGTAAGTTACGGACGTATCAGCTTTTCGACCGGTTGAAGATGAGAGCCCATCTGGGGAAGTTGAATTCGGAAACGCTTCGCCGGGCCGCGCCGCGGCTTTGGGCGCGCATGGGAGAGGGGAACGAGGAGTTCGCCACCGACATCGCGCAGGCGGTTCTGGTTTCCCATCTCGACATGATCCAGGAGGTGCTCAATTTCCTGGGCGTGCCGCACGACGACGGTTTTTTTCCCAAGGATGCCGACGTAACACAATACCTCACGGAGGGATGGCAGCAGCGCGCCTGGGAGCAGTTTCACGAAAAGTACCCCCGGTCCGCCCTGCTGTTCTACATCAATCACCTCGATTGGGAGGTATGCAAGGCGGAAAGGCTCTTCGCTCCAGCGCCATGAACGACCTGCTCAAGGAATTTTTCGATCTCCTCAAGGGCGATGACGTCTACGGACTCACGGCCATGCTGGACCAGAACCCCGGGTTGGCCAACGCGGTTAATGACCAGGGGACTCCCGCCATCATGGTGGCCATCTACTATGACCGGCCGGATGTGCGCAAGCTTCTGCTTATGAATGGCGCGAAGATCGACGCTTGCGCGGCCGCCGCGATGGGCGATCTTCCGCAGCTCGAGAAATGCCTCGCGGCCGGAAGGGAGGCGGTGGAGATGTATTCCACCGATGGTTGGACCCCGCTCCATCTCGCTGCTTATTTCCGTAGAAAAGAAGCCGTGAAACTGCTGCTCGATGCCGGGGCTCCCGTGCTGGCGCGTTCGACAAACGCCTTGAACAATCATCCGCTCCACGCCGCCGCGGCGGGCAAGAGCCGGGACATCATCGCCATGCTGCTCGAGCGTGGCGCCGACGTCAACGCCACGCAGGCGGCGGGGTGGACGGCGTTGCACGCGGCCGCGCAGAACGGGGATGCCGAGATGGTGAAAGTCCTGCTTGCGGCGGGCGCGAACGCCAACCTGCGCGCCGACAACAACCAGTTGCCGCTCGACCTTGCCCTGGGAGGAGGACATCAATCGGTGGTGGACCTGCTGATGGAGGCTCCCGGTTCGGAGTAGCCATCAGGACGCTTTCAGAACCAGCAGGCGCCCTTCCATCCGTAGCCGTTCCGTCTCAGGCGGAGTCAGAAAAAACTCCCGCAGGCGCACGCCCGATTCCGGGTGGGGCTCGATGACGGCGGCGGTTTCGGGTGCGAGGTACACATACGTCTTCCCGTGATCGACAAAGGGATAGTGCGCCAGCGCGGCCCAGAACTGTTCGCTGGTGACTCCCTCGAGCAGGATGACGGCATGCGGATTCGCGGCGTGCGCGGCAAACACGCGCCGCACCAGTCTCTCCGCCACCAGACTGCGCGCTCTCCACCACCCTGTTCCCCGATATGCGCAGGGAAGCATGAGCGCGAGATACAAGACAAGGAGAGGAGCGGCGGGCCGGGGGTGGCGCGAAGCGGCGAACGCCCCGAGCATTGATAACGCCGCCAACGGCGCCGTGAGGTAGTAGTCCGTCACGTGAGCGCTGAGAGGGAGCACCGGAGACAGCAGAATCACGAACCAGCCAAGGAACATGAGCCCCAGGTACTGTCCGCGCAGGGCCTGCGCGGCTGCAAATCCGATCAGAAGCAAAGGGAACACGATTCCACTCGCCGCGCCCGCCCACGGCGGCAAGCCGGTGAAGGCCGCAAGATTATCCGGAGCAAAAGCCCAGCTCAGGTACCGCGCCAGAGTTCCCACCATGCCGGCGTCGAAGTGCATGGCATAGCTGCCTCCCGCCATCTTCGGAGCAAGCATCATGTGCAACGCGTAGTACGCCGCCGACACGGGCCACAGCCAGACGACGCGCCGCAGGTTTCGCCGCTCCGCCACCAGGCAGTAAAGAGTCGCCAGCGCTGGAAACACCACGTTCATCTCCATCGCTCCGAATCCGGCGAGAAACGCCGCCCACATCGCCGCCCATTGACCGCGCATGAGCAACCACAGCGCCAGGAGGAGAAAGAACCCGCTCAGCACATGGACATAGGCGCCGTTCGAGATCATCGGGATAATCAGCTTACTGTTCGCCACCCAGAGGATGGGCGTCAGAAACGCGGCGCGCCAGGACGCTGTCAGCCGCAGCATGATCGCCTGCGCCAGCGCCAGGCTCCCCCACATCGTCAGAAACGCAACCACCCGCATCGGCCACGCTTCATAACCGAACGCCCAGGGGAAGAAGAGGAAGTAGGCGCGCTCGCCGAGCGGCCGCCATGTCCCATGCTGGGAAGGATGGAAGAGCGTGCTCCACAGGCCGGCGCCTTCCCTCACCTCCCGGAGCAGCCCCATCCACGCGAAATCGTCCTGCTGGAACCACGAAAACAAACCCTGCCAGTAGACAAGCAGCAGGAACAGGCCGGGAGTCACCCAGAACAATGCACGTTTCATTTGTCTCGCCCGCCTGCGAAGAGGCCGGGCGTATCAACCGCGCGCGGCGCGGACCGCGGCGGCGTCGGCATCCACATACTTTATCGCGCCCAGAGCGAGCAGAGATCCGGCGGCCAGATAGACGACGGCAGTCACGGCGATCGCCAGGCTCAAACCGTAATGATCGGCCAGAAGCCCCACGAGAAGCGGCGCGCCTCCGCCGCCGAGCCATCCCACCGTGTTCATCAGCCCCGCCGCCGCTCCGCGGGCCTCCGGCCGCACTACCTCGTAAACCGCGGCGAAGATGTTCGCGTCGTACAGGCCCTTGCAGAAGCCCCAGCCGATGAGCGCCACAATCAGCCACGGGATGGATTGCGTGAGGCCGCAAAGCACCACGAACGGCGCTCCGGCAAAGACTCCGATGGCCTGCACGGCCATTCTCCCTCCCGCGCCGCGCCGGCGCAGCACGTCGGCCATCCAACCGCCCACCGGCGAGCCCACCATGCTCGCCAGTTGCAGAAACAACGTCGCCGTCAAACCCGCCATCGCCAGGCTCAGATGGAACTTATCGAAGAGGAATTTCGGCATCCAGGAGAGCATGACGATGGCCACGAAGTTCGAGCACACGAACGCGAGCAACAGCACGCGCACGGTCCTGGTGCGCCACGCCAGGCCCAGAAATTCACGGATGCCGAGCGGGGTTCCGGATTCCATGTGGTCCGAAGCTCCGCGTTCGGGCTCGTACAGGTAGCGTGACAGCACAAATCCAAGCAGGACGCCCAATCCGCCGAAGACGAGGAACGACAGCCGCCATCCGTGGTATTGCCCGATCAATCCCGCGAAGAAGCCGCCGCCGATGGTTCCCAGGTAGACGCTCGTCTGATGAAATCCCATCGCGCGGGATCGCGTGCTCTTGCCGTGATAATCGCTCACCAATGACATCGAGGCCGGAAAGTAGAAGGTCTCCCCCAACCCTTCGGCCGCGCGAAAAAACAGCAGGTGCGAAAAATCGCGCGAGAGGGCCGTCGCCATGCAGATGACGCTCCATGCGTGCAGTCCGCCGATGATCGCCGTCTTGCGGCGGATACGGTCCACAACCGTTCCGGCAAACAGCGCTCCCAGCCCGTAGACCCAGGCGAAGGAAGAGCCGAGCAGGCCGAGTTGCGTATTGCTGAGCGCCAGTTCCTTCTCGAGCAGAGGGAAGACCGAGAAGATCGCCTGGCGGTCCGCGTAGTTGAAGAACGCGATCCACCACAGCATGGCGACTACGTACCACTTGTAATTCGGCGGCAACGCCTTTTTCGTGGAAGTCATGAGTTAGAGAGGAATGTTACCGTGTTTCTTCCGCGGCATGGCGTCGACCTTGTTCTCGAGCATGCGCAAGGCCTTGATGATGCGGGGCCTGGTTTCCCGGGGTTCGATCACATCATCAATGAAGCCGTGCTCGGCGGCGATGAACGGATTCGCGAAACGCTCGCGGTATTCGGCGATCCGTTCCGCCAGAACGGCCTGCCTGTCTTCGGCGGCGGAGAGTTCCCGGCGGTAGATGATGTTCGCCGCGCCCTCCGCCCCCATGACGGCGATCTCGGCGGTGGGATAAGCGAAATTGATGTCGCAGCGCAGATGCTTCGAGCCCATCACGCAATAGGCTCCTCCATAAGCTTTGCGCGTGATGACGGTGATCTTCGGCGCGGTGGCTTCGGCGTAGGCATAGAGCAGTTTCGCGCCGTGACGGATGATGCCGCCGAACTCCTGGTCCGTGCCGGGGAGGAATCCGGGCACGTCCTCGAGGGTCAGGATCGGGATGTTGAAGGCGTCGCAGAAGCGCACAAACCGCGCGCCCTTGGACGAGGAGTTGATGTCGAGGCAGCCCGCCAGGTGGGCCGGCTGGTTGGCGACAATGCCGATGGTCCGTCCGTCCATGCGCGCGAAGCCGACCACGATGTTCATCGCATAGTGCTCCTGCACTTCGAAGAAATCGCCGTCATCCACGATGCGGTGAATGATGTCCTTGATGTCGTAGGGCAGTCCGGGATCGCGCGGGACCAGCGTATCCAAACTCTCATCCATGCGGTCAACGGGGTCCGCGGACGCCTTGCGCGGAGCGCTGTCGCGGTTGTTCGGGGGCAGAAAATCCATCAGCTTGCGGATCATCCGCAGGCAGGCGGCGTCATCGGCGGCGATGAATTGCGCCACTCCGCTGACCGAGTTGTGCGTGAGCGCGCCCCCCAGTTTTTCCTTGCTCACGTCCTCGTGAGTCACGGTCTTGATCACATCGGGGCCGGTGACGAACATGTAGCTGGTCCTGTCCACCATGAAAACGAAATCGGTGATGGCGGGCGAATACACGGCTCCGCCCGCGCAGGGTCCGAGAATGGCGGAAATCTGCGGGATGACGCCGCTGGCGAGAGTATTGCGGAGAAAAATATCCGCGTATCCGGCAAGCGACAGAACGCCCTCCTGAATGCGCGCTCCGCCCGAATCGTTGAGGCCGATCACCGGCGCCCCGGTTTTCATCGCCAGATCCATCACCTTGCAGATTTTCTTGGCGTTCGTCTCCGACAGCGATCCGCCGAACACGGAGAAGTCCTGCGCGAACACATAGACCAGGCGCCCATGGATGTGGCCGTAACCGGTTACAAACCCATCGCCGTCGATGACCTGGTCTTCCATGCCGAAATCGCGGCAGCGGTGGCGGACCAGTTTGTCCAACTCCTCGAAGGTGTTTTCGTCAAGAAGAAGTTCGACGCGCTCGCGGGCGGAGAGTTTACCCTCGGCATGCTGGCGCTTGCGGCGTTCCTCTCCGCCGCCCGCCTCCGCGTTCGCGTGACGGCGCCTCAACTCTTCCAGACGGTTCAAGGCCATAAGAGACAAAGGTACCAAACGGTACCATGGGTTTGAGCATGATACACGCCGTCTTGGGAACAGCCGGGCACATCGATCACGGCAAGACAGCGCTCGTGGGCGCGCTCACGGGCATCGACACGGACCGGTTGGACGAGGAGAAACGGCGCGGCATATCGATCGACCTCGGCTTCGCGCACCTGAAGCTCACCGATGAGATCGAATGCGGCTTTGTCGATGTTCCGGGGCACGAGCGATTCGTGCGCAACATGCTTGCCGGGGTGGGCGGAATCGATATAGTCCTGCTGGTCATCGCAGCCGATGAGTCCATCAAGCCGCAGACCCGGGAGCACTTCGACATCTGCCGCCTGCTCGGAATCTCACACGGCATGGTGGTGCTCACGAAGACGGATCTGGTGGACCCGGAGATCCTGGAACTGGTGAAACTCGAGGTGGAGGAATTCGCGGCGGGCTCGTTTCTCGAGGGAGCCCCGATGATCGCGGTGAGCGCCGTCACGGGAGCCGGCATCGAGGAGTTGAAAAGCGCCATCGCGGCAATGGCGAAGACCATAGCGCCGAAGGACGCCACGCGCCATTTCCGGCTGCCGATCGACCGCGCATTTTCCATGAAAGGCTTCGGCGCCGTTGTTACGGGCACGCTGCTTTCAGGCGCGATCCGCGTCGAGCAGGAGGTGGAGGTCCACCCAACCGGGAGGCGCGCGCGCGTGCGGGGCATTCAGGTTCACGGAAGAGCGACGGGGAAGGCCGCCGCCGGCCAGCGCACGGCCGTGAATCTCAGCGGCATCGAACACTCTGAACTCCACCGCGGCATGACGCTCTCCGAACCCGGGCGTTTCGAAACAACAAGACTCCTCGATTGTGTTGTGGAGATGCTCCCCTCGGCAAAGGCCCTGAAACATCGCGCGCCCGTGCATTTTCATGCCGGCACGGCGGAGATGGAAGCCGAGGTGCGGATGGCCGGGGGTTCGAGGATCGAGCCGGGCGCCCGCGGTTATGCGCGCATCGCCCTCCGGGAGCGAGCGTTGCTGCTTCCGGGCGACCGTTTCATCCTGCGCATGTTCTCCCCGGTCGTCACGATTGCCGGAGGGGTGGTCCTCGATCCCGCTCCGCCGCGCAAACTCGCGGGTTCCACGTCGCGCCTCGAGGTGCTGGAGAGGGGGACCGCGGCGGCGCGCGTCCAGTTGCTGGTGAGAGAGTCTCCGTACGGGCTTTCGCTCGAGGCGCTGACGGCGCGCACCGGCCTTTCGGCCGCGGAGTTGATGAAAGCGATAAAGGAAGCCGGAGTGATGTGGGTGGAGGAGCAGCGCTGGGCCCTCGACCGGGAGTGGATCGAGTCCCGCCGGGCGCGCATCCAATCGGCCCTGGCGGCGTTCCACAAGCAAAACCCGCTGCTGCCGGGAATGTCGCGGGAAGACCTGCGAAGCCGGGAACTGGGCGGCTCTCCCGCGTTTCTCCTGGACGTGGCGCTCAAGTCCGCGCCGGTGACCGCCGAAGGAGATCTGGTGCGGCTCACCTCCCACAGGCTGATGCTCAAGGGGGATGAAGAACAGGCCCTCGGGAGGATCGAGGAGGCCTTCGCCAACGCCGGACTCACGGTTCCGGGCGCGCGGGAAGTGCTCGGGAACTGCGGCGTCGACGCCGCGCGCGCACGGTCTCTGCTGCAGATCCTGCTGCGGGAAAAGCGTCTCGTCAAGGTGGCGGACGACCTGCTGTTCCACCCCTCGGCTCTCGACGCCGTGCGCGGCATGCTGGGCGCCAGAAGAGGCGCGCGCTTTACGGTTCCCGAGTTCAAGGACTGGACCGGCGTATCCCGCAAGTACGCCATCCCGCTGCTCGAGTATCTGGATCGCGAACGCGTCACCCGCCGGGAAGGGGACGCGCGAGTGATATTGTGAAAGTCAGTCTATGAAACGACGCCGATTGCTCCAGTCCATGGCCGCGTTACCCGCGCTGCCGGCGATTCCCGCCTCCGCGCAGTATTCCGGCTCGCAGTCCTCCTCGTCCGAGATTCCGAAGTTGCAGGAGACGGCTCCCGACGCCGCCGCGGATGGCGTGCCACGATGCTTTTCCGCGGTCCAGATGGCCACTCTCGCAAAACTGGCGGATACCATCGCGCCGAAGCTGGGCGAGCGCCCCGGCGCGCTGGAGGCCGGAGTGCCCGAGTTTCTCGACTTTCTCGTCGGAGCTTCCGGCACTGAACGGCAGACGCTCTACCGCAACGGGCTCGACCGTCTGAACAACGAAGCGCGGACGCGATTCGGGAAGAGCTTCGCCGCGCTCGGTCCCGAAGAGACAAAGCCCCTGCTTGCACCGCTAACGCAGGCATGGACGTATGGAGGGCCGCGCGACCCGTACGCGCGCTTCCTGTCCGACGCCAGGGACGATATCATCCAGGCCACCGCCAGTTCGCGCGAATACGCTCGGGTGATGTCGCGCCGCTCGCGCTCGGCGGGGGGCATGAACTTCTACTGGCTGCCGCTCGATTAAGGAGATCCACATGCCGCGCAACTACGACGTACTCATCATTGGATCGGGCGCCGGCGGAGGGATGGCCGCCTGGGTGCTGGCGCGAGGAGGCGCCAGGTGCCTGATGCTGGACGCCGGGCCGGCGTTCGATTACGACCGGCAGCGCGTTCTCAAGGCTGTTTACGACCTGCCCTACCGCGGTTTCGGCAGGCCCGGCCGGTTTCCTCATGTCACGCAGGCCTCGGAGTTCAACGCCAACATCTGGGCGGACGAGAAGCAAAACCCTTACACCTACGATCCCGGCGACCCCTATTATTGGGTCCGCATCCGCGCTATTGGAGGCAAGACGTTGTTGTGGGGCCGTCAATCCTGGCGGCTGAGCGACTACGAATTCAAGTGCCGGGAGCATGACGGATTCGGTGAGAACTGGCCTATTCGCTACTCCGATCTCGCGCCTTACTACGACCGCGTGGAGCCGATGTTCAAGGTGTCGGGGAGGAAGGAAGGGCTCCCACAACTGCCCGACGGCATCTACGTTCCCGATGAGTCGCGGGATTCGGGATGCGTGCAGCGCTTTGCGGCGGCGTGCGCGAAGCGGAATATTCCCGTGACAAAGATGCGGCGGGCCACGGGGACGCTGGCGAGTTCGGCGAACGTGCTGCTGCCGGCGGCGCTTGAATCCGGCAATCTCACCCTGACGCCTAATGCCGTCGTGCGGGAAATCACCATCGACCGCAACACCGGGCTCGCTAACGGCGCGCTGTTTCTCGACCGCCGGTCGAAGAGGGAGTATCACGCGAAGGCGGGCATCGTCGTGGTGGCGGCTTCCTGCATCGAGAGCACGCGGCTACTGCTGAACTCGAAATCGCGGCAGTTCCCGGACGGGCTGGGCAATTCGAGCGGCGTTCTCGGCCACTACCTGTTCGATCAGTTCTATGTCAAGAGCGGAGTGCTCGCCGTGGTTCCCGAGGCGCGTGGAGGCAAGGGCGGGCGCGGCCTGATGGGCGGGGGCGGCTACGTGCCGCGCTTCCGCAATCTTGACAGGAGAGAGAAAGGGTTTCTCCGCGGCTATGCCTACGATTTCGGCAGCGGCTTCACCCCGGCGGCGAAATACTTCCCCGCCTACGGGGAGGAGTTGCAGAAACAACTCGACGGCGCGGCCGGAGCCGGATTCTCCATCACCACCATGGGCGAGGTGCTGCCGCGCAGGGAGAACTTCGTGCGCATCGATCCCGATGTAAAAGACGAGTGGGGCATCCCCGCGGCCAACATCCGGCAGAAATATTCGGATAACGAACACGCGATGGCGAGGGACGCCATGGAGACGGGGATCGCATTGTGCAGGGATGCGGGGTTTGAAGTAATCGCTTCACATACGCAGATGGCTCCTCCGGGCGAGAGCATCCATGAACTCGGAACCTGCCGCATGGGAGACAACCCGAAGACCAGTGTGCTCAACGCGCACAACCAGAGTCACGACGTGAAGAACCTCTTCGTCACCGATGGCAGCAGTTTTGTCTCCGGCGGAGCGCAGAATCCGACGCTGACCATCCTCGCTCTCTCGATGCGGGCGGGCGAATACATCCTGGAGCAGAAGAAAAAGGGACTCCTGTGACGCTGGCCCTGCTTCTGTTCCTGTTTGCGGATCACGCACCGCCGCCCGCCCAGCCTATCGCTTACAGCCACAAGTTGCACGCGGGCGCGCTCGGACTCGCATGCAAGACCTGTCACACCAATCCCGACCCGGGCGAGATGATGGGCTTCCCCGCCACCTCGGTCTGCATGACCTGTCATCAGAGCGTGAAGAAGGACTCGGAGCAGATTCAGAAACTGGCCGCGTTTCATGAGCAGAAGCGGGCCGTTCCATGGAAGCGCGTCTACCAGATTCCCAGTTTTGTCTTTTTCTCGCACAGGGTGCATGTCGAGGCGGGCTCATCGTGTGAAACCTGCCATGGGCCGGTGAAGGAGCGGGAAGCGCTGTGGCGCGAGAAGATCCTCTCGATGGGCAATTGCATGGAGTGCCACCAGCAGAAACACGCGCTCAACGACTGCGACACCTGCCACGAGCCGCGCTGAGAGCCGCCCGGGCAGCATGAGAACCTGTCGGGAGCCCGCGCCAGGGAAGCATCCGTCCCACCGCCGTTCGATGACGGTGAACTGTACGGCAGGGTGGGCATCGAGAGGGTGACCTGTTCGTGCAATGCGACTCTTCGGGGCAGACGGCGCGGAGGTACGGACTGGTGATGATTCCGTTTAACGCCTACAAGCAAGACCTCACGCCTGCCAGTTGGCATGCCGGTGTTTGATGGCGCATTTCCGGAGCTTCGCCGGGATCGCCGGCCGGCGGAACGGCCGTGCTCTGGAGGGCGGGAAAATCGCCCCCGGACCGCCCGGGCGCCGCGGGTCACGTGTGTGGGGACATCAGAGGTGGCGCCATGAATGGCGCGCGGTTTCCGATGAATGAGGTCCTCGCGAACGCCGTGAATTTCGGACCAAAGTGGTCGCCGGCACTAAGTCCACCGGGTCCTGTATCCGCTTGCTGACTGTTAAAATTCTTCTTCACATATGCGGAAAATTCTTTTATTTTTTTCACTCAGACGTGTCAGTTTGGTTGTACTATTAGGTTGAGTGAAACCGACACTTAAGCTACTAGTTACCAAGGAACACCGGGGCTTTCTGGCGGCGGCGTTGCTCGCTTTCGTGGCACTACCTCTTGGGGGGCAGGAACAGGCCAAACCACCCGGACCCCCACCTCCAGCCAAGGCGGAATATATGGGGAGCGCCGTCTGCCAAGGTTGTCATGAGGAGATCTTCAATGGACTTCAGAAGAACCCTCACTTCAAGGTGGATGGCAGTGACAGGTGGGGGTTCAAAGAGCAGGTGTGCGAGTCATGCCATGGCCCAGGGAGCCTGCATGCCGAGGCAGCCGACCCGGCATTAATCCGCAATCCTTTAAAAGTTCCGCTTCTCGAGGCCAACCGCATCTGCCTGAAGTGCCACCTGAACCAGCCGAGCCGCGTGGGATCTTTCCGTATCGCACACGCCAGAAACCAGGTGGCGTGCGTGCTATGCCACTCGATTCACAAGCCTAAACCAAAGCGCACGATAGAGATATGCGGGACCTGCCACCTGGCGCAGGTGACTCAGTTTCAACGGCCCTACCGGCACCGCCTGATGGAGGGCGCAATTGACTGTATTGATTGCCACAATCCCCACGGACGTCTTCTACCGGGAGTCTTGCGCGAAGTTTCAGCGAACGAACCAGCCTGCTTCAAGTGTCACGGCGACAAGCGCGGACCGTTTACGTTTGAGCACGTTCCGGTGCGAACTGAAGGATGCACGGCGTGCCATGAGCCGCACGGCTCCGCGAATCCGCGCATGCTCATCCGAGCCAATGTGCGGTTTCTGTGCCTGGAGTGTCATTCCAACCTCGGGACCAGTCCTTCGACGACGGCAATTGGCGGGGTTCCCCCGGCTTTCCATGATTTGCGCAGTCCACGGATACAGAATTGCACTATCTGTCACGTGAAAATTCACGGGTCCCATGTGAACAAGGTGTTCCTGCGATGAAGGTGTTGCTATTAGCCGCCATACTGAGTGGTTTGGCGCAGGGGCAAGACGCGCAGAAACCCCCGGAGCCCGCCAAGGAATCCGAAGAGAACAAGCCGGCCGCGGAGGCAAAAAAGCGCGAGGGTAAGGAGTCCGAGTCTACACCAGCCGAGGCCGCCACGGACGCACAGGGGCCATTTCGAATTGAATTTGAAGTTGGAGCGCGCTGGAATCTGGGCATCCAGGGAGATCTCAACACGTATCGCAGCATTGTGAATATGGGGGAGGGCGCGCGTCTGATGAACTGGGATGCGTCACTTGAGAAACCCTCGCTCAAGTGGTTGGAAAAAGCTCACTTCCGGGGTTACGGATGGGGCGGCGATCCGGCTGCGTGGATGCAATTCGGAGCCGGGCATTCGAAGTACTACCGTCTTTCGATCGACCATCGCAGCACGGCTTATTTCAGCGCCATGCCCTCTTTCGCCAACCCGTTGATTGATCGTGGGATCCTCGTCAACCAACGGTCCTACGACACCCGCCGCCGAATGACGGACGCCGAACTGACTTTGTTCCCCCTCCACAGGATCACACCCTATTTCGGGTTCACCCGCGATACGGGCGCCGGCCGCGGCGTCTCGAACTTCGTGAGCGATGCCAACGAATATCCTGTGTTGACCAACCTGGGCGACCGCACGAACCTGTTTCGAGGCGGCGTCCGGATGGAATTCCGAACCTTTCATCTCACGTTGGAGCAGGGCGGCATCCTGTTCCGGGATGGGCAGTCGCTTGGAACTTCCAACAGGAATCCGGGGAATCTGGCGATACCGTACCTGGGGCAGACTCTCTTTCTGTCGCATCTGGTCCAGGACTATTCCGTGGAGGGAAGTAGTGTATTTAGCAAGGGTTACCTGACCGCCCAACCGGTGAGCTGGCTCGACCTTTCCGGCGCTTTCCAGTTCAGCCAGCCACGCAACGATGTCACCTACCGGCAGTCGAATCAGGGCAATTTCGTGGACATAGAGACACTGTTGTTCTTCAACTCACAGGATCTGCGGATTCTGGGGGCTTCGAATCAGCCGCACGCCACGGCCAACTTCGGCGCGGAACTCAGGCCTTACAAGCGCTTCCGTGTCATCGGATCAATCATGACCGACCGTCTGCACAACTCTTCGAACCTGGTGAATACGCCGATCGCCGACCGGCTCGAGTGGACCTACAACACCGGGCAGGTGGAAGCGATCACTCAGGTCACGAACCGGTTCTCCGTGCGTGGGGGTTATCGCAATACATGGGGCGATACGGTTGCGCGGGCTCCGTTTCTGGTTCTGACGGCGTCGGAACGCGGGGAGATGAGGCGGCAATCCGCGCTGGCCGGAGCGGTCTACCGGGTCACCGACCGGATCTCGTTCAACGCGGATGCAGATATTACGCGCAGCGATAGGGTGTTATTTCGCACCAGCCTCAGCGACTACGAGCGGCTGCGCCTGCGAGGGCGCTACCAGGTGCGGGATAACCTCCAGCTATATGGCACATTTCAATACCTGAACAATTCCAATCCGCCGCGACTGAATCCTTACGAATTCCGCAGCCAGCAAACGGCACTCGGATTGCATTGGCTTCCGCGTGGAGGCAAGACCGTCCAGATGATTGCCGAGTATGCGAGGTCTACGGTTCGTTCGGACCTGACGTTCCGCGAACCGCAGTTCCTGTCCGCCGTCGGCCACTCGTTCTATCGTGAGAACTCCCATAATTTCACGGGGTTGCTCACGTGGCGCATGGCTGTGGGCTGGACCATGCAGCCGGAACTCAGCATGGGCGGTTCGATGTTTGTGTCCAATGGGAGCCGGCCGACGAACTACTACCAGCCGGTGGTACGTTTGCGCGCGCCGTTGTTCGCACACGTGGACTTGATCTCCGAGTACAGGTGGTATGGCGTCTCTCAACCGTTCTATCTGTATGAAGGCTTTCGCTCACACCAGGGCATTGTAGGAGTTCGAGTACACTGAGAGACAACGCAGTTGATTCCAGGAGCGAAGAAATGAAGAAAACACCGTTGGTAGTATGCGCCGGCATTTTTGCGGCCGGTCTGATGATGATGCAGAACATGGGGTTTGCGAAACCCGCATACAGCAAGAAGGAGAAGACTGGCTGCGCCACCTGCCATGTCACCGCCAAGTCGAAGGAACTGAACGACGTCGGCAAGTGCTACCACGAAAAGAAAGATCTTAAGGAGTGCGCCGCCAAGTAGGATCGGGAGCGGCTCCGGCCCCTGAATTACGAACAATAACCCGCTATTATGAAATGGCGTTCGCTCGTTATTTCACCGCGAATAACCAGAGGGATAACAGATCTATTCTGAATTCATTTTGTGTCTTTGGCTTCTTATTTTCGGATAGATTTTAGATCCTTTTGCATCCTCATTCAGAGCGCGCATCGCTCCCGGCGGGCCAGCAACTCCGCACAACGGCACGGTTGACAGTGGCCTTCCAGCGCTGATCGAAGCGGGAGGCAATCTCGGGGTGAGCCGCCAGCACGTGGCCGAGACCGAGTCTCACGTGCGGCTGGGCGATCATTTCCTCCTTGCCGAGGACCTGTTCCACTTCACTCCAACGGTTGGTGAGGCCGCCGCTGTCAAGCAGGAGGATGCGCGTACCGATGACACCGAAGTTTTTCAGGTGCGCGTCCGTCGAAAAGAGTCCGAGGCTCCATCCGTTCCGGCGCGTAAGGAGGAACCGGTCCAGCCATTCTTCCAATTCCTCGAAGCGGCTTTCATGCGCCAGTTGAACCATCTTCTGGAAGAGCGTGCACTCGACCCGTTCGGCCGCCTCGGATACGACCAGCCATCCCGGCCAGCCTCCAATGGAAACGCGCGCGGGAGGGAAGGTGACGCGCCCGGGCACGAGAAGGGAGCCGCAAAGGCGGGTTTGGGCGAGTTTTTCTCCGCGGACACTGCGCCGGTGATAGAGGCGAAGCATATCGCGAATATGTGAACCATACCAGAGAGTCCGGGGAAAGACGAGGATCGCTCCCTGCAGAAGAACGCGAAGGAGGCGGATGCGGCGGGAAGGACGTTCGCGGAGGCGCCTGGCCCATGAGCCGGGCAGGAGAGCTTCGAGTTTGCGGAGAGCTCTCCACAGAAGAATGAGGGCAACTATTTCCGAAGGCGACCGCTCGCGGCAAACAACCCAGTTGCTCGATGCGTAGACAACCTTTCCAACGCCCTCGCCGAGACGGCGCAAGCGTTGCCTGGTCAGCTCTTCCGGGATGTCCGGAAGAACCTGGGGCAGAGCAGGAGCGCGCGTGGGTTGAGACGCCACAAAGGGTCCGTTTCTCTTCTCACCGTAGCGCAATTGCGAGGAGGCGGCAGGGCTTTACAATACTTAACCAAGCCGTGCGCAACACCACGCGCCGGGCCGCGTTGATAGATATAGAGGAGAACCAACTCATGACCAAACTAACCCGTTCCCTGATCACCGCGGCTTTCTCAGCCACCCTGATGCTCGCCCAAGGACCCGGCGGCCAAGGCCCCGGAGACCATCCGCCGGACCCGCAGCGGATGACGGAGCGGCGCGTGAACTTTCTAACGCGCTCTCTCAATCTGACGGACGCGCAGAAAAGCCAGGCGACCACAATCTTCACCAATGCCGCGACAGCCGCGCAGAGCGTTCACACCAATATGCAAACGGCGCGCCAATCGTTGCGTGACGCGGTGAAGAAGAACGATGCCGCCGCCATCGACCAGGCGTCGCAAACCATCGGCAACCTTACCGGGCAGCTCACGTCCATTGAAAGCAAGGCAAATGCGGCTTTTTATGCGATTCTGACACCGGACCAGCAGACGAAGTTCGATTCCGGAATCAGGCGCGGGTTCGGCCCCCGGATGGGACGGCAGGGAGGCCGCTTTCACCAGGGAAGAGGCAACACGAATCAGTAGTATAGATATAGACTGCGGGCCGGGGGGCGGAACCCCTCCGGCCCGTTGGCGTGCGGGGTAAAATGATACAAAGATGAGACTCGCACGCGTGACGTTCGCGCTCCTGGCCGGCCTGACTCCGGCGGCGGCGCAGTCCTCGAAGCCGGGAATAGCACCCGCATGGGATGTCCAGGCGACTTTGAAGCAACTCATTTCCCAGGTGGAGCAGTATAAAGGGGTCGTGGACAAGTTGAAGATTCAGGAGTGGATCCAGAAGGGCGCCCCCGACGCTTACCTGCGCCAGCAGCAGGTGGTTAGGACTGAGGTAGGCTATCTGGACCTGGTGAGTGGCCGCCTATCCGCTCAACCGGAGAAGCTTTCGCTGGCGCTCGATGCGTTGTTCCGGCTGCAATCGCTCGAGATGCTGACGGCCTCGCTTTCCGAGGGCGCGGCGCGATACCAGGATAGGGCGGTGGCTGACCAGTTGAGCGTGCTGCTTAATCAGAACTCGAACACGAGGACGCAATTGCGGCAGTACGTATTGGACCTGTCAGTGAACAAGGAGAAGGAATACGACATTGTCGAGCGTGAAGCGCAGCGCTGCCAGGCAACGCTGAACCGGCCGGTGACTCCAGCGCCGGCTCCGGCGCGCACGGTGAAGAGTTCGTCGAAGCAGGGGAAAAAGTGAGCGGCGACCTGACGTTTGCATGCAGCATCTGCGGCGAGCCTTCGACGGAGATCTGTGTTTACTGCACGAAGGACTCCTGCGAAAACCACCTCTGCGTGAAATGCGGACGGTGCAGTGATTGCTGCGAATGTGACCTGTATGCCTACCGCGGACGCCAGGGATCAGGCCAGGCGGGCCGGAAACACGCTGCCGAGAACAAGAGCAACGAGATTCCAGGCCACCAGAACGGCGAAGAACACGTTCATCCGGCGGAGTAGGGGAATCTTCTCATTTCGCCAGCAGTAAAATCCCAACAGCACAGCGCACATCTTGATGGCGAGTAAGCCGCTGACCGGATTCGGGGCGAAGTCGATCGCCAACCGGACGAGAGGATTGCCCTCTCGCACGCCCTGGATAAGAAACGCCAGAGTGGTGAGTAAGTCCAACAACTGCAGGTAGGTGTATTGGATGAAGATGTTCGTCACTGCGCGTGCGGATCCTTTCGATGACCAAGCCCTACGATAGGAGAAGCAGGACTTTGGGGCAATGAGTAGGCGGTTGCAGTACGGCGCGGGAGCTTGATAGTACGCACTGCATCTCCAGTACCAGTCTAAACGAAAACGCTTAGAAGCGAGCCCTTTTTTCCGAACCGGGCAAAGATAAAAAGTACTAGAGGAGCGGCGGCAATCAGGCTTTCGCCAACTGAGCGCGCCGCGCCCAGACCTTCTCGAAGGCGAGAGCGTACTGCTCGATGAGATCCGGCGCTTCCTCGCGGAAGAGGGGCAATTTGATGGCGGTCTGGTTCACCTGGCGGGTTCCGGGCAGGTCTCGTGGAATGACTACCGGGTGATGCCACCACTTGGCTTCCGAATAGATCCGGAACTTATGCTGTTCGTCGTAAGCGCCCGAAGTAACCTGGACGCCCTCGGCGCGCAGAGCCTTCATGAGGGTTTCCTTGGGACACCCGGCCTTGGCTTCGTCGATGAAGAGCACGTGGCGGCCCCAGTAGACCCGTTTGGCGTCCGGGCGGCAGTAGGGGCGCGAGATTCCGGGCAGTTCCATCAGGCGGTCCGTGAGTTTGCGGACCTGCGCATCGACAAGAGCGTTGTGCCGGTCGACGCCAGGCAGTTGTTTGCGGACGAGGGCGGCGGCCAGCGGATGGATGCGCAGTTTGGGCCCCATGCCGGTGCCCGCGTAGGTGCGGTAGGGGCTGTCGGGCGGGAAGGATGCAGGCAGTTCGTAGTTGCCGAACAATGTTGCGCGCTCATAGTATTCGCGCGTCTGATACATCCCCATGCCTCCTTCAATGGCGGGGAGAATCTTGCTGGCCTGAAAACTGAACGCTCCAATGGCGCCCCACGCGCCCATGGGTTTGCCCTGGAGCGAGGCTCCCTGCGCCTGGCAGGCGTCTTCGACGACCACCAAGCCACGTTCCCTGGCGAAGTCGCAGATCTGGTCCATGTCGCACGGGTTGCCGGCGGAGTGCATCACGATGATGGCGCGAGTATGTGGAGTGAGGCGTTTGCGCGCGTCATCGAGGTCGAATGTCATGCTGCGGGGGTTGATATCCACGAACGCGGGCACGTAGCCGAAGAGGTGCATGGGAGCAGTGGTGGCCCAGGCGGTATAGGAGGGCGCCAGAATCTCGCTGCCGCGGGGCAGATCCAGGGCGAAGAAGGCCGAGAGCAGCGCTCCGGTGCCGTTGCAGTGGGCTTTTGCGTAAGGAACTCCCAGGGCGTTCTTCAGTTCCGACTCGAGCAGCGGAATCTCCTGATAAAAACGGTTGTTGTCGAGAAGGTCAAGCAGCGCCTGCTTCTCCTCGGCGCCGTATCTGGGCCAGCGGGTCACCTGAGCGGCGCGTTCCTCGGAAACCCGCACGGTTCTGGGCCCTCCGTCGACCGCCAGGGTCTCCGCGGCACGGGAAGCCGCGGCTCCGATGGCGGCTCCCGTACCGGCGCGAACGAATGATCGCCTCGTGCCGCCTTGCGCCTTATCCGCCATGACACTGCCTCCTGAAAGAGTTTTAGATCAGTCAGAATCAGGATACACCGTTATGGTTCTCTCCGATGAGCCCTGGTCAGGAGCGCCGTCTTTTCGAGCGCGGCCGGCAGGAAAGGGCATCCCCGCGGAAGGCAATCAAGGCGGCGGGCGGCTATATACTGGGCCTCATGAGCGCTCATTTCGTCTCGCGCCGCGAGGTTCTCAAACTTCTCTCCCTGCCGCCTCTCCTCTCGAGTCCGGGCATGAGCGAGGATTCAGCCGGACGCACCGCCTGGTATCGCGCCGCCAAGTTCGGCATGTTCATCCACTGGGGGCCCTACTCGCTTGCGAGCGTCGAGGCATCCTGGCCCATCATGCGTCCGGACACCGGCAAGCCAAACTATATCAGCGAAGCCGACTACCGCAAACTCCCTTCGCGCTTCAATCCGGTGAAGTTCGATCCTCATGCTTTCATCCGCCTCGCGCGCGCCGCCGGACAGCGCTACATGGTGTTCACCACCAAGCATCACGACGGCTTTTGCATGTTCGATTCTCACTACACGAACTACAAGATCACCAGGACTCCCTACGGGAAGGACATCGTCAAACAACTGGCTGACGCGTGCCGCGAAGAAGGCATGCGCCTCGGTTTCTACTATTCCCCTCCGGATATGAACCATCCCGGCTTCCGTGATACATCGAGGCCCGCCAGCGAGAACTGGGACGGACAACCCGAGCGGCCCGAGTGGCCCCTCTATCTCGACTACATGTCGCTGCAGCTTTCCGAACTCCTCACTCGCTACGGGCCGGCGGCCCTCATCTGGTTTGATGGCCTGCGTGACCAGGGCAAATACGACGGGCAGCGCTTTCTCAAGCTCATCCACGAACTCCAGCCCGCCACGCTTGTCAACAACCGCATCGGCGCGCCCGGGGACTATGAAACGCCCGAGCAGTTCATTCCGAAGGCGATTCCCACGCGGCATGTCCGCATTCTGGGGACCGATCCCGCATCCGCCGGCGCCCTCGCCGCGGGCGTTCCCAAGCCCGAGGACTTCCGGCTTTGGGAGACCTGCATGACCATCAACAACACCTGGGCCTATAACAAGCACGACCGTCACTTCAAGTCCTCCACGCAGCTCATTCGCAATCTGGTCGAGGTTGCAAGCCGCGGCGGCAATTTTCTGTTGAACGTCGGACCCGAACCGGATGGCACGATTCAGCCGGAATTTGAAGAGCGGTTGCGCGCCATTGGAAAATGGCTGGACCGCAACGGAGAGGCCATCTACGGCACCACCTACGGGCCGCTGCAGGGCTTGCCTTCCTGCCGCACCACGGCGCGGGGCGCCGATGTCTTTCTCCACATTCTCGATTGGCCCGGCCCGACGCTTGCATTGCCCGCCAAAGGACTTCCCCAACTCCGGTCCGCGTCCCTGCTCGATAGCGGCGCCCCCATCGAGTACCGGCAAGATGAGCAGAAACTCACGCTGCAACTGCCCGCCGCCGCTCCCGGCAAGGACGTAACCGTCATCGCCCTGCGCGCGGCCTGAGGAGGCAAGAGTCCCCGGGCGGCCTCGCAAGGCTCTCCTCCAGCCGCCCCCAACACTGGAGCAACGCCCGTTGAAGC
>JABAQT010000018.1:94352-122107 GCA_019187195.1 Bryobacteraceae bacterium
TGCCGCGATCATCCAGCCGCGCAATGTCTCTTTGCTGACGACAACCTCATGCCGCTTGGCCAACTGCTCGGCGGCGAAGGTCGGTCCAAAATCCTGCCATTCCGGCTGTCCGAGAATCTTCGACTCTCGCCCGGTCAACCCATGCACGACGATGATATCCCCGCGCTCCTTCCAATCGGCTACCAACGACCGTACCCATCTTTCGGTAACCCCCATCTGTTGCGCGGCCCCACGCTGTGTCAGCAGCCGTTCCATCTACAGCCTTCGGCTGTCAAGAGGAACTTTCTACCTTGCCCATACAGGAACTTCTCATTTTGCTGTGACAGGTGACCCTTCCCGACTTCTCGTCTATGCCTGTAAGCTGATATTCAGGCAGGCCTACTGCCGCGTCTGATCTGATCAAAACACTTTCTCCCAAAATTGTTTTATCAGTCAGGAGCCTGGGCCTGCCCCCACTAATGACCTAGAGCCCTCATCCAACAACCCCCTTACTTGCTCTCCGCCCCACCATGAAAATGAGTGGAAGCGCCCGGCTCAAAGAGGTGGAACACAAACAGCGTTCCGCCGGAGCGGTAGTTTCTCATCCACGGCGCGCCGGCGCCGGTATAGCCGCCTATGGCCCCCGCCATTCCCGATGCCATGGCGACATACTGCCGGCCGTCCATGCGGAACGTGATGGGTGCGCCACGCATGCCGGATCCGGTCTGGTAAGACCATAAGAGGTCGCCCTTCTCCGCGTCAAACGCCTGAAAACTTCCTTCGGCGTTTCCCGTGAACAGCAGGTTCCCGGCCGTCGAGAGCATGCCGGTGGCCATCGGAGTCCGCGTCCTCACTTCCCATGCCGGTTCTCCCGTGTCCACGCGGATAGCCATCACCTTTCCAAAGGCCTTGCCGGGCAGATAGCGAAATCCGTTCGGTCCTGGCGGGAGACCCTTCCTGCGAGCCTCCGCTCCATAGTTGTAGAACATGGCGCAGTTTTCGATCACCGGCAGGTAGACAAAGCGGGTCAGCGGTGAGAAGGACATGGCATTCCACTCCTTGCCGCCAGCGGCGCCCGGACACACCTCCACACCCTCGTAGGTGGGAATAGCCGCGGGGTTCGTTACCGCGCGGCCGTTGCTGTCATATCCCTTGGTCCATGTCACCTTGACGAAAGGCTTCGCGTAGAGAAACTTTCCGCTGCTCCGGTCGAGCGCGAAGAAATGTCCGTTCCGGTCCGCATGCACCAACGCATTGACGCGCCTGCCCCGGTGTGTCAGCCCGTCCACGAAAACCATCTCGTTCACGCCGTCGTAGTCCCACACATCATGCGAGGTGAACTGGTAGTGCCACACCAGTCTGCCCGTACCGGCATCGAGCGCCACCACGCAATCACTGAACAGATTGCTCTCCCGCCGCACATCGCCGTCGTAATCCGGAAATGGGTTGCCAGTCCCCCAATAGATAAGGTTGAGCGCGGGGTCGAAAGATCCGTTCATCCATGTGGCCGCCCCTCCCGTCTTGAATGAATCGCCGGACCAGGTCTCGACCCCTTTCTCGCCTTCGCCGGGCACGGTATGGAAGCGCCATAGCCGTTTCCCCGTGGCCGGATCATAGGCGTCGATGAATCCGCGGGAGGGATAGTCGCCGCCCGCCACGCCGGTCACAATACGGTTCCCGGCCACCAGCGGCGGAGAGGTGATGCTCAGATTATCCTCCACCTTGCCTACTTCCACATCCCACTTCACACGGCCGTCGCGGGCGTTCAGAGCAACCAGGTGAGCGTCGAGCGTGCCCAGATAGAGCGTGCCGCCGAGGATCGCCACTCCGCGATTCACGGGACCGCAGCAGTACTTCAACTTCTCCGGCAGGCGGCGCTTGTAGTGCCACAACTCCGCTCCCGTGCGCGCGTCGATGGCGAACACGTGATTCCAGGAAGTGCTCAGAAACAGCACTCCGTTGACGAACAACGGAGTAGCCTCCAGCCCGTCCGGAGTTCCCGTCTGAAAACTCCACAACGGAACCAGGTTACGGACGTTGCCTCTGTGAATATCTTTCAACGGGCTGAACCGCTGATTGCCTGAGTCGCGTCCGTACATCAGCCATTCCCCGGAACCGGGATTCTTCAGGTCTTCCCAACTTACTTTGATCTCCGGCGCCGGCATCGAGTTGAACGGCTGGATGGCCGCCGCGGATAGTTTTCTCAGGTGAGCCACCAATGCCGCGCGCCCGGAGGCATCGACGCGGCCGGCGAATGCCGGCATCGCCGTTCCGCGAATTCCATCGCGAATCACCGCCTGCAACTGCTCATCCGTAACGGACCGCTGCCAGACAGGGCTCGTCAGATCAGGCCCGGAACCGCCCTCGGCGGTTGCTCCGTGGCATACCGCGCACTGCTGGGTGAACAGTGTTTGGCCGCGCCCGGTCTGCGCGTGGACGAGCCAGGGAAGGAACAAGAGAACCGCGACTCGCATAGCTGATCACTCCTCCGGCGGCGCTTCAATCGTCAGGCCTGCCGCGCGGGCCGCGGCTGCGTCTTGAGCTTCCAGGGCTTGCGGAAAGTGCGCGCCAGATAGCGGCTCGCCTGCTTGTCGCCGATGATGCGTTCCTGCTGCTCATCCCATTCGATTCGGCGCCCGGTGCGATAGGAAATGTTGGATAAGAGACCGAACTTGGAAAGATGGTGCCCGTAGCGCAGGTTGCAGGTCGTCTCGAGGTTCCGGCTCTTGATGGCATCGAGAAACTCGCGAATGTGTCCCGGTGAATCCGGAATGCTCTGCGGAGGTTTGGGAAAGTCAGCCATCTTCTTCCCCTTCACCCAGACTTCGTGGTCCTCATAGTTGGCCACCAGCGACGCCTCGGTTCCTTCGAACAGACAGCCGATGTGTCCCATGTGCTCGAAGCCCGGCAAAGGCGTGGGACGGAAGCTGTAAATGTAGAGAAGGTTGGGAAACTCCAGAATGGCTTCCATCGTGTCCGCGGCTTCCGTCTCGTCGGTGAGAAAAAACCGGCCCCCGGCCGCGTAGATCGACTTCGGGGCCTTCAGATCCAATGCCCAAAAGGCAACATCGGAGATATGACACCAGAAGTCGATGAAGGTGCCGCCGGAATAGTCCCAGAACTGGCGGAAGGTGCCGTGAGAGCGCAGCGGAGTGTAGGCGTGCTTCGGCGCCGGGCCAAGCCAGAAGTCGTAGTTGAACCCTTCCGGCAGCGCCGCCGGTTCGCGCACACGGAAATTCTGGGTCGGCGAGGTCTTCCAGAGATGGACACGTGTAATCTTCCCAAGCTTGCCGGACCGCACCATCTCCACTACCCGGCGATAGTTCCCGGTGGTGTTGTGAATGTGGTTTCCCATCTGTGTGACGCGCTTGTGATTCAAGGACGCGTCAGCCATGGCGCGCCCTTCCGCGACGCTGTAGCTGAGCGGTTTCTCGACGAAGACGTCCTTGCCGGCCTCGAATGCGTTCACGGTGGGAATGGCGTGCCAGTGATCCGGTGTGACGATGGCAACGGCATCGATCTCCTTCGACTCGAGCAGACGGCGGAAGTCATCGAAGGCTTGCGGCTTATAGCCCTTTTCTTTTTCCACCAGCGCTACCGCGCGGTCGAGATGGCGCCGGTCAACGTCACAGATTGCGCCGATACGCACATCATCGTGATTCAGAAATTCCCGCAACCGCCCCGTCCCCTGGGTCCCCACGCCGATCATCCCCATCACGATTCGATCGCTTGGGGCGGCGGAGGAGACGCGGGGCATCGCGGCGATGGCAGCGGCGCTGCCGGTTGCGGCAAGAAAGCTTCTTCGAGATAAGTCCGCTTGCATAGGAAGTACCCACGACCATGTTATCCCCATCGACTGGAAGTTTCTCCGGCGGGCTGGTAAGCTGCCAGTGTTGGAGGACCCGCATGGACAACCACGTTTCGCGCAGACGGATGCTGCAAGCCGCCGCTTCCTTGCCCGCCTTTGCGCCGGCCGCCTTCCCCGCCCCCGAAGAACGCTACCGTCTTGGAGTGATGGCCACCGTCTATTCAACCATACCCTTCGATGACGCAATGACGCGTATCCGCAAGGCCGGCTACCGCTACATCAGCATCGCGCCGCGGCATGCCGGCGACGTTGTCTTCGCTCCCGAACTCTCCAATCCTCAGCGGACGCGAATGCTGCGCCGCATTCGCGATCATGGGTTGCAGCCGTTCCTGAGCCTCGGCGGCTTTGCCGGCGATCTGCGAACCGCCGAAGGACTGAAGAAATGCGTCGACCAACTCGATCTTTGCGCCAGCTACGAGATTCCAATCATGGTGGGAGCCGGCCCCTGGTATTACACTAAGTTCCCCAACCTGCCAAAGCGTGAAAAAGATTGGGTGGTGGAAGTGGACCAGTTTTTCGCGGGCCTTGAAAAGGCGGTTCGCCACGCCGAATCCGTGCGCGTTACCCTGACCCTGAAGCCGCACACCGGCATTACCGCCCGCGCCCGCGATTGCCTCCTGGTTCTGAAGCGCCTCGATTCGCCATGGCTCAAAATCGCCTATGACGCCGGAAACATCTCCTACTACGAGGGAGTTCACCCGGACCCCGACCTGCCGGATCTGGCGCCGCAAGTCAAGGCGCTGTGCATCAAGGATCACCTCGGGCTCCGCGGCGAGAACAACTTCCCCGTCCCCGGCCAGGGAAACGTGGATCATGAATTGCTGTTCCGCACCTTGTTTTCCGCCGGGTTTGACGGCCCGCTGGCGATTGAAAGGGTGGACGGGCGCGACGGCGGCAATAACAAGGTCCCGCCCGATGTAATGGATGAACGCCTTGCCGCGGCGCATCGTTACCTGACGCCTTTGCTCGACAAGGTCACGCGGCGGAGTTAGTCACGGGAGGTCTCACTCGATGCATCGATTGCTGTTCGGATTTTTCTGTTTCCTGCCGCTCGCGGCGGCGGATGGCTCGCCGGTTCGGTTTCTCGGCAAGACAAAGTATCTCAACAATGCGCATGCCGTCGTCACCCATACAATCGACGATTCCACTAAGTCCGTAATCCAGTGCATCGACACCATGGATAGGTACGGCATCAAAGCCACTATCTTCGTAAGCACGGAAGAAGACCCCGCGCCCGAGGATGTCTTCTTCACACAGTTACAGATGCGTGAACTCTGGCCCAGGCTGCGGCAGGCCATTAACAACGGGCACGAAATCGGCTCCCACTCCCGTCAGCATCCCTGCAGGAAACCGGATAGCGAGAGCTTCTGCTCGGCCGCCTACACCGATTATGAGATCACGGGCTCGCGCGATGACATTCTCAGGATGACCAATCAGCCGCATGTGTGGTCCTGGTGCTACCCCTGCGGCAACTGCGCCAATTACGAATTCATTCAGAAGCGTATCGCCGCCGCCGGCTACATAGTGGCGCGCAACTACCCGAACGAAGCCACGAACGGGCACATGCGCCCCAACGTCCGCACCTGGGATTCGAACACGATGAACGCCGGCTATACCCAGGCCGTTCAGCACAAGGGAACCGCGAAGAACGATACCGTCGACAGCGCCGGCAACGACGCTACCTTCGACGAGGTTTACCGCGACGGCGGCATCTACAATTTCATGTCCCACCCGCAATGGCTCGACTACGGACCAAACGAGTTCTACGAGCGTCACCTCGCTCGCATCAGCGGCCGGAAGGATGTGTGGTACGTGCCCATGGGGCCGCTTTATGCGTTTCGCACCCTGGCCGGGCACACTACCGTCCGCGCGTTGGATTCGGGCCGCGCCAAAGCGCGATTCGCCGTTTCGAATGACCTGGACGGAAAGATTTACAACGGGAGCATCACGCTCGCGTTCGCTGCTCCCCCCGATATCGAAGTGCTCTCCGGCGGTAGAAAACTCCCCTCCAAAGAGGGCGGGCTCACGGACCGCTGGAATGCGGAATATGTCCGGCGTGAGGGAGAGCGGCTATACGTCACGGTGCGGCCGCTGACAACCCTCGAATTCGTCGCCGCGGGCACCGTTCCCCCCGGACCGGATGTTACGGGAAACTGGAAGGCCACCTACACCACACGAAATGGACTGAAGCGCGAGAGCACGTTTGCCTTGAAAATGGAAAACGGCCGGCTGACCGGAACCATCACGAGTGAACGCGGACGGGCGCCGATCACGGAGGGCAGAATCGCGGGTCATGAACTCGCATTCACCGTCGTTCGAAAAGGGAATGGAGATGAGGTCGCCGTTGAATACCAGGGACGCGTCGAGGGTGACGGGATGAACCTGCGCATGCGCTTCGGCGGCCACGAAGCGCTGGACGTCACCGCGAGACGCGCCCCCTGAAATCGCTATCCGGAGGCTTCAACTCGGCCCCCTGTACACACTCAGAACTCGAGTTTGAAAATCGCCATCATGTATAGACGCCCGCCCTGCCCGGAAAAGCTTCCCTGGTTGCCGGTGATCTTTCCGAAGTTCTGCGGATTGCGAAAATCCACCGTATTTCCGGGCCGGTTGAAGAAGTAGATCTTGAACGGGTTGTTGATATCAAAACGCAGCGTTCCCTTCAAGCGTTCGCGGAAGAGAAAACTCTTCGTGGCGCTCAACTGGTGCCAGAACATCCCCGGCGAAGTCTGTATATTGCGGCCCGAATTGCCTGCCGTAAATGACGCCGGGTATGCGAACGCATTGATATTCGCCCACGGCAGGGAGCAGGCAAGCTGGAACCGGCAAGGGCCGTGAGGATCCCATGATAGTTCGATATCCGCGTACGTCTTGCCGGGAGCCATGCTGGCGCGGTTGGAACCCGGCAGGTACACATTGCTGGTCCCCGTGAAGCCGAAGCTGAACGGAACTCCGCTCTCGATCGTCTGTATTCCGTTAATCGCCCAGTTGCCGAACACTCCGTTCACCAGCCAGTTCGAACTCCGCATCCATTTCCTGCCCTTGCCGAAAGGCAGTTCGTAGGTGGCGTAAGTCACCCAGCGGTGAGTCACGTCGTAATCGGAACGCCCTTTCTCAAGGCGCCGGTTGTAGAAGGTGATGCCCGACGCCGCGCCATCGCTTGACGATTCGTCAATCGCTTTGCTGAACGTATAGAACGACACCAGGCTCAGACCCTTCGAGTAGCGTTTCTCTATCTTCAGCGTTCCGCCATGGAAGGTGCTGTGCCCGTAGTTGCTGTAGTGATAGATCGAGCCGAACTGCGGATAAGGCTTATAGTTCTGCGCGGAGCGGCGGATGGTGTCGAGCACGGCGGGATCGGTGGAAATGTTCAACGGAATGGCGTTGATGTCCCACCGGTTCAGCAGCCCCACACCGGCGGATCCCTGGTAGGAGAGTTCCACCATCAGTGTGGGATTGACCTCGAATTGCAGGCTGCCGTTCCAGTTCATGATGTAGGGCATGCGCATGTTCGGGTCGAAGTATGACGCGCTGCGCCCGCCATAGTTCGTGCCCAGGTAGGGCGCCGAGCCGTCGGGGTTGACGTTGAACCGGATGGGAGGAGGCCCGTTGCGCAGGTAGAACGCCACGTCGGGATTCCCCGGAGCCTGCTGGACCACGGCCGTCGCCAGATACTCCTCGAAGTTCTCCTGCATCCCGTTCGTCCACAGATCGAGAGTGTTCACGCTGAACCCGCCGCGGAATACCCAACTCTTGCTGAAGTTGTAGGCGAGGCCAACGCGCGGCTGAAAGTTGTTCAGGTCCTTGCCCGCGAGCGCGCCCTTGGGATGCAGCAATGCCCCGGTCCTGCCCGTGAGCGGGTCGATCGCCGTTGGACTGAACTGGCTCTGCTGCCCGTACTTGGTGCTGTATGGCGATTCGTATTGCCACCGGAGGCCGAGGTTCAGCGTCAGCTTCGAGGTGACCTTCCAGTCGTCCTGGAAATAGGCGGCGTGGCTCCACCACCGAGGAAGCCATGTGGCCAGATCGTTGGTGTACTGGGCCTGGACGACGCCGCCGAGCATGAACGAAGCGAAAGCGTTTCCCGTGTTCGGCCGGAAGGGAAACTCCGTCCCCCCCATGTAATATACGCCGGAGGGAGTCGCCGGAACATGAGAGTTCATTCTTGTTCTGAGCAACTCGTAGCCCGTCTTGAAGGTGTGCCGGCCGTGTATCTTCGTGAAATTGTCCTGGAAGTTGATCGCCTCGTTGACATCCACCGAGGAGCCGCCGGGAAACGTGAACATCATGACGCCTCCCGTCGAGTTCAGAAAGGTCGGCATGGTCCCCGGCCCCACGTTGGGGATGCCGAGCTTGCCGGCCCAATCCTGATTCAGACTTGCGGGATCGCGCGTACTCTTCCGGCGCGTGCCCCCGAGCCGGATCTCGTTGATCATGCTCGGGCCGATGGTTAGCGTGTCTGAAAGCACCAGTTGCGTGAGATCCAACGGAATCGGGGCGACGTTGTAATCGAAAATGGGGTTCGCCACATTCGTTTGCCACCGTCCGTTGAACGAGCGGTTCCGGAAGTCGGAGAACCGCCCGAAAAACTTGTGGGTATCGGAGAAGGAGTGGTCTACCTTGAAATCCATGTTCGTGCGGTAGGACCTGTAGACCGTATCGGCGCTGTTGTTGCTGTGCGGACCGGTGCGGTTGATAAAGGCCTGGTTGTTGCGGTTGTTCTCCGGCTGGTAGGGGTTGAAGGTCAGGAACTTGTTGAACACCGGATCAAAGCGGTTCCTGGGAATCAGATTGCCGGGAAACTGCGTGCGCGAGTACGTGCCGTCCGCCAGGCGCACCAGCGTTGCGGGATCGTAGATCGGATCTCCGATTCCCCCAAAACTGAAATCTCCATTGAGCATCGCCGGGCTCGGAACATCCGTATCGGCGTTCTCGGAGGATTTCTCGTGGTGGCGCTGGAAGCCGGCAAGGAAGAACGTCCGGTTCCGCCCGTTGTAGATCCTTGGCAACACGATGGGCCCGCTGACGTTTCCCGACATCAGATGGAACCCGAATACGTTGTTCGGCCGCGCGGCATCCTGCCAGTTGCGGTGAATCATCGGCTGCGCCATATACCGCTCCTCGGCCATGAAATGCAACTGGTTGGTGCCGCTCTTGAAGGTTATGTTCATCAGGCCGCCTCCTGAGTGGCCATATTCGGCCGGAAGCGTCGTAGTCAGCACTTTGATCTCTTCGATGTTGTATTCCGCGGGATTGACGTTGCGCCCCGTGCCGAGCGTCCCGGTGCCGGGCGTGGTGGCCGAAACGCCGTCGTTCGCCATGTTGAAGGCGCGCGAGCGTCCGCCCGCCGCATGTCCGAAGCCCGCCTGCGAAGTCACGCCAGGCACGTACCAGAGCATGCTCTCGATCTTCAACTGCGGCGAGGGCAGGCTCATCAGTTGCGTTCCGGTCACCAGATGCCCCGTGGCGGAGGTTTCCGTCTCGAGCAGGGATGCCGACGCGGAAACCTCGACCGATTCCACCAGGCTGCCCACCTCGAGCACCGTATCCACGCGTAGCGTCTCCGATGTTCGCACCTGAATGTTCGACCGGACCAGTTTCTTGAAACCCTGCCCCTCGAAGGAGATCCGGTACATACCCGGGTTCAGGTAGGGCGCGCGGTAGATTCCCTCGGTGTTGGTGGAGGTGGTCGAGGATACTTCCGTCTCCACGTTGGTGATGCGGATGGCGACCGCCGGGATGGTCGCGCCCGTGGGATCGGTTACGGTGCCGGTTATGGTTCCCTGACCGGTTTGAGCCCAGGCGCCGGGACCAAGCCCTGTCGCGCTGAATACCGTAACCACGACAAAACGCAGTACTCGTGTATGCATAACCCTTTGCCTCGTGTAGCGTGAATCGACATACGGTTTTTCGATAAAGGATATAGCGGTGGATTATATACCAAACCGGCGGCGGGATGTCTACAGGTGGAAAACGGGTGAAACGCGGAAAATGTTGGCCTATCACCCGCCCGGTTCCGCCGGACCGGCAGCGGGCAATGTGATGCGGAACAGGCAGCCCTTGTTGGGTTCCGAGTTCAGCGTGATAGTGCCCCCGTGAGCTTCCACGGCCCATTTTGCGATCGACAAACCAAGACCCGCTCCGCCGGATTCTCTCCAGCGCGCCTTGTCGACGCGATAGAAACGGTCGAACACCCTGTTCTGATCTTCAATGGGAATGCCCGGACCGTGGTCCTGAATCTCCACCACGACCCTGCCGTCTCCATTCCTCACCCCCACCAGAATGGTTTCTCCGACAGGTGAATATTTCACGGCATTGTGGACTATGTTGACAAACGCCTGCCGCATGAAGAGGCGATCGCCCTCCACCCGCGCGTGTTCGTCCCCTTCGAGGATCAGCCGCTGCGATTTTTCTTCCATCAGAACCTCGAACAGCCCCGTGGCTTCGCGGGCCAGGTCCATGACGGGAACCACGGATGGATGAAGGTGGATGTAGCCGGAATCGGCGCGGGAGATCGTCAGCAGGTTGTCGATCAGCGAAGTGAGACGATTGACCTCCTCGAGCATGCTTCCGACAATGTCGCGATACTCTTCACGCGTGCCGTCTCTCTGCAGTCCCACTTCCCCGACACTGCGAATCATCGCCAGCGGCGTTCTCAACTCATGCGAAGCATCCGAAGTGAACCTTCGAAGCTGCTCGAAAGCCTGTTCCAAACGCGCCAGAGTATGATTGAAGACGCGCGCCAGTTGGCCCAGTTCATCCTCGCTGCTCTCGTTCGGCAACCGGGCATCCAACCTGTCCGGCGTAATCTCCTGCGCGCGCCGCGCCATCTCCTCGATGGGACTCAGCGCGCGCCGGGCGAGGCCGTAGCCGGCTAGACCCGCGATCCCCAGAACCAGCGGCAGGATGACAACGGATGCCGCTGACAACTCCCTCAGCCGCGCATAGAGCGGTTCTTCGCTGTGGGCCAACCGGATCAGGAGCGGCCGCCCGTCGAGCGAATGAACCCTGCTCACAAGACGAATGCGTGTTCCATCCGCCAACCGGCCCGAACGCTCGGAATAGCCTCCCACGCCCTCCCCGGGGAAAGGCGTCCCTCCCAGGCTCTGTCCTCCCAGTCTCTCGTTGCGCAGCAGAACGGAGCCGCCAGGCGATAGCACCTCGAGATACCGGCCTATCACCTCCTTCGATTCGGGATGATTGTGGTAGTCCTCGCGCAACTCGAGCCGTCCGTCCGGCGCAAAGAAAAAAAGCCCCTCAACGGTCTCTATTTCCTGAATCGAGAAACTGTCGATCTGGTTCCGCAACTGGAAAAACACCAGCGCGCAGGTTCCCGCCCAGGCAAGGATCAACAGCGCCGCCAGCATCGATACATACCAGAGCGTGAGACGGGCCCGGAGGTGGCGCGGCCGCAATCGCATTAAGCTTCATCCTGTTCTCTCAGAACGAAACCCACGCCGCGCACCGTGTGCAGCAATTTTCTCTCGAACTGCCCATCCAGCTTGCGGCGGAGTCGCGCCACCTGCGCGTCAATGACATTGTCGAGAGGGGTCTGCCGGGCCGTCTCCTTCCAGATATCGCGGGCCAGCATTTCACGCGACACCACCCGTCCGTGATTGACGAAGAGATATCGAAGCAGATCGAACTCTCGCGGCGTCAACTCGACCGGTTGGCCGCTTCGCGTCACCCACCGCTGCGCCACATCCATCTCCAGGTCCGCCAGCCGGAGCCGCTCGCCTTCATCGGGCTGCTTGCCTCTCCGCAGCAGGACGCGCAGGCGCGCCAGCAGTTCCGGAAATGCGAATGGCTTCACCAGATAATCATCGGCGCCGGTGTCGAGCCCGCGAACTCTGTCTTCAATTGCATCCCGCGAGGTGAGCAGAAGCACGGGCGTGCGGATGCCCCGCTTGCGAAGAGTGCTGAGAATCTCAAATCCGTCGTGGCCCGGCAGCATCACGTCCAAAATTACCAGATCGAAGGGCTCCGCCTGAATCAGGTAGAAGCCTTCCTCGCCGGTGTGGGCCACGTGCACGGAATAGTCGTCCGCCTCCAAACCCTCGCGGAGAGCCTTGGCCATCTTCAACTCGTCCTCGACGACGAGAATGTGCACGTTTCCTTTTATAAGGCCGGAATGACACCCATGGCAACAGTCAAACTCCTGACGATTCTCTTACGTAAACGGTCAGGGAAGTATCAGGAAATCATCAGGCGCAAAACCGCCGCGCCGGTGTTAAAAAACTGAATAGGCGCGCAGGGTCCGAGGCGCGCAATGGAGAAGACTGATGCTGCTCGCGCCTGGACCGGCCAAAAAAGTCACGATCCACCTCAACGAAGACACGAGTTCCCAGAGCGATTACCTGAGCCACGAAATCCTTTCCCTCCTGCTTCGGGAAGGCGTCGCCGGAGCGACCCTGCTGCGCCCGGAAGCCGGTTTCGGCTCGCACCATCGCATTCATAGCCAGGAGGGGGGAGCCGATACCGCGCAGCACATGCCGTTGCGCATCGAATTCGTTGACGTGGCCCAGAATGTTGAACGGCTGATTCCATCCCTCATGGAACTGCTTACGGACGGAATGATCGAAGCCCACGACACCGTCATCCTCAAGGCGGCCGTCGGAAGGGGCCGATGAGGGCTGGTCGATCGCCCGGCGGCGTGCTCTTCGTGGCGGGCGCCACACTCGCGGCCGCATGGGGCCAGACCCCATCCACGCTGTCACTCGCCGAGGCCCAGCAGTTCGCCCTGCGCAATCATCCTCGAATCGCCTCCGCAACCTTTGCCGCCGAGGCGGGCAGGGCGGCGGTCAATGAGGTGCGCGCCGCTTATTACCCCTCGCTATCGGCGAATATCACGGGCGTTGGCACCCAGCATAATGCGACTCTGTCCGCCGGTTTCGTCACCACCTCCAGTCTTTACAGCCGCGCGGCTACCGGCATCGCCGCCAGTCAACTGCTCACGGATTTCGGACGCACCTCGAGCCTCGAGCAGACCGCAAAGCTTCGCCAGGCGTCCCAGAACCAGAACGTGATCAACATCCGGGCGCAGGTCCTGCTCGAAGTCAAACAGGCTTACTACGCCGCCCTTGGAGCCGAAGCCGTCCTGAAAGTGGCAAGGGCGACGCTCAACCTCCGCCGCGTGACTCTGCGCCAGGTGAACGCGCTCGCCAGGAGCGCTCTCCGGTCCTCCGTCGACGTGAGATTTGCCGAGGTCAATGTCTCCCAGGCCGAACTTGACCTGCTCCGCGCTGAAAACGATGCCAAGGCGAACCACGCGCGCCTTTCCGCCGCGTTGGGATACGACCGCGATCAGCAGTTTTCTCTCCTCGACGAACCGCTTCCGCCGCCGCTCCAGTCCGACCCCGCCGGCCTCATCGCGGAAGCATTGAAGGACCGGCCGGACCTGCTCGCCCTGCAATTGAACCGAGACGCGCTCGGGCGTTTCGCCGAAGCCGAGAAGCGTCTCAGAAATCCGGCGGTCACCGCCGCCGTTGTCGCCGGCATCGCCCCGGTGCGGGATCAGCGGATTCAGGAAACCTACAGCGGAGCCGGAATCAACGTCAATATCCCGGTGCTGAACGGCGGCTTGTTCAAAGCCCGCCGCGAGCAGGCCGAGTCGCGCGCCGCCGCCGCCTCCAAGGACGTGCAGGACCTGTCCGTGGCCATCGCGCGCGATGTGCGCATGGCATGGCTTGAAGCGACCGCCGCTTTCCGCCGCTTGGATGTGACGGCGCGCATGGTCGCCGAGGCTAACGAAGCCCTCCGTCTCGCGCAGGCCCGCTACGACAGCGCGCTCGGCAGCATCGTCGAACTCAATCAGGCTCAGGTGAATCAAACTTCCGCGGAGATCTCTTCGGCATCCGCCAAATACGACTATCTCATCCGGCGCGCGGCGCTCGACTACACGATGGGGGCTTTGCGATGATTCAGCAGCGGAATTGCAAAACGAACGGGCGGAGACGCTTCATGACCGCCCTGGCAATTGGCATCACCTCACTCGGGCTAGCGTCGTGCTCCCGCGGCCCCGTCCAGGCGTCGAACAAGCCGGACGAACCTCCCACGGTCGCCGTCGCGAAGGCTACTCTCGCCGATCTTTCCACCACGGTGCCCCTGACCGCCGAATTCGAACCCTTTCAGGAAGTCGATGTCATGGCCAAGGTATCGGGGTATATCCGCCAGATCAACGTCGACATCGGCGACCGCGTGCGCGAAGGGCAGGTGTTGGCGGTTCTCGAGATACCGGAGATGCAGGACGATATGACTCGCGCGGCGGCCGCGATTCAGGAGGCGAATGCCGATCTCGCCACCGCCCGCCACGAACTGCAGCGCTCCTCCTCGGCCCATGACATGGCGCACCTCTCCTATACGCGAATCCTCGACGTGGCGAAAGGCGAGCCTGGACTGGTGCCCCAGCAGGAAGTGGATGAGGCGCGCTCTCGCGACCTTGTGGCCGAGGCCCAGGTGTCGGCCGCCAAGTCCCGCATTGCGGCGAATCAGCAGCGCATCCGCGTCTCGGAAGCCGAGCAGGCGCGGCTCAAGACCCTTTACCAGTACGCCGTCATCTCCGCCCCCTTCACGGGCGTCGTCACCAAGCGCTATGCGAACATAGGCTCCCTGATCCAGGCGGGCACGGCTTCACAGATCCAGGCCATGCCCGTGGTTCGCCTTTCGCAAAACAGCCTCTTGCGGCTCGCCTTGCCCGTTCCCGAATCCGCCGTTCCCCTGGTTCATCCCGGCAAGCCGGTCGACGTGCGTGTTTCGGCTTTGAATCGCACGTTTCCGGGGCGTGTCGCCCGCTTTGCCGGCAAAGTCGACAAGTCGACGCGAACCATGCTGACGGAAGTGGACGTCCCCAACCCCACCCTCACGCTCGTTCCCGGAATGTACGCCCAGGTGGATCTGATCACCGAACAACGCAACCACGTGCTTTCGGTGCCCGCCGAAGCTATTGACGGGTCCGGTTCTTCGGCGCGCGTCTTCACCGTCGGGGCGGGAGGCGCCATCGAAATAGTTCCCGTAAGCCTGGGAATCGAGGATGCGCGGCGCGCCGAGGTCCGTTCCGGCGGCCTGAAAGAGGGTGACGACGTCGTGGTTGGTCCCCGGTCAGGACTAAGACAAGGCCTCAAAGTCTTACCGAAAATCATCACTCTCGCCAGCGATTCCGCTCACTAGACGAAGGAGCGCCGATGTCCCGATTCGCCATCAATACCCCTTACCTCATCATTGTTGTCTGCCTGATCATCGCTATTCTCGGCGGCGTCGCCGTCGTTCGGATGCCCGTCGACATGTTCCCCGCGATGAACATTCCGGTCGTCGTCGTCGCCACCTTCTACTCGGGCATGCCTCCCGAGCAGATCGAAGGCAACATCACCTATCACCTCGAGCGCTTCTTCACATTCGCCAGCGGCATCGACCACATCGAGTCGCGATCGCTCAACGGCGTCAGCATCATTCGCATCTACTTCCAGCCCAATACGAACGCGGATATCGACGCCGCCACCATCGCCAACCTCGCCGTGTCGGACATGAAGGACCTTCCGCCGGGCACGCTGCCTCCAGTCGTCCTGAAGTCCGACGCCTCGAGCCTTCCTGTCTGTCTCGTCGCCATCAATGGAGAAGGCATGACCGACGGAAGCCTCAAGGATATCGCCCAGAACTTCGTGCGCAACCAGTTGGCCAGCGTGCCCGGAGCTTCCATCCCGCAGCCATTCGGAGGGCCCTGGCGCCAGATTCAGTTCTATGTGGATCCGCTCAAACTCGAGGCGAGGCAGATCAGTCCCATGGACGTCGTACGCAGTTTGAGCCAGGCGAACCTGATTCTTCCCGCCGGCGATGTCCAGATCGGCAACCTCGATTACAACATCTACTCGAACGCCCAGTTCAATCTCAAGGATGCCCGCCGGTATCCGATTAAGATGAACGGGACGAATCCGGTCCTGATGTCCGATGTCGGCGAACTCAAGGACGCGCACGCCCTCCAGTACAACGTCGTGCATGTGAACGGCCAGCGCTCCGTCTACCTGCCGGTCATGAAGCAGGGCGGCGACTCGAACACCATCGCCGTCGTCGACGGCGTCCGTAAGACGGTGACTCATCTGGTCGACGTCCCCTCGGCCATGAGGACCGATGTCGTGTTCGACCAGTCCCGCTTCGTCCGCACGGCCATCACGACGCTACTCCACGAGGGCGGCATCGGGCTGCTGCTCACCTGCCTGATGATCCTGATGTTCCTGGGGAGCCTGCGGGCCACCGCCGCCGTGTTTTTCTCCATCCCGCTTTCTGTTTGCGCCACCTTTTTCGTTCTCCAACTCGGCGGCTCCTCGATCAACAGCATGATCCTGGGGGGACTCGCGCTCGCCCTCTCGCGCCTCATTGACAACTCCGTGGTCGTCCTCGAGAACATCTATCGCCATCTGGAGATCGGCGAACCGCCTCGCGTCGCCGCCGAGACCGGTGGAAAGGAGGTCGCGCTCCCCGTGCTTGCCTCGACGCTCACCACCGCTATCGTATTCTTCCCCGTCACCCTGCTCGCCGGCGTCAGCAAGTTCCTCTTCTCCGCAATGGGCCTCGCCGTGGTGGTCTCTCTCTTTGCGTCGTACTTCGTCGCGATGACCGTCGTTCCGCTGTTCTGCGCGCGCTTCCTGCGTCTCAACAACCCCGAACACCTCAGCGAGGCCGACGCCGGCGAAGCGCGCACCCTCAAGGGAGAATCCACGGGATGGGGGGATCGCTTCAACCGTGGCTTCAACGCGGCGTTTCACCGCATGCTGATGGGATATGAGGCTCTGGTCCAAAGAACTTTGAAGATTCCGGTGACTGTTCTCTTCCTATTCTTCATCGCCTTCGCCGCCAGCCTCCTCCTCTATAACCAGCTTGGCTTCGCCTACTTTCCCCAGACCGATGCCGGCCAGTTCCTCATCACCTTCAAAGCCCCATCCGGAACCCGGCTCGGCGTCACGGAAGCCAAGGTGGCGCGGATCGAGGCTCTGGTGAAGGACACTATCGGCAAGGAAGACTTCGACATCGTCATCGACAACATCGGCGTCGACAACGGCTTCTCGGCCGTTTATACGACCAACGCCGCCATGCATACGGGTTTCGTGCAAGTGGGCCTGAAGCCTGAGCATCGCGTCAGCAGTTATGAATACATCCGCCGCATCAAGGAACGCCTCTCCCGCGAGATGCCCGAGATCACGACGTTCTTCTCCACCGGCAGCCTGGTCGAGGCCGTCGTCAGCATGGGCGCTCCCGCCCCCATCGATGTCCAAATAGTGGGCGCAAACCTCGAAGCCGACAATAAAGTCGCCCAGGAGATCGCCGCGAAACTGCGCCTGTCACCGCACATCGGCGATGTGTTCATTCCCCAGGACCTCGATTACCCTTCCCTCCGTGTCGACGTCGACCGGCTCCACGCCGCCAAACTCGGCCTGAGCACAAAGGAGGTGCTGACAAACGTCGTGACCTCCCTGACTTCGAACCAGATGATCGCCCCGAATCTTTGGATCGATCCGCGCAACGGAAACAACTACTTCCTCACCGTGCAATACCCCGAGACCCAGATCCGTTCCATTCAGGACCTGAAAGCCATCCCCCTCCACGCCGGAGGCATGAACGCGCCGACGCGTCTCGACATGATCGCCAACATCGAGCGCATTCAGGCGCCGACCGAAGTCGATCATTACCAGATCCGCCGCAAGCTCGACATCTATGCCCGGCCCGCCACGGAAAACCTGGGCATAGCGGCGGACTACGTGCGGCAGGTGATCGACGGCATAAAGGTTCCCTCGAACGTGAATGTAGCCGTCCGCGGCAGCGCGGAGGCGATGAACTCGTCGTTCCAAAGCTTCGCGTTTGGTCTCATCCTCTCCGTCGTCCTGCTCTACCTCATCCTCGTGGCGCAGTTCCGTTCCTTCACCGATCCGTTCATTATTCTTCTGGCGCTTCCCCCGGGCATCTCCGGCGTTCTGATGATTCTTGTGCTCACCAACACAACCTTGAATGTCATGTCGCTCATGGGTGTCGTGATGCTCGCCGGCATCGCCATGTCGAACAGCATCCTGATCGTTGAATTCGCCCACCATCTGCGCGTCGAAGGCAGAAGCGTCAATGACGCCGTCGTGGAATCCTGCCGCGTGCGTCTGCGGCCGATCCTCATGACATCGCTCGCCACCATCATCGGCCTTCTCCCCATGGCTCTGAAACTGGGAGAGGGCAGCGAGTCGTACGCGCCTCTCGCGCGGGCGCTGATCGGCGGCCTGACCGTTTCCGTCGTGCTCACCATTTTTCTGATTCCGCCGGCCTTCTCCATCGCCTACCGCCGGACCGAGGCCGCCGGCCACTGATTTTTCGCTCGGCCGGTGACAGTAGCGCCGCCCCCTCCGGTCGTGGTGTAATCCCGGTGATGCGATTTCTCTTGTTTCTTCTCGCGGTACCCGCCATGCCACAGGGCGTGGTGACGCCCACTGATTCTCTGCGGTTCCAGGTAATCAACCCCGAACCCAAAGGGACGTTGACGGAGCAATTGGAGAGAGCGGAAAGCAAGGTCAAGGGACGTGTCTACCGCTACCGGGTTTTCGTGCGCCCCGAAGCTGATGTAAAGCCCTTCAGCATTACCCTGCGCGCCCCGGTGCTCACCATTGTCCGCGTGGCCGCCTTGCAGCACAAGGACCAGAAGGTCTCCCTCGAAGCCGTCACCAGCGGCGGAAAGAATCCCCACGGGCTGGTCTTCATTTCAGGTGAGGGAGTGACCAAGAACGAAACCACGCCTAAGGTCGCGCCCATGGTGACATCGGCGCTCGACAATGTGGACAAAGCGCTCCGCGCGGCCCAACTGGCGCCGCCCGACGTGCTTTCCCTCACTTGCTATATCAGTTCGCTCGACGATATTGCCGATGTGCGGAAGTTGACCTCCTCGCGCTATCCGAAGGCGGCGCGCAACCATCTGCAAGTCCCCATCCCCTTCGGACGCGCCCTGGTCGAGTGCGAGGCGGTGGCGAGGGCCAGGGGAGCGGTCGGGTTCCTGTCTCCCGAAGGGTTGCCGAAATCGCCCAACTTCAGCCATGTTGCCGGCGTGAGCGCGAAGAAGCTCTACTGGAGCGGAGTGTACACATCGCCCTCGTGCGATGAAACGGGAGTGCGGAAGATGTATCAGGACCTTGCCGCCGGCGCGAAGAAAGAGGGAGCCTCGCTCGACCAGGTAGCCTTCTCTTATCTCTACCCGGATTCGCAACAGGCGATCGATCTCATCCGCAATATCCGCTTCGGCTTCTATAGCCGGGAGCGGCCTCCGGCGAGCACGATGATTCTCTTTAACGGCGCCGGTGACTCGGACGCCTGCGCAGCGGTGGAAGTGGCGGCGCCGGTTCAATAGACCGCCCTGTCCCCTACAATTACTCCCTGGCGCGTTTTCGTCCCGCCGCCAGCGCGGCGGCCACTACCATGCCGGTGAGCAGGAGCAAAGCCGCTCCGTTGTAGCGCAACGAAGGAGCCGGTTGCTCGAGCATGGTCCATGCCTGCGATACGGTGAGCGCCACGAAGATGCCTGTGCCCAGGGAAACAACATCCGTGGCCAGCGTAAGCGCCAACAGCGCGGCCGCCCCCATCACGAGAACCCCCGCGAAAAGATGGAAAGGTATCTGCACCGGCTCCAGGGTGCGGCTCATGGTCAGAATAGCCAGAACAATCCCGAGCAGAATCCGGAAGCCGCGCGCGCTCAGCAGCGCCATCGCTCCGCAGAGGAACGCCCCCGCCAGCGATACTCCCATCAGCGCCGCCGCGTAGGAACCCGATAAGACGTCCACGGCGGGGAACAGGGAGTCCATGCCGCTCAGGCTCCACAACGCCGGATCGAGCCTCGGCCCCGGCGTGTGCTGGTGAATCCACTGCGCCACCACGGGCACGGCCGCGAACAGTACGGCAACCGCCGCAATTCGCGCCAGGGAGGGGCTGGGCATCTCCCTGCCCGGCCATAGCGCCTGCAGAAACGCATCGAGCGCCATCAGCGCCAGCAGCAGTCCCGCCCCCGTGAAAAGCACCAACGTAAGTTGGCCCATTGCAAACTGTAGATAGTAGTTGTCTAACGGCGTGGATGTGTTGTAGCCGGCCAGCCAGGCGGGATAGCTGTTGAGGCGCGAGGCTACCGCCAGCACTATGCCGCATCCCGTCAACGTGAAATAGGTTCTCCAGTGAAACCGCTGGTCGCGCGCGCCGAGGCGCCGGAGAAAGGCGATGAGCAAAGGTACGCCGCAGGCCCCGAGCAGCGCGGGAGCCAGGAAAGACGCAAGCCGCGTCTTCTGGAACTCGCGCAGCCAGGCTTCGGGCAGTTTGAGGAACGGCCGGAACTCGCAGGTTTCGTTCCCCACCATGTGAAGGCTGACGCGGAAACGCGCGTCGCCCGCGCGAAAGCCCGGGTCCTCCCACACGAAGCTGTAGTCGGTGCGGTGGTCATGCTTTTCCTGCTGCGAATCCACCAGCGTGTAGCTCTCGGCCGGAATGCCCTGCCGTGCCGAAAGATACTGCTCCGCAATTTTCCGCGCCTCCTCCTGCGAAAGTTGCGCGCCGGGAGCCTTTTCGTCCAGCACGTGATCGAAGCGATAGGCGGAGCCCTTCTGGTTGACGTAGAAAATCCACTCTTCGGAATGAAGCGGCTGCATGAGCCGGACGCGCCACACGGCGGTCATCAGGCGCGTGCGCAGAATCTCGTTGGCGCGCGAGGCGCCGGCGGTCTCGCGGAGATACTCGGCGTCAGCGGCCTGCAGGTTCTCGAGAAAGTCGGAGGAAGTGCGCCATTGGCCGGGATCGATCCCATGTCGCCGCGCTTCGGCGAACGCCGCTGCCTCCGCCTGGCCCCGGGTGACGCCCACGCGCAGGAACTCTCCGTACCGGGTGGTGTGGGCGGCGAAGGCCAGCGCGGCGAACACCGCCGCCGCCAGATAGAGATACCGCGCGGGCCAGCGCGGCGCAAGAGGCGGAGCCAGGCCTTCCACCTCGTGTTCGGGAACGGGCTCAGGGGCGGGCGCCGTCTCTTCCTCGATCTCCGGCAGAAACCCGCCGTTGCGGCGGTAGGCCACGACGGAGATCAGCAGCGGAGCCAGAATGAACAGCGCCACCACCCCCCCGTTGACCCGGTAGAGCCAGTTCTCCGCGCGAAACAGCGAAAGTCCGATGAGGAACGCGTCAATCGTGTAGTGCCACATGAGCGTGGCGACAATCCCCATGCGAAGGAACAACCATCCGGCGGCGATGCCGATCAGGCCCACCTCGACTCCACGAATGTAGCCCGGCTCCTGCGGATAATTGGCATGCAGAAAACCCCACAGGAACGCCGGAATGAGGATCGCAATCGCGCGGTAGCGGAAAAAGCGGCGCACTAGGGGGATGGCCAGCATCCGGAACCAGAACTCCTCGGCCGAAGCCGCCATCATCGCGATGGCTATCGGGTAAACCCAGGGGATGGGCGTTGCCAGAAGGTCGGAATAGTCGATATCCTGCGGACTCCACACGCCAGCGCGGCTGCCAATCAGATAGAACGCCGTCAGAAACGACAGATGACACGCCGCCAGGCACAACCCGCCGAGAACGCAGCGGAAAAATGAGCGCGTGGCCACGCCCCGCCAGTTGAAGGCGTGGAGCAGTTGGGGCGTGGCCCCGGCCGCCGCCGGCCCGAGCACATACAGCAGAATGCCCGCGCTCGATCCCAGCGCTCCAAGCAGGGCCAGCAACACCATCTGTGGATAGGTGGACGAGGTTTGCATGCCGTCGATGGCGAACGGCAGCATGTTCCATTCGTTTAGAAAATAGACCACTGCCACCACGCCCGCAATCCACAAGAGAGGCCGCCAGCGGATGGCATGCCGCCGCAGCCTCTGGATAATGAGAGCCACGGCGATCAGGATGAGCACCACAAACAGTCCCTGCGCGATGCCCGCGTAAAGATCATTCGAGGAGCGAAGTCTGGCGAAGTCGCGCTGCCACTGTTCGGGAACGTAAAGGAACTCGGCATAGCGCCCCACGTTGCCGCCGTGAAGGACAACCGTGCGCCGGATCGTGGCGTCCTTGGCGCGGAAGCCTTCCTCTTCCCAGGTGAACTCATAATCATCGCGATTCGGGCGCGTCACTTTCTGCCGCGTCACCAGTTTTTGCGGATGATCTGTTTGCGAGTGGAGAAAGGCCTCCGCCAGAGCCAGCGCCGCCGCCGGATCCAGCCGCGCGCCGGCATCGGTCTCCTTGATTCGATGTTCGAAGCCGGTCAGCTTGCCCGCTGGGCTCAACCACACCAACATCTCTTCCTTGTCCGGAGGCCGGAACCAGCGCGCGCGCCAGCGCCAGATGGGCGTTTGCGATTCCATCAGTTGATTGGCGCGCTTGAGGCTCAGTTCCCGTTCCAGGTAGAGCCGCCCGTCCTCGTCGGGGTCGAAGACCGTGAGGTTGCGGAAACCGGCGGTGTTCATCCCGCGCCCGCGCAGAAAGGCTTCCGCGCGGTCCGTGATCTGGCCGCGCGCGAGCGGCAGGGAGAGCGATGCCTGCGGAAAGGCGGCGTTGTAGTTCGCGCTTACATAAACCGCGGACAACGCAACCAACAGCAGCGTGAGGCCGATCAACCGTTTGTCGGCGGGCTGAAGAGGAGTCGTCATGAAGCCACGCGCGAACGCCGCGCGATCCGAAGAGCTTAATGCCTTCTCGTGCGGCTGCAGGCCGTCTCCGCGCCGCTCGGGTCGATGGCCGAGGAGCCTTCCTCGATGTAGGCGATCTTTCCTTCCTTGTCCACGACAAACGTCGCGCGGTTGGCGATCCCCCGGTCTTCCATCAGAACGCCATATTCGCGGGACACATTCCTCTTGGCGAAGTCACTCAGAATCGGAAAAGAGGCGCCTGTCTGCTCGGCGAACACTTTCTGACTCGGCGTATTGTCCGTACTGATGCCGAACACCTGAGTGTCCATCCCTTCAAACTTCGAGATACCAGCCTGGTATCCCTTGATCTCCTTCGTTCAACCACCCGTGAACGCGGCGGGAAAGAAGGCCAGCACCACATTCTTCTTCCCCCGGAAATCAGAAAGTTTGACCGGCTTCCCGGTAGTCGAAGGCAGCGTGAAATCGGGCGCCACGTCCCCTACCTTGAGATGAGTTTTTGGCGGCATGCTTTGGGCGTACGCCGCGGCCGAGCAGACCGCGGTCAGAAAGAACTTGCCTCGGGTCATGAAACCTCCCAGGCTTGTAAGGTAGCAGGGGTTTCGCGAGGAAGGCAACCTCACGCGGCGAATGGATTGTCAATTACGAACCGCCAGACACCGCCCGCGCCGCGCCGCGCCACCTCGATGGCCTGCCCGGACATCGCCACCTCCGAGCCTCTCTTCAATTGCCATGGGTTGCGGAACACGGCCAGGTTCGTCCCCCCTGTCAGGACCGACTGCGGCCCCATCTCGATTGTGAGCTTCATGCCGAGAAACGCCGTCAGCGCCTCGCGGATGGCGTCGCTTCCGCTAACGGTCTTCCCGGGCGAAGGAACCAGCGTGGCGTCCGATTCGTAGAGATCCATCAGCGCCTCCACGTCGCCCGCATTGAACGCGGTTGTGAAGGCCGAGTGCAGTTTATCCAGTTCGGTGACAGGCATGGAAGCCCAGTATACCTTGACCCCGGTTCAAGGTTGCCGCAACCTCCGCGCGCGAGGATGCGTCGGTACAATGAGGTTTCATGCCAAAGCGAGGCCTGGTGCTTGGATTCCTGTGCCTGGGTTCTATCCTGGCGCAAACCAAGGGACCGATTCACGTGAAGGAACCGCCGCCGGAGCCCGACACGCCGCCATCGCTCGCTCCCGCTCCCCCGCCCCGTGATACGGCAGCGGCGAAGACCGGAACAACGGACACGCGCATCGAGCCGCGGAAGGCCGCCTCTCAACCCTGCATCGCCGATCCCGGCAACTCGAGCCGTCCGGTGTTGCGGCGCGGCAAACCAACGGCGAAGGATATGCGCCCCGACTGTGAAACCCTTCCCGTGGTGCTCGGTGAAACAGAGACCGTGGACGCCGCTCCATCCGGCCCGCCGGCGGTATCCGCCTCCGGCCCGCCTGCATCCCCATCGGATCAGCCTGTCACTCTCATCGGTAAAGTGCGGGCGAAAGCGGAAACCTACTCCGAACGGTTGCCGGATTTCATCTGCCAGCAACTCATCCGGCGCAACCAAAGCGGCGCAACGCTCCGTGACTGGCGTCTCCGGGATACGGTTCAGGTGGATGTCATGTACGTGGATGGCCGCGAGGATTACCGCAACGCGCGGCATAACGGCAAACCGGTGAAGTACGAGGATACGCAGAAATCCGGGGCCTGGTCGGAAGGCGAGTACGGGACAGTGCTGCGCGACCTGATGAGTCCCGCCACGGACGCCCGATTCACTTACCGGCGCGCTGAAACCATCTCGGGCGTGAACGCCGAAGTTTACGACTTCGTGGTCGAGCAGCCCAACTCGCACTGGACGCTCAAGTTCGGCGGCCAGGAACTGCGCCCGAAATACCAGGGCTCGGTCTGGATCGACCCAAAGGAGTTCACCGTGCGACGCATAGAAATGCAGGCGCGCGACATGCCCGTCTCCTTCGCGCTCGACCAGGCGGAAATGACCCTCGAGTACAATCCCGTGAGGATCGGCGAAAAATTCTACCTTCTCCCCTACTACTCGGCCAACCTCGCCTGTTTCCGCACGGAACGGGCCTGCGTGAAGAACGAGATCGAATTTCGCAACTACCGCAAGTTCTCCGCTGAGACCACGATCTCGACCACCGATTCAAGCATCACTTTCGACGGCGATAGCGGCAAGACTCCCGAAAAGAAGAAGTAGCGCCGCGCCGGGCGCTATCATGGACTTCACCTGGGAACACGGAGGATGTTCATGCGCAAACTTCTGTTGGCCGCCGGAGCACTGATCGCCGCCCTCATTCTCATTGCCGGCGGGCTGCTCCTGTTCGTCGATGTGAATCAGTATCGCGGCGTCATCCAGGACCGGCTGGAAAGCGCCCTCGGACGCAAAGTGACGCTGGGGGCCATGAGCCTCCACCTTTTTCCCCTGGCTATTGCCGTGCGGGATGTAGCCATCGCCGGAGATCCCGCGTTTCCGAAACCCGTGCTCAGCGCCCGCGAGCTTTTCGTGCGAGTGGCAATGCTGCCCTTGTTCAGCAAACGGATCGAGGTGGAATCCGTTCGCGCCATCGAGCCGGCCGTCGAACTCGTGAAGAGCCGGGAAGGACGCTGGAACTTTTCCTCGCTGGGCAAGGGCGGAGCGGGTGAGACGGGAGGGGAATTCACTCTTTCGGAGCTGATTCTCGAAAATGGCCGCGTTGCCGTCACCGATCTCGCACGGCGCAACCAGCGGCAGGTCTACGGCAACATCTCCCTGACCCTGCGTGATCTCGCTCCGGGCAAGCCTTTTGCCGCGGAGGCATCCGTGAAGCTTCCCCGCGATGTGACTGCCGGCGCCGCGCTGAAAGCCATCTATGACAAGGCTTCGCAAAAAGTCGCCATCTCATCGCTCCGCCTGAATGTGGGAGCCCTCGCCCTGGCCGGATCGGGTTCAGTAGCTCTCGCCGCAACGCCTGCTCAAGTCGACTTGCGGATGAAGACCGAAGACGCGCCGATTCGAGAGCTGACAAGGCTCGCCGGCGCCCTGGGCGCGGAGTTTGATCCCACCATGAAAGTGGACGGCACGGTCAGCGCCGCGGTTCATATCACCGGAGCCGCCTCCGGTCCGCAATTTTCGGGCTCGGCCGCCGCCGCCGGTGTCGTGGTAAATGGAAAGGGCTGGAAACAGCCAGTCCGCATCGGGCAGATGAAGCTCCAGTTCACTCCGGATGCCATCCGCGCCGGCACCTTTGTCATCGAATCCGGAGCCACGCGCCTTGCCGCCGTGGCCAGAGTCTCCAACTACACAACCGCCCCGCTACTCGGCGCTTCGCTGAGCGCCAGGGGAGCGGACCTCGGAGAACTGCTGAACGTCGCTTCCGCCTACGGAATCTCCACCGGCGGCCTGCGTGGCGGCGGCTCCGTATCGCTCGATGTGAGGCTGGACGGGCCGCTCAGAAATCTGACCTACTCCGGCTCGGGTCTGTTACAGAATGCCACGCTGCAACTTCCCTCCCTTACCGCGCCGCTGGCTGTGAAAACCGCGACGCTGCGCTTGGAAGAAAACAGCGCCGTGCTCGAGAACATCATCTGCGCGCTCGCCGGAAGCACGCTGCGCGGCACGGTGAAAGTTCGCAACTTCTCCGCTCCCGAGCTCCAATTTGCGGCGGACGTCGATCAACTCAACCTGGACGAGTTTCGCAAGATCGCCAAGGATCAGCCCGCCCCAGCCCCGAATGCGAACTCCACCTCCATGCGGGGCAGGGGCACTCTCTCGGTGGGCAAAATCCAATACGGAGAGGTCGTCCTCAACAAAGTGAAGACCGAATGTTCCCTCGACCGCGGAGTGCTCAAACTCGATCCGCTGACCGCGGAGGTGTTCGGAGGCTCGCAACACGGAGCCATCACCATGGATATGCGGCCGCAAGCCACGGCATACGCCGTACAAACAAAACTCGAACGCGTGGACACGAACCAACTGCTTTCTTCCACTACTTCGCTCAAACAGTTGGTCTATGGCCTGATGGCAGCCGAAGCGGACCTCCGATTCGCTCCCAAACCCGGAGAAGACATCGCAAGGAGCCTGAACGGGTCCATCGGCCTGCGCCTCAACGACGGCAGATTGACCGGAGTCAACATCCTCAACGAACTGTCTCGCATCGGCCGGTTTCTTGGTTACGTCCCCAAAGGCGGAACCATCACGAACATCCTCTCGCTCACCGGGACAATGCAAATCCGCGACGGAGTCGCCTCGACGGACGACCTGAAACTCGCCTTCGACGGTGGAACCCTCGGAGCTTCCGGCAGTTTGGGGTTGGCCGATCAAAGCATCAAAATGAAAGTGCTCTCCATTCTCTCGAAACAGGCCAGCGACCGCTTCGGCGGCACGAAAGCCGGTGGCTACCTGACCACCGCCCTTGCCAATTCCAAGGGGGAACTGGTCATCCCATGTCTCGTCAGCGGGTCGATGGCGAAACCAATATTCGTTCCGGATGGGGCGGAGTTCGCAAAGCTGAAGATGCAAAGCCTGCTGCCCTCGGCGAACAACCCGCTGGGAGCCGCCGGCGGAATCCTCGGGGCGATCGAAGGAGGCAGGAAGGAAGGAGCGAAGGGAGTAGGTGGAGCGTTACTTGAAATGTTCGGCGGTAATCGCAACAAAGAACAAAAGAAACAGTGAACCGGCCAGAGACCGAAAGAGTCAGGGCAACACGCTGTCCGCCCACTCGACGGCCGCGGCATAGGCCGCCGTTGGAGAATCCCCGGCAAGACGCAACTCGGCGGCATGCCGCGTGACGGACGCCCAATCCGCCGCTTCGTAGCCGCGCACCAGTTGGAACGTCGAGCGGAACCGCGAGTCGGCGCCGGATCTCCCCAGCAGCGCGCCACTGACATCCTTGTCGAGCGGAAGACCCTCGAGAACCTCATCCAGGTTGCCGTCAAGCAACGCATCCAGCAGTGAGAACATGCCCATCAGAAACAATGAGGGTTTGCGGTCCTGCATTCCCGCCGCGTCTCCCAGCAACTCGCAGAACCGGGCCCGAACCAGCGCGAGGATGATCAATTCCCGCGTCTTGTGCTCTCCCAGGCTGCACAGCAACAGCAGGGAAGCCCACCGCCGGACCTCCACTTCCCCAAGCAGCAGCAGCGATTGGCCGATCGAATGAATCGTGATCGGCCGGGCAAAACGCGCGGAGTTGATGTATCGCAGCAGTTTGTATGAAAGCGAAACGTCCTGCTTGATGATGCGCTCGATTTTCGCGAAGTCGAGATCGGTATGCTGGATCGCCTCGAGCAACTGGAACTGGCTCA
>JABAQT010000013.1:0-23737 GCA_019187195.1 Bryobacteraceae bacterium
GGGACAATGTGCAGTTGTCGGTGGAGTTGATCACGCCGGTGGCCATGGACAAGGGGTTGCGCTTCGCCATTCGCGAGGGCGGCCGCACCGTGGGAGCCGGAACGGTGAGCGAGATCCTCGACTAGGCGCAGGACAGGTAAAGCAGGGAAACAATGCTGAGAGAACGCATCCGCATTCGACTGAAGGCGTACGATCACCGGGTCCTCGATCAATCGACCAGTGAGATCGTGGCGACGGCCAAGCGCACGGGCGCGCAGATTGCCGGTCCGATTCCGCTGCCGACGACGATCAACAAGTACACGGTGAACCGGTCGCCGCACGTGGATAAGAAATCGCGGGAGCAGTTCGAGATCCGCACGCACAAGCGGCTGCTGGATATCCTCGAACCGACCCAGGACACGGTGGACGCGCTCATGAAGCTCGATCTGCCGGCAGGCGTGGATGTGGAAATCAAGGCATTTGGCAAGGACAAAAAGTAGGGCTGGCGGCGCCGGACGTTAAACGAACGATCCGGCGTTGCCGTAAGCCCGTGGGGGTATTATGAGCCCAGGAATTCTAGGGAAAAAAATCGGGATGACGCAGGTTTTCCGGCCAGGCGGGGAAGTGGTCCCCGTGACTTTGGTCAAGGCCGGACCGTGCGTGGTGGTGCAGCGCAAGACACCGGCGGCGGACGGCTACGACGCCATCCAAATCGGTTTTCTCGAATTTGTCAAGCCCGCGCGGATCAACAAACCCGAGACCGGCCACCTGAAGAAAGCGGGAGCCGAAGGGGTGAAGTTTCTGCGGGAGTTGAAGCTTCAGCCCGGAGACGGCGACCCGAAGCCTGGCGACAAGATTCTCGTCGATTCCTTTAAGGCGAAGGAAAAGGTGGATGTGACGGGCGTCAGCAAGGGACGCGGCTTTGCGAGCCTTGTGAAGCGGCACCATTTTCGCGGAGGGGCGGCGACGCACGGTTCGATGTTCCACCGGGCGCCGGGTTCGATCGGGGCGTCGAGCTTTCCCTCGCGTGTGTTCCCTGGAATGAGAATGGCCGGGCACATGGGCGTGCAGGACGTGACGGTGCGAAATCTCGAGATCGTGGACATCGACACGGAAGACAACATTTTGATGGTGAAGGGCGCGGTTCCGGGGCCGAATGGCGGCTACGTGGTGGTGCGCCGCGCCAGAAAGAGGGGGCTCTGACATGCCGGTAGTGGATGTAGTGGACCTCACGAATCAAAAGGTGGGCGAGATCGACCTCGCCGAGAGCGTGTTCGGAGCCGAAGTGAACGAGGCGCTGCTATACGAATCGGTCCGCCATTACATGGCGGGGATTCGCGGCGGAACGCACAAGACGAAGCGGCGCTGGGAAGTCTCGGGGTCGGGCAAGAAGTTGTGGCGGCAGAAAGGGACGGGAAGGGCTCGCATGGGGTCGATCCGGTCGCCTATCTGGCGGCACGGCGGCACCTCGCATGGGCCGATACCGCGCGATTACAGCTACCGGCTGCCGCGGAAGATGCTGCTCGGCGCGCTGCGATCCGCGCTGTCGGCGAAGTTGCGCGACGGAGAGTTGAAGGTGGTTCGCGAGTTCGCTCTGCCCGATCACAAGACGAAGTCGGTTGCGGGCGCGCTCAAGAACCTCGAAGCCGCGAAGAACGTCCTGGTGGTGGAAGCGGCGGACAACAGGAATCTCGCGCTCGGCGCGCGCAACATTCCGGGCGTCACCACCGTGGACAGCCACGCGGTGACAACGTACGATCTGCTGCGGCATAAGAGCGTGCTGCTCAGCGAGGCGGCCGCGCGGAAGCTTTCGGAGGGCCTCTCCCAATGACCCATTACAACGTCATCCGGCGGCCGATTGTGACGGAAAAAGGCGTGACGAAGAAAGAGGCGGAGCAGACGCTCTGCTTCGAGGTGCACCCGGACGCCAACAAGATCATGATCAAGGCGGCCGTGGAAAAGATTTTCAAGGTGAAGGTGGCCGATGTGCGGACGGCGTCATTTGAAGGAAAGCTTCGCCGCCGCGGCCGCTTCTCGGGATACCGCCCGGATTGGAAGAAGGCGTATGTACGCCTGAAGGCCGGCCAGAAGATGCCGGAGTACGCGGAGATCTGACATGCCGATCAAGACATATCGTCCGACAACGCCCACCCGGCGGTTTCAAACAGTCCTTTCGCGGGAAGGCCTCTCGAAGAAGGAGCCCGAGAAGTCACTGACCGAGGGCAAGAACCGGACGGGAGGACGGAACAACTACGGACGGCTGGCGATGCGCTTCCGCGGCGGCGGAGCGAAGAAGAGCTACCGCATAGTCGATTTCAAGCGCGACAAGGACGGAGTGCCCGCGAAGGTGGCGGCCATCGAATACGATCCGAACCGTTCGGCCCGTCTGGCGCTGCTGCATTACGCCGACGGCGAGAAGCGCTATATCCTGGCCCCGGTGGGGCTCGAGGTGGGCCGCGCCGTGGTGAGCGGTCCGGAAGCCGACATCCTGGTGGGAAATTCCCTGCCGTTCAAGAACATCCCCGCCGGCACGACCGTGCATAACGTGGAGCTCCGGCCAGGCAAGGGCGGCCAGATGGCCCGCTCGGCCGGGGCGGCGGTGCAACTGGTTTCAAAGGAAGGCGACTACGCGCTGCTGAAACTGCCTTCGGGCGAGGTGCGCCGGGTGTTGGTGAACTGCCGCGCCACCATCGGGCAGGTGGGCAACGTGGATCACGAGAACGTTTCACTCGGCAAGGCCGGCCGGACGCGCTACCTCGGCCGCAAGCCGCACAACCGCGGCGTGACGATGAACCCCGTGGATCACCCGCACGGCGGCGGCGAAGGCCGTACCTCGGGCGGGCGGCACCCGGTGACGCCGTGGGGCCAGCCAACGCGCGGCTTCAAGACTCGCAACAACAAGCGTACAGACAACCAGATTGTCACGCGGAAGCAGAAGAGGAGATAGGTAGGGTATGGGACGTTCCCTCAAGAAAGGCCCCTTCACCGACGCGCATGTGCAGGTGAAGATCAGCAAGATGAACGCGGCCAACGAGAAGAAGGTGGTGCGCACCTGGAGCCGGCGTTCGACTATCCTGCCTGATTTCATCGGCCACACGATCGCCGTCCACAACGGAAAGAAGTTCATTCCGGTGTATGTCACCGAGAACATGGTGGGGCACAAGCTAGGCGAATTTTCCCCGACGCGCACCTTCAAGGGGCACGCCAACAAGGCGGAAAAGACCGGTAAGGCGTAACAGGAGCGAAGCGACATGGCAGAACAGGCTGAGAAAGCGAAACCATACAAGTCCGAGGCCCGCTACATTCGCATTTCGCCGCAGAAGGCCCGCCTGGTGGTGGATCTGATTCGCGGGCGCAAGGCAGGCGAGGCGATCCACATTCTGCGCGGCACCAACAAGCGCATCGCGCCCGTGGTCGAGAAGGTGCTCCATTCGGCGATTGCCAATGCGGAGAATCGCGCCACGGACGTGGACGTCGACAAACTGTACGTTACCGAGGCATACGTGAATGAAGGGCCGCGTCAGAAGCGGATTCGCCCGGCGCCGATGGGCCGCGCCTACCGCTATCAGCGCAGAACGTCGCACATCGTCGTCAAAGTGGGAGAAAAGGCGAGCTAAATGGGTCAAAAAGTACATCCTTACGGATTTCGCGTCGGCGTAACGAAGACGTGGCGTTCGCGGTGGTTCGCCAAGGCGGAATACCCGAAACTGCTCGAGGAGGATCTGGACCTGAAGGACGCGTTGCGCGGCCGGCTGAAGGCGGCGGGCGTCTCGAGCATCGAAGTGGACCGTCCCGGCAACAAGCTGCGCATCACCATCCGCACTTCGCGCCCTGGAATCATCATCGGGCGGAAGGGCGCCGAGATCGAGAAGTTGAAGCAGGACCTGGCGCGCAAGACCAAGCGCGAGGTGTTCATCGACATCCAGGAAGTGCACAAGCCGGACGCGGACGCGCAGTTGATCGCCGAATCGATCGCGCTGCAACTTGAGAAGCGCGTGGCATTCCGGCGGGCGATGCGAAAGGCCGTCGAGGCTGCGCTGCGCTACGGCTGCAAAGGGATCAAGGTTCGCGTATCCGGCAGGCTGAACGGAGCGGAAATCGCGCGCAGCGAATGGTATCTGCAGGGTCAGTTGCCGCTGCACACCCTGCGCGCGGACATTGATTACGGATTCGCCGAGGCGCGGACGACTTACGGCGTCATCGGCGTGAAGAGCTGGGTTTACAAGGGTGAGATTCTGGAAGGCCAGGGCCGGCGCCTGGGAGTGACCCGCAACGAGCCGGAGATGCGCGACCGCCGCGGGCCGCGCGGAGACCGCGACCGGCGCGGATCGCGGCCGCAGCAGGACCGGCAGGCCCAGAGAGAGCGCGCGGCCCAGGAAGCCGCCGCGGCGGCGCCGGTGGGCGGACTCGAACAACAGCCGCCGGCCGAGTTGCCGCAAGCGGGCAGAGGCGCCGCGGCGCCGCTGGTGCCGCCGATGGCGAATCCCGCTCCGCCCGCGTGGAAGCAGGAAACGAAGCCCGAGGGCGAGGGAGAGAATTAAGAGCCGCGCAGGCGGGAGACTTGAGGAGATAGTAACGCCATGTTGATGCCAAAGAAGGTAAAGTTTCGCAAGCAGCAGCGAGGCCGGATGAAGGGAAAGGCCTGGCGCGGTTCCAGCCTGAGCTTCGGCGACTACGGCCTGAAGGTGATGCGCTGCGGGTGGATCACGGACCGGCAGATCGAGGCGGCGCGCGTGGCCATGACCCGTTTCATCAAGCGCGGCGGCAAGGTGTGGATCCGTTTGTTTCCGGATAAGCCCATTACGAAGAAGCCCGCCGAAACCCGTATGGGTAAGGGAAAGGGCGCGCCGGAGCAATGGGTGTGCGTAGTGCGGCCGGGAAAGGTCCTCTTCGAGATGGAAGGGGTTACGGCCGATGTGGCGGCCGAGGCGATGCGGCTGGCGTCAAGGAAGCTTCCGCTTCCCTGTAAGCTGGTTACGCGCGGACAGAACGGATAGGCGGGAGTAATCGAATGAAGGTTGAAAAGATCCGGCAGACAGACACGAGCGAACTCGAAGGCCAGTTGCGCGACATGCAGGAACAGGTATTTCGCCTGCGCTTCCAAATCAACATGGGCCAGGGAGATGGCGTGAAGAAGTACCGGGAATTGAAGAAGGATCGCGCCCGCATCCTCACGATTCTGCGCGAGCGCGCGCTCGAAAAGAAGGGATAGCCAGATGGCCGAAGAGAATAAACCGAACAAGCAGGAAAAGATCGGTCACGTGGTTTCGGCGGGAATGCGAAAGACCATCGTGGTGGCCGTAGTGCGCAAGGTGCCGCATCCGCTCTACAAGCGGATTGTGACGAAGAAGAAGAAGTTCTACGCCCACGACGAGCAGGGGACGGCGCAGGTGGGTGATGTGGTGCGAATCGTCGAGTGCCGTCCGTTGAGCCGGCTGAAGCGCTGGAACCTCGCGGAAGTGATCCGCAAGGCCGTGCAGGTCGGGGAGATTGTCGAGTAAGGAGCTACCGTCATGATTGGAATGCGAACCATCCTCGAGGTGGCCGACAACAGCGGAGCCCGCAAATTGAGCTGCATTCTTCCGCGCGGGGGAGACCTCGGGTTGCGCGCCGGCCTGGGGGATGTGATCACGGCGGCTGTGAAGGAAGCCTCGCCGGAATCGGCGATCAAGAAAGGCAAAGTGGTGCGCTGCGTGATTGTGCGGATGCGTAAGGAAACCCGCCGCAAGGACGGCACCTATATCCGTTTTGATTCTAATGCGGCGGTTCTGATCAACGAACTGGGAGAACCGGTGGGGACGCGCGTGTTCGGCCCCGTCGCCCGCGAATTGAGAGAGAAGCGGTTCATGAAGATCGTATCTCTCGCGCCGGAGGTGATTTAAGCAATGCCGCGAGCCAAGAAACCGGAGCCGCCGCGGCGGATCCGCATCAGAAAAAACGACGTCGTCAAGGTGATCGGCGGGCGGGATAAGGGCAAGACCGGACGCGTGATCAGCGTCGACCGCGGAGCCGGACGGTTGATCGTCGAAGGCGTAAACATCATCAAGCGTCACACCAAGGCTAACCCGGCGCAGCAGATCAAGGGCGGAATCGCCGAGCGCGAAGGCTCGATTCACGTATCGAACGTAATGATTCTGACCTCGGGCGGAGTGCCCACGCGGGTCGGCTTCAAGGTCGAGACGGCGGGCGGCAAGGCGCGCCGCGTGCGCATCGCGCGCAAGACCGGCGAGACGCTGGACAAGAAAGGGTAGGTAGCGGGAAATGGCAGCAAGCAAGCCGAGATTGAAGGAGCGTTACCTGACCAGCGTCATTCCGGCGCTGGTGAAGGAGTTCGGCTACACGAATCCGATGGCGGTGCCGAAGATCGAGAAGGTGTCCCTCAACGTCGGGTTGGGCGAAGCGACGCAGAATCCGAAACTGATGGATGGAGCGGTGAACGAGTTGAACCAGATTGCCGGCCAGAAGGCGGTGGTCTGCAAGGCCAGAAAATCGATCGCCGCCTTCAAACTCCGGGAGAACATGCCCATCGGGTGCATGGTGACGCTGCGCGGCGACCGGATGTACGAGTTTCTCGATCGCCTCTTTAACGTGGCCCTGCCGCGCGTGCGCGACTTTCGCGGCGTCTCGGCCAAGTCCTTCGACGGCCGCGGCAACTATGCCTTGGGCTTGAAGGATCAATTGATTTTCCCCGAGATCGACTACAACAAGGTGGAGAAGATGAAGGGGATGAATATTTGCATTACGACCACGGCGCGGACGGACCAGGAAGGTCTGGCGCTGTTGAAGCATCTGGGGATGCCGTTCCGGCAGCAATAGGGAAGCGGAAGGAAGGAATAGCGGATGGCCACTACTGCCAAGATCGCCAAGGACAAGAAGATCAAGGAGTCGATCAACAACGCCAAGGCCAATAACAGGAAAGCAAAATTCGCCTGCCGGCATCGCAACCGGTGTTTCCGGTGCGGAAGGCCACGGGGATACCTGGGCAAATTCAACCTCTGCCGCATCTGTTTCCGGAACCTGGCGCTCGCCGGGGAGATTCCGGGCGTGATCAAGTCGAGCTGGTAGAAGAGGAGGCAACCAAGTGAGCACATCCGACCCCATTGCCGATATGCTGACGCGGATTCGCAACGCAATGAGCGCGCGTCATGCGAAAGTAGACGTGCCGGCCTCCAGGCTGAAGGCCGACATTGCGCGCATCTTGAAGGAAGAAGGCTACATCCTGAACTTCAAGCTGGCCGAGGAAGGCACGAAGAAGACCATCAAGATCTATCTGAAATACACGCCGGCAAACGCGCCGGTGATCAACAAGATCGAGCGCGTTTCGCGTCCCGGATGCCGGGTATACGTCGGCGCGCGCGAGATTCCCAAGGTGCTCGGGGGACTGGGCATCAACATACTGACGACGCCGCAGGGCGTGATGACAGGAAAGTCGGCGCGGAAGAACGGCGTCGGCGGCGAACTGCTCTGTCAGATCTACTAAGGCAAGGGAAGGAGTAAGTCCACTATGTCGAGAGTTGGAAAGAAGCCCATTCCGGTGCCCGCGAGCGTCAAGGTGAACATAGGCGAGCGGTTGGAATTGCAGGGGCCGAAAGGGACGCTGACGGTGCCCATTCCCGAAGGGATCAGCATCGAGCACGCCAAGGGGACGCTCGAAATCAAGCGGGCGAGCGACAAGCACGCGGCGCTCCACGGGCTGACGCGGGCGTTGGCCGCCAACGCCGTGACGGGCGTTTCGGCGGGTTTCGTGCGTGAACTCGAGATTGTCGGGATCGGCTACCGCGCGGACTCGAAGAGCGGAGTGGTGACATTCAACCTGGGTTACTCGCACCCCATCGAGTTCATCCTCCCGGCCGGCGTCGATTGCAAGGTGGACAAGCAGACAGCGATCACGCTCAGCGGAAGCGACAAGGAGTTGCTGGGGCAGGTTGCGGCGAACATGCGTTCCCTGCGCCCGCCCGATCCGTACAAGAACAAGGGCGTGCGCTACAAGGGCGAAACGCTGCGCAAGAAGGTAGGCAAGAGCGGAGCCGGCGGCAAGTAACTTAAGGAAACGAGCGATGAAGAAGCTAGTCAATCGAGATGAAGTCCGGCGGCGGATTCACACACGGATCCGGAAACGGCTGTCGGGAGAGGCGGAGCGGCCGCGGCTGGCGGTGTTCCGCAGCACGAATCACATTTACGCGCAGTTGATCGACGACCGGCAGGGCCGGACCATCGTGGCGGCCTCGAGCACACAGAAGAGCGCCGGGGTGGGCAGCGGCGGCAACGTGGCCGGAGCCAAGGCGATCGGAAAACTGGTGGCCGAACTGGCGCTGGCCAAGGGAATCAAGAAGGTGGTATTCGACCGCGGCGGCTTCCTGTATCATGGGCGCATCAAGGCGCTGGCGGACGCCGCGCGTGAAGCGGGTCTCGAGTTTTAGTCGGGTAAGGAGAACTGATGGTACCCACTCCGGTGAAGAGAATTGATCCAGCGCAGTTTTCGTTGAAGGAAACGGTGGTTTCCATCAACCGCGTGACGAAAGTAGTGAAGGGCGGCAAGAACCTCAGCTTCTCGGCGCTGGTGGTGGTTGGCGACCCCGTGGCGAAGATAGTTGGTTTTGGCACGGGCAAGGCCAAGGAAGTCCCGGCGGCGATCAAGAAGGGGATGGAAGCGGCGAAGAAGAACCTGCGCAAGGTGCATCTGCTCGAGACGACGATCCCGCACCAGGTGACGGGGCGCTTTGGAAGCGGGCTCGTGCTGCTGAAGCCCGCGCCACAGGGAACCGGCGTCATCGCCGGCGGGCCGGTGCGCGCGGTGATCGAGGCGGCGGGGATTCCGAACGTGCTCACTAAATCCATCGGATCGCGCAACCCGCACAACGCCGTAAAGGCGACCATCAACGCCCTCGAGCAACTGCGGGAGAAGAACGAAGTGGCGGACATCCGCGGTCTCGCGATCGAGAAGATCTAAGGAACTGGCGAGGGAGTAGACGTATGGCCGAAGGCAGGACGATAAAAATCAAACTCGTGGGCAGCCCGATCTGCGCGCCCGAGAAGCACAAGGTGATTGTGCGTTCGCTCGGGCTGCGGAAGTTCAACCAGGTGGTGGAGCGGCCCGATAACGACGGCTTCCGCGGCATGGTGAAGAAAGTGCCGCACCTGCTGCGAATCGTGGAATAGGCGGGAAGAGGAATTTGCGATGAATCTCAGTCAGCTCAGACCCCCGGCGGGACAGAAGAAGGAACAGCGGCGCGTAGGGCGCGGCATGGGCTCGGGACGGCAGAAGACATCGGGACGCGGGCACAAGGGCTCGCGGTCCATCTCGGGATACAGCAAGATGCGCGGATTTGAAGGCGGCCAGATGCCGCTGCACCGGCGCCTGCCCAAGCGCGGCTTCACCAACATTTTCAAGAAGCATTATGCGATCGTAAACATAGGCCTGCTCGAGAAACTTGACGGCGACACGTTCGATGCCGCAAAGCTCCTCGAACTGGGTGTGATTAAGAAACTCGAGGACGGGCTGAAGATTCTCGGTTCCGGAGAGTTGACGCGCAAGATCGTGGTCAAGGCGAACTTCATTTCCGCGTCCGCGCAACGGAAGATCGAGGCCCTGGGCGGCGCGGTGGAGTTGATCGGCGCCGGGAGCAGGTGACAGGCGGAAGTCGAGGGCTCGGATGAACAAGCTGATTGAAGCATTCGTGAACATGTTCCGGATACCGGACCTGCGTAACCGTGTTCTGTTTACGCTCGGCCTGCTGGCCGTGTACCGGCTGGGCGGCCACATTCCCACTCCGGGGATCGACGCCAACCGTCTCGAGCAGTTTTTCGAGCAAAACCAGGGGACACTGTTCGGATTCATCGATCTGTTCAGCGGCGGAATGTTCCGCCGTCTGACGATTTTCGCGCTCGGCATCATGCCCTATATCACGGCGTCGATCATTTTGCAGTTGCTCACCGTGGTCGTGCCGACGCTCGAGAAATTGCAGAAGGAAGGCGAACTGGGGCGGCGGAAAATCACACAGTGGACGCGCTACATGACAATCGGCCTGGCGCTGATGCAGAGTTTCGGCATCGCCACCGCGCTGCAGTCTTCGGACGGGAATTTCGTAATGGATCCCGGCTTCGGTTTCATCGCCATGACGGTACTGAGCCTCACCACGGGCACGGCGTTCATCATGTGGCTGGGCGAGCAGATCAGCGAGCGGGGAATCGGCAACGGGATGTCGCTGATTATCTTCGCCGGCATCGTCGTGGGCTTGCCGAGCGCCATCCAGCAGATCTACACGAACGCCTTTGTCACCCGCCAGTGGAACATGCTACAGGTGCTTATCATCCTTATCGTGATGATTGCGGTGGTGGCCTTCATCGTTCTCGTCGAGCGGGGGGAACGGCGCATCCCGGTACAGTACGCCAAGCGCGTGGTCGGCCGCAAGATGATGGGCGGGCAGTCCACCCACCTGCCGCTGAAAGTCAATGCCGGAGGCGTCATTCCCGTGATTTTCGCCTCTTCCCTGCTTGCCTTCCCGCAAACGCTGTTGCAGGTGCCGTGGGTCAAGGATATTCCATGGTTGAAGGCGGCGCTCGATTCCATTGGCTATGCTGAGCCGATGTACGCCGTCCTGTTTACAGTGGGCATCATTTTCTTCTGCTTCTTCTACGTTTCCATCATTTTCAATCCCAATGAAGCCGCTGACAACATGCGCAAGTACGGCGGGTTTATTCCGGGAATCCGGCCGGGGAAGAACACGGCCGATTATCTGAACAAGATTCTGACGAAAATTACGGTGGTAGGCGGACTGTACCTGGCGGTTCTGTCGCTGATCCCGACCATTATGATCTCGGGAATCAAACTGCAGCATCTTCCGCTGATCGGCAACTTTATCGACCGGACATTTCCCAGGTTCCTCCTCGATGGACTGGGAGTTACTTTCTATTTCGGCGGCACTTCCCTGCTGATTGTCGTCGGCGTGGCAATGGATACCGTGAACCAGGTCGAGGCGCAACTGATCATGCGCCACTACGAAGGATTCACGCCGCGGTCGAGCCGCATTCGCGGACGCCGGTCGTCGACCTTCTAGGAGCGCCTCAGCGGCCACGTATGCCGGAATGGAGCGGAAGCAGTAGAGCTTTGATCTTATTTGGACCTCCTGGGTCAGGCAAGGGGACACAGGCCCGGCTGATCCGGGAATGCATGGGAGTTCCTCACATATCCACCGGGGATATGCTACGCGAGCGTATGCGAGCCGGAGACTCCCTGGGAGTTGTGATCAAACGTCTGCTCGACGAAGGAGAACTGGTAACGGACGACCTGGTCAACCAGATGGTGGAGGAGCGGATTGTGCAGCCTGATTGCCGGAAGGGTTTCATCCTGGATGGCTATCCCCGAACGCTCGGACAGGCGGGCGCCATCTGCCGGCAGTTGGCGAGCCGGGGAACCGGGTGGCTGGTGGTCCACTTGAAAGTTGATTATAATGAGATTATCAGGAGACTTGCGGATCGGCGAAGTTGCGTGCATTGCGCCGCGGTCTACAACCTGGCTTCCCATCCTCCGCGGGTAGCGGACGTGTGCGACCGCTGTGGAAATCGCCTGAGCATTCGGGACGATGACCGGGAGAGTGTGGTGCGGAAAAGGCTCGATGCCTATGATGAGACCACCCGCCCGCTCCTCGATTTCTTCTCCGGCGAGGAAGGGTCGTTTTGTGAGATAGACGGAACCGGCGGAGCGCCGGCTTCGATTGCAAGGAGAATTTGCGAGTTGATGCGGGCCGGCGGCGCCGGTCCGGTGGCTTGTTCGAATTGAAGCAAGGAGATGATTACGCGCAAGAGTCCGTCGGAAATCGAGAAGATGCGGAAGAGCGGGTTACTCGTGTATCAGATCCTGCAGGAACTGGCCAAACGCGTGGAAGCCGGCGTCACTACGCAGGATCTGGAAGTGCTGGCGGAGAAGATGATTCGCGACGCGGGGGCGAAACCCGCGTTTAAGGGATACTATGTCCCGGCGGCCGGGGCACGGTATCCGTTTGTGCTGTGTACCTCGGTGAACCATGAGATTGTGCATGGGATGCCCTCGGCGAGGCGCGCGTTGCAGCGAGGCGACATTATCAAGATCGACACGGGCGTCGAACTGGACGGGTATTTCGGAGATTCGGCGCTCACCGTGCCGGTCGGTGAGATCAGCGATTCCCTGCGGAGACTGCTGCAGGTGACCAGGGAGTCCCTGGAACTGGCAATCGCCCAGGCAAGGCCGGGGAACCGGCTGTTCGATATATCGGGAACAGTCGAGAAGCACGTCGTCAAGAACGGCTTCTCCATCGTGCGGGAATTTGTGGGGCACGGCATCGGCGTCAAGCTCCATGAGGAACCGCAGGTGCCAAATTATATCGACCGGCAGCACGAGAATCCGCGGTTGAAAGAGGGGATGGTGCTGGCGATCGAGCCGATGGTGAACGAAGGAAAGCCCGGCAGCAAGGTATTGCCGGACCGCTGGACAGCCGTGACCACGGATGGGAAATGCTCCGCGCATTTCGAGCACGTGGTGGCGGTTACGGCGGAAGGTCCCTGGGTCCTGACACGGCCGTGACGGAAAAGGACAAGGGAGAGGGCAGGCGGGCGGTCGAGGGCACGGTCCTCGAGTTGCTGCCGCAGGCCGGATACATTGTGGAGTTGAACACGCGAGTCCAGGTAAGGGCGCACGCGGCGGGCGCGGCGAAGGCGAATTTCAGCCGGTTGCGCCCGAAAGACAGGGTTTTGGTGGAGCTATCGCCGCACGATCCGGCGCGCGGGCGGATTACGAGGCTCCTTGAGTAGAATCGCCGGGTTGAAGGATTAGGACATGAAAGTCAGAGCCTCGGTAAAGCCGATTTGCGACAAGTGCAAGATCATTCACCGCCATGGTGTGGTGCGCGTAATCTGCACCAATCCCAAACATAAGCAGCGGCAGGGCTAAGGAGAAGGTATGGCGCGTATTGCTGGCGTGGATCTTCCGGCGAAGAAGAGGGCCGAAATCGGCCTCACTTATATTTATGGCATCGGGCGGACCCGCTCGAAGTCGATCCTCCACCGTGCGGGCGTGGACCCGGACAAGAAGGTGCTCGATCTGTCCGACGAAGAAGTGAACCGGCTCCGCCTGCTGATCGAGTCGGAAGGAGCCATTGAGGGCGACCTGCGGAAAGAGATTTCGATGAACATCAAGCGGCTCATCGAAATGGGATCGTACCGCGGGTTGCGGCACCGGCGCGGATTGCCCCTGCGGGGACAGCGCACGCATACTAACGCGCGGACGCGGAAAGGCCCGCGGCGCGGCACGGTGGCTAACAAGAAGAAGGCTACCGGTAAGACGTAAGGCACAATAAGGATTCTCATGGCAAAACAGCAAGCCAAGGCCACCAAGAAGAAAGCCTTTAAGAAGAAGGAAAAGAAGAATGTGCCGTTTGGGTTCGTGCACATTCAGGCGACCTTTAACAACACCATTGTGACCATCACCGATCAGGTTGGAAACGTGCTTTCCTGGTCGAGCTCAGGGTCGCTTGGTTTTCGCGGGTCGCGCAAGGGAACCCCATTCGCCGCCCAGCAGGCGTCCCTGACGGCCGCCCAGAAGGCGAAGGACACGGGATTACGGAGTTGCGAAGTACGGGTATCCGGACCGGGCAGCGGCCGCGAGTCGGCCGTTCGCGCGCTGGCAACCGCGGGCATTGAAGTGAAGCATATTCGCGACACGACACCCATCCCTCACAACGGATGTCGGCCGCCGAAGAAGCGCCGCGTGTGAGAGGTCCCGAAATCGAAGATGGAAGCAGGGAAGCAGGAAGAAGGCCCGAGGCTGTAAACTGCACCTTCTTAGCATGCCGCGCCCGGCGCGGCGGAGAGATGAGAACGTAAGGAGGTTCGAGATTGGCTAGATATACGGGCCCTGTGTGCCGCTTGTGCCGGCGCGAGGGAATGAAGCTGTTCCTCAAGGGGGAACGGTGTTTTACGGAAAAATGCGCCATCGAGAAGCGCAACTATCAACCGGGACAGCACGGCCGCGACCGGAAACCGAAGGTAGTCGGCTACGGCATCCAGTTGCGGGAAAAGCAGCGCGCCAAGCGCTACTACGGGATCCTCGAGCGGCAGTTCCGGACCGCGTTTGAAAAAGCGAGCCAGACGAAGGGCATCACGGGCGAGAACCTTCTCGCGGCGATGGAGCACCGCCTGGATAACGTGATTTACAGGCTGGGTCTGGCAACATCGAGAGCCATGGCGCGGCAGGTGGTGCGGCATGGACACATCCAGGTGAACGGCCGCAAGGTCAATATACCTTCCTACCTCACCCGTCAGGGAGACGTGATTGAAGTCCGGGAAAAGAGCAAGAAGAACCCGGGCATCCTCGCCTCGAGCGACGCCACGGCGAGCCGGCCGTCCCCGGCCTGGCTCGAACTCGATCGCGACGCGCTGCGCGGGCGCGTGGTGAGCACTTTCAAGCGGGAAGAGTTAGTGCAGATTCAGCTCAACGAGCAGCTCATCGTCGAGCTCTATTCCAAGTAAGGAAAGGAGGATTCGATGTTCAAGGGCTTTCAGAAACCAAAGAGGCTGGTGGCGAACACGGAAACGCTCACGGACCGCTATGGCCAGTTTACGGCGCAGCCGTTCGAGCGCGGGTTCGGCACGACGATCGGCAACAGCCTGCGGCGCGTGCTGCTGAGTTCCATCGAGGGCGCGGCCATTACCGCTGTCCGGATTGAGGGGGTGGCTCATGAGTTCAGCCCGATCCCCGGCGTGGTGGAGGACGCCACGGATATCATCCTCAACCTGAAACAGATTCCCTTCAAGATGATGACCGACGAAGTGAAGACGGTCCGCCTGAAGGTGGATGAAGCGGGCGAGGTGTTGAGCGGACAGATCGAAACCGACGCGGACGTGGAGGTTCTCGATCGCAATATGCACGTGGCGACAGTGAGCGAGGGCGGCAGGATCGCCATCGAGATGCGCCTCAAGATGGGCCGCGGCTACGTGAGCGCAGACCGTAACTTCGACGAGGACCTGCCGCTTGGCTACATCCCGATCGACTCCGTGCATTCCCCGGTTCGAAAAGTGAACTACAGCGTCGAGGCAGCGCGCCTCGGCCAGATGACCGATTACGACAAGCTGACGCTCGAGACGTGGACGAATGGAGCCGTGTCGCCCGCCGACGCAATTGGCATGGCGGCGAAGCTTCTGAAGGATCACATGAGCATCTTCATCAACTTCGAAGAGCTTCCGGAGATGGTGGAAGAGCCTGCTGAACGCGCCATGAACCAGATGAACGAGGTTCTCAACCGTTCGGTGGAGGAGTTGGAACTGAGCGTGCGCTCCTACAACTGTCTGAAGAACGCCAATATTCAGACTATCGGGGACCTGGTGCAGAAGACCGAAGCCGAGATGCTGCGGACGAAGAATTTCGGCCGCAAGTCGCTGAACGAGATCAAGGAGATCCTCGGCGGGCTGTCGCTCAGCTTCGGAATGAAGTTCGATTCACAGGGACGTCTGGTTGGGCCGAGCGGTGGTCCGGCGCCATTTGCCGCCTCCCCGGACGGCGAAAACGGAGATCTGTAATCACTTAGGGAGGTATGAAGGAAACATGAGACATCGAGTAGGTGGTTACAAGATCAAGCGTGACGTCAGCGCGCGCAGGGCGCTGCTGCGGAACCTCGTAACCAGCGTCATCGAGAATGAGCGCGTGGTTACGACGGTGGTGAAGGCGAAGGCCGCCCGCCCGCTGGTGGACAAGATGATTACCCTCGCCAAGACCGACACGCTGCATTCGCGCCGGCAGGCCTCCGGGTTTCTGCAAACCGCGGATTCGGTGAAGAAACTGTTCGATAAGCTCGGCGCGCGGTTCGGGCAGCGCAACGGCGGCTACACGCGAATTGTGCGTCTCGGGCCGCGTAAGGGCGACGGAGCCGAGCAGGCGATGCTCGAACTGGTGGGTTCGGAACTGGTGAAGCGCGCGGCCGAACGCGCCAAGCGCCGCGAAGAACGGCTGAAGGCTATGAAGGAAGGCCGCGAAGAGGGCGGCGAAGAGCAGGCCTGAGGCGGGCCGAAGCCCGCGCGAAAATGACAGCCGGCATTCAATGGGCCGGTGGGACGCTTGAAGGCGTTCCACCGGCTTCATTTTTTTCGGGCGCCCGTTCCGAACCCTTGAGCCCGCTGTTCGCATCCAAGTATTCAAGGAGAGACTGAGCGTAAAATAAGTATAGACGCCCGCGGTATTTCCAATGATTGCGACAGACACCATTACCGAAGAGATTCTGCAACTTAAGCGGCGGAACAAGGCGATCCTTCTCGCCCACCACTACCAGGAGCACGAAATTCAGGAGATCGCCGATGTAGTCGGCGACAGCCTCGAACTCGCCCGCAAGGCCCAGTCTTTCGAAGGGGAAGTGATTGCCTTTTGCGGCGTCTGGTTCATGGCGGAGACGGCTAAGATTCTCAATCCGCATCGCATTGTGGTCGTCCCCGACAAGGAAGCCGGCTGCAGCCTGGTGGATAGCTGCCCCGCCGATCAGGTGAAGGCGTTCAAGAAGCTCCATCCGGATCACGCCATCGTCAGCTACATCAACACCTCGGCCGAAGTGAAGGCCGAAAGCGATATTATCTGCACTTCCCGCAACGCGGTTCAGGTGGTCAACTCCATTCCGGCCGGCAAGCCCATCCTCTTCCTGCCCGATATCAACCTCGGCAACTATGTCAAGAAGCAGACCGGACGCGAGAACATGAGCATCTGGCAGGGCGCCTGTATCGTCCACGCCACCTTCTCCGCCCGGCGTCTCCTGTCGGTCCGCGCCCAGCATCCGGATGCGCTTCTGGCCGCCCACCCGGAATGCCCCCCGGAAGTTCTGAAAATGGCCGACTTCATCGGCTCCACTTCGGCCATCATCGACTGGTGCATTCACCACGATGCGGACGAATTCATCATCATGACCGAAAGCGGCGTCTCGCACAGCCTCCAGCAGCGGGCGCCCCACAAGAAGTATCACTTTGTCCCGAACGAATACTGCAACTGCAGCGAGTGTCCGTACATGAAGCGCAATACGCTCGAGAAGCTTCGCGATTGCCTGCGCTCGCTCGAGCCTCGCGTCGAACTGAGTCCGGAAATCATGGAGCGCGCCCGCCTTCCCATTGAACGGATGCTCGCTCTGCGCTGACCCCTGACAAGATGTCCCCTCTCGTAGATACCTTTGGCCGGCTGCATGACAACCTTCGTATCAGCGTCACCGATCGCTGTAATATCCGCTGTTTCTACTGCATGCCGGAAGATGCGACCAACTTTCAGCCGCGCGCCGAAATCCTGTCTTTCGAGGAGGTCGAGCGTTTCGTGCGCGTTGCCGTCAGCCTCGGCGTCAACAAGATCCGCCTCACCGGAGGCGAACCCCTTCTCCGCAAGGATCTGCCGGTTCTTATTCAGAAGATCCTCGCTATTGACGGCGTGCGCGATCTTGCGCTTACAACCAACGGCGTTCTCCTCCCCAAACTCGCGCGTCCCCTGTTCGACGCCGGTTTGCGCCGCATCAATGTCCATCTTGATACGCTCCGCCCGGAGCGTTTCCGCCAGATCACACGGCGCGATGACTTCGATAGCGTAATCGAAGGAATCGAACTTTGCCGGTCACTGGGTTACGGGCCGATCAAGATCAACTCCGTCGCCGTCAAGAACCTCGTCGAGGAGGATATCGTCCCGCTTGCCCGTTTCGGCCGCGAGCGCGGCATCGAGGTTCGTTACATTGAATTCATGCCCCTCGACAGCCAGGGGCTCTGGGAACGGAGCAAGGTTCTGCTGATGGACGACATGCTCGCCATGCTGGCGCGCGAAATCTGCCCCCTCGAGCCGATTCCCGCCCAGGATCCCCGCGCGCCCGCCACCGAGTTCCGCTTCTCGGATGGCATCGGCGGCGTTGGCTTCATCGCCAGCGTCAGCAAACCCTTCTGCCTCAACTGTAATCGCATCCGGCTCACCGCCGACGGCCACCTCCGCTACTGCCTCTTCGCCATCGAGGAGATGAATGTGAAGGACCTGCTGCGGTCGGGAGCGGGCGATGAGGAGATTGCCGCTCTCATCCGCGCCACCGTCCGCGCCAAATGGATCGGGCATGAGATCAATACGAAAGGTTTTGTTCCCCCGCCGCGGCCCATGTACGCCATCGGAGGCTGACCGCGGACCTCTTCAGCGCCGCCGGCTCTTTGCGAACTCCCAGACCACCGGCATTACCGAAATCGCGATGATGCCCAGGATCGCCTTCTCGAAATGCGCTCTGACAATGGGTACGTTCCCCAGCCCATACCCCAGCATCGTCATCAGAAAGACCCATCCGATACCGCCGAAAACATTGAACGGCAGAAATCGACGGTAGCTCATCCGGCCCACGCCCGCCACGAAAGGCGCGAAGGTCCGCACGATGGGAACAAATCGCGCGTAGATGATCGTCTTGCCGCCGTGTTTTTCGTAGAACTCGTGCGTCCGCTTCAGATATTCCTGCTTGAACAGCAACGAGTCGGATCTCTTGAAGATCGACGGCCCCGTCCGCACACCCAGGTAGTATCCGGCGCCGTCCCCGATAATCGCCGCCGCCATCAACAGCACGTTGATCAGCACGATATCCAACTCCCCCGCCCCGGCCACTACTCCCACCGTGAACAGCAGTGAGTCACCGGGCAGGAAGAATCCGACCAGCAGGCCGGTCTCGGCAAACACCACGCCGAACAGCATCAGGTAGCCGAGCGGCCCTCCGAGCGCCGTGGACAATAGATGGATCAGCTTTTCCGGATTGGTGAGAGTGCGTAGGAACTCGAGCAGCGCTTCGATCATGCGCTAGGAGTTCTTATAGCTCTCAATCAGCCGCTTCACCGTGTCCTGGTGTATCTTGATGACGCCCTTGCTCTTCAGGTACTGCACGAGGCCGTCCTCGAACAGGTCCTTGCGCTCCTGCGCCTTGCGGCTCTTGAGGCGCAGCAAAGTGTCGTAGCGCTGCTCCGGCAGTTTGCTCATGTCGGCGGGGGTTTTTCCCGTCACTTTGCACACATAGTTCACTCCGGTCACGTTCACCGGACCGAACACCGCGCCCACGTCGCTGCGGAAGGCCTGCTCCAGGTATTGCGCCGCTCCGATGCCTTCGGCCTGACCCTCGCGGCCGAACGACGGAGTGCTCTTTACCTCCATCTTCATCGCCGCCGCCGCCTTTTTCAGGTCGCCGCCCATTTCACGGACCTTCTTCAGCAACTCATTCGAGCGTTCCGCCAGCAGCCTCTGCGCTCTCTCGTTGACAATCGCCTGCCGGATCTGTCCCTCCACTTCACTCAACTCCGCCTGCCGCGAGGGGACAATCTGATCGAGCACCGCCAGGGCCAGCTTGTTTCCCTGTGTCGTGACGACCGGCGTCACATTGCCCGGCTTGGTCAACTCGAAGATGCTGTCATTCAACTCCGTCGAGGAGCCGACCAGCGGAAAAACAGCCCCGTTCGCCGTCGGCGGCACTTTCGCATAGGCGATGTTCAACTGCTGCGCGATCTTTTCCGCCGCGGACGGGTCTTTCAGCACCGCCGCATGCGCCTGGTCCGCCAACGTTTGCATCCGGTCATAGACCAACTGCTTCGTGCGCTCCTTCTGAATGGTGTCTTTCACTTCCTCGAAGGTCTTCAGGTGCGCGTCTTCCTTCTCGAGGCACTGGATGATGTGATAGCCGAACTCCGTCTTCACCAGCCCGCTGATCTCTTTCGGTTTCATCGCGAAAGCCGTATCCTCGAAGGCTTTCACCATCTGTCCCTTGGTGAACCATCCGAGATCGCCGCCCTTCGAGGCGTTGCTCGTGTCGTCGGAGTACTTCTTCGCCAGTTCCGCGAAGTCGCCTCCGGCTTTCACCTGCTTCAAGACATCTTCGGCCTTCTTCTTCAGCGCCTCTTCCTGGTCCTTCGGCTTGTCCATCGTCTTGATCAGGATGTGCCGCGCATGCACGCGGTCCGGAGTCCGGAACTGCTCTTTCTCCGAATCGTATACCTTACGCAAATCCGCGTCGCTCATCTTCAGCGACTCGCCCACTTTGTCTTCATCGACCACCAGCAGCTCGAAGGCGCGTTTCTCGGGAACCCGGTAGCTGTTTTTCGACGTCGCCCAATGGGCGTTGATCTCCTCCGGCGTCACCTTGATCTCGCTTTGCAGTTTCGCCGGATCGATCTTGACGTAGTCCACGGTGACCTTCTCGTTTCGCTCCCGGAACTCCTGCTCGACTTCCTGAGGCGTCACCACCATGCCCTCGAGGACAGCGCTCTGAAACCGCCGGGTCTCGGCGCGCAATCGCGCCTGTTTTTCGAACTCGCCGATGCTGGTGTTGTTCGCCGCCAGAAATTGCGCGTAGGCTTCCTTACCGACGAACTTCCCGCCTTCAAACAGTTGCGGAATCATCAACTCGATCACCTGGGCCACATCAGCGTCGGTCACCTTGTAGCCAAGCTTCTGGGAGTAGTACGCCATCGCATGGTCCACCACGATCTGGTTGACAATCTGCGGCGCATAGATCGAAATCAGCTCGGGCGGAATGTTCTTGCCGCGGAGCGTATCCTGCAGCCCCAACTGAACTTCGCGCATCGTGAGAACATCTTTCCCGATCTCGGCGATTACCGGGTCATTGGCATCCGAACTCATGCCTCCGCCGAAGCCTGGAATGAGAGTCACAACCATTGAGATGGCGACAAGGGACAGCAGCGCGCCGAGCAGGTAGCGCGTAGTCTTCTCTCGGCTGCGGAACAGATCAAACATTTCGTGGGTTCTCCTACGGGTTAATACTTATTATATCAGGCAATCCAAACGCATCCCGCCTCGCGGAAAGGCGGAGCGGAAATGCTATATTGGTAAAGCCCGGTGAGGTGCGAGAGTGGTTGAATCGGGCGGTCTCGAAAACCGTTGAACCTTTACGGGTTCCGTGGGTTCGAATCCCACCCTCACCGCCAGACTAGAACGCAAACACTTCGGATTGCTTCCCCGGCTCCGCCACCACCAGCCGAGTATTCAACCCGCGACCCTCGATCGCCTGAGTTGCCGTAAGTCTCACAATCTCCGGATGATTATTGTGCTCGCTCAAGTGGCCCAACAACAGGGTGGCGGTGCTCGAATCCATGCTCTGCCCGATGAAGGTCGAGACCAGGTCGTTTGAGAGGTGTCCCCGGCGGCTCATCACCCGTTGTTTCACGGACCATGGGTAGGGACCCACCTTCAGCATATCGAGATCATGATTCGATTCAAGCAGCAGGAAATCCGTTCCTTTCAAGTGATGGCAGATCGATTCCGGCATATACCCGAGGTCCGTCACGATGCCCACTTTTACGCCCTGCGCGCGGAAACAGTAGCCTACCGGGTCGATGGCGTCGTGCGGGATGGTGAAACTGCTCACCTCGATGTCGCCGATCGTGAAGCTCGATCCGGCCTGAAACGGCTCTAGGGCCGGCGAGTAGTCCTCCCAATCGATGGCCGGAGCAGTCAGGCGGCTGAGAAACACGGGCAGTTGCCGCCTCCGCAGCATCTCCACCCTCCGCAACAGCCGCAGCAGACCCCCAGTATGATCGGAGTGTTCGTGCGTCACCAGGATCGCATCCAGCTTTTCGGGATCTTCCCCGATGTTCGCCAGGCGCTGAAAGGTCTCCTTGCGGCTCAAGCCGGCGTCGATCAGAATGCGTGTCTTCTCCGTGCCGACAAATGTTGCGTTGCCGGAACTGCTGCTCGAGAGCGCACAGACTTTGATGAGACCGTTCCTCCTCTGCTTAAGTCTACCCGCGGAAAGCCGCGGATCAAATAGCTATCGTCGCAATTTCCACGGGTGAGCGGCGGCCTTCCACCACGACCAGGCCGCTTTCGGTGACATGGTACAGCTGGCGGTCGCGCGCGGCATCATAGCCGATCCGCGTCCCCTGCGGCAGGTGCACATTCTTATCCAGAATCGCCCGCCGCACGCGGGAATGCCGCCCGATATCGCAGTTATCAAAAATGATCGAATCTTCCACGATCGCGCCCGTGTGCACCTTCACGCCGCGCCCGATCACCGAATTCCTCACCAGCCCGCCCGAAAGAATCGACCCGCCGGCCACGATCGAATCGATCGCCTGCCCGCGCCGTTCGTCCTCATCGAAGGTGAACTTCGCGGGCGGATCATCGTAGCCCGCGGTGCGCAGCGGCCATTTCCGGTTGAACAGATTCAACTGCGGCGACACGGCCCGCAGATCCATGCTCGCTTCGTAGTAGGCGTCGAGCGTTCCAACGTCGCGCCAGTACGCGATGGCGTCCTCGGGGTCGCCCGGAATCCTGTTCCTGCGGTAGTCATAGGCGTACATGTCTCCGCGCTCCACCAGCCGGGGCAGGATGTCGCGTCCGAAATCATGCGTCGAATCTTCCCGCGCGGCGTCGGCAAACAACTCCCGCAACAACAGGGTTGTCGAGAAGATGTAGTTCCCCATGGAGGCATAGAACATTCCGGGATTATCCGGCATCGAAGGCACTTCCGCCTTTTTCTCATGGAACCCCCGGATCACGCCGTCCGGGGCAACTTCAATGGCGCCGAACTCCTTGGAATGGCGCATCTCGACGGGTATCGCCGCCACGGACACCTGGGCGCGCTTCTGTTCGTGAAATTCCACCATGTCGCGGATATTCATGCGGTAGATGTGGTCCGCCCCGAAGATGCACACCACGTGCGGATTCGCCTGCTCGATGAGGTTGATGTTCTGATAGATGGCATCGGCGGTCCCGCGATACCAAACCTCACCGTCGGAGCGCATCTGGGCGGGCACGGGAATGATGAAATGATTCTTCAGCATCCCCGACGATTCCCACCCGTCGCGGAGGTGCTGCAACAGGGACTGGCTCTTGAACTGAATCAGCACGTAGATGGAGTAGATGCCGGAATTCAGCAGATTGCTCAAGACGAAATCGATGATCCGGTACTGCCCCCCGAAGGGCACGGCCGGTTTGGCGCGCTCCTTCGTCAGCGGGTATAGCCTTGTTCCCTTGCCGCCGGCCAGAACAAAAGCGAGTACGCGTAGCTGCATGGTCCGCTCCTCCTATGCAATGGACCGCGAGCGCGCGGGTCCACCGCCGGTTTCTCCGGTTGTCTTGAGATAAGGCTACATTAGCCCCGCCGTCCAGGTAAAGCGGAACCCCGGCTCAATGCTTCAACCACTTCCGGATGGCGGGGGCGATGGTATCCGCCATGCGGCGGAACCCCAGGTCGGTGGGATGCGTGCCGTCCACGGTGGCTTCGCCGTCATCGCCAAGCAGCGCGGGCGCCTTCACGTACGAAAGCCGCTTGTCCCCTTCCGCCACCAGCTTCTTGTAGATGGCGAGCAGAGCCGAGTTCTTCTCCGCCGCCGATACCCGCCGCGACTCGACGAAGTCGGAGTTCGTGTAGATCACGTTCTCGATCAGGACAATCGGGGTCCGCGGATGGGCCTTGCGCAGAGTGCGCAGAAACGGCTCGGTGCGTTCGCGCACCTGCGACGGGTTGAGGTTGGGCAAGCTGTCATAGACATACACCGCCGGATCGAGCTCGGCGAGCAATTCCGCCATTTCCGGCTCGGAGAGCGCGTTTCCGGAAAAGCCGAGATTGATGGTGGGGTAGTCGAGAATCCGCCCCACCAGCGCCGGATAGGCCATGCCCGGGCGTGAGGCGCAGCCGCCTTGCAGAATCGATGTTCCGTAGAAAACGATGGGCCGTTCGGTCTTGGGCAGCGGGGCTCCGCGCTCGAGTTTCGTGCCCGCGGGCACGCCGATCTCCACGGAATCGAC
>JABAQT010000013.1:23837-48421 GCA_019187195.1 Bryobacteraceae bacterium
GGGTTTGCCGCGCCGTTACTTCCCGTCCTTTCCACGCGCCTCCGCGACGCGGCTGATCTTCACGCGAAATGCTTCCGGGCCGCGCTCGAGGTATTCCCAGCCAAGCTGGCCGTGGCGCATGAAATCCATTTGCATACGCAACGGATTCGGGTCGTGATCGTTGACCAGCACGAATGATTCATTCAACTTCAACTCATCGAAAGCGGCAAAAACAAGGCCGTGGCGCTGGCCATGCGGGATTGCGCGTAAGTCCAATTCTTGGTTTGGCATGAAGACAGGATCTCCTATCCGTACAAAAACGTCAGTGATCTTAGTCACACGACATGTTCGAAGCTCAGAGCCAGTGTGGGCGGCCGGGTAGGGTGATGGCCCAAAAGGACAATGCGCGATGATCGAAAGATAAGCCGGTAACCGGAGCCGGCATGATAGCTTTAGAAGTTTAGGATATCGCCGGCCTAAGGAGAGCATTGTGGCATGAGCAAAGCCCTCGAAGAATTGCGGCAGTTCGACACCTGCGCGATTGCGAACGCGATCGAACGCTTCGGGGTACGGCTGAAGAACGAAGGATTCACACGGCCGGGATTGCAGTGTTTCACGGGCGACTATCCGCTTGCGCTGGGGCATGCGGTGACTTGCCGGGTGAGAACGGCGAATCCGCCACTGACCGGGCAATCCTACTATGAGCGGACCGATTGGTGGGATCTGATTGATTCGGTGGATGCTCCGCGGATCGTACTGATCGAGGACATGGACGGCGAAGAAGGATTAGGGTCGTTCGTGGGGGAAGTGCACGCGGCGATTCTGGCGGCGATGAAGTGCGCCGCGGTAGTAACCAACGGCGCGGTAAGGGACCTGCCCGCGGTGCGTGAGATGGAGTTCCCGCTCTATGCGAGAGCGGCAACGGTATCGCACGCCTACGCGCACATGGTCGATCACGGAGAGCCGGTGAGTTTGTTCGGACTCGAGATATCGTGCGGAGAACTGGTGGCGGCCGATTGCCACGGTTTGCTGAAGATACCCATGGAGATTGTTGGTGAGCTTCCAGCGGTGGCGAAAGAGATTGCAATGAGGGAGCGCAGGATAATTGATCTCTGCCGCTCCTCGAGTTTCTCGCTGGAGCGGCTGAAGGCGGCGGTAAGGGGAATGTGAGCAGGGGTGTATGACAAAGATACATAGCGTACTCATAGCGGCTGCCATGATCGCGGCCGGTTGCTCGAAGTCCAAACAGCCCGCGACGGTAACCGCGGCCCCGGCTCCGGCTGGACAGACGGTGGCGGTGGCGAAGACGACGTTCGAGCCGATGACGCAGGAACTGGCTCTGACGGCGGAGTTCAAGCCCTACCAGGAAGTGGAGGTAATGGCGAAAGTTTCCGGCTACATCAAGAAGATGCACGTGGATGTGGGGGATTGGGTGAAGCAGGGGCAAGTGCTGGCAACACTCGAGGTGCCGGAGATGCAGGACGACCTGGTGCGGATTCTGGCGGCGATCGAGCGCAGCAAGGCGGATGTGGACCGGGCGAGGAACGAAGCGCAGCGGGCGGAGGCGGCATACCAACTGGCAAAGCTGACGAGCGAACGGCTGACGGCGGTGTTCGAGACCAAACCGGGGATGGTGGCGCGGCAGGAGGTGGATGATGCACAGGGGAAGGCGCGCGTAGCCGCGTCACAGGTGGACGCGGCGAAATCGGCGTTATCGGCCTCCCTGAAGGCGGTGGAGGTGAACGAGGCGGAGGCGGCGAAGGCGCGGACGCTGCAAACCTACTTACAGGTGACGGCTCCCTTCGCGGGGGTGGTGTCGAAGCGATACGCGGACAACGGAGGATTGATACAGGCGGGGACATCGTCGCACACGCAAGCAATGCCGCTGGTGCGGCTATCGCAGAACAGCACGCTGCGGCTGGTGCTGCCGGTGCCGGAATCGGCGGTGAGCCAGGTGCGGGTGGGAGCGCCGGTCGAGATCCGCGTGCAATCGCTCGGCCGGACATTTCCGGGGCGCGTGTCACGGATTCCGGAACGGGTGAATATAGCGACACGGACGATGGATACGGAAGTGGATGTAGCGAACCCGAACAGCGCGCTGGTGCCCGGGATGTTCGCGCAAGCGGTGATCACGCTAAAGGAGATCCCCAAGGCGCTGGCGGTTCCGGTGGGAGCGGTGGACCACGATGGGGAGAAACTGTCGGTGATGGTGGTGAAGCCCGATAACAGGCTGGAGCGGCGCGAGATCAAGGGCGGGATCGAGACGCCCCATCACTGGCAGGTGATAGCAGGATTGGAGAAGGGGGAGATGGTGGTGATCGGACGGCGGGACCAGTTGCGGGTTGGGCAGTTGGTGACGCCGAAAGAAGTGACGCTCGAAGCGGCGGGGGGGAAGTAACCAGTGTCCCGCTTTGCGATTCAGACCCCGTATCTCATTATCGTGCTGTGCCTGGTGACGCTGGTGGTGGGCGTGAGCAGCGTGGCGCGGATGCCGGTGGACATGTTCCCGTCGATGAACATTCCGGTGGTGGCGGTGGCGACGTTTTATAACGGGATGCCGCCGGAGCAGATCGAGGCGGACATCACGGGACGGTTTGAACGGTTTTTTACGCTGGCGAGCAACGTGGATCATATCGAATCACGTTCCCTGCCCGGGGTGAGCATTATAAAGGTGTTTTTTCAGCCGGGGAGCGACGCCGATTCATCGGTGTCAACGATATCGAACCTGGCGATGGCGAACCTGAGGCGCCTGCCGCCGGGGACGCTGCCTCCGGTGGTGTTGAAGTCAGATGCCTCGAGTCTGCCCGTGTGCCTGGTGACGTTCAAGGGAGAGGGTCTGACGGAGACGGGATTGCGGGACCTGGCGCAATACAACGTGCGCAACCAGGTGGCGGTGGTGCCGGGAGCGAGCGTGCCGCAGCCGTTCGGCGGGCGGTACCGGCAAGTGATGATCTACGCCGATCCATTGAAGCTGGAGGCGTATCACATGAGCCCGATGGACGTGGTGCGCGCGGTGAACGACTCGAACCTGATTCTGCCTGCCGGCGACATTCAGATCGGGGGGAGGGATTACAACCTCTATACGAACAGCCTGGTCGAGAGGGTGGCGGACATCAATGATCTGCCGGTGAAGGTGGTGAACGGGGCCCCGGTGCGGATTTCGGATCTTGGGGTGGCGAAAGACGCGCAGCAGATACAGACGAGCATTGTACGGGTGGACAGCCAGCGCTCGGTCTACCTGCCGATATTGAAGCAGGGCGGGGACACGAACACGATTTCGATTGTGGAGGGAGTGCGGAACGTGGTGGGGGACCTGATCGACACGCCGCGAAGCCTGGTGACGCAGGTGGTGTTCGACCAATCGCGGTTTGTGAAGACGGCGATCGAGACGCTGCTGCACGAGGGCGCGATCGGACTGGTGCTGACCTCGCTGATGATTTTGATTTTTCTGGGAAGCATGCGGGCAACGGTGGCGGTGTTGTTCTCGATTCCGCTATCGGCGCTGGCGACGTTTTTCGTGCTGTTTCTGAGCAAGAGCACGGTGAACACGATGGTGCTGGGAGGACTGGCGCTGGCGTTTTCGCGTTTGATCGACAACTCGGTGGTGGTGCTCGAGAACATCTACCGGCACCTGGAGATGGGAGAACCGCCGGCGGTGGCGGCGGAGAAGGGCGGGTCGGAAGTGGCGCTGCCGGTGCTGGCGGCGACGCTGACGACGGCCGTGGTGTTCTTTCCAGTGAGTTTTCTGTACGGGGTGAGCAAGTACCTGTTCGGAGCGCTGGCGATGGCGGTGATCATCTCGCTGGTGATCTCCTACTTCGTGGCGATCACGGTGGTGCCGCTGTTCTGTTCGAGGTATCTGAAGGCGCATCACACAAACGGGGAGGGGGCGGGAAAACTGAGTTTCGGCGATTTATTCAACCGGTGGTTCAACAGGGGATTCGAGGCGTTTCTGAGGGGTTACGACACGCTGGCCAAGCGCACGGTGCGGGCTCCGAAGACGGCGATGCTCGCGCTGCTGCTGCTGTGCGGAGCGGCATTCGTGCTGGTTCCCTATATCGGGATGGCGTTTTTTCCGCGGACGGACGCGGGGATGTTCGTGGTCAACATGAAGGCTCCGTCGGGGACGCGGTTGGCGGTGACGGATGGAGAAGTGGCGAAGGTGGAGCGACTGGTGCGGGACGTGATTCCGAAGGAGGAGATCGATGTAATTGTGTCCAACATCGGGATTACGCCGGATCTGGCGGCGATCTACTCTTCGAATTCGGGAATGCACTCGGCGTTTGTACAGGTAAGTTTGAAGCCGGAGAGGAGCACGTCGAGTTTCGAATACATGGGGCGGTTGCGTGGAAAGCTGGCCTCGGAGATGCCGGAGTTGAGCACGTTCTTTCAGACAGGGAGCCTGGTGGACGCGGTGTTGAATATGGGGCTGGCGGCTCCTATCGATGTGCAGGTGTCGGGATCGGATCTGCGACGGAACTACGGCGTAGCGCTCGAATTGCAGTCGAGAATCCGGACGCTTCCCGGGGTAAGCGACGTGTACGTGCCGCAGGATATCGACTATCCCTCGCTGCGGATCAACATCGACCGCACGAGGTCAGGCAAGGTGGGGCTGAACCAGAAGGAGATCGTGCAGAACATCATCACGGCGGTGGGGTCGAACCAGATGATCGCGCCGGGATTCTGGATAGATCCGCGATCCGGGATCGACTATCTGCTTACGGTCCAGTATCCGGAGTCGCAGGTGAGAAATCTGGACGATTTCCGGGCGATCCCGCTGCGCTCGCCCGGGCAGGCGAAAGGAGTGAGGCTCGACGCGGTAACGGAAATTCAACGCACACAGGGGCCGACGGAGGTGGATCACTACCAGTTGAAGAGAGTGATCGATGTGTACGTGCGCACGGCCGGCGAAGATCTGAGCCGCGTGGCGAACGCGGTGGATGACATTATCCGGGACACGAAGCTTCCGTCCGGAGTACGGGTGAACCTGCGTGGCATGGTGCAGGGGATGCGGACGTCGTTCAAGAGCTTCGCGATCGGCCTGGGAATGTCGGTGGTGCTTCTATATTTGATTCTGGTGGCGCAGTTCAAGTCCTTTGTCGATCCGGCGCTGATCCTGCTGGCGGTGCCGCCGGCCATTTCGGGCGTGGTGCTGACGATGGCGCTGACGGGTACGACTTTGAACGTGATGTCGCTGATGGGGCTGATCATGCTGGTGGGGATCGCGGTGTCGAACAGCATTCTGATCGTGGAGTTCACTCACAGGCTGATTTCGGACGGGATGCCGGTGAGGGAAGCTGTTCCGCTGGCGTGCCGGATCCGGTTGCGGCCGGTGCTCATGACGTCGCTCGCGACGATCATCGGATTGCTGCCGATGGCGCTGAAGATGGGAGAGGGCAGCGAAGCGTTCGCGCCACTGGCGCGGGCGATTGTGGGTGGGCTGACGGTGTCGGTGATAATCACGGTTTTTCTGGTTCCCGCGGCATACATGGTGATCCACGGAAGGCGGCAGGAGGCGCACTAGCGATGGGGTTGGGAGGAGAATTATCGAGGAGGCGCGGGGCGCGGGTGGTTCTGGGGGCGCTGATTTGTGGGAGCGCTCTGTGGGGGCAACAGGCGGCGATGCGGCTGACTCTCGAGGAAGCCGAGCAATTGGCCTTGAAGAATAATCCGCGGCTATCCGAATCGAGATTTCTGGAGCGGGCCGCGGCGCAGACGCCGCTGGAACTGAGATCGGCCTACTATCCGGCGTTCTTTGGTTCGGTGACGGGGACGGGCGCGGATGGCGGAAGCCGCATTGCGGCGGGAGCGTTGAACAATCCGGTGCTGTACAGCCGGCTCGGCGCCGGGGTGACATTGAGCCAGATGGTGTATGACTTCGGCCGTACGGGGGATCTGGTCGAGTCGGCGCGGTTACGGGCGCAGGCGCAGGCGCAGAGCACGACGGCGACCAAGGACGACTTGATTCTGCTGGTGAGGCGAAGTTACTTTGCGGTGCTGCGCGCGGGAGCCTTGGTGAAGGTGGCCGGGCAGACAGTGAGCACGCGGCAGGTGCTGTTGGACCAGGTGCAGACCATGGCAAAGAACCGGTTGAAATCGGAGCTGGATGTACGGTTTGCGAGCGTGAATCTGGCGGATGCGAAGTTGCTGCTGGCGACGCAGCAGAATCAGATGCAGGCAGCCAAGGCCGACCTGGTATCGGCCATGGGGATTCCCATGCCGGCGGATCTGGAGCTGGAAGAAGCTCCACTGCCGCCCGATCTGTCGAACGACTTGGGCCAATACGTGCGCGATGCTATTCAGGCAAGGCCCGAAATGCGGCTTCTGAGGTTGCAGCACAACGCGGCGCTGCGCTTTGCGAAGGCGGAAAAGAAGCTGATGTATCCGGCCTTTGGGATGATGGCGACAGTAGGCGTGGCTCCGGCGGCGGATTCGCAGGTTGCCGGCCGGTATGGGGGTGTGGGGTTGAATATGAACATCCCGATCTTCAACGGCTGGCAGTTCCGGGCGCGAAGGAACGAGGCGGAGTACCAGGCGCTGGCGGCGGAGCAACGGACGCGGGATCTGGCGAACCGGATCGAGCGGGACGTGCGGGTGGCGTGGCTGGGGGTCCAGAACGCGATCGAGCGGCGAGGGTTGACGGCGCAGTTGCTCGATCAGGCGCGGTTGGCGCTCGAACTGGCACAGGGGCGGTATGACCTGGGGTTGGGGTCGATCGTGGAATTGAGCCAGGCGCAGTTGAATCTGACAACGGCCCAGATAGCGGAGACGAATGCACGCTATGACTACCAGTTACAGCGGTCCGTGCTCGATTACCAGGCTGGGATGATCCCGTAGGAGGATGCGGGGACTATTCGGATGCGCCGAGAACGGTGAGCGCCAGGGCTCCGCAGACGACGATGGCGCCGGTCCAGTAGGGGGCTCCGGAACCGAGGAGATCGAACATGGCTCCGGCGTAGATGGGCCCGGCGACTCTGGTGAGGCTGAGAACGGATTGGGTGGAGCCGAGGAGCCAGCCCTGTTCGCGGGCAGAGACGCGGCGGGAGAGGATTGCGGTTTGGGCGGTGGTGGCGAAGCCGATGCCCGCGACTCCGGCGATGGCTATGAGGAGTTGCCAGACGTTGTATGAGAACGCGATGCCGAGGAAGCCGGCCGAAAGCATGAAGGTCCCAAGGATGGCCATGCGGCGTTCGCCGAGAACCGGGTTGAGGCGCCGCACCAGATAGCCCTGGACGAGGGCGGCGAGGACGCCGATATAGACGAACACCATGGCGGTCTGCTCGGGGGAGTAGCGAAAACGCACCATGGTAAAGACGGAGAAGTTGCTCTGCAGTCCGCTCATGGCGAAGTTGATCAGGAAGAGGGCGGCGAGGAGCAGGCGGAGTTCGGGTCTGCGAAGCAGTTCGCCGAGCGGCCTTACCGGGTCGAGGTCCGCCAGGCGGAAACCGTGTGGCTGGCGCTGGTGACGGGAGAGGGACTCGGGAAGGGCGAAGTAGCCGAAGCAGGCGGTTCCGAGGGAGAGGACTCCGGCTCCATAGGCGGGCGCATTGACGCTGATGTGGCTGAGAGCGCCTCCGATGGCGGGGCCGAAAATGAAACCTAGTCCAAAGGCGGCGCCGATCAATCCGAAGTTCTTGGCGCGGTCTTCGGGGAGCGTGACATCGGCTATGTAGGCTTGGGCGGTGGAGATGTTGCCTCCGGTGAAGCCATCGAGGATGCGGGAAAAGTACATGACCGCGAGCGAGCCGGCGAGTCCGAACAGGAAGTAGCCGAGGGCCGAGCCGAGAATGCTGAGAAGCAGTACGGGGCGGCGGCCATAGCGGTCGGATAAGACTCCGAGAATGGGGGCGGCGGCGAACTGCGCGGCGGAGAAGCTGAGAGATAGCAGGCCGATGGTGGTGGCATCACTGCGGAACTGGCGGACGAGATACGGGATGATGGGGAGCAGAATTCCCGCTCCGAGAAGGTCGAGAAAAACGGTCAGGAAGAGGAAGGTCAGAGCCTTCCTCGATGCCGGTGGATTCACTGTGGATGGCGGGTTCGCGATAGGCGGCTAAATCTCCGCTGCCAGTTTCTCGATGGTAAAGGCTTCGATGATGTCACCGGGCTTGATGTCGCCATAAGAGGCCAGGCCGATGCCGCATTCATACCCGGTCTTGACCTCGCTCACGTCATCCTTGAAGCGGCGAAGAGAACCGATCTTGCCGGTGTGCACGACGATGTTGTCGCGCAGCAGGCGGGCGGAGCAATCGCGGGAGATGGTTCCGTCGAGCACGTAACAGCCGGCGACGGTGCCGACCTTGGTGATCTTGAACACGTTGCGCACCTCGGCCTTGCCGCGGTAGGTCTCCTTAATGACGGGCTCGAGCAGGCCGGCCATCGCCTTCTTGATCTCGTCGGTAAGCTCGTAGATGATGGTGTGGAGGCGGATATCCACTTTCTCCTGCTCGGCGATGGCGGTGGCGTTCTTGTCGGGGCGGACGTTGAAGCCCACAATGACGCCGTTCGAGGCGGAGGCGAGCAGGACATCGGTTTCGGTAATGGCTCCGACGCCGGTGTGAAGGACACGCACCTTGACTTTTTCGGTGCTGAGCTTTTGCAGCGTATCGGAGAGAACTTCGCAGGTGCCGCCGACATCCGCCTTGAGGATGATGTTGAGTTCCTTGACCTCGCCCTCGCGAAGGGACTTGGCGAAAGCCTCGAGGCTGACACGGGCTCCCTTTTTCATCTGCTCTTCGCGTTCCTTGGCCTCGCGATAGACGACGATCTGTTTCGCTTTGGCGGTGTCAGTGACCACCTGGAAGGTGTCACCGACCTCGGGGACCGCTTCGAGGCCGAGCACTTCGACCGGCATGGAGGGGCCCGCTTCCTTGAGGGGTTCGCCGCGGTCATCGAACATGGCGCGGACACGGGAGAACACTGAGCCGCAAATGAAGAAATCCCCGACGCGGACGGTGCCCTTGCGGACGAGGACGGTAGCGACAGGACCGCGGCCGCGATCGAGTTGAGCCTCGAGGACGGTGCCGACGGCGGGACGGTTGGGGTTGGCGCGCAGGTTCTGGAGATCGGCGACGAGGAGGATCATCTCGAGAAGCAGATCGATATTCTGGCGCTGCTTGGCGGAGAGGGGAACCATGACCGTATCACCGCCCCAATCCTCGGGCATCAGGCCAAGATCAGTGAGTTGCTGTTTGATGCGCTCGGGATGCGCGTCGGGCTTGTCGATCTTATTGATAGCGACAATAATGGGGACTTTGGCGGCGCGCGCATGGTCGATGGCCTCGCGGGTCTGGGGCATGACCCCGTCATCGGCGGCAACGACAAGGACGACGATGTCGGTGACCTTGGCTCCGCGGGCGCGCATGCGCGTGAACGCCTCATGGCCCGGGGTGTCGATGAAGACGATTTTCTTGCCGTTCTTTTCGACGGCATAAGCGCCGATGTGCTGCGTGATGCCGCCGAACTCCCCGGCGACGACGTTGGACTCGCGAATAGCGTCGAGAAGAGAGGTTTTCCCATGGTCGACGTGGCCCATAATGGTGACCACGGGTGGACGCGGCATCATATCGGAGGATTCTTCGGCCATCTCGAGGTCGAAGGTGGACTCCTCCTCGTAGGTCATCTGGGTGGTGGTGGCTCCGAAGTCCTTCGAGAGGTCCTCGGCGAGCTTCATATCCAGAGTCTGATTGATGGTGGCAAAGATCTTGCGATCGACGAGCTTCTTGATGATGAGGTTGGCCTTAATGCCGAGCTTTTCCGAAAGCTCCTTGACGGTGATGCCTTCGGAGATGGTGATTTCGCGATTGGGAGCGAGAATCTGCTCCGGCTCATGCCGCTTGTTGTTGAGGCGTATCGCCTTCTCTTCCTCGACCTCGACGCGGTGGCGTTCCCGGTTGCCGCCCCGCTTCTGATCGCGGCGCGCGACTTCGGTTGGCGGGATGGCCGGCGGCACATCACCGGGACGCAAGGCCGTGGTGGGATGCATGGGGCGTCCACCCGGCCGCTGGCCCTGCGGTCTACCGGGCATCTGCGAACCGGGGCGGACAATGGGCTGGCCGGGACGGATAGGACCGCGGTATGCGCCGGGCTGGCCGGGACCCGGGGTGGCGGGTGGCCTGCCGGGCATCGGGCCGCGGGCGACCGGCTGGCCCGGAATTGGCTTCGATTGCTGGGTCTGCTGGAGACGCGCGACGAGATCGGGGCGTGGAGGAACAACAGGCCGGGCTACGGGCTGGCCGGCGAGAACGGGTTTACTGACCGGGGTACGCTGGGGCGGAGGCGTGATTGGCCTGCCCGGAAGCGGTGTTCCCGGGGTGGCCTGTATGGGAGGACGGCCGGGCGGCGGCGCGGTAGGTCTGGGGCGGCCGGGCAGCAACGTGCCGGGCGGCGGGGCGGCGGCAGGCGGGGCGGGCGCGGCGGGCCGCGGTATTTCAGTTCCCGGAGATGGGAGAGGCTGCCGGGGACCCGTCAGGATCTGGCCCGGCCTGGGAGGTGGGACCGGCTTGGCCGGGATGGCGATAGTTCGAGCCGTCGGCGCGGGAACCGCGGGAGAGGGAGCGGGAGTGACGGGAGCCTCACGGGGCGCGGGAGGGGTGGCCAATGGGCCGGCCAACGGCGGCCGCAGGGGCGTGACGGAGCGCGGCGTGAACTTGTCGAGCACAGGCGCGGGGGTTTCGGTGACAACCGGCGTGGGAGGTTCCACATCAACAGACATCGTTTTTTCCACGGATTCTTCGGGTGCGCCAGAGATCTCGCGCTCGGATTCAGGGAGAGATACGGAAGGGGGTTCCTCGATGGCGGCGCCGGCGTAGGTTTCCCTGGGCTCAGCCGCGCCCTCGCCTTCGTGACCGAAGTAGCGGCGTACCCTGACCGCCACATCCTCGTCTATCGAACTCGAATGAGTCTTTTTTTCGCTGACGCCGAAATCCGGGAGCAGGTCGAGGATACGATTGGGTTTTACTTCCAACTCCCGAGCTAGCTCATTGATTCGAATCTTACTCATACTAAGAATGGCGAGCTTACCTCCATTTCAGCGTACACCGCCGCAGGTTGTCCAATGAGGAGGCAAGAAAATCTTCCGGCCCGTGTAGTGATGGTTTTCCTCAATCCGCGCCTTTCATCGTATCAGATTCGCTCTCTTGGTTTTCGGCAGCGGGAGAAGGTGCGGCAGAGGCGGAGGAAGGCTCCTCGCCGGCGGGATGCTGGTGGGTGGGTTCAGGGGCTTCCGGCGCCGCTTCCGGGCCGGGGAGCGACGAGGCGGGAGAAGTTTCCACATCGTTTTCGGGGGGTACCGCCGCGGATTCAACGAGTTCCGCCCCGGCGGCGGCTTCGGCGGCGGCTTCAAACTGTCCATAGTAGCTGTTCACGGCAGCCTGAATCTTCTCGATCATCTCCATGGTGACGCCCGCCGCGTCGAGTTCTTCCTGGGTCACGTTTGTCAGCTTCTCGACCGTGGGGACGCCACCTTCGAGAAGAATTTCGGCGATGTTCTCCTCGAGTCCGTGGTCAATGAGGACGGAGACGGGCGCTCCAGGGATGGTGAGGGCGGCCATGGCCGATTCCACCTCCTGCCGCTTTTCCTCTTCGCTCTTGATGTCGATGCGCCAGCCGAGGAGTTTGGAGGCCAGCCGGACGTTCTGGCCTTTCTTGCCGATAGCGAGCGAGAGTTGGGTATCGTCGACAATGACTTCCATGTGCTTGCCGGCTCCGTTGAGGATTGAGACACGGGTGATCTTGGCGGGACTTAGCGCGTGGGTGGCAAAAACGACCGGATCTTCCGAGTACTCAATAATGTCGATCTTTTCGCCACGCAATTCACGAATGATGGACTGCACGCGCATGCCCTTCATGCCGACACAGGCGCCGACGCTGTCGACGTCGCGGTCGCGGCTGAAAACGGCGATTTTCGTCCGTTCTCCCGCTTCGCGGGCGCAGCCTTTGATCTGCACGGTACCGTCGTAGATTTCCGGCACCTCCTGCTCGAAGAGACGCTCGACTAATTCGGCGGCCGCGCGCGAAATGACAACTCCGGCATTCTTGCCGGTCTTTTCGACGGACTTGATGATGCAGCGGATGCGATCGCCGATGCTGAAGTTTTCCAGACGGGATTGCTCTTTCCTGGCAAGGCGGGCTTCCGTCTTGCCGAGGTCGCAGATGAGGTCCTGACCTTCGATGCGTTTGACGATGCAGTTGACGAGTTCGCCGACCCGATTGGCGTATTCAGAGTATACAGTTTCGCGCTCCGCCTCGCGAACCTTTTGAAGTATGACCTGCTTGGCGGTCTGGGCGGAAATCCGTCCCAGGGATTCCGTGGATTTGTAGATGCGGATTTCCGAGCCCGGTTCGGCGGCGGGGTCGAGGCGGCGGGCCTGGTCCGCGGTCATCTCACGGATGGGATCCTGAATCTCTTCGACGACCTTGTAAACAGCAAAGATTTGAACGCCCTGGCTCTTTTCGTCGAATTCGGCGACCAGATCTTCATTGGTCCGGTAATGCTTGCGCGCGGCTACCAGCATGGCGTCCTTCACCGCATCAAAGACGATTTGCGGATCGATGCCCTTTTCCTTGCTCAACAGCTCGATAGACTGAAAGATCGTATCCAAACCGTGACTCCTTCTTTTCGGGTACCTCTTGGGATTATTCGCGGAAGCGGGAGGTTACCACTCGAATTTCAGGTTGGCTTTTTCCACCTGATCGAGGGTGAACTGGATGAGCCTGCCCGGGGAAGGCTCGATGCTGATCAAGCCCCCGGAAACGCCAGTGAGCGTTCCCTCCCATCTGCGCTGGTTTTCGACGGGCGAACGCAGCAGGACTTTGACTTTCTTGCCGGCGAATCGCTCAAAATCTCTGATTGACTTCAACTTACGCTCGACGCCGGGAGAGGAAACCTCGAGCGTATACCGTCCCCCGGGAATGGTGTCCTCGACGTCGAGAATGGTTCCGACCTGCTGTGAGACGAGTTCGCAATCGGCATGCGAAACGCCGGCTGGCTTATCGATATAGATGCGAACCACGCGGCTGTTCCCGCCTCCCAGGATCTCCACTTCCACTATCTCGATACCTTCAGACGCGCCAACCCGGCTGGCGATTTCAGCAACCTTCATCTGGGCGGTCTGTTTAGCGATCGACGCCATGTCTTTAGAACAAAAAAGTGGGCTTGCGCCCACTTGCTCCTATCGAAAGTACAACCTCAGTATAGCGCAGTAGGAGAAGCGGCGGCTGTCAAGCCGATACAGCGTCAGGACTGCCTGTTCCATTGAGTGTTCCAAAGCGGAAAGGTTAGAGTGACCGGCGGATTCTGCAGCCCAGTCACCTCGATAGAATCTTGTGTATTTTCAGGGCTTTACTAATGTTCTGGCAACGCGTAAGGGTTTGGATCGGCTCGTGCAAGCAAACAGGCGAGTTCCCCCATAAACGGGAACTTACGAATTCAAGCGGCGGGGCTTAGCACAATGCCAGTATTCAAACCGAGAAACCGACTTGTCAATTTCCGATTGAGCGAGGAGGAGTTTGAGAAACTCCGCGCAAGTTGCGCTCTGACGGGAGCCCGCAGCATATCCGATTTCGCCCGGGCGGCGGTGATGCGTAGCGTGGGCGCCGGACCCGATCTGAGCACGATTGGGGAAAGGGGCGGGGAGATGAAAACCAACCAGATCGATCAGAAGGTTCACGACCTGGAATCCCGTGTTACAGCGCTTATGAATATGATTCACGGCCTGCGGCGGGACAACGGCGCCGGGGACAAGTGCTCGACGGCAGATAACGTCGCGGGGGTGATCCAGTCATGAAAGGATTCATTGCTTTGTTGCTATGGACGCTGACAGGCGCCGGGCAGACGGTCGCGGTGCGCGGCAACTTTCCGCTGGAAGTCGGCGGCGCCAACCTGCCGGCGCAGAAGATAGGGCCAAACGATCTCATAGCGGTTTCCGTCTACGATGCGCCGGAATTGACACGCACAATTCGTGTTAGCGCCGATGGGATGATCCGGCTTCCGATGGTGAGGCAACGCTTGAAGGCGAGTGGACTCCTGCCGCCGGAATTGGAAGCGGCCATCGCTGATGCTTTACGCGAAGAGCAGATCCTGGTGGAACCGGTCGTGACGGTGACGATGGTGGAGTATCACAGCCGGCCGATCAACGTTGCCGGTGCCGTGCGCAAGCCGGTTACGTTTCAGGCGGTGGGGCCGACAACCCTGTTGGACGCGATCGCCAAGGCCGAGGGTCTCACGCCGGATGCGGGGCCCGAGATCCTGGTAAGCCGGTCGCAGCCGGCGGACGCGGGAGGCCAGACGACGTTGACGCAGCGGATTCTGGTGAGCGGACTGATTGATGAAGCCGACCCCGAGTTGAATGTCCGGCTGGTTGGTGGAGAGCAGATTCGAGTCCCGGAAGTGGGCAAGATATTTGTCGTAGGGAATGTCCGGCGTCCGGGCGCATTTCCAGTACATGATGCGGCGGGAGCAAGCGTTTTGAAGATCCTTGCGCTTTCCGAAGGGCTGATGCCGTTTTCGGCGAAAGTGGGCTACATCTACAGGAAAGAAGGGGCGGGAAACGGCAAGAACGAAATCCCGATCGAGATTCAAAAAATCATCGATCGCAAGATGGCCGATGTTCCCTTGCAAGCAAACGACATTCTTTACATACCGGACAACAAGACAAGAAGGCTTACTGTCACCACGCTCGAGCGGCTAGCGGGTTTCGGAAGTGCCACGGCGAGCGGAATTCTCATCTGGCGCCGCTAGGAGCCCACAATCAGAAACGGTCAAAGGATTGTTCCATGTCACATGAAAGAACTGACAAAGAGATGGTTGTAGCTGCCGATGGCATCCACCTTGCCGCCTACACCCCTTCGCCTTATGCCCCGGTGAACTCTGTCCCTGAGATGGATCAGGAAGAGACCGGTGTTCCACTCTCCCACTACTTGTGGGTAATCAAACGTCATCGCTGGAGGGTTCTAGCCTTTGTGACAGCCTCGGTGCTGGCGACGGCAGTGGTATCCAACCGGATTACCCCGATCTTCGAGGCGACGGCGACCGTGGATATCGATCGTCAAAGCCCGAATGCCGTGGTGGGGCAGGAGGCGATGCGGTCTCCGACGGCACTGGATTCCGACCAGTTTCTGGCGACGCAGATCAAACTGGTGCAGTCAGACAGCGTCCTGAGGCCGGTAGCGCGAAAGTTCAACCTGCTGGCACTGGAAAACAAGGACAGGGAAGAGGCGGACCGGTATCCGAACGCGGCGCAGGCGCCGGTATTCCTGAAGCGGTTGAAAGTGAATCGTCCAAGCAATACCTACCTGTTGTTGATAAGCTACCGCTCACCCGATCCGCAACTTGCGGCGGATGTGGCGAACGCGATAGCGCAATCGTACCTGGAGCACACTTACAACATTCGCTACCGGGCTTCGGCCAGCCTCACAAACTTCATGGAGAAGCAACTCGAGGAACTGCGCGCAAAGATGGAGCGTTCCGGCTCGGCATTGGTCCAGTTCGAGCGCGAAATGAATGTGATTAGCCCGGAGGAGAAGACCAACATTCTCTCTTCGCGGCTGCTGCAGCTAAACACGGAGTACACCAACGCTCAAGCGGACCGCGTGCGCAAGGAAGCCGCTTTCGCGTCGGTGCGGAACGGTTCAATCGAAGCAGCGCAGGTGTCCGGACAGGGAGAGCCTTTGCGCCGGTTGACGGAGAAGCTCAACGAAGGGCAGGAGCGGTTCAGCCAAGTCAAGGCGCAGTATGGGGCAGCTCATCCTGAATACCGCAAAGCGGCGGCGTATCTGGCGGAGGTTCAGCGTCAGCATGACAAGACGAGGAATAACATCATGCAACGCGTGGAGATTGAATATCAGGAGTCGAGGGAGCGGGAAGCAATGCTGCAGAAGGCGGTTCAGGAAACGAAAGCGGAGTTCGACCGTTTGAACACGCGATCTTTCGAGTATCAGGCGCTGAAGCGGGAGGCCGAAGCCGACAAGAAGTTGTATGAAGAGCTGGTTCGGAAGATCAAGGAGGCGGGGATCAACGCAAGTTTTCAGAATTCATCAATCCGCATAGCGGATCCGGCGCGGCCGGCGATCAAGCCGGTTTTTCCAAACGTCAAGATGAATATCGCGGTAGCGCTCTTGTTCTCGACGCTCCTGGCTTTCGGGACAGCTATTCTGAGCGACGCGCTGGACAACACGATTCGCGATCCGGAGCAGGTTTCACGGACCCTGAAGACCGAGGTGGTCGGCAGTCTGCCAGTCGTGAAAAGTTGGAGAGGCCGGCTCGGCGCGGTTGCGCAGAACAATAGCACGACAACGGCTCTGGTGGCGCTGAGCAATGCCACGGGCCATGCGGACGGATACGCCGAAGCGATCCGGACGCTGCGCAATTCGATCCTGTTGAGCGACTTCGACCGGAGGCTGCGATCCCTGTTGGTGACCAGCGCGTCGCCGGGAGAGGGAAAGTCAACGATCGCCGCGCATCTCGCCGCGACGCATGCCCAACAACATCACAAGACCTTGTTGATTGACGGCGACCTGCGCCGTCCGAGTGTGCACAAGAGATTCGGAATATCAGCCGCGGCCGGGCTCTCGAATGTGCTGGTGGGAGACATGGGATGGAAGGAAGCCTTGATTAAGCCGGAAGGGATTCCGGAGTTGGATGTGCTGCCGGCTGGCCCTCCGTCACGCCGTGCGGCCGATCTCATTGGGCGGGGCCTGATGGAACTGCTCGAGGATGCCGGGCCCGAATATGACCTTGTGATTCTGGATGCTCCGCCTCTGCTCGGTTTCGCCGAGCCGTTGCAAATGGCCACCGCTGTGGATGGAGTAGTGGTTGTTGCACGCGCCGGAGAGACGAACCGCAAGGCAGTGGCGGCGGTATTGGGCACGTTATCACGCCTTCGCGCAAACGTAATGGGCCTCATACTTAACCAGGTTCACCAGGAGATGAGTGACAGCTACTACTACTACCGGCATTACGGAAAATACTACCGGCCGAGCGGCTCAAAGGCGAGTTGAGCCCACTGAGAAGAGCGATGCCGCCACCAAGACTTGCCGTTCTGACCACGGGACTCGCCAGAGGGGGAGCGGAAGCTCAAGTGACGCTTCTCGCCAAGACGCTCAGCCGCCGAGGCTGGGACGTGCGGTTGTATTCCATGCTGCCGCCCACGGCCTTTATGGAGGAGTTGCTGGAATGCGGGATCCAGGTGGAGAGCCTAAGTATGCGCCGGGGGTTCGCCGATCCGCGGGCAATTTACCGATTGGTGAGGAGACTGCGAAGCTTCAAGCCACACGTGATGCACTGCCATATGATTCACGCCAATCTGCTTGGACGCGTGAGCAGACTCTTCGTGAGAATTCCCGGGCTGATTTGTACCGCGCACAGCGTCTGGGAAGGAGGGAAGTGGCGGGATTGGGCCTACCGGCTGACCGACCCACTTTGCGACCTTACAACAAACGTGAGCAAAACGGGTTTGAGCCGCTACGTTGAAGCGAAGCTGGCGGACGGCGCGAAGGCTGTCTGGGTGCCGAACGGTGTGGACGCCTCCTGTTATTCTCCCGACAAGTCAGCGGGATTGCGCATTCGAGCGCGAATGGACTGGGAGGGATTTGTATGGCTCGCCGTGGGCAACTTGCGAGTTCCGAAGGACTACCCGAATCTTCTGCGGGCTTTTGCATGGATGTCAGCGCGGGCCCCACAGGCTCGACTAGCGATCGTTGGATCAGGGCCGCTTCGCGCCTCATTGGAATCATTGGCCGGTGAACTGGGGATAGGAGTAAAGGTACGGTTTCTGGGAGCACGGGAAGATGTCCGTGAGTTGTTGCAGGCTGTTGATGGCTTTGTCATGTCGTCCGCCTGGGAGGGCACGCCGATGGCCCTGCTCGAAGCCTGCGCTTGCGGAGTTCCCGTTGTGGCCACGCGAGTGGGTGGAAATCCGGACGTCGTGGAGGATGGTGTTTCGGGGTATCTCATCGATCCACGGAATTCAGAAGCGCTCGGAGAAGCAATGTTGAAATTGATGGCCCTGCCGGAGAGTGAGCGGGCCGTGATGGGAGTTGCCGCAAGAAGGCGCGTGGAGAGCGCATTCGGTCACGAGAGGATTGTCGACAAATGGGAAAACATCTACGAACAGATGATGCAGACAACCTCACAATCGGTGGTTTCACGCGTGCTTGCGGGGTCGAGGTTCAGACCGTGAAGTTGCTTGTTAAGCGGGGTATCGATGTAGCGTTGTCATCGATCGCCCTGACGCTACTCTCTCCGCTATTTCTACTGCTCGCAGTGCTGGTGCGGATCAGTTCACCGGGGCCGGTTCTTTTCCGGCAGGCCCGCCTCGGGAGGTCAGGGCGGCCGTTCGTGATCTTGAAGTTCCGCACGATGCACGACAAGGCGGAAGATCTTCGGAACCCCGACGGATCCGCCTATTGCGGGAGTGAGGATGCGAGGGTTACTCCACTCGGCCGTTTCCTCAGAAAAGCGAGCCTCGACGAGTTGCCGCAATTGTGGAACGTGTGGAGGGGCGATATGAGTCTGGTGGGTCCCAGACCGGACCAGGTGGATCAGCTTCAGTATTACTCGGGCGATGACATGATCAAGCTCAGCGTGAAGCCTGGGATTACGGGGCTGGCCCAGATCAGCGGGCGGAACCGGATCAACTGGCGGGAGCGGAAACGACTCGATGTGGAATACACGAGGAGTTGGTCGCTTGTACAGGATTGCAACATTCTCTTGCGGACCATCCCTTACGTAGTGCTGGGGAGAGACACACACGAGAGGAAACATAATGGTGGCTTCGAAAGCTGGTAATGGCAAATTATCTTCGAAGGCCCTGCTTGCTGGCCTGGCAGCGCTACTGGCTGATCTCGAGCCAGGAGTTCACGGCTGTTTTCGAGACTTGATTCCCGCCGCCGCCGTTCGGAAAGAGCGGGAGGAACGGGCGGAGAGATGGATGAGAGAGTTGGGATCGAGGCTGGTGTTAAAGGAGGAACCCAAGGGCGTGGCAGGCGCCTGCGCCTGGTCTCCGCTCACTTGGGACAGCGAGCGGTTCGGTTTTCCCGCCGCAAGATTGGAGTTCCTGCTGGCAAGAGAAGATTCCGTTCGGCGAGCGATCCTCAGGACAACACTCGAGCGCAGCCATGAAGCAGGGATCCAGCACCTTACGGCACGCTTGGATTCTTCGGACATGAGTGGCGCGCACGCGCTCGTGGATGCCGGTTTCGAGATGGTTGACGGAATATTGACGTTTGGTTTAAGGATCGATGACCGGATGGCCAGTGCGGAAGTTACTGGGCCGGCTGAGATTGGCCTGTTCAAGAAGGATCAAGTCGAGGGGATCGTGGAACTCGCGTCCAAAGCGTACCAATTCGACCGGTTCCATGCCGATTCGGCACTGCGGCCTGGAGTGGCGGACCGAATTCATGCGGAATGGCTGCGAAACTCCTGCGAAGGAGGAGCAGCGGATGTAGTGATCACGGCCGCACGGGACAAGCAAGTGCTCGGATTTGTGACAGTTAAGCTCGATTCCGAAATTGAGCGGATTTCCGGGGTTCGTTTGGCGACCATCATGCTTGTAGCAACAGCGGAGGCTGCTCGTGGGATGGGAATAGGAACGGCGATGACTCAGTATGCCCTTCGTTTGCTCGCCGGCAGGCGGGTTCGCGGCGTGCGAGTAGGAACGCAACTCCGGAACATAGCCGCGAGCCGGCTTTACGAAAGTTGCGGGTTTCGTTTGATCGGGAGCGGTTTAACGTTCCGGAAACTCCTCTAGTGGAGGCAATGAGAATGGAAGGCAGAATACTTCATGTCGTGGGAGATTCCAAACTCGGCGGCGCCTCACTTGGGATCATCCGTCTGGCGCGATTCTGGCAGACTCTCGGCTGGGGAGTGGACGTCCTCGCCACCGACCCACAATTTGGCAGGGCGCTGGCGGCCGCCGGGATCCCAGTGATTCCCGCGGATGTGATCTGGCGGGAGATAAGGCCATGGGCTGACCTCAAGGGGCTGTGGAAGCTCTACAGATTTCTGAGGAGCCACAGGTATACGGTCGTCCATACGCACACAACAAAAGCAGGCTTTGTGGGACGGATAGCAGCCGGGCTGGCGGATGTTCCACTCGTGATTCATACGGTCCACGGCTTGGCTTTTCACGAGAGTTCGCCCCGAATGAAGATTCTCAGTTATACGATTCTCGAACGCATCGCCTCGTGGGGCTGCCAGCACGTGATCACGGTAAGCCACTTCCACGAGCAGTGGGGCAGGCGGCTTGGCATTGCAGCTCGTAAGAAAATTCGCGCAATTCCCAACGGTATTCCGGACAGGAGGATTTCCGTTAGTAGAGACCGGCAGAAAATACGCGACAGGTGGAATGTCAGGGAGGAGCAGACGGTCTTGCTGACACCTGGCCGGCTTGCGCCGGAGAAGGGGTTGGAGGACCTTCTGGAGGCGCTGGGTCAATTGCCACCTGAACTCCGGCAGCGCCTGGTGCTATTGATTGTGGGCGAGGGCGAACTGAGACCGGACCTGCAGCGAATGGCCCAGGATGCCGGACTGGGCGAACAGGTTCGTTTCACGGGATTTCAGGAGAATATCCCCGAGCTGCTGGCCGCGTGCGACATCGTGGTTTTTCCGACATGGAGAGAAGGCCTGTCCATAGCCTTGCTGGAGGCTATGTGCCAGGGTTGCGCGATCATCACCACGGCAATTGGATCGAACCGTGAAGCGACTGGCGATGGAGAGGGCGCGCTGTTGGTTTCTCCGGGACAACCCGTACAACTGGCGGCCGCGATCACAACACTGTCGAACGATGAGGTCTTGCGGGAGCAATTGGGGATATCTGCTCGACGCATCTACGAACAGCGCTACACGCAAGAGCGAATGCTAGAAGGGTATCACCGGCTGTATGCCGAATCACTCAAGGAGTTATCCAATGCGCAAACACTTTCTCCCGTACTGTCTTCCATTGATCGGTGAAGAAGAGATCGGAGAGGTTGTCGATAGCCTCCGGTCCGGATGGGTGACGACGGGACCCAAGGTGAAACAATTCGAGGAGGAGTTTGCCAGATACACGGGAGCCCGGCATGCGATCGCCGTAAACTCATGCACGTCGGCACTGCATCTGTCTCTGGCGGCGCTGGGTGTGGGGCCGGGAGACGAAGTAGTGGTTCCGACGCTCACATTTTGCGCCACGGCGAACGTTGTCATCCATCTCGGAGCTCGTCCCGTGCTGGTGGACGTAAACACACAGGGGCTCATGGAGCCTGGTGCCGCCGCCGAAGCGATTGGACCCGCGACGAAGGCGATCGTTCCCGTGCACTTTGCGGGGCAGGCTTGCGACCTGCGCGGCCTGGAAGATGTTGCGCGGGGGCGCGGGATCCCGCTGATCGAGGATGCGGCGCACGCGGTAGGCGCGGTTTACAGGGGGGAAAAGATCGGTACGCACGGCAGATGCACGGCATTCAGTTTTTACGCCACCAAGAACATGACCACCGGCGAGGGAGGAATGATAACAACCTCCGACGATCAGATGGCCACTTTGCTGCGCAGGCTTGCGTTGCACGGAATGAGCCGAGACGCGTGGAAGCGCTATGCGGAATCCGGATCCTGGTATTACGAAATTCGCGAAGCAGGCTATAAGGACAACATGACGGACGTGCAGGCATCCCTCGGGATTCACCAGTTGAGAAGACTGGAATCGTTCATAGCCAGGAGGAGAGAGATTGCAAGACGGTATCAGGCTGCGTTCCGGCAGTTCGAGGAGCTGGAACTGCCCGCGGAATTGCCAGAGCGAAAGCACGTTTACCATCTCTACCCCGTCCGCTTGCGGACAGGAGCGTTGCGGATAGGCCGGCGGGAATTTATCGAAGAGTTGAAGCGGCGGCAGATCGGAGCGAGCGTGCACTTCATCCCTCTTCACAGGCATCCCTACTACAAGGCCCGCTTCGGATACAGCGCGCGGGAATTTCCGGTGGCTGAGGAACTATATGAAGGCTATGTCTCAATTCCGCTGTATCCCCGGATGACGGATGAGGATGCCGATGACGTAATTGACGCAGTGAAGGGAATCATCGCTGAGCACCGGAGGCCATTAATGGCAGTAGCGCCGGCGAACTCTCCGGTAATTGCCGCCGCAAATTAGAAAAAGGAGAATGCCGCGATGAGACGCACATACAGCAATGTGATTTGGAAGGAGGCGCTGCCACGGCTCACTGCCGACATGGTGATGGTGCATCTTGCTGCTCTCGCCTCGCTGGCGGCGGTGGTGATGTGGCAGTCGGCGGGAGGGGGAGGCGTCCGCACAACTCAGTTAGTGCGCGAACTCCGCGGGTTCTACTTACACTCCTTTCTGCCGTTGTCAGCAATTTTTCCGATCGTATTTTTTGCGAGCGGTTTCTACACGTGTTCGCGGGGCTACCTTACGAATTACAAGTGGGCGGTGCTGGCGAGAGGGGTCACACTGGGGACGCTGATCTTTCTGTTCGCGGCGTTTCTCGCGAGCCGCGCGGAGGCGCTTCCGCGGAGCGCGATTGTAGTGTTCCTCGTCCTGGTGAATGGAATGACAGTAGGGGCGCGCGTGGTCAAGTCCCTGATCTCCCCGCCCGGAGGGGCTTCAAGAACGAAGAGTGACGGCCGGGTTATTCCCGCTGGGGCCGGCGCCGCGAGCCCGGTGCTTGTAGTCGGGGGCGCCGGCTATATCGGATCCATTCTCTGCCGCAAACTGCTGGCAAAGGGGAAGACCGTGCGTTTGCTCGACAGCTTTGTTTATGGCAACGAGGCGGTGCGGGAACTCTTCGGACATCCCCGCCTGGAACTCTGTGTCGGGGACTGCCGGAATATTCAAAGTGTAGTTTCCGCGATGAAAGGAGTGGACTCGGTCATTCATCTGGCGGCGGTTGTGGGCGATCCGGCATGCGAACAGGATCGTCGCGCGGCGCTCGAGATCAACTATGCGGCGACGAGAATGATGACGGAAGTCGCCAGAGGATACGGAGTGAAGCGGTTCGTGTTCGCCTCGTCGTGCAGCGTGTATGGGGAGACGGAGGAAATCGTCGATGAGCAATCGGCCACCGGTCCGATTTCGGTATATGCACAGACTAAGGTGGACAGCGAGAGAGCGTTGCTGAAGGCGCGCACGGCGGGCTTTCATCCCGTGATTCTGAGGCTGGCCACGGTGTTCGGTAACTCCTACCGGCCCAGGTTCGATCTGGTAGTGAATCTGCTTACCGCCAAGGCTCTGCAAAACGGAATCATCACGATCTACAACGGGGACCAATGGCGCCCGTTCATTCACGTCTCGGACGTGGCCGAAGGGCTGATATGCGCTCTCGATGCCCCGGCGGCTCTCGTCGACGGAGAAATCTTCAACCTGGGGGACTCGCGACTGAACTATACGCTGACACAAGTGGCCGAAACGATCCAGCGGCTGGCTCCCGGGACAAGAGTGGAGCATGTTGAGAATCCGGACCGGAGAAACTACCGGGTGTGCTTTGACAAGATCCGCAGAGAGCTGGGATTCGAATGCCGGGTAACGCTCGAGGAGGGGATCGAGGACCTGCGCAAGGCCTTGGTCACAAAGAAGATTGTGGATTACACGGATCCGCTGTATCACAATCAGCGCTTCCTGAAATCCGCCGGCCGGTTAGCATCCAGTGAGGAGATAGATGCTCAGGTAATGGCGGCTTTCGCGCTGACCTTGGAGAACCATCAAAGTGGACTGGCAACCGTTCATGCCCGATCGTGAGACATTGTGGAGCGGAGCGCTGTTCGCGCTTGCGGTAATGGTGACCGCAACCACATGGATCGAGAAGTTGTGGTGGTCCGGGTTGTTCGGCTCCGCGGTTCTTCTGTATGGGGCGGGGTTCCTGTTTAGCTCTATGGGACACCTGACCGGACGGCATGGGCGGGCCGTGATGTGCATGGCCACTCTGCCTGCCTGGGGACTGCTACAAATAACGTTAGGGACGAGTTCGATAATTGGCCTCACGCTGCGGGCCTGCCTGGGATGGATGGTCCTTGGAATCGCGTTTTTCTGCGCGGCGGCTTTGTTCCAAGACCAGGACAACACGCGGCGGTTTCTGAAGTGGACCTCAATTTTCGCCGTGATTTTGTGCGCGGTGGCGACGCTCCAGTTCTTCACTTCCGGCGGGCGCTTCTTCTGGGTTTGGCCGAGCGGGCAGCCACAGGTGTTCGGCCCGTTTCAGAGCAAGAACAACTATGCCTCGTTCGTGTTGTTGACGCTTCCGCTAGTGCTGTGGAACGCGGTGGATAAGGCGCGCATCGGCTGGTTCTGGCTGATGGCGGGTGCGCTGATGTTAGCCTCGACGATTGCGTCCGGATCGCGCGCGGGGAGTTTGCTGATCATACTGGAGGCTCCGTCGTTTCTGTGGCTCGCAAGACGCCACTCCGGATTGCCGAGACAACAGGCCGCCAGACTGGCGCTCGGGACAGCGGGATTGTGGATTGCGGGATCGCTCATTCTGGGATGGGACGCGCTTGGGGCGAAGCTGACGGATTCGGATCCGATGCGGTACCGGCGCGAGATGCTGCTCTCCGCGATTCATATGTTGAAGGACAAGCCGCTGTTGGGCCACGGGTTGGGGACGTTTCCGGGAGTCTATCCAGCCTATGC
>JABAQT010000013.1:48521-121973 GCA_019187195.1 Bryobacteraceae bacterium
AGGCGAACAGTACGGCCCATGGGCTGTTCAAGCGATTTGAGGATGCGCATGACTTCGAGGGCAACGGCGCACCCGGCGGCGTTGTCCGTGGCTCCGGTTCCACCCTGCCAGGAGTCAAGGTGCGCGCCGATCATGACAAGTTGCCCCTCCTTCCGGGCGCCGGGGATCTCAGCGATGACGTTCGAGGAATCCTGGTTTTCTTCGATCACGCGGGCTTCGATATCGAGTTCGATGCGTACGGGGATCTTCTTTTCCACAAGCCTGAAAATGCGGTTATAGTGTTCGGGGGTGAGCGCAATCATGGGCGGAGGAACAGGGACTTTGAGATCGTTCGATCCGCCTCTGGAGGCGAAGACGGTGCCTCCGTCGGCGGTCGCGCCATCGAAAACCACCGCGCGGACGCCTTCATCCTTGAAGAAGGAAATGCGCTTATTGCGGAAGGCGCGGAGTTCTTCGGGGCTGCCAAAATCTCCCGGAGTCCTAGGTGTAACAGGTCCCGGTTCGGGAGCCTGTTCGAGTTTCAGCAGGTCCGTATTGCTGTAGCGTCTTGCCAATGGGCTTGTAAGCATCGGGGTCGCCCGGACGGGATCCACCATCACGATCCTGCCTCTAAGTTTCCCCTTGAATTTTTCGAGATCCTTGGGCGTCTGGATGACAGCGATAAAGGGCTGTCCGGTAAGCGGCCCGTTCGTGCCGGAGGACCAGGCGAGAGGGAAGCCGATGAGCGGAGAATAAGCAGGCTCGAGCATGTGAGCGGAGAATTTTGTGTATTCCCAGCCGCGTCCGAAAGGCCCCCACCGCTCCAGATGAGGATTCGACAACCCGTATTCCCGAGCCTTGCCGAGGATCCACCGGGCGGCTCTCCGGTAGCCCTCCGATCCGGTCAGGCGCGGACCGTTGACGTCGGTGAGATAGAACATGTGGTCCATCACCCGGGAGTGCTCAAGAGCTTCCGCGCGAATACGATGAACGACGGACAAGTCCACCTTTTCCTCCGCCGCGAGCAAGGGGGCGAGAACGAACGTAAGCACGAAGAGACCGCACCGGTAACGCATTTCATCGCCAGAATAGCACCGCGCCGCATTCTGTTATTCTTCAGCCATGACGGCGAAGATCATTTTTCCGCTCGCCGCCGGCGCCGTGATGGGGATGTGGACCCTACCCGCCCGCGCGGCCGGCCCGGTGAAAGTGATGCTGCTCGACGGTGAGAGCGGCGGGTCATACCATAAGTGGCGGCTCACAACCATGGCCCTGAGGAAAGGACTCGAAGAGACCGGCCTGTTTCAGGTGGACGTCGTAACCGCCCCGCCCTCTACGCGGGGATTCGGAGATTTTCATCCGCAATTCGAAAATTACCAGGTGATCGTTTCGAATTATGACGCTCCCGATTGGCCGCCGGAACTGAAAGCCGGCTTCGAGCGCTTCGTGAAGAACGGCGGCGGGCTGGTAACGGTTCATGCCGCGGACAACGCCTTCCCCGGCTGGCGGGAGTACAACCGGATGATCGGCGTGGGAGGATGGCGCGGCCGGAACCAGGCCGCCGGCCCGCACTGGTTCTTTCAAGGCGGAAGACTGGTCTCGGATGCGTCTCCGGGCAGCGCCGGCGGTCACGGCTCCCGCGTTCCCTTCCCCGTCGTGGCGCGAGGCGCCGGACATCCCATCCTTCGCGGTCTGCCCAGCGTGTGGATGCACCAGGGCGATGAACTGTACAACTCGCTGCGAGGGCCGGGCGAGCACATGACGGTGCTGGCGACAGCGTTCTCTGATCCGGCGAACAAGGGAACCGGAAAAGACGAGCCGGTGCTGATGGTGCTCACCTACGGCCGGGGACGTATCTTCCACACCACGCTGGGCCACGATATCAACGCGTTGAGCTGCGTGGGTTTTCTGGTCACATTTCAGAGAGGGACCGAATGGGCGGCGACAGGAAAGGTGACCCAGCAGGTTCCCCTGAACTTTCCAACGGCGAATTCGGTGAGCTACCGTACCGATATCGCCTCCATTGATCCGAATTACAAGCGTGGGCTCAACGGTTTGGACGCGGATCACTAGGGCAGCGCCGATGGGGAATAATATCTGAGGGGAAAACGTGGCGGCGAAGACCTGGAAAATGACCTGGCTGTGGGCGGGCTTGGCGGCGGTGCTGCTGGTTCCCGCCTATCTGAGAACGGCGCAGACAACACCCGTCCCGATTGGCGACTCGAGAGAAGAAGCGAACGCGGTCCTGCGGATCATGTTTGGCGTGGGGCGGCACCACCCCAAGACCTGGGACGGAGAGATTACCCTCGACCGGGGCACTGTTCGACGGTTGCGGGGAGTCTTTTTCGAACATCAGGACGCCATACTCGGGGACAGCAGGTGGAAACTGACCAGCCGCGCGACGAACTACATGGACTCCACGTCTCCCCGCGGGTATGATCCAGTGCACACCAAGCCATGGGAGTTGATTCCGAACGGCATCGTGGCTGTGCTGGACGCGCCGGCCAATGCCCGCGTAAGCGTGAAGACGGCATCGGGAAATTTCGCATTTTCGCTCGACCGGGTATCCATGGGTAAGCCGTCGGAGTTCCTCGACGGCGACGTGACGATCGAGCGGATTCCACCCACGGTAGCGCTGACCCGGCAGCCCGGCGAGAACGACTATCCCTCACTCGCGGTCGATTCACGAGGCGATTTGTGGGCAGGCTGGATCTCCTATGCCGATCGCAAGGACGCTGTCTGGGTGGCGCGCCGCACCGCGTCCGGCTGGGAGCCTCCAACGATGTTGAGCGGCGATCTGACCGATAACTTTCGCACGGCGCTGGTCGAGGATGGCCAAAAGCGGATGTGGCTTATCTGGTCGGCGAAGGGCGGCGAGGTGTGGGGCTTGTACGGGCGCTATTTTTCAGACGGGAAATGGTCCCCGGCCATGCGCATTACGGGAGACGAGGGTCCGAACCTCTATCATGCGGCGGTGCGGGACTCGAAAGGTAGACTGCACGTGGTATGGCAGGGGTTTCGCCGGCGCCGTTCACAAATCCTGATGAAGACATGGGACGGACAGGCGTGGCCGGCGGAGACGCGCGTAAGCACCGGCGAGAGCGATTACTGGGTCCCGTCCGCTGCGGCGGATTCCGCCGGCAATGTGTGGATCGGCTGGGACGGATATGAGAGCGGAAATTTTGATGTGCACGTGCGGCGGCTGGGCGCGGACGGGCGTCTCGGTGAAGAGCGCCGCGTGACCCGCTCCGCCGGCTATGACGCGAACGTGTCCCTGGCCTGCGACAAGACCAACCGCCTGTGGATCTCCTGGGATACGGCGGAAGCGAATTGGGGCAAGGATTGGACCAGCCAGCACTTCCGGCCGCGCGGCGGAAACGGGCTGTACCGCACACGCGCCGTGCGCCTGGCGGTGATCGAAGACGGACGGCTTCTGCAGCCGCCGGACATCATGAAAGCCATCCGGCCGGAGTATCACGACTACTTTCAGATGGCGCGCCTGCAGGTGGACGCGGCGGGGCGGGTCTGGGCCGTGGGCCGCTCGCTCACCCGCTTCCGGACGCGCGTGCAGAACAACTGGGGCGCTGGCGGCGCATGGGAAGTCCTGGTGACCTCACTCGAGGGGGACCATTGGACTCCAGCGGTGAAACTCGATGGGACGGAAGGACGCAACGACGTGCGCATCGCCGGCGCAATGGACGCGGCGGGGCGGTTGTGGTTCGCCTGGGCTGGCGATGGGAGGACATTCAGCCGGAACGCACCGTCCATAACGGAGGTCGCCTACACGAGAATCGAGCCGCCACCGTCCGCGCCCGAACCGCAACTGGAGGAGTTTCGCGAACCTGTGTTGACCGCCGGCCCGGTGCATCCGAACGAACCAGCGAACGTCGCCGCCATCCGCCAGTACCGTTACCGCGCAAACGGGAAATCCTACCGCATTTTGCGCGGTGACCTGCACCGGCATACCGACATCTCCCCCGATGGAATTGGCGATGGCTCGCTGCTCGATTTCTACCGCTATGCCTTCTCGGCCGGGCAGTATGACTACATGGTGGTCACGGATCACTCGTATGGCGGGACCGAGTACAACTGGTGGAGGACGGAGAAATCCGAGGACGTCTTCCTGGTGCAGGGGCGGTTCTGGCCGCTATTCGGCACCGAGCGCAGCCTGCCGTATCCGAACGGTCATCGTAATACGTTCTTCGCGCGGCGGGGAAATCGCGAGTTGCCGGCTTCGAAAGATGAGATGGCCGGAAAATTGAATACGGGTCCGATTCTGTATCCTTACCTGCGGGAGCGGGGAGGATTGACTTCCTCGCACAGTTCGGCTTCCGATCAGGGAACGGACTGGCGGGATAACGACCCGCAACTTGAGCCGCTGGTAGAGATCTATCAGGGGCTCAATTCGTCCTATGAATATGAGAATGCGCCGCGGGCCGATACGCCCGAGCGGCGCTATTATCATCACGGCGATGGCTGGCGTCCGCTGGGATTTGTCTGGAACGCCTGGGCGAAAGGACTGAAACTGGGGGTGCAGGCAAGTTCTGACCATATTGCGACGCACGATTCCTACGCCTGTCTGCTGGTGGAAGGAGACGGTCCGCACAGCCGCGAGGATCTGTTGAACGCGATGCGCGCGCGGCATGCCTATGCGGCGACGGATAACATTATCGTCGACACGCGAGTGGGCGGTCACCTGATGGGTGATATCTTCTCGACGCGGGAGATTCCCGTACTCAAGGTGCGCGTCGAGGGCACCGGAGAGATCAGCCGCATCGAGGTGATCAAGAACAACACTTTCGTGCATACCGAACACCCGAGGGGTTCTTCGGCCGCCTTCGAATACCGGGATGTGGATGTGAAGCCCGGGGAGAGCTACTATTACGTGCGCGTCGAGCAGACCGGCGGGCAGTTGGCGTGGTCGAGCCCGATTTGGGTCCGGTACGGCAAGTAGCGCTCGCCGGCGGTAAACCGGGCTTCAACTCTTGCGAAGGAAATGCGCGACGGAGGCGAGCAGTTCGTCCGAGGGGATGGGTTTCACCAGGTACCCTTGCATGCCTGCCTCCTGCGCCAGAACCCGATGCTCCTCGGCCGAATTGGCGGTCAGGGCAATGACAGGGATGTTCTCATACCCCGGAATGGTTCGCAGCTTGAGCGTGGTATCGATGCCGTTCATTCCGGGCATTTGCAGGTCCATCAGGATGAGGTCGTAAGTACGGCGGCTCGCCGCGCGAATCGCATCCTGTCCCGAGGTGGAACACTCCACCAGATACTTTCCCCTCCGCAGCACGTGGCTGAAGATGCGTTGCGCCACTTCATTGTCTTCCACCAGAAGGATGCGCGCGGCGGCACTATCCACGGTCTCGGCCGCATGTTCGCCCGGCATGTGGAGTTCGGAGAGTTGAAAAGGCAAGTCAACGAAGAATGACGACCCCTGCCCCACCGTGCTTTCCGCACGAATGGATCCGTGCATCAGCGTCGTCAGCTTTTCGACCAGCGCCAGTCCCAGTCCAAGCCCGGCATAGCTGCGCGAGAGACCGCTATCCAATTGGCGGAAGGAATCGAAGATATGCGCCAGTTGATCGGCGGCGATCCCGATGCCGGTATCCCGCACGCGGAACTGCAGCGTCATCTTTTTGTTGGCCGCGGGCCCCTGGCCGTTGTCGGCCACAGGCCCGGGGCTCACTCTCACCTCCACCTCGCCCTGTGGTGTGAACTTGATGCCGTTCGAGATCAGATGAGAGAGCACCTGACGCACCCGCAGCGCGTCTCCCACGACGATTTTCGGCACGCCCGCGTCGATTACCGTAGTCAGGCGGACTCCTTTGGCATCGGCTTTGAACTGGTGCTCGGCCAAAGCGGTCCCGATCGTCTCGGCAACGTGAAATTCCGCATCTTCCAGCCGGACTCTACCGGAACTGAGGGCGGAATACTCCAACGTGGCGTTGAGCACCTCGAACAGCGTCTCGGCACACGAGCGTGCCGCGGAAACGTATTCCCGCTGCTCGTCATCAAGTCTTGTCTCCAGCAGGAGATCCGTCATTCCCATGATCCCGCTGAGCGGGGTGCGTATCTCGTGGTTGAGGACAGCCAGAAACCTGACTTTCAGATTAGTCAGATCCTCCATGGGGTTGGCAAAATCAGCAACTTCCGCTGCTTGCTGATTCAATTCGTTGGTCTTGTTTGATGCGCCGTTCGCACTCTGAGTAACCACCACTTCAGAGTTGGTGCCTGAGTCCGTTCGGAGTCCCGTCGAAAGCGCATCGGTCCAGTAACTCATCTGCTACTTCATTCATCGGCTGTGGAGAATGAGAAGTTTAGGAAGTTCTTGGACCGCTCGTCGAGGACAGCGGCATCGACATCCGCGACAATGCCTCGAAAGCCGCCCCCTCGTCAATGGACTTCGCGGCCCGCTCCACCGCCTCGCCAAGACTCGCTACCGCTCCCGCCACCAGCAAGGCAGCCGCCGCGTTCACCACCACGATGTCCCGTCGCGGGCCGCGGGTGCCGTGCAGCACGCTGCGCGCTATCGCCGCATTCGCCGCACGGTCCCCTCCCCCAATCTCGGCTGATTGCGCGCGGGGCACCCCGAAATCCTCCGGGGTGACGGTAATCCGCCGGACTATCGAGCCGCGCACCTCGAATACATGGGTCAGCGTTGTCGTCGTGATCTCATCGAGACCGTCCGCTCCATGCACCACCCATGCATGATCGATCCCCAAACCCGCCAGCGCCTCAGCCATCAACTCCGCCGACCGGACCGACGGGGCCCCGATCAACTGCGCCGTGGCCCCGGCCGGGTTGCACAATGGCCCCAACAGATTGAACGCCGTGCGCATCCGCAACTCCCCCCGTACGGGTTGCGCGTATTTCATCGCCGGATGGAGGGCCGGGGCGAACAGAAAACCGATGCCCGCCTCGCGAATGGAGCGGGCCGTCTCATCGAGAGGAACTTCGACGGGTACGCCAAGTTCCTCGAGCAGATCCGCGCTCCCGCACTGGCTCGAGAGCGAGCGGTTCCCGTGCTTGGCCACCCGCACCCCCGCTCCCGCCACCACGAAAGCCGCAATCGTCGAGATGTTGAACGTTCCCCCGCCATCTCCTCCCGTGCCGCAGGTATCAATGAGGGTTTCCCCGTCAAGCCCCACCTCGACTTTCTTTCCCTTTTCCCGCATCGCGCGCGCGAATCCCAGGATCTCGGAGCCGGTTTCTCCCTTCATCCGCAGGGCGGTGAGGAAAGCGGCAATCTGCGCGTGCGTGCTCTCGCCGGAAAGAATGGACAACATGGCCTCGCGGGCCTCTTCCACGCCAAGATCCTCGCGCGCGACAACTCGATGAAGGAAGGGGACAAGCGGCATCATGTTATAGTGGTGAGTTCGACCTTCGAAATACTAACACAGGCTCAACCCGATGAAAATTCATGAATATCAGGCCAAGGCGCTCTTGGCGCAGTACGGAGTCCCTGTGCCGCGAGGCAAGGCCGTCTTCTCGGTCGAGGAAGCCGGAGCAGCCGCCAGGGAACTGGGCGGCAGCGTGGTGGTGAAAGCCCAGATCCACGCGGGCGGCCGGGGAAAAGGCGGGGGCGTAAAGATCGCCCGGGATGCCGCCGAGGCAACAGAGATCGCCGGCAGGATTCTCGGGATGACGCTGGTGACCCACCAGACGGGGCCGGAAGGCCGCCTGGTGAAACGGTTGCTCATCGAGGAAACCCTTCCCATCGAGCGCGAGTTGTACCTCGGGATGCTGCTCGACCGCGCAACGGGCCGCAACGTATTCATGGCTTCCGCCGCCGGCGGCATGGATATCGAGGAGGTAGCGGCCAAGACGCCCGAAATGATCCTCAAGGAATGGATCGAGCCCGGAGCGGGTCTGATGGGCTTCCAGGCGCGAAAACTGGCCTTCGGCATGGGTCTCGAGGGAGGCGCCGTCAATGCCGCCGTGTCCGCCATGCAGGCTCTTGTCCGCGCCTACGAAGGCCTTGACGCCACCCTTGCCGAGATCAACCCCTTCATCCTCACCAGGGACGGCCGCGCGGTGGCGCTCGATGCCAAGTTCAACCTCGATGACAATGCTCTCTACCGTCACAAGAACCTGATGGAATTGCGCGACCTCAACGAGGAAGATCCGCTCGAAGTGGAAGCCTCTAAATACAGCTTGAACTACATCAAGCTCGATGGCAACATCGCCTGCATGGTGAACGGAGCCGGGCTCGCCATGGCCACCATGGACATTATCAAGTACGCCGGGGGAAGCCCCGCCAATTTTCTTGATGTCGGCGGCGGGGCAAGCGCCGAACAGATAAAGAACGCCTTCCGCATCCTGCTGGCTGATTCTTCAGTGAAGGCTGTTCTTATCAACATCTTCGGCGGCATTCTGCGCTGCGACACGCTGGCCGCTGGCGTCGTTTCCGCCGCCCGGGATCTGAGCATCGCCGCCCCCATTGTCATCCGCATGGAGGGCACCAATGTCGAGGCGGGACGCCGGATTCTCGCGGAATCCGGATTCAATTTCACGGTCGCCGACGGGATGAAAGACGCGGCGGAGAAAGTGGTGAGGTTGGCTCGATGAGTGTTCTGGTCAATGAGAAGACGCGCCTGTTGGTGCAGGGTTTTACCGGCAGGGAGGGAACTTTCCACGCCTCGCAGTGTATCGCCTATGGAACCAACGTCGTGGGCGGGGTCACGCCCGGCAAGGGCGGCACCACCCACCTCGATCGCCCGGTCTTCAACACCGTGGCCCAGGCCGTGAAGGAGACGGGAGCCGACGCGAGCGTCATCTTCGTGCCTCCCGCCTTCGCCGCCGAAGCCATCATGGAAGCCGCCGACGCCGGGTTGCCCCTCGTGGTCTGCATCACCGAAGGCATTCCCACCCTCGATATGGTTCGCGCCTGGCGCTTCCTCGAAGGGCGCAACACTCGCCTCATCGGACCAAACTGCCCCGGCATCATCACTCCCGGAGCCTGCAAGATCGGCATCATGCCGGGACACATTCACCTGCCCGGCAAGGTCGGTGTAGTCTCACGCTCCGGCACCCTCACTTATGAAGCGGTGGGCCAGTTGACGAAACTCGGTCTTGGCCAGTCCACGTGCATCGGCATCGGCGGCGATCCCATCATCGGCACCACGCACACTGACGCCGTCCGCCTCTTCAACGAAGACCCCGGCACCGAGGCTATCGTCCTCATCGGCGAAATCGGGGGAGACGCCGAGGAAAAGGCAGCCGCCTACATCAAGGATCATGTCCGGAAGCCCGTTGTCGGCTTTATCGCCGGACAGACCGCTCCTCCCGGACGCCGCATGGGCCACGCGGGAGCCATCATCTCCGGCGGTTCCGGCAAGGCCTCCGGTAAGATGCAGGCCATGGAAGCCGCCGGCATCGCTGTCTGCCAGTCGCCCGCCGAAATCGGCGAAAAGGTGATGCGGAGTCTCGGCCGCTGAATTTCTTATGAGTCAATTGGAACGTACATTTGCGATTATCAAACCGGACGCGGTCGCGGCCGGCAACGCGGGCGCCATTCTTGCCACCATCGAAAAGTCCGGCTTCGCCATCCGCGCCATGCGCAGGGAAACCCTCAGTAAAGCCCAGGCCGAAGGCTTCTACGCGGTTCATAAGGAGAGATCTTTCTTTAACGATCTCATCCGGTTCATGACCGAAGGACCGGTGGTTCTGCTGGCTCTCGAAGCCCAGGGAGCCATCCAGAAGTGGCGTGTACTAATGGGACCCACCGACCCCGCGAAAGCCCCCGACGGAACCATCCGCAAGATGTTCGGCACCAACATAGAGCGCAACGCGGTTCACGGCTCCGATGGACCCGATACCGCCGCCTTCGAACTCGGCTATTTCTTCCGCGGCTACGAACTCCGCTGACAACGTCCGGTCCGGACGCAGGCCGGTAAAATGAAGCAATCGGCATGAAGCGCGCATTGGTGCTGTCGGGAGGCGGGTTATTCGGAGCCTGGCAGGTGGGCGCGTGGGATGTCCTGCGCCGGCACGTGGACTTCGATGTGATCATCGGTGTCTCCATTGGATCCCTCAACGGCTGGGCCATCGCCGGAGGAGCCACACCCGCGGAACTGGCCGCCAAATGGCTCAGAGCGGCGGAAACCGGCCGCTTGCGTTTCCGCTTTCCCCGCCATCCTCTCGATGGCGTCGTCGAGTTCACCCAGATCGAGGGCTTCATTCGCGACATTCACGCCTCCTATCAGCCGCGAATCGAGTACTATGCCGTTCTTACTGATCTTTTGCGCTGGCGCGGATCGTTGGTGGAGGGCCGCCACGTGCAATGGCGCCATCTCGCGGCATCCTGCGCCTTGCTGGGTCTGCTGCCGCAGCAACGCATCGGCAAGGTCCTCTATTCCGATGGAGGCATCATCTCCGCCCTTCCGCTTTGGGCCGCCTCTCACTGCCGCGCCACTCATGTCATCGGGTTGAATGTGGCCCCGCGAATGCCGTGGCCCGTGAGGGTTTTTCTCAAGTCCGCCCGCGCCCTGAGCCACAAGCCGCGCAAGATCCCGCGCGAGAACACGTTTGTACTGTCTCCGTCCCGGCCGCTCGGCGGGTGGCGCGAGGCGTGTTCCTTCGATCGCGCGCATATCGCGGCATGGATCGGCCAGGGCAAGGAGGACGCCTCCGCCGCTCTCGAACGTGGAAACATTTCCTTCCTCGAATGTTTTGAGGCATAATAACCTCTGCAAGGAGCAAACATGCCCGTATACCGAATCTTCCGGATGAAGGAAACCGAACGGCAGCGTTTCCGCAACGCGCCGCATACCTCCGGCGTAATGATGGCGAAGCCGAAGGATTACCTGGAAGAAGGAACCGTGGACGCTCCCACGCTTTACAGCGCCTGGACGCTGCTCAAGGATACGCGGGATCCGCTTGCGGTGGGCGATATCCTCGGCTGCCCCGACGGCGACCTGCGCATTCTCAAGTACATCGGCTTTGAAGAAGCCCGCTGGATCATCCCCGAGGTCAAGTCCGGCCTCGAGAACGTTCCGCCGGCCGCGGGGCCCGTGGTCATCGAAGCGCGGACAACCACGGCCTAGCGGCCCGCGGCGCGGATTCTTTCCGTCATCGCGGCCATGCGCTCCACACGGCCGGGATCCCCGGCGGCGAGGTTCCTGGTTTCCCCCGGATCGGCCGCCAGATCGTACAACTGCCCACTGGAGTCGTTGCCCAGTTCCGTATTGGTGTTCTTTTGCACCTTCGGACCCTTGCCCGGCGGGATGTACTTCCAGTTTCCGTCCCGCAGGGAGAGCACGCCCGCCTGTTCGATCAAGACCTGCCGGCCCTTCTTCGATTCGCCAAGCAGGGCGGGGAGCATGTTCTCGCTGTCCGGTCCCGCGCCCGCGGGCAGCGCCGCACCGGTTAGCCGCGCGAACGAACGGAGCAGATCCACCTGCGATACAAGCGCGCTCGAAACGCCCGGCTTGACGCGCGCGGGCCAGTGCACGACAAAAGGCACACGGGTGCCGCCTTCAAAATTCGAGTACTTACCGCCGCGGAAAGGACCGTTGGGGCGGTGCGAGCCGAGTTTCTCCACGGCTCCATCCCTGTAGCCGTCGTCCACGACGGCGCCATTGTCGCTCGAGAAGATGAGCAGAGTGTTTTCGAGAAGCCGCTGCTTTTCGAGCGTCTCGACGATCTTGCCCACGCACCAATCGAGCTCCGCGATCACATTGCCGCGCGGCCCCATTTCAGTGGACTTCGCGAAACGCGGATTCGGAACACGGGGGACGTGGATGTCGTGAGTGGCGAAGTAGAGGAAGAACGGGCGCGCGGCGTTGTGTTCGATGAAAGACGTAGCGCGTCTGGCGAGCGTATCCGCCATGGTCTCGTCGTTCCACAGAGCCTTCCTGCCGCCGCTCATGTAACCGATACGGCTGATGCCGTTCACGATGGTCATGTCGTGGCCATGACTGGGGTGCAGTTTCAACAGCTCCGGGTGGGTCTTGCCGGTGGGCGCATCGTCGAGAGGACCCTTGTAGTCGACCTTGATCGGATCCCTCGGATCGAGATTCGCTACCCGGCGATTCTCGACATACACGCAGGGGACGCGATCTCCGGTGGCGGGCAGAATGAAGCACTCATCGAACCCGATGTCGAGAGGGCCGGGCCTGATCTCGTTGTTCCAATCCACGTTGCCGCTGCCCAGGCCGAGATGCCACTTGCCGATGGCGCAGGTGCGGTAGCCGCGGCTTTTCAGCATGGAGGCCATGGTGACGCGCCCCGGTTCAATCAACGCCGGAGCATCGCCGGGGAGCACACGGGCGCCCTGTTTGCGAAACGCGTATTCGCCGGTCAGAAGCGAATAGCGCGACGGCGTGCAGGTGGCGGCGCTGCTATGCGCATCCGTGAAGCGCAAACCGCCCTTGGCCAGGCGATCGATGTTCGGCGTTCTGACACGTTGCGCGCCGTAGCAACCGGTGTCGCCCCAGCCGAGATCGTCGGCATAAATGAAAACGATGTTCGGCGACGCAGACGCGCCGGGTGAGGGCACGCCCGATGCCAGCACGGCGGACGCCGAACAACGTAGGAAATCTCTGCGTCTCATATTCCCGGCCGCTTCAAGCCAAGGCGGACAAGAGCCGGTCGATATCCTCCATGTTGTTGTACAGGGCGGGCGAGATGCGGACGCGATTTTCTCCGGTGGTTGTCACCTGCACCCTCGCTTTGCGCAGTTTCGCCTCCACCGCTTTCAGATCCCTGGCTTGCACGACGACGATCGAGCTTTGAGACTCGGGGGGCGTGATCAGCTTGTAGCCGAGGCCGGGGAGTTCCTTCTTCAGCCGCTCGCACATCGGTTTGGCGTGGGCGAAGATGTTTTCCATTCCAGCGTCGAGGATGCGCTTCAGCGCTTCGTACTGTCCGGCGTAGGCGACGTAGCTGACATTGCCGGGCTCATAGCGGGCTCCGCCCTTGGGGACATCGTAGGGGAAATCATCCGTCCCGTTGCGCCGGGTCACCCAGGGGGCGTAGTTGAAGTGAATGTATCCGGGATAGCAGAGGTCCTTGACCACAGATCCCTGCAGGTCTTCCCTGACGTAGAGGAACCCGGAGCCGCGCGCCCCTTGCAGCCACTTGTAATTGGAGCAGGCGGCGAAGTCGATGCCGAGCGCCTTGACGTCAACAGGGATGCTGCCCGCCGCCTGGATGATGTCGGCATACAGATACGCTCCGTGCGCATGAGCGAGATCGCTGAGCGCCTTGGCATTTTCCACCCAGCCGTTGACGTTCGAGACGAGGGTGATGGAGACGAGCTTCGTTTTCCGGTCCATGGCCCGTTCCATGTCCTTCAGGTCGATGCGCCAGTCGCGGTTCTTCACGATGCGCACGTCCATGCCCGCTCTACGGCGCCCGAGGTAGTCATGGATGGATCCCGCATAGTGGAGATCGTTCGTCACCAGGTTGCCGCCGGATTCCTGGATGCGGAGCCCGTTGACCACCGCCGACTCTCCGGCCTTGGTGCAGATGACGAAGCCGATTTCGGATGGCTTCGCATTGATGAGCCTGGCGAACAAGGGCTTGACCTGGCGCAGTGTTTCAGCGGCATACTGGCCGCGGCCCTCGCCGGGGCCGTACATGTGAAAGTCCATGTAGCGGCGCATGCCTTCGGCCACATAGTTGGGCAGCGGCATGTTGGCGGCCGCGTCCAGATAGACCTCACGCGTCACGCGCGGAAACTCCTTGCGGAACGAGTTGAAGTCAGGCGTGGCGGTGGCGGCCGCGGCGAAAGAGGACACGCCCACGGCCGTGGAACCAAGAAGCTGGCGGCGATTGATGGTCATTGGAACCTTCCCTGGCCTTCCATTCTAAGCCTACCCGGGGCAAGGGTGTGAAGCAGCGGGGTGCTTTGCGTGTAGAATCAACCGTGATGACATCCCGTGCACTTGGAATTGCTCTGTGTTGCCTGGTTGCGCCGTTGGCGTGGCCGCAAGGCCAGAGAAGAGTCTTTTCGCGAATCATGACAGGGGAGCCGTATACGCTCGAATGTTATCTTCCGCAGATCACGAACGGCCCGAATTTTCCCACCTGGTCGCCCGATGGGAAGAGCCTGGCGTTCTCGATGAAGGGCTCGATCTGGCGGTTGAAACTTGGGGAAACCACCGCGCACGAACTCACGACGGACCAGGGGTACGCGGGGATGCCGGCATGGTCGCCGGATGGAAACTTCATCGTCTACACGTCGGATTGGAACGAGCAGATCCACCTGCGGCTGCTCGACCTGCGCACGGGCGAGAACCGGGCATTGACCTCCGGCAATTCGATCAATGTCGAGCCGGAGTGGTCGCCCGACGGGTCGCGGATCGCCTATGTTTCCACGTGGCCGAACGGGAACTACAACATCTATGTCATGCCGTTGAACAGCGGGATTCCCGGAACGCCGGTACAGTTGACGAAGGATTTCGAACTCGTGCCGCCGACGGTGTATTACGGGAAATGGGCGCTGCATATCCATCCCACGTGGACGCGCGATGGCAAGGAACTGATTCTCATCTCGAACCGCGACAACAAACATGGATCGGGCGGTTTCTACCGCATGAAGGCGGAGCCGGACGCCCCGTTGAAGCGGTTCTATTACGAAGAAACCACCTGGAAGGCGCGGCCGACGTTATCGCCCGATGGCGCAAAGCTGGTCTACAGCAGCTATCTCGGCAGGCAGTGGCAGCAGCTATGGGCGATGCCTCCAAAGGGCGGCGACGCCTTCCCGCTGACCTATGGCGATTTCGATCGCACCACGCCGCGCTGGTCTCCCGATGGAACCCGCATTGCGTTCATCTCGAACGAGACCGGCGACACCTCGCTGTGGCTTTGGCACTGGTTCGGCGGCAAGATGGAGCAGGTCAAGATCAACCGGCTCGCCTACAAGCGTACGATGGGGAAACTTCATGTGCGGGTAGTGGACGCGGCGGCAAAGCGCGTTCTGCGGTCGCGCGTCTACCTGACCGCGGCGGACGGACGGGCCTACGCGCCCACGGAATCGTGGTTCCGCGCGGATTGGCTGATGTTCGACCACATGGACCAGGCCGGTGAGTACCACTACTTTCACACGGACGGTGATTTCGACGTGGACCTGCCGCCCGGACGCACGGAACTGTCCGTCTCGAGAGGCTTCGAGTATATGCCGGAGCGGAGGGAAGTGACCGTGCGGGCCGGCCAGACGGCCGAACTGGTGATCGCGCTGAAGCGGATCAGCAACATGGCGGCGCGCGGCTGGTGGGATGGCGACAATCACTTCCACATGAACTATGCCGGCGTGTATTTCAACACTCCGCGGCGGCTGATGGAGCAGGCCGAGGGCGAAGACATCCACGTGCTGAATAACCTGATCTGCAACAAGGAGCAGCGCATCCCGGATATCGCCCATTTTACGGGCGCTCCCGACGTGGTCTCGACGGCCACGCGGATCCTGTTTCACAGCCAGGAATACCACCCGCCGTTCTGGGGGCATTCAGCGTTTCTCAACCTGAAGAAGCACATCGTGATTCCGGATTACGTCGGCTACCAGAACACCATAGTCGATTCTATTTACCCGACCAACACAACCCCGTTTCGCGTGGCGAGAGAGCAGGGTGGACTCGCGGGGTATGCGCATGGAGCCGGCCCGCATTTCGCGGTGGATCTCGCGCTGGACAACGTCGATTTCGTCGAAGCGAATGCGCTCAGCGGGATGGAGCCGCTCTACAAGGCCTGGAATTGCGGCTACCGCGTGGTGGCCAGCGCGGGCGAGGACGCGTTCCCGAACTTTTACCGCAGCTACATTCTCGGTTCGAACCGCGTGTATGTTCATTCCGGGCCCACGCTGAACTACGACCAGTGGACAAAGGACTTTCGCGCCGGAAAATCATTTGTGACCTCGGGTCCGCTGTTGTTGTTGAAGGTGAACGGCAAGGAACCGGGCGAGGAGATCCGCCTTCCCGAAGGCAGGCACACGCTGAAGGTGGACGTCGAGGTGAAGTCGATCACGCCGGTCGAATCCATCGAGGTGATGCACGATGGAAAATCGCTAGGCAACGTGAAGAGCGTCACGGTGGATCACAGCGGATGGATATCCGTTCAGGTGAAGGCGAAGTATACTCGCGATCCCATCCGCCGGCCGTTTCCCTTCGCCGCCACGATGCCCGTTTGGATTTCGGTGGGCGGCAAACCGGTGCGGTCGAAGGCGGACGCGCAATACTTCGTCGATTGGATCGACCGCACGCTCGAGCGCGCCATGCACCTATCCTTCAACAATGAGCAGGAGCGCATCGACACGCGGCGGCTGTACGGGGAAGCGCGGGCGCGGATGGTGCGCCGGGGGGAAGAGGCCGAGCGTTGATTCAGGCGCGGAAGTGAGGGAACCAGATCTTGCGCGCGTTTTCGCCGAGGATCAGCCTCCTCTCGCTGCCGCTCAGCGGAAGCACTTCGGTAAATAGCCGCAGATGCTGCTCGTAGGTGACTTTCGGCGTCCAGATTTCGTTCGGGTAGCTGCTCGCCCACAGGCAGCGCTCGGCCCCGTAAGCGCCGATCACCTGCATGGCGGCGTCGTGCAGATCCTCGCAGGGGAAGGGGCGTTGCGAGCCGGTTCCGATGAAATCCACCTTGGGGTAGAGGTTCCTGAAGCGGGCGAGGTCGAGCACCGCCTTCAGGTCCCGTTGCAGGTTGGGGCCGGGCTTCAGGTCCATGCAGTGGCAGAAGCCGAAGGTGAGTTGGGAAAACTCCGTGAGCATCCTGGCGGCGCTCTCCACCATGGCGTACTGCATCAGGAACAGGTCGATGGTAATGCCTTCCTCGACGGCAACCTTCCAGAGAGCGCGCACGCTCGCGTCATCGAAAGACTTTGCCTTGTTCGATGGAATGCTGCGCAGGGACTTGACGCCATACTGGCGCACCAGGCGGCGTAGAATGCCTGGGCTGCGCGGGTCGTCAGGGTCGAGCGTGCACACGCCGCACATCCAATCGCGGTGGTCGCGGGTGGAATCCGCGAGGTACCGGTTGTCGTATCCGTAGAAGGATACGGTCTGGATGGCGCGTACGGCGGAGACGCCGGCCGCCTGGCTGATGTGATGCAGATGCTCGGCCGAACCGACGAACTTCGGCGGGCGGAACGGGTTCGGTTTTGGCGGGTATCGCTTCTCGTCGAATGAATAGATGTGGGCGTGGCAATCGATGACGAGCATGTAAGCCACTATAATGGCTTTCGATGAGACGCGCACTTCTATTCATCCTCCTGGTGGCATTCGGCCTCGAGGCCCAAACGCAGCGTGGCCGCTTCGCCTCGGGCTACATGTACAGCTACTACCTGCCGCAGTCGGCAAGCACGCCATGGAGACCGGCATGGTCGCCTGACGGGAAAGAGATCGCTTTCGGCATGTCCGGTTCGCTGTGGAAGATCCGTCCCGGAGAAACGACGGCTTATGAGTTGACGGTAAACAGGACCTACGATTCCTCGCCAGCCTGGTCGCCGGATGGGCGGTTCATCGTCTATACGGCGGAGGATTCGGAAGGCGTGAATCTGGCGCTGCTGAACGTGGCCACTCTCGAGAGCACGCAACTGACGCACGGCGGCGATATCTACGCCGACCCGGTGTTTGCACCGGACGGCAAGAGCATCGCCTTTGTCCGCGGGATTCAAAACCCGTCGCGCGCGCGGCGCGGCCCGGGCGCTTCGAGTTCCGGGCAGGAGCCGCAACCGCATGGCTTCCAGATCTATACGATGCCGTTTGATAACGGAAAGACCGGGCGGCCGGAAGAGATTACCGCCGAAAATTCCTTTGGGCGGCCGCGTCTCTATTTCAGCGTGTACGATGACCACATCTCTCCGGGATGGTCGCCGGACGGGAAAGAGATGATGATCGTTTCAAACCGCGGAATTCCGCTTGGATCCGGCGCGATCTGGCGGATTCCCGTGCAGCCGAACGCAATGGCCAAAGCGAAGATGGTGTTGCGCGAGGAGACGTTGTACCGGACGCAGCCGCAGTGGTCGCCGGACGGGAAGCGAATCGTCTACAGTTCGTACCGCGGATCGCAGTTCAACAATCTTTACGTGCTGCCCGTTGATGGCGGCGAACCGTACCAGATGACGTTCGGCGATTGGGATCACTTCGATCCACGCTGGTCGCCCGATGGGGAACGGATCGCCTACATCTCGAACCGGCACGGCGTTTCTCAGTTGCGCATTCTGCGCGCCGTTGGAGGCGAGGACGACGCGGTCGAGATCAAGCGCAGAGCATACCGGCGGCCCATGGGCACGCTCGAGGTGCGGATTCCAGGAGCGGCGCGCTTCTACCTCACCGGCGCCGACGGCAAATCCTACACGCCGCCCGAATCTTATGAGCGGGTCGCGGGCCGCGCGTCGCGCCGCGACTTCTTCCAGGCCGAAGAAAAATTCATTGTGGACCTTCCGGCCGGCGAGGCGACTCTCGAAGTGGCGAAGGGAATCGAATATTATCCGTTGTCGAAGAAGGTGGTGATCCGCCAGGATCAGGTCACCCTCGTCGAGGTCAAACCGCAACGCATGACGAGCATGAATGCGGCCGGGTGGTGGAGCGCTTCCGACCACGTGCACATGAACTATGGCGGCAATCTCCACAATACGCCGGAAAACCTGATGATGATGGCGCGGGCGGAAGACCTGGACGTGGTGGGGGAGAAGGTCTGCAACAAGGACCAGCGCGTTTTCGACCACCAGTACTTCACCGGCAAGCCGCACCCGCTCACCAACAGCGAGCAGATCCTGATTTTCGGCGAGGAGTACCGGCCGCCGTTCTACGGCCACATCAATCTCATCAATCTCACCAAGCACCTGATCTCGCCGTTCACCACCGGATATGAAGGGTCGGCGATCGAGAGTCTGTACCCGAGCAATACGGACATATTCCGGACGGCGCGCAAGGAAGGCGCGATCGGCGGATACGTGCATCCCTGGTCAGGCGACCCCAAGAGCGCCGGCTATGCGGTGGCGCGGGGCTTTCCCGTGGATCTGGCGCTCGGCACATTCGAGTATCTGGAAGTGATGACCAGCGCGGGGCACTTCAAGTGGTCCGCACCAGTCTGGCACCGCGCGTTGAATTGCGGATTCAAGGTGACGGCATCCGCGGGCGAAGATTCGATCCTCGGTCTTCACGCCACCTCGATCCTCGGATCGAGCCGCCTGTACGCCTATCTCGGCGACAAACTCGAATGGCCGCTCTATGTCGATGCGATCCGCCGCGGGCGGACGTTCGTAACGAATGGCCCGCTGCTCACGTTCACGGTTGACGGGCACATCGCCGGAAGCGAAATCCATCTGCCCGAGCAAGGGGGGACGGTCGAGTTGAACGCCAGCGTGCAATCCATCGTTCCCATCGAGAAACTGGAGGTCTTTCTCAACGGCAAGGTGATCGAATCGAGCAACGGGACGCCGATTCGCAAACGGATCTCCATCGCCAGGAGCGCCTGGATCACCGTGAGAGCTTCCAACTCAAAGCCGCAGGAGCCCATCGACGACAGCTACGTCGTTGCGGAAACGAGCCCGGTGTATGTGTACACGGGCAACGCGAAAATCCGCTCGAAGGATGACGCCATGTATTTCATCGAATGGATCGACGGCATCACCAAACAGGCGCAGGCCCATCCCGGCTGGCGTTCGGAGCGCGAGCGCAGCCACGTCCTCGAACAATTTCAACAGGCGCGCAAGGTGTTCGAAGAGCGCGCGAGGGAAAGCCAATGATGAACCGCAGGGGGTTTCTGGGAACCGCGGCTCTCGCCGCTAGCGCCGCGCCGGTGGATTTGTCGCTTCAGTGCCGCAAGGATTTCCCGCGGGCGATGAACGAAACGTACTTCAATTCCGCGGCGCAGCATCCGCTGGGGAATCACTGCGTCAAAGGCATGCAGCGCTACATGGACTTCATGAACAAGGGCCCCGGAGACGGCAGGAAGGATTTCTGGGAAGAAGGATTCCCCCAGATGAAGCCCATGTTCGCCAGGCTGATCAACGCCAAGCCCTCGGAGATTGTCTTCACCGGTTCCACCACCATTGGCGAGAATACGATTCTCAACGGCATGGACCTGCGCGGCGGCAACGTGGTGACCAACGATCTCCACTACACCGCGTCGCTATCGAACTACCTGACCCGCCGGCAAACGCAGGGACTCGACGTGCGCATCGTGAAGCATCGCGACTGGGCGATCGATCTCAAGGACATGGAGCGCGCCGTCGATGGCAGGACGAAACTCATCTCCGTCTCCCTCGTTTCGTCCGTGAACGGACACCTCGAGAACATTAAAGCTCTCAGTGAACTGGCTCACTCGCACAACGCTTACCTCTTCGCCGATATTATTCAAGGCTGCGGAGCAACGCCGATCGACGTGAAGGCGATGGGCATCGACTTCGCCTCGACGGCCATGTACAAGTGGCTTCAGGGCGAACACGGCTTCGGGTTCCTGTACATCAAGGAGGACTTGGCGGGCAGCGTGGTCCGGCCCACGGAGTATACCGGGCACCCCGATTTCAACTATCCGCCCTGGACTTCGAAGCCGAAGCCAGGGGAGAGTTTTCTCAACCACACTGCGCCGGGTGTGGGGGCGTTCGACTGTGGGACGCCATCGGTGATCACATACGCGGCGCAGTATGAGGCGCTGCGCTACATCGAAGGAATCGGTATCGGTAACATTCGCGCGCATGCCAACCGCCTCATCGCGCGCCTCCAGAAGGAACTTCCTCCGCTCGGCTACACGCCCATCACCCCGAAAGGCACGGAATCTTCCATCGTGACGTTCCTCTGTAAAGATGCCGAAATCGTGCGGCGGAAGATCCGCGCCAGCAAGGCGAAGATTCTGCTCACCGGTCCCAATTCGGCGCTTACCGTCGGCCGCTTCGGCAATCACATCCGCTTCTCGGTTTCCGTTTTCAATAACGATCAGGACGTCAACACCATCCTCGAAGCGCTCGCCTGACCGGCCCCTCGCACCGCCGCGAAAAGTGATATGATCTGCTCCCATTGGAGTGGACATGAAATTTCTGATCCTTTTTGCCGTTTTTGCCGCCCCCTCTTTGTTCGCCCAGGGGAGATCGAGCATACTGGGCGCCATCACGGACGAAACCGGCGCGGCGATCGGCAAAGCCACTGTCACCGTGCTCAACACCGGCACCCAGCAGAAGTGGACCGTAACCTCGGGGGAGACCGGGCTCTACGAAGTTCCAGCTCTCGAGATCGGAACCTATGAGGTCAGCGCCGAGGTAGTCGGCTTCCGCAAGACCACGGTGCGCGGCATCGTGTTGCAGGTGGATCAGCGCGAGCGCGTGGATATGAAACTCCAGGTGGGTGAACTCACCCAGCACGTCGAAGTGGAAGCGCAGGCGCTTTCCGTGAATACCGACGATGCGACACTCAGTACGGTGATCGATTCGGCGAAGATTCGCGAACTGCCGCTTCCCGGCAATCGCAATCTGTTCCGGCTCGCCTTACTGGCCCCCGGCATGAGCCGCGGCCCGGCATCGAGTGTGACGACGAGCGGTTTCGGACCGGGCTTCGGAATTGCCGCGATGGGGCAGAAGGTGCACAACAACGCGATCTATCTGGATGGCGCGCCGCTGCGAACATCCATCCACGGAGCGGTGCGCATGCGGCCGTCCGTGGAAGCGATCGAAGAGTTCCGTGTCGAGGCCGGCTGGTACTCGGCCGAATACGGCACGCAATCCGGCGCGCAGATTGTGGCCACCATCCGCCCCGGCACAAACGATTTTCATGGAACCGCCTTCGAGTTCCTGCGCAACGACGTGCTTGATGCGCACAGTTTCTTCGACCCGCCCGGTTCCGCCAAGACCCCGCTTCGCCGCAATACGTTCGGCGGCGTCCTTAGCGGTCCCGTATGGATTCCCAGGATCTACAACGGCCGCAACAAGACCTTTTTCACGTTCAACGCGGAACTCTATCGCGAGAGGCGCAGCACACAGGGGTTTGCCATCTATCCGACGGATAGAATGAGGCGCGGCGACCTAACGGAGAAGTTCTTCCGCCGGGCGGACGGGTCGCTTATTCCCATCATGGATCTCGACGCGAAGGCTCCGTTTCCAGGCAATCAGATCCCCGCCAGCCGCATTTCGCCGATCGCTCTCAAGCTGGCCCAATTCTGGCCCGCGCCAAACATGGGTCAGGCCGAGTTTGACGGCACCAACAACTACAGAGGGGTATCCCGAAACCGGGACAATGACGACCAGTACTTCGTCCGCATCGACCACAACTTCAATGACAAGAACCGGTTGTTCGGCCGTTATGGGATTCAGACCGTGGAGTTGCCGGTCTTTCCCATCAACCCGAACCCGTTTTTCGTGAACCGGCGGCCGCGCCGCCAGCAGAACGCCACGTTGAACTACACGCGGATGCTGACGCCGACCTGGCTGAGCGTCTTCCGTGTTTCCTACAACCGCGACATCTTCAAGACCAATGATGACGTGAGTGGAACCAGCTTCAATATCCTCCGCGATCTCGGAATCCCCGGGCAGACCAATGTCCCGAGCGACACGGGCCTGCCTAGCATCGGCCTGGGCGGAATTATTTCCGGCCTCGGCACCACCGACATCAATACCATCTGGGATGAGTCGCGCCAGGCGTCCGAGCAGATCACGTTCACCCGTGGAAAGCACTCAGTGAAGATCGGCACGGAGTACACCATGCTCCGGCTCGATCGCCGCACGATCAGCTTCGTGCGCGGCGCGTTCGATTTCAGCGGCATTCATTCGGGCACCGCGCCCGGCGTGGCGGGCAACGAGCGCGGCAGGCTGGCCTGGGCGGATTTTCTTCTCGACCAGCCGCAGCAGGTGCGACTGGGGTTCACGGATAAACTCCCTCCCGGAGCCGATCCCGGCACATTTCCGCGCTCGCGCTTCTGGCGCTGGCACACCTACATTGCCGACGATATCAAGCTCACGCCGCGATTGACGATGAACATCGGAGTGCGCTACGAATACAACTCCTCGATTGAAGACATCGGCGGCCAATCCCGCAATTTCGATTTCACCAAACAGGAGCTTTTCCCCGCTGTGCTGACCAGGGGTCCGTTGAACGAACCCAGCAAGAAGCTGTTCGCGCCGCGCGTCGGTTTTGCCTGGCGTCCGTTTGGCGGCAACAGCACCGTCATCCGCACGGGCTACGGCATCTTTTACAACGTGAACATGATGAACATGTTCATTCCGGCGCTGGCGGCGAATCCCCCAAACAACCTCAACATCAACGAACTCAACACGGCCGGCGTAGTCCGCATCCGCATGCGCAATGCCGACCAGGCTTCGGCGCTGAACATCAATTCGGAGATCAATTCGGCGGACAGAAAGCGGGGCGTGGGTGATGTGCAGCAGTGGAACTTCAATATCCAGCGGATGCTGCCGAAGTCGATGCTGCTCGAAGTTGGATACATGGGGTCGAAGTCGTCGCATTTCGATTCACCCCGGACGGTGAATCCCTACGTCCCCGGCACCACCCGCCGCGTCTATCCCGGTTGGGGCCCCATCGAGAACATCTCGCTCGACGCCGCCGGGAATTACCACGGCTTGCTGACGAAGTTTGAAAAGCGAATGTCCCAGGGCATCACATTCCTGCAGACCTACACGTGGTCGAAGACGATGTTCGACTCCTTTGCCTGCTGTGGAGCGCAGCGCCATAACAATCCTTACGCCTGGAATCTCGAGAAAGGGTTGGGGGAGACCGATCAACGCCACCGCGCCACCACCGCCTTCCTCTGGGAACTGCCGTTTTACCGTGGAAGGCGGGATTTCCGGGGGCAGGTCCTTGGAGGGTGGCAGTTCAATGGCGCACTCAGCCTCGAGACAGGCTTGCCGATGCATCCCACGCAGAGCGTTTCCCCCATCGACGACGGCTGCCCGCGCTGCAACCGCCGTCCGGACCGGCTTGCCGACGGTAGGCTCGATTCAAGCCAACGTACGCTGCAGCGGTGGTTCGATACCTCGGCTTTCGTTCTCGCGCGAGGCCACTATGGGAACAGCGGACGCAATATCCTCACCGCCCCCGGCCTGACCAGCCTCGACTTCGCCGTATTCAAGAATTTTCTTGTCGGCGAGCGGAAGGAAATCCAGTTGCGCTGGGAGAACTACAACTTCACCAACACACCGCCATTCAACCCGCCGACTCTCGAGATCAGTTCGGGCAACTTCGGCCGCATCACCAGCGCGGGTTTGGGCCGCGAAATGCAGTTCGGTTTGCGCTTCCAGTTTTGAGGGCGCCCGCCGCGCCTATGGACGCATGTACTGGCGGTATGCGCCGCTCCTGTAGGTGCTCCACGGGCTGAATCCGCCTTTCTCGACGTAGAGCCGGTAGGCAAAATCGATGTTCGCCTTGCAATCGAGCAGGTCGCGCAGGTTCAACCCCGGCCTCTCGAGATGAACCGTATTGATCTGAAAGTAGCCCCAGTCCAGAGTTCCGTTCGAGTTGTAGTGGTAAATCTCGCACTTGCCGGGTGAATTCTCCGCCCGTTGAATCGCCAGCGCCACGCGGCAGTCCGCTCCGAACTTGCGGCAGGCGTACTCCTGCCAGGCGGAGAGGCGGCGCCCGTCCTGATCGGCCCGCGCCAGCGCGGCCACATCGGAAAGCAGACGCTCGGAGACGACGATGGGCGACTGCAGGCCGACACGAAGGGGCCATTGGAAGCTCAGCGTATAGCGGCTTTGGAACCACCAGGCGGTGGCGGCGAGGATCGCAACGCTCCAGGCGGCGAGGATTCCCGCCGCTTTGACCGGGAGCCGCGAACGCTTCCTCACCCGGCCCTTCCGCCTCCCCTTGCGCGGCGCGGAAACAGTGGCGCTCATCGCCTTAACGGGCCAGCCGCAGGCCGGTCCAATAATTCCGCACGCCGGGACGCGCGCCATGCCGGAAGGCGGCGTCCAGGTATCCGGCCGAATCCACGAATGCGCCGCCGCGGATCACTCGCAGTCCCCCCGCATCTTCTGATTCCCGCCCATCCCGGGCGTCGTAAGGATAGGGACGCAGCAGAGAGGAACACCATTCGGCAACGTTGCCCCGCATGTCGAAAAAGCCCGCCGCGTTCGGCTGTTTCAACCCCACCGGATGCGGCTTGTAGGCGGCAATCTCACGGAAGCCGCCCGGCCCCGCCGGGCCGGAGGCTGAGTTATCGCGATACCAGGCATGCGCGTCGAGAGGGCCATCCACGCCGCGTCCCGCCGCACGTGCCGCGCGCTCCCATTCGGCCTCAGTCGGCAGGCGGAAACCGCCGCCCGGCACACGCTCGTTCAACCGTGCGATCCATTGCCGCGCCTCCTTCCACGAGAGGCCATAGACGGGAAGTGTAGCCTCCTTTACCGGGCTCGGATTCTCCATTCCCATCCGGTTCCATTGTTCCTGCGTCACTTCGAACTTGCCCAGGTAGAAGGCCTCTCCATACACCGAATGCACCGGCCGCGAGCCAGGCCACTGCTCGGAGCCGATATCCACGTCGCCGCGCGGAACCAGCAGCATCTCGACGCCGGCCTCTTTCACACGCACATGAAGTGGCAGGCCGGATTCAGGGTCGAATGCATCGTCCAGGATTTCCAGACCCGGCATGGCGGGATGCAACCGCCGCTCCACCATGCGCAATCGCGATGCCGCCCGGCGGTTGTCCGGCAGCACGCGAGCCGCCGCCGCGAAGGCATCCCGCGCCGCGCCCCAGTCCCGCCGTGTTACCCGGCGCTCTCCCTCCGCCATGTGCCGCCGGAATTCCGCCAGACGGGGATCTTCGGCGAACGTGACAGGCTGGCGCAACTGTTTGTCATTGGGATTCGACAGCGCGTGGGCATGATGGCAACTCGAACATCCGCTCGTCTTGCTTGTTTTCGGGCAGCCGGCGGTATGGCAACTCGCGCACAGCAGCGTCACCTCCCGCTCGCCGCGCGGCAGGCGGTCCGGCTTCACTTCGTTGCGCTCGTTCGCTACATGCCCTTCACTCCCGCCGTGACAGCTCTGACAAACCGTCCCGGCCGCGGGATGCTTCGATGCGGACCACTCGAGCACCTGCACAACGTGACATCGCGAGCACACGCCCGCCTGCCGGAATGCGCTCTCCTTTTCCTGCTGCTGCGCCGTGAGTACGGCGGCAAACAGTACTAACCCTGCCAGCGTTGATCGAGCCATTGATAATGTCCGGGGAGCCAGGACCGGCCGATTGCGGCGGCCAGGCGTCCCGCCGAATCGAGCGCCGAGCGTTCCTCACGGCTCAACTCCAGTTGCCGCTTGAGGCCCGCGTAGTTGTCCTCGAGCGTCTCTTCCTCGAACATTCCCGGCATGGCGGCGGTCATGAAGGGGCGCGAATAGACGAAGCGCAACGCCGCCTGGCACAAAGATTCATCCGGAAGCCTCTCCAGCGTCCTGGTCAACTCCGCCACCACGGAGGGCAACAGCGGCCGGTACGTGGTGTGATAAAGCTGCACGAAATCGCGTTCCGGGCGCGTCCCGCCCTTGGCCTTCGGGTCCAGCTTCACAATGGAGCCGGCGGCCAGCGGCTTGATGGCGATGAGCCCCACGCCGCGCCTGGCGGCTTCGGGCAGAAACTCGCTGTAGTCGGCGCGGGCGTGGATGAAGTTGTAGGGAAACATGAAGTAGTCGATGCCTTCGAGTTCCTTGAGGGCGCTCAGCATGATGCGCTCATCGTGCGTGGCGATGCCAATGGCGCGCACTTTGCCGGCTTCCTTGGCCTTGCGTATCACGTCCCAATCCGCCAGCGCCTTCCCGTCAACCGCTTTGCCCTCGCCAAGGTAGATGCGGTACAAATCGACGTGGCCGAACAGGCGGGCGGCATGGTCGATGTGTTCGCCCGTAAACATCGGAAACTGCCGGCACAGCGAAATCAGCACACGGTCCCTGCGCCCGCCGCGCACCAGGCGCGCCATGGGGTCCAATTGCCCCTCGTTCTCGTAGGTATCCACCATGTTCACACCGCGGTCGAGCGCCGAGGCGATCAGCCGGTCGCGCCGCGCCTGCCCTTCCTCGACGAGAACGTTGCCGTTCTCGACCTTCTTCTTATAGCGGGGATCGGTGTGCGAGCCGAACGACAGCAGCGACACGTATAGCTCGGTGTGGCCCAGTTGCCGGTAGATCATGCCTCCGCGGCGAATTTCGCGCACGGGTGGAATGGCGTTGGCGGCTCCGGGAAGCACGCGGGCGGCTGCCAGTCCGGCGGCGCCTGCCAGGAAAGCTCGACGGGATTGACGAGGACACATAGCTGTTTGCGGCCATCTTATCATGCGCGTTTACCTCACCACGACATCGCGCACCTTGGTCCATCGCGACTTACCAGCCGGACCTTCCACCTCGAGCGTCACGATATATTCCCCGGCTTTCCCGTAGCGGTGTTGCGGATGCTGGTCCGCCGAAGTTTCCCCGTCCCCGAAATCCCATTGCCAACGCGAAATTTCTCCCTCCGAGCGGTCCTCGAAGGCGACCAGCCGCCTGCTCATGTCCAACACCTGGAACGTCCATCGCGCCTGGAGCGCCTTACGCCATTCCTTTTCGAGCGGCATCAGCCGGAAAGCCACCAGGTCACTCGCATTGCCGTACATCGACGTCTTGTGCGAGAGGTTCCAGAAGCCTTTATTATCGGCGGCATTCTCGTCGTCGTAGTCGAGCACGGCCCAGGACATGCCGATGATCTTGTTTTCCTCGAGCTTCGACTCGACCGCCCGCGCCGGACCCTCATAGGGAGCGTAGTCAAAGGGAGTGATCCAGAACTCCAGCGTAAGCTTGCCGGCTTCGCCATGTTTGAAGCTGTAATCATAAGCGGCATTCGCCCACGGGAGTTCCTTGATCCAGGGCTGGCAGCCCCACACAAAGGCCCAATCCCTGTCGGGAGCCGGAGTGAAGATGTGGTAGTTCTGCGCGTGCACGCCCTGGAATGTGAAGAACGCTTCACTCTTATCCATGCCGGCATAGGGGTGCATGCCGCTGATCAGCGGCCCGCCGGAAAGGTCGCCATCCACCACCAGTTCGAAAATATCGTTATGGCGGTCGGCGCGGCGAAAATCCCAATAGTTGTCGTAGGCCTCATAGAGAAAGTAGAGGCGGTTCATCCCTTTCACCCACCCCACTTTCACCGAGACATCGAGGTCTTTCGGATCGTAGTGAAACCCGAGGCCATGCACGGTCTCTTTCAGTTGATCCATGCCGATGGCGTACGAAGCGGGCACGATCGCCCAGTCATCCTTCCCGCCGTCTATGCGCGGAATCCGGTCCGGGGGAAACTGAAAGACCTTGTACACGACGCCCGGCCGCTCCAGGGCAGCGGCGGGGAGGCAGAGCATGCAGGAGAAAAGGAACCACTGGCGGAGAATCGGCATGGCGACTCAGTGTAACGTATTAGTGTGCCTCCCGCGCCAGGATTCATCGACGCACACATTCACGTCTGGCCCGACCAAGGCGGGCGGGTCACGCCCTCCCGCTACACTGCCGAGGATCACTTTGCCCACTCGCGTCCGGCCGGAGTGAGGCGAACCGTATTGATCCAACCAGGAATGTTCCGCACGGATAACAGCTATATGTTGAACGCTGTGCGCACACACCCCGGAATCTTTTCCGCTGTTGCCGTGGTGGATGCCGATTCCGCCGCGCTCGACACCACCGTGACACATCTCCGTTCGCAAGGCGTTCGCGGCTTTCGCATCACGGCCCGCAAGGATAAACCGTGGATGGATTGGGAAGGCATGCAGCGGCTGTGGAGCGCGGCCGCCGCGCATCGCATGGCGCTGTGTCCCCTGATCGATCCGGCGGCTTTCCCCTGGGTCGCCGCGCTGTGCGGAAAACATCCCCAGGCCACGGTCGTCATCGATCATCTCGGCCGTATCGGAGCAGCGGGTCCTATCGAGGACGCGGACATCCGCTCTCTTTGCGGATTGGCGCGATTCCCACGAGTGCACGTCAAGGTTTCCGCCTTCTATGCCCTGGGGCGGAAGAAGCCACCCTACACGGATCTGATTCCGATGATCCGGCAGATCTTCGAAACCTATGGCCCGCGGCGGCTGATGTGGGGCAGCGATTCGCCCTATCAGGCGCAGCCGCCTCATGATTACGCGTCCTCGGTGAACCTGGTGCGCGAGCATCTGAACTTCGCAAGTAGCGAAGACCGTGAATGGCTGCTGGCCGGAACAGCGGAACGCGTGTTCTTTTCGCCCTGAGAACCTCGCCTCTTTTCCGAAGTCCCGTTCGTCAACCCCGGCCATTGCGGCTCGCGATTCGCCGCAGCTCCGGCAATACGTCACCGATTGCCACGGGTCCGGAGCCTGCCCGGCCCATGCCGAAGTACAACTTCCTGTAGAGCCCGTACAGCCGCTCGTATACAGCGGCTTCCGCCTGGTCCGGCTCTATTACACGGTAGTCCGAACATAGCCGTTCCTGCGCCGCCTCGACGGTGGGAAATGCACCAGCGGCCAGAAACGCGAAGATCGCCGAGCCGAGACTCGTCACGTCAGAATCCGGCGCCAGCACCGGCTTGCCGAATACATTCGCATAGACCCGGTTCAACACCTGATTCTTCCGCGGCACTCCGCCGCCGTTGATTACGCGGCGAATCGGCGTGCCGTGCTCCGCCATGCGCTCGAGAATAATCCGCGTATGAAAGGCTGTTCCCTCAATCGCCGCGAACAGTTCATCCGCCGCCGTATGAACCAGATTCCATCCCAGGGTCACGCCGCCCAGTTCCGGATTGACCAGCACCGTGCGGTCGCCATTGTCCCAGGTGAGACGCAACAGGCCGGTCTGACCCGCGCGGTGCGTCTCCGCCGCTTTCGTCAACTCGGCGGGAGAACTCCCCGCCCGGCGCGCGATGGCATCGAAGATATCCCCGCATGCCGAAAGCCCGGCCTCGATGCCCATGAAGCCGGGATGCACCGATCCCGGAACCACGCCGCAAACTCCTGGAATCAACTCGGGCTTCCGCGAGATCGCCATCACGCACGTGGAAGTGCCCACCACGTTGACCACATCGCCTTCCCGCACGCCCGCGCCCACCGCGTCCCAATGCGCATCAAATGCGCCCACCGGGATTGGAATCCCAGGGCGCAACCCCAAACGTCCGGCCCACTCCTCCGACAACCGGCCGGCGATCTTGTCCGAGGTCGCATACCGTCCGCCCATCTTTGCGCGCACTCCCGCCAGCAGGGGATCCACCTTGATGAGAAAATCCTCCGGCGGCATCCCCCCCAGCGCCTCGTTCCACATCCATTTGTGGCCCATGGCGCAAACGCTGCGCGGTACGGCCTCCGCGTCGCGTATGCCGCACAACACGGCCGCCACCATGTCGCAGTGCTCGATGGCGGTGACCATTCGCTCGCGCTTATCCGGATTGTGGCGCAGCCAGTGGAGCAGCTTTGCCCATCCCCACTCGCTCGAATACACCCCGCCGCACCACTTGATGGCCTCGAGGCCCTCGCGGTGCGCCGTTTCCGTGATCCGCGCCGCCTCTTCGCTGGCGCGGTGATCGCACCAGAGGTAGTAATCATCGAGCGGCTCCAATCCTTCGCCCACCGGCGCCACCGTGGAGCCGGTCGTATCGAGCGCGATGGCGTCGAGCGAGGCTCCTTCGATCCCCGCCTCCCGGACGGCCTTCTTCATGGCTTCCTCGAGCGCCGTCATGTGGCAGGCATGGCGCTGAGTCGCGTGGTCCGGATCTTCCTTCCTGCGCATCAGCGGGTAGTCCGCCGTTGCCGATCCGATTCTACCCTTATCGCTGTCGAACACCGATACCCGAACACTTAACGTCCCGAAATCCACGCCCGCGACTCGAGCCATGAAACCTCCGAAGGTGAATTTGAACTAACCGGATTCCTCTCACGCAGTCTAACGTGTGGATGCAGGAAACGGAAGCGGCAGCCATAGCCCGAGCCCGCGGCGGGGACGGAGACGCTTTCCGTATGCTCGTGGAAAGGCACAGCCGCAGTGTGTTTCGCCTCGCCTACCGGCTCACCGGAAATGAGCAGGATGCCGAAGACGTTGTGCAGGAGTCGTTCCTACGCGCTTATAGGCAGTTGGAAAAATACGACGGCCGTGCCGGCTTTCACACCTGGTTGTATCGCATCGCAACAAACTATGCTTTGGATCTGCTCCGGTCGAGAAAACGCACGAATCAGAGAAAGGACGAGGAGGGCAACTACATGCTCGACAATATTCCGGCTGCGGAAACTCCCGCCGATCGCGCCGTCTTTTCCCTGCAACTGCGGCAGCGCCTCGCCGGCGCCATGGCCTCGCTGTCCGATCAGGAACGCGCCGCCTTCGTCCTGCGCCATTTCGAGGGCCATTCGATCCATGAAATCGGAGAAGCGCTGGGGGTCGGCGAGAGCGCGACGAAGAACAGTATTTTCCGCGCCGTTCAGAAACTGCGGCGCGCCCTTGAGCCATTCGTGGGGGTAACCCGATGAGCGATCACCTTTCCGAGCATCAGCTCGTATTTCTCTACTATGGAGAGTCCCGCGATGAGTCGCATCTTGAAAGCTGTGCCGAGTGCCGCGCGCGCTACCGGTCGCTGCAAGGCGTCCTCAACCTGGTGGACGGCCACCCGATCCCGGAAAGGGGTCCCGGATACGGCGGCGAAGTTTGGGCACGGATCGAGCGGGACATTCCACGCCGGGCGCGATTCAGCCACTGGCTCGGCGGATACCGTCCATGGGCAGCGGCGGCCGCTCTCGCGTGCCTGCTGGCGGCGGCATTCCTCGCCGGCCGCTACTCGAACCATGGAGCCGCCACTCGCGGACGCACACCAGATCCCGTTGACGAGCGTGTGCTGCTTTCCGCCGTGGGAAATCATCTCGACCGCACGCAGTTGATACTGACGGAATTGGCCAACTCCCGGCCCGCCGCACGCCGCCGGCACATCGATATCGAGGCTCAGCAGGCTGACATTCGCGACCTGATCGAGGCCAACCGCCTGTACCGGGCCAGCGCAACGGAAGCCGGAGATCGCGCCGTGGCCGACGTGCTCGACGAACTCGAGCGCCTGCTTGTGGAAGTGGCTCATGCAGCCCCGCTGTTGACGCAGCGGGAAGCTGACGAACTGCGCGAGCAAATCATGGGCGAGGGCATCCTCTTTCGCGTCAAAGTGACGGAATCCGGAGTGCGCGCCAGGGAGAAGCAGTTGGAATCCGGCAAGGAAGACACCAGTTTGTAAGGATCCTGATGGGGAGAGACACCTATGAAGACGTTTCTTAATGTTTCGGTTGCTTTGCTGGCGGGCGCGGCCGCAATTTCCGCCCAGTTCCTTCAGCCGCCACCGCTGCCGGCTCTTGACGACGCAGACATGCGAGCAATAGACCAGAAGATTCGCGCCGCGCAGGAGGCCTTGCGCAACGTCGATGTCGAACGCAAACTCTCACATACGGCCGGCGAAATCGACCGCATGGCGGATCAGTTGCGGCGGGCCGGCGAATTGGCGTTCCAGGCTGCCCCGATGCATGGGCCTGTTCCGCCCTTTCCTCCCGACGTCTTCAGCCCCGGCTTTTTATCGGGGCGGATCACAGAGGAAGAACGCGTCTATCGCAACGGGAAGAGCGCCCTCGAAGATCGGGATTGGGACCGCGCCGTTCAACTCTTCCAGGAACTCATCAACGGCAAGGGCGGTTCCGCGGACGCCGCCATGTACTGGAAGGCGTATGCGCTGAACAAGTTGGGACGGCGCAACGAAGCCCTTTCGACACTGAGGGACATGATGCGATCTTATGCGAACAGCCGCTGGCTCGACGATGCCAGAGCACTCGAGGTGGAAGTGCGGCAATCTTCCGGCCAGCCCGTCTCGCCCGAAGCCGAGGCCGATGAGGATCTTAAGATTCTTGCCGTCAACGGAATGATCCATACCGACCCCGAGCGCGCCATTCCCGTGCTCGAGAGCTTGCTGAAGAAGAGTTCTTCACCGCGCCTGAAGGAGCGCGCCTTGTTCGTGCTGGCGCGGAGCCGCTCGCCTAGAGCGCGGGAAATCCTACTCAAACTGGCTCGCGGCGGCACCAATCCCGACTTGCAATACCGGGCTGTCGAATACCTGGGCTACGTGAGCACTCCGGAGACCCGGCAGGCGCTGTCTGAAATTTATGCTTCATCCAATGACATTCGACTCAAGCGCGCCGTGTTACGTGGGTTTGCCGCCGGCCGCGACAAAGACCGGCTGCTGAATGTGGCCAAGTCAGAACAGAACATCGACCTGCGGCGCGAGGCTATCCGCGGACTTGGCGCTCTCGATGCCAATGAGGATCTGTGGCAACTCTACCGCACGGAATCCTCGAGGGAGTTGAAGCAGGAGATTCTGCGGGCGCTTCCCGCGCGCAAGGAAAACGCCGATCGCCTGATCGAGGCCGCCCGGACCGAGAAAGACCCCTTGTTGCGCGCGGAATTAATACGCCAGATCGGCTATTCACGCTCGGATAAGGCGGTCGAGGTTCTCACCACCCTCTACGGCGCCGGGAAGGACTATGACGTGCGTAAGGCGATCATCGGCGCGCTGCGCTCCCAGAACAACGCCAAAGCCCTGGTGAATATCGCCCGCGCCGAAACAGACCCCAGGCTAAAGCGCCTCATCGTCGAGACGCTCAGCCGCATGCAGTCGAAGGAAGCCTCGGACTACCTGGTGGAACTCCTGAACAAGTAGGGTCAGGAGATGATCTCGAAGATCGCCTCCACCTCGACCGCCACGCCCGTCGGCAGCGAGGCGAACCCCAGCGCCGACCGCGCGTGAAAGCCATTGCCGGTCTTGCCGAACACTTCGTGCAGCAAATCCGATGCCCCGTTGATGACCAGATGCTGTTCGATGAAGTCCGGAGCCGAGTTGACGCAACCCAATACCTTGATCACCTTCAGACCGTCCAGCGTCCCGTGAGCGTTCCAAACCGAATTGAGGATCTTCGCCGCGCAGTCGCGCGCCGCCGCGTATCCCTCTTCCGTCGTCAATCCCGCGCCGAGTTTGCCTTTGATCGTGCTCACATGCCCCGAACTGATGAGTTGATTGCCGGAGCGTATGCAGAGGTTCAAATATCCGGGCGTCTGCTTTTCAAAGCTCAGCCCCAGTTTTACAGCCGTTTCTTGTGGAGTCATGAAACCGATACTTCAAAATATTCGGTTCCCCTCCGCCGGCGCAAGTCTCAGCGGCGCGGCGCCTATCGAATGGCGTCCTTTTCGAGAGCCAGCGCGCGGGGAAAAAGGATGTCGTTCTCGAGGTGGATATGTATGCGCAGATCGCTTTCGAGTTCCTCCAGCCCTTTGTAGAGCGCCTCATGGGCTTCACGATCTTCTCCGGGCAGGGTGTACCCGTTCGTCATCTGGCGTATCTGCTTCAGAGCGTCGAAGGTGGAATCGTGGTCGATCAACATCGTCTGGATAGGGTTGCGAACCGTTCCGAAGGGGGGCGGGTCGGCGGGTACGCCCTCCTCGAAGGAGCGTTCCGTCCGCTCGATAAACGGAAAGAGGATCATCTCCTCTTTGCGCATGTGGTCGTCCAACTCGTTCTTCATCCCCGAGAAAACGTCGAGCAGCGGCCCAAGGGTTCCTCTTGCGCCCTCGCCGAGTCTCACGGTCATCAACTCGAGTTTTTCTTCGATCGCGGGCAGTTCCTCACGAAGGTATTCGTGATGCCGCTCCACAATGTGCTCGATCAGCTCATACAAAGGCTTCTTGGACCAGTCGGTTGCGGGCAGCGATGACGTGCCGGTCTGGCCAGCGCGCGGGTTGGTGTCGGATGTCATGAGTTTCGTCTCTTAGCCGAGCATAATCGCCGGTGACCCGCGGCACTATGACCAAAGTCACAACTCGGCGAGCCCGCCGGACGCGCTGGCCGGCGGGCACTGTTCGAGCGTGTTTGCTAAAAGTTGAACTTCGCCACAACCTGCATGTTGCGCTCGCCCTGCGCACTGCGAATCTCTCCGAACAGGGAAGACGTAATGGTCTGCGAAGCCGGGCTTGCGAAAATCGGCGTATTCGTCAGGTTGAACGCCTCGCCGCGCAACTCGAACCACTTGGTCTCGCTGATGGGGAAGCGCTTTCCAACCGAGAGATCCAGGCGGCTCATGCCCGGGCCGCGCACGATGCCGACACCGGCGTTGCCGAAAGTACGAGCCGTGGGAACAGCGTAGGCGGTTGGATCGAGATACTTGACGTTCGGCCCGATCAGATGCGGATCATTCGGCGTTCCGATTACGTTCGCGCGGAAACTCCGCGCGCCCGTGCCGGACGGATCGCCGCTCATCTTGATGGTGAGCGGGAAGCCGCTGTGCGCGGTGTAGATGCCGCCCAACTGCCACCCGCCGATGATGCCGTCAAGCACGGGGTTCATGTTGGCCCCGAACTTCATCTTGCGTCCCACCGGAAGGTTGTAAACAAACGACGTGACGAAGTTGTGCTTGATATCGAAGTAGCTGGGACCCCACTCCGAACGGCGGTTATAGAGGTTCTGCATGTAGGCGGACTGGCCGCCCGCCTGGCCGCCCTCGCCGTAGTAGCCGATCGCGTCGCTCATGCCCTTCGAGAAGGTATATGCAACGCTGTACTCGAGGCCAGCGCTGAAGCGCTTACGCAGCGTGGTCTGCAAGGCATGGTACTGCTGGTTGCCCGCCGACTCGGTTCCCGAAATCTGCGTGATCTTGCTCACCAGACCCGGATTGCCTGAAAGATAGGGGCTTGGCAGAACTTGCCCGTTTACGAGCTGCCTCTGGAAATAGGGCATGGGAACGATGAGGTGCGTTCCATGCTGGCCGACGTAGCCGACCGTCCAGACGGTGCTCGAGGGCAACTGGTACTCCATGGTGAAGTTCCATTGCTGGGTGTTGGCCGGGCGGACATTCGGATCCCAGAGACGGATGGTCGCCCCGATATAAGGGTCCTTCGGGTTGAGACCGGAAAGGCCCTGATCGAGCGTAGTCTTGGGAAGGATGTCGCTCGGCGTGTTGTACAGCGCCTGGAACTCGGAGTTGAACGGCGGGTTCAGGGGAAGCCGGAGGTTGGTTCCGGTTCCTTCCATGAACGAGGAGATGGTGTAGGCGCCGCGAACCACCAGTTTCTTGTTCAGGATGCCGGGCGTGTACGCGAAGCCGACGCGGGGTTGGAAGTCCTTCTTGAAGCCGTTGTATAGGGCGCGGCTGTTGCCGTCCTGTCCGGCAAGCATGAGCTGGCCGGTGAAGGGGCCAAAATTGGATTGCCGGTTCTCCACCTCCACCAGCGGCGTATGGTATTCCCAGCGCAGCCCCAGGTTGAGTGTGAGGTTGTCCGTGGCGCGCCAGTCATCCTGGAAGTAGAAGCCATAGATGGTCTTGCGGTGGCCCCACGTGCCGGTGCTCAATCCGCGGCCGAGGTCGGTGGGCAGGCCGAGAACGAAATCCGCCTCCCCCACCTGTTTGCCCGCCGGGCTGATGGCGTTTGCGGCGGTAAAACGGCCGCTGAAGCTGATGTAGCCGGTGCGCCCGTTGTTGCCGGCATAGAATGCATTCTGATCCTGGCGCAGGATCTGGCCGCCGGTCTTCATCATGTGGCGGCCGCGGATGATGGTCAGGTTATCGGCGTAGTGGTAGGTGGTGGAAGCGAACAACTGCTGGGTGCCGATGTTGGCGTTGCCGAGGGCTCGAATGTAGGCAAAGCCCTGAAGGGACAACAATCCGCTTCCCGCGGCCTGAATGCCGAGTTTCGCGGCGATGTCGCCCAATCCTTTGTCCTGTCCGCCGTTGTTCAACAGGATGTTGTTCACTCCGAAGCGGGCTTCATTCACCAGCGTGGCGCTGATGGTGCGTGTCCAGTTGATGACGCCGTTCTGGAAGGGAGCAATGTTGAACGTGTTGTACAGGAAGGGAGCGGTGTTGACGCCGGGCTGGTCCTGTCGCCCGTTCGAATAGCGCCCGCTGAAGTCATCCTTGTCCGTGATTTTCCAATCCAGCTTGAAATCGCCCTGGTCGCTCTTCACATAGCTGGAACTGGCGAAGAAGTAGTTCACATCCGAGACGCGCGCCGTATCCACCGACGGGAGCGGGTAGAGGCTTTGGTCGGCGAACAGCTTCTGAATCACCGGATTGAACATGGTTCTGGGGATCTGGTTGTTCGGGAAAGGATCCCGCGCGCCGTTGGCGCCCACGGCATAAGGGTTGTAGAGCTGAATCGCCGATCCGCCCGCATAGGCGGGATTCAACAGATTCGAAAAGTCCCCGTTGCGCCAGGTGGCCGGCATCACGATGGCGTTCGAAACGCTCGGAGGGGTGGCGCGCCGCAAGCCCTGGTAATCCGCGAAGAAAAACAGCTTGTCCTTCTTCACGGGGCCGCCGAAGGTGCCTCCGAACTGGTTCCATCGCTGCGCGGCACGGGGCGTGGGCTGGCCGGCCGCGTTCAATGACCAGTTGTTGGCCCAATTGTTGGCGTTCAGCTTGTCGTTGCGGAAGTATTCGAACGCATTGCCGTGATATTGGTTGGTTCCGGACTTGATGACCACGTTGATAATGCCGCCCTGGAAGTTGCCAAACTCCGCTGAAGCATTGTTCGTGATCATCTTGAATTCCGCGATGGCGTCCAGATTCGGCTGGTACGAACTCAAGTTGTCGGTTGTCTGGTTGTTATCCACGCCGTCCAGGAGGAAGTTGTTCGCCTCCTCGCGGTTTCCATTCACGTAGGGGCGGCCGCCGCCCGCCGTCCTGACGCCGCTGTTGAAGCCCGAGGGATTCGGCGTCGTCACGCCGGGGGCAAGCAGCGTCAGCGCGATGGGATTACGGCTGATCAACGGGGTGTTAACGATGGTTTTCGAGCTAATTACGGATCCAACCTGCGTGGAGTCCGTCTGCAAAAGGGGGGCGTCGCCTGATACATTCACCGTTTCCGTAATGCCGCCCAGTTGCATGGGTACATCCAGGCGCGCACGCTGGTTCACTTCAAGCACGATGCCGCTCTGAACGAACGTCTTGAATCCGGCAGCCTCTACGCGCAGCTCATAGGTGCCGACCGGAATGCGTGGAAATGCGTAGAATCCGTCATCCTGTGAGGTTGTAGGCCACTCAGTACCACGCTGCATGTCCTTGGCAACCACTTTCGCTCCGACTATCGAGGCGCCGGACGGATCTGTTACTTTTCCTGTCAAGCCCGCGCTCACTTCCTGAGACGCGGCAGGCCAGGCAAACGAAAAGAGTACCCCTAGTAACAGGGGAAGCGTTGTTTTGTGCATACGCAAGACTCCTTCAGCCGACTGCTAATTATTTTCAGTCCAAAAATAATTGAAGTCAATAACGTATTCGCAGATGATAGATGCGGCGTAAGTTATGTTTTATCTATGTTTTTTGGGAGTTACAATTACGTAAATCCGGAATCCTGCGACCCTCGCGCGGGCTATTGACCATCCGCCGGCCGATGCCGGCTGGGCCGCCCGGCGGGCACGGTTCTGCCTCGCCGCCGGTTCTCTTAGTATGATGAAGCTTGGAGGCGGTGTGCGCCCGCTCGCGGCGAGGGCCGTGCAACTCCGCGAGGGGCCCGCCCAAAGCCATTTCGATGTCAAAAGAACCTGAATCCCCCACTGTCAATAGCTGGCTCGAGGACGAACTCTACCAGCAGTACCTGCATGACCGCCACACGGTGGATGCAAGCTGGAACGACGTCTTCCAGGACCGGCGCCGGGACGGTGTTATTCCCAACGGTGGTCAAACGCCGGCCACGATTCCAGCGGCGCGGCCCGCTCCCCCTTCTCCAGTGGTTCCTCCGGCCGGTGAGCCGGTCATTCTGCGCGGAGCGGCCGCGAAGATCGCCGAGAACATGAATCAGTCGCTCTCGATCCCCGTGGCCAGTTCTCAGCGCATTATTCCCGTGAAGGTGATGGAGGAAAACCGCCGCATACTCAACCAGCACCGCACCCTCACCGGCAAGAGCAAGATCTCGTTCACCCATCTGGTGGCCTGGACCATTGTAAAAGCCCTCGGCAAGTACCCCAACATCAACAGCGCCTACACGGAGATCAACGGCCAACCGCACCGGGTCACCCGCCCGGAGATCAATCTCGGCATCGCTGTCGATGTGGCGGGCAAGGACGGCAACCGCTCCCTGGTCGTTCCTTCCATCAAGAACGCCGGCGGCATCGATTTCCAGCAGTACGTGCAGGAGTTTGACGGCCTGGTGTCCCGCGCCCGCGCCGGTAAGTTGACTTTGGCCGACTTCCAGGGAACCACCATCTCGCTAACCAACCCCGGCACCGTGGGCACCTTCGGGTCCATGCCGCGGTTGATGACGGGACAGGGAGCCATCATCGCCACCGGAGTCATCGACTATCCGGCCGAATACCAGGGCGTCTCGCCCGGCATGCGCTCCATGCTCGGCATCAGCAAGGTGATGGCCGTCAGTTGCACCTACGATCACAGGGTAATTCAGGGCGCCGAATCGGGAGCGTTTCTCGCCTTCATGCACGAGCTTCTTCAGGGCGAGCACGATTTTTACAAGTCCATCTTCGCGGACCTCAAGCTTCCCTACCATCCCGTGCACTGGGAAGAGGACAAAGTGGAGGCGATGCCGGGATACGGAGGGCAGGCGCCCTACTCCCAGGAAGTAGCCAAGCACGCCGCTGTTCTGCAACTCATCAACGCCTACCGGGTTCGCGGCCACCTCATCGCCGATCTCGATCCACTCGGCTCCGAGCCGCAATACCACCCCGAACTCGACCCCGCCACCTACGGCCTCACTATCTGGGACCTCGACCGCGAATTCCTCACCGGGACCCTCGGCCGCGCCTACGGCGAGGATGAAATGCAGGTGGCCACCCTCCGCGAGATTCTGGAAACGCTTCGCGGAACTTATTGCGGCAAGATCGGCTGCGAGTACATGAACATCCAGCATCCCGAGCAGAAGCGCTGGCTGCAGCAGAACATGGAGCCGCAGGCGAACAACTGGCCGCTCGACAAAGCCGTGCGCCGCCGCACTCTCCAGATGCTGGTGGAAGCCGAACATTTCGAACACTTCCTGCACTCGCGCTTCATCGGGCAGAAACGGTTCGCGCTCGAGGGCTCCGAATCGGCCATCGCAATTCTCGATTCGCTCCTCTCGCAGGGAGCGGACAGGGGTGTGAGCGAAGTGGTCATCGGCATGGCGCATCGCGGCCGGCTGACGGTGCTTGCGAACCTCGTCGGCAAGCCCATGTCGCAAATCTTCTCCGCCTTTGAAGGAGAGCTGGATCCAAACGCCATGCAGGGCTCGGGCGACGTCAAGTACCACCTTGGCGCAAGCGGAGTTCACACCTCTCCCAAAGGCGCCGAGATCAAGGTATCCGTCTCACCGAATCCGAGCCATCTCGAGGCGGTGGATCCCGTCGTTGAGGGGATTGTGAGGCCGAAACAGGACCGCCTGGGCGACACGAAGCGTGAACGCGTCATCCCCATCCTCGTTCACGGCGACGCGGCATTCGCCGGGCAGGGTGTCGTAGCCGAAACCCTCAACCTCTCCCAGTTGGATGGCTACACCACGGGCGGCACCATCCATCTCATCATCAACAATCAGATTGGCTTTACCACCAATCCCTATGAATCCCGCTCGAGCCAGTACTGCACCGACGTGGCGCGCACCGTGCAGGCGCCTATCTTCCACGTCAATGGCGACGATCCCGACGCTTGCATCCGCGTCGCGGAACTCGCCCTCGAGTACCGGCAAACATTCAACAAGGATGTCGTCATCGACATGTTCTGCTATCGCCGCCACGGGCACAACGAGGGCGACGACCCGAGCTACACGCAGCCGCTCATGTACCGCAAGATCCGGCAGCATCCTTCCGTGGCCAGGATCTACTCCGAGAACCTTACGCGCGAAGGGGTGATCACCGAGGCTGAACTCGAGGAGATCCGCAAACAGTATACCCTCAAGCTGACGCAGGCCTTCGAAGCCGGGCAGAAGAAAGAGGAGCCCTTCGAGGTTCAGGAACTGAGCCCCGTCGAGCCCCAATGGACGCTGCCCCCGGAAGCCACCACGGCGGTGGATCAGGCCATTGTCGAGAGGATCCTGCAGGGCATCACCATCCTGCCTGACTCCTTTCATCTCCATCCCAAACTGCGCGGCTTCCTTGATAAGCGGAAGGAGGTGCTCAACGGCGGGCCCATCGACTGGGCCACCGCGGAAGCGATCGCCTTCGGCAGCCTGCTGCTCGAGGGAACTCCGGTCCGGCTCAGCGGCCAGGACAGCGCCCGCGGCACGTTTTCCCAGCGGCACCTCGAACTCTACGACGCCGAGACGGGGGAACTCTACATCCCCCTGAGCAACATTGGCGAAAACAAGGCCCGGTTTGAAGTTTTTGACAGTTCATTGAGCGAGTTCGCGATCATGGGTTTCGAATTCGGCTACAGCCTGGGCGACCCTCTGAGTCTCGTCATGTGGGAAGCGCAGTTCGGCGATTTCGCCAACGGCGCGCAGATCATGATCGACCAGTTCATCGCCGTGGCCGAATCCAAATGGGGACAGCCGAGCGGGATCGTCCTGCTGTTGCCGCACGGCTACGAAGGACAGGGCCCCGAACATTCGAGCGGGCGCATCGAGCGCTTCCTCACCTTGTGCGCCGAAAACAATATGCAGGTTTGCAACTGCACCACGCCGGCCCAGTATTTCCATCTGCTGCGCCGCCAGATGCGCGGAGGGGAAGACAGGCTGGGCATGCGTAAGCCGCTGATTATTTTCACCCCTAAGAGCCTGCTGCGGCATCATCTTGCCGCCTCGCACATGCGGGACCTGACCGCCGGAGCCTTCCACGAACTGATCGCGGACACCGTTCCTCCCGAGCCGGTAACCCGGGTCATTTTCTGTTCCGGTAAGCTCTACTGGGATCTCGCCGCCGCGCGGGAAGAGCGCGGCGCGAAACATGTAGCCATCAACCGCGTCGAGCAGATCTACCCCTTCCCGAAGGATCACGCCATGGACGTGCTCGCCTGGTATCCATCCACCGCCGAAGTGGTGTGGGCTCAGGAAGAGCCGCGGAATATGGGGCCGTGGCAATTCGTGCGGGAACATCTGGACCTGCTGCTCGAGGATTCGCGGCGCCGTGTGCGCTACGTCGGACGCCGGGAGAGCGCCAGTCCCGCCACGGGGTCGAGTAAGCATCATGCGCAGGAACAGGCCGAGGTGATCGATCTTGCCCTGTCGGAACCGGCTCTGGCGGTGAAGAAGTCCCGCGCGGCCGGCAGAAGGGTCAAAGTCTGACCGCGATACGCTCTATCACATTGCGCATAATAAAGTGGTGGTGAACCCGGAAATCATCGCACTCTGCCTCTCTCTCATCTCTCAGGCGGAGAAACCAATCGGAGTGCGTGAGTTACGTAAGCGGCTGGACAGGCCCCGGCGATTCCCCCTGAGCCAGGCGCCGGATCTTGAGCGCCTGCTCCTTGAAAGAGCTCGAGTGGGGGAGATCCACGAATGGCCTCCGGATTCACGGGGCCGCGCCCGGTTCTGGAATCGGGATCTTCAGCAATGCCTGCGGAATGCCATTGATGAGGCCCTTCTCGAGAAACCCTGTACTCTGCCGCAGGCCGTGGCGAAAGCGAAGCCGCGTCTGCCAGGCGTGGCGGCCGCTTCGGTGAAATCCGAAGTGGCCCGCCTGCTGCAGTCTCTCCATGGCCGCGGTATCCTGCACTGCGAAGTTTTCGGCAGGCAGGCGCAATACTTCTCCCGCGAGTGGGCGCGCAATATCTCCGGCGGCGAGTGTCTCGAGCGCGCCATCCTCGCCGCGGTTATTGATCTCGAGCCGGGGGCGGGCAACTACGTGGCCGTTTACAAGCTGCGGATGGCGCCGCCGCTCCAGGCGGAGTTCGACAGGGCGCTCATCGCGCTCGCCGATCGCGGACAGCTCATCCTTGCGGACTATGATGGCCCCAGACCGGTTCCCGCGGAGCGTGCCGCCGACTTCGCCGAGGACTCGGAGGGACGGTTGTACGTGGGGGCGGCCAGGGCGGCGGGACATGGAATCGGCTAACCTCATCGTCAACCCGTTCGATTCGGACGTGGTGGCCAACCCCGCTCAGCCGGTTGCCATCGATGTTCCGGAGATCCACCGGGAAGCCTTCGAATGCTGCTGCCTCGAGTACGGCCGCACGGGCGCCGAATCGCGCAGCGTTCTCTTCCACGGCCAGGCCGGCTGCGGCAAGACACACCTTCTCAGCCGCTTCCGCCGCTGGCTGAATGATCAGATCGTACGGCCCGCTCTTTTCGCCGCCGTCCGCATGGAGACGGCTCCCAGCCAGGTCTGGCGGCATCTGCAGCGAAAGGTCGCCGAAGGGATGATCGAGAAGCCCGCCGGCGGCATTGCTCCGCTCGACATGATTCTCCAGCGCTTCGCCAGACGCCATGGAAACGGAGATCTGGCCTCCGCTTTCGAAGAGGCCACCATTCCCGACGCCTCCCTGGATCTGACGAAGGTATGCGAACACTACGCGGCGGGCCGCCACCGCCGCCTCTGCCGCGCCTGGTTCAAGGGCGAGAGCCTTTCCGACGCGGATCTGATGGAACTGAATCTCTCCGGCCAGGTCATGGAAAGCCTGGATGAAGACTCCGGCGAGATCGCCGCCCGCCAATTCGTCCTGGCAATGATCCGCATCTGCGCGCCGGAACCCGTCGTGCTGTGCTTTGACCAGTTGGAGGCGCTCAGCCTGTCGGCGGCGTCCAACAGCTACGGCCCGTTCGCGAAGATGGGCGCGACGCTTGTGGATGAGACCCGCAACACGCTGGTGATCCTCTCCATCCTCGGCACGTTTCTCCCGGAACTCGAGCGGCAGTCGATGGCTTCGGATTATAGCCGTATCACGAAATCCATTGCGGATCTCAAGCCGCTCGACTTCCAGCAAGGGCTGAAGCTGGTGGAAGCGCGCCTCGCGGCGGTTGAAGAACTGCTTCCCTATCGGGCGCGCGGCGGCGTTGCGCCACTCGACCCAGGGGACCTGCAACGGATTTTCACCGCCAATCACGGCCGCTGCACGGCCCGCAAACTCATTCACGAGGCGCGCCGTCTCTTTGCCGCCTGGCGCGGACTGCCGGAGCCGGACTCCGCTCCCTTCGATGAGTTCTGCGGCAAACGCTTCGAACAGTACTGGGACGCCTCCGAAGCGGCCACGGACCCCTCTCAAAGCGATGAGGCGCTGGCGCGCGCCCTGGGCGAAATCGCTGCCTTGGCCGGCTATCGCGTCACGGCCGCCAGTGGAAAACAGATTGATTTCAAAGCGGATTCTCCGCTTGGTCCGGTCCTGCTGGCGCTCTGCAATCAACGCAATATGAACAGTCTCGCCGCGCGTCTGCGGAGACTGGCGCGGTCGCTTGATGAAGGTGAACTGAGGCGGCTTTGTCTTGTGCGCGACCCGCGTCTGCCCATCTCCCCGAAGGCCCGTATAACCAATCAACTCCTGAGGGACCTCCAAGCCAAGGGCGCGCGCATCGTCCGTCCGCGGCCCGAGGTGGTGGCCGCCATGGACGCCATGAAGCGCATTCTTTCGGAAGCAACCTCGGGCGATCTCAGCCTGCGCGGCGAGCCCGTGGAAGCCCAACGTGTCCGCGAGTGGCTCGCCAAGAGTCTCCCCGGCGGCGTCCGCGAGATGCTCGATTCATTTGTTTCCGGCTCGACTCCCGCCGCGGGCGACGCGCTTGTCGAATTGTTGCAGGAAGTGAAGATCATCGCCGCGCGGGAGGCGGCAAACAGGTTAGGCTGGACGCTGGACCAGGTGGAAAACTATGCGCGTACGAATCCGCGGCAGGTGGGGCTACTGGCCGGCCCGCCTTCTGTCCTCTATCACATCGTGGCGGCGCCTGCTGCGGATCGCGTTGCTTATGCCTGAGCCGGTAGCGCTCACCGTCAGCCAGGCGCGGCAGGCCATCTACCGCGCCCGGGACCGGCGGGAGCCGCCGGGGCCGCACGGAGCGATCCTCGGCCGGCTCTTTCACCATGCCGCCTCGAGCCTGCTCGATCCCGGCCATCCCGCGCATTGGGAGCGCACACTTGCCAACGGTTCCGTCACGGGGTTGGCGCGTGAGTTGTATGACCTGACGCTCGGCTATGAACTGTCCTTGCGGCAGGGCCTCTTACAGGATGCGGGCGAGGATGTGCTGGGGCTGTGGAAGGCAGTGCAGTCCTACGCCACCTGGTTCGCCGGCCTGGTGGAGACCGCGCGCGGCGCCAAGGCCATCGAATACGATTCGCTGCGCGAAATCTGGGTTGGCAACACGGACCTCTTTCAGGCTGAAGTCGAGCTTTCCGCGCGCTTCCAGGAGCAGGGGTGGAGAGCTCCCGTGCTGGTCAAAGGGCGCGCCGATCAGCTCATCCGCGCCTCCGCCGGCAAGTGGTGCGTGATCGAGTTCAAGCTGGGCTCCGGCCATGCGGAAGCCGACCTGCTCCAGGCATGCCTCTACTCCGAAATGCTCGCCTCGAGCCTCAAGGGAGCCGCCAAACCCACGGTGGCCCTGGTGCGTTTTGGAGCCGCCGGCGACATCGAGGAAACCCTGATCTCCCCGGAGTTGGCCGCCACCGTCCGCCCGCAACTCATTCGCCTTGTCGGAGCCCTTGCGGGCGTCATTCCGGGAGCGGAGATTCCGGAACCTCACGTGGACGCCTCGCTGCTATGGCCACGGCCGCCGGGACCCGAAGAGATCGCCCTTGGACGTAGCCTCGCCGAGGCATTTCACGAGTTCGGAGCCGATGTGCGCGTCCTTGGCGAACCTGTCGTCGGCCCTGCCTTTGCCCGCTACTTTGTCGAACCCGCCCGCCGCGTTACGGCCGGCAAAGTGATGAACCAGGGTTTGAATCTGCAAGTTCGTTTGCGTCTCGGGCGCGCTCCGCTCATTCATGCGGTGGAAGGCCGCATTGCCGTCGATGTCCAGCGTCCTTCGCGGGAGTTTGTTCCGTTCGGCCATGTCCGTCCTTCGCTTCCCGAGTCCGGCCGCGACGCCGGCAGTTCCCGCGCCCTCGCCGGCATCGGTCTTGACGGCGCGCCGGTCTTCGCCGATTTCTCGACACCCGAACAAACCCATATACTTGTCGCGGGCGTCGCCGGGAGCGGCAAGACGGAATGGCTGCGCGTTGCCCTGGCGAGCCTCCTCATCACCAATACGCCGGAGACGCTGCGCCTTGTCCTCATCGATCCCAAGCGAAACGCCTTTCCGGAGCTGAGACAGTCCCCGTTCCTGTGGACCCCGGGCGCCTTTCTCTGCCCGCCACAGGATTCCGTGGTCCCGATCCTCGAGGAGATGGTCCGGGAAATGGAGCGCCGTTACTCACTCTTCGAGCAGGCGCGCGCCGATGATCTCTCCGGTTATCATCAGAAAACCGTGGAATGGCTCCCACGCATCGTCTGCGTTTGCGACGAATTCGCGGATCTCCTGCTCGGCAACAGGAAATTGCGGGAGGAGATCGAAGGCGCCGTCAACCGTCTTGGCCAGAAGGCTCGTGCCGCCGGCATCCACCTCGTGCTCGCCACCCAGCGCCCGAGCCGCCAGGTGGTCAGCGGCATCCTCAAGGCGAACCTCCCCTGCCGCGTGGCGCTGCGCGTAACGGATTCTCTCGAATCGCGCATCATCCTCGATCAGAACGGAGCCGAGAACCTCCTCGGCCGCGGAGACCTGCTCTTCACCGCCGACGGGGCCCTCGTGCGGCTGCAATCCCCTTTTCTCGAGGAAGCGGACCGTAACGAAATTTTCCGGTAATCCTTACCGGACCACCCCTTCAAGCGGGCTGCTCGCCGTGGCGTACATCTTCCTCGGCATGCGCCCGGCCAGGTACGCCAACCGTCCGGCCTGTACCCCCAACTTCATCGCTTCCGCCATGCTGACCGCGTCCTCGGCGGCGGCGATGGCCGTATTCAGCAGCACTCCGTCAAATCCCAGTTCCATGGCGCGCGCCACATCGGATGCTGTTCCCACGCCGGCGTCTACAATCAGCGGCACGCTGGTGAGCATCTCCCGAATGATCCGCAGATTGTTCTCGTTCTGAATGCCTAATCCCGACCCGATGGGCGCCGCCAGCGGCATCACCGCCGCCGCCCCCGCGTCAACCAACTTACGCGCGTTCACCAGGTCGTCGTTCGTATAGGGCAAGACCGTGAAGCCTTCCTTCACCAGTACGCGGGTCGCCTCGAGTAAGCCTTCGTTATCGGGAAACAGGGTGCGCTCGTCTCCAATGACCTCCAGTTTCACCCAGTCCGATAGGCCCACCTCCCGCGCCAATCGCGCTGTCCGGATGGCCTCCTGCGCCGTATAGCACCCGGCGGTGTTCGGCAGCAGAAAATACTTCTTAGGATCGATGTGATCGAGCAGCGACTCCTTGGAGCGGTCCGTGACATTGACGCGCCGTACGGCCACCGTCACCACTTCGGCTCCGGATGCTTCATGGCAGCGCGCCATTTCCTGGTTGCTGCGGTATTTTCCGGTACCCACGAACAGCCGCGAACGGAACTCCCGTCCGGCAATGACAATGCGATCTGCAGGCATAATTCAATTGTAGGGTAGCGTCGCCGGCGCCGGGGCGGACGCTGATCCTCCTTGCCGGCCTCTCTTTGAGCCCGCGAATCCATCCCAAAGAGCTGTGTTATAGTAATTGCCCTCAGGACGGCCGCCGGTTTCCCGAGACCGGAGTCTCAAGAATGAAGCGGAAACGGCCGATATGCGGACATTGCGCGTTAGAATCATAATTCGGACGCAGAAGAGAGAGCCTCGCGGTTCGAGCGGCGCCCGTTTGGCTTCCATGCTGGCGCTGCCCGGATTGTTCCTTCTATGCAGTGCGCAGGCTGGAGCGCCGGCTCTCCGGCATTTCCCCCGCGTCGATCCGCGCGCCGCGCAACTGCGTGGGTTTTTTGACCGCCACCAGAGCCCGGCCGCGCGGTTGGCCGCCACTTTCCTTCGCGCCGCCGACCAGCATCGATTGGACTGGCGTCTCCTGCCGAGCATTGCCTTCGTCGAATCGAGCGGCGGGAAGGCGTATCGGGCTAACAACATCCTCGGATGGGGAAACGGCGAGATCGGATTTCACTCCATCGAGAACGGAATTCACACCGTGGCGGAGAGGCTTGCCAACTCCTCCTATTACCGCGGAAAATCAGTCGAGGGAAAGCTGCGCACTTATAACCCCACCCCCGGCTATTCCGAACGTGTGATGGCCGTGATGAAACAGTTCGGCCCGGTTCGTTAGTCCGGGCGCGCTCAGCCCCTTCCGAACTTCATCCGGAGCCACTTCATCAGCCGCAGTTTCTTTTCCGGACATTGCTGCCAGGGCGCATAGCTCAGCACGCCGGTGTCACGCTCCACCCAGAGAGAAACCTCGTCGTTGCCCGAGTTCAGCGCCGCCATGAAACCCGTACCGCAGCGTTCGGAATCTCCGATGCTGCTACCGCTGAACTTGGCATTGACGCCTTTCGGCCCCCAATCCTCGAGGAACTTGTCGTAAGGATAGTCCCGGCAGGGCGCTTCGGCCGAGCAGCCCCAGTAGCTGTAGGCCGTCTTGTAATCCTGGCGGCGAAGCGCGTCGAGAAACTGGTTCAATTTGCGCTCCGAGGGGTAATCGCGGAACGTGAAATACAACACTGCGCCTACGATAATGGCTCCAAGCAACGAAAGAACAATTCGGCGGATCTTGCGCTCCCGCTGCTCCTCGCCGGCGCCGTAGCCTTCCAGATAACCTGGCATCTACCAATAGTTTACTGCGCCGGATAGGCTTTGTCGTAAGCGGCGATCGCCTCCTTTGTGATCTCCAGCGCCGGTTTGAAGTAGATGGTGTTCCCCACATCGACTACGACGTCCAACTGCCGCTCCTCGGCCAGTTTCTTGACGATGTCGCGCATGCGCTGAAGGGCACGCGTGCCAACGTCATTCTGCTCCCGCTCGAGTTCCGAGTTGAGGTCTTCCTGCAACCGCTGAAGCTCCTTCTGCTTTCGCTGTCCTTGCGACACCAGGTCCGATTCGCCCTGGGGCGTCAGCTTCCCCTGCAGCGTCTGCAGCTTGCTCTGAATGTCCTGCAGCTCCTTTTGCAGCCTCGCGCCCTCATCCTGCTTCGGTTTCAGGCGGACTTCGAGGGCCTGCACGGCCTTCTTGACCTCGGCGGTGCTGTTGACTGCCTGGCGCATATCCACAATGGCCACCTTGACTTGTGCCGGCGAAGATGCGGCCATCACCAGGAAAGCCGCCCAGGCGAGGACGATGTGGGGGAGACGGGACATCATGATTTCAGGAACTCCTTGCAGGATTTTGACGGGCGAACCCCGGCGCGGGTAACGGAAGCATCATCCAATAATGGCCAGGATCTCGTCTTCGCGAAGAATCAGGTACTCTTCACCGTCAATCTTCACGTCGGAGCCCGAGTACTTGCCAAACAGAATCGTGTCGCCTTCCTTGACATCGAGCGGAGCCCGTTCGCCATTCTCGAGCACTTTGCCGATCCCCGCGCGGATCACCTTTGCCTGCTGGGGCTTCTCCTTCGCCGAGTCGGGAATGATCAGGCCACTGCTCGTCTTCTCCTCCTCGGTGGAACGCTGAACAATCACACGGTCGTGTAGCGGACGGAAATTCACTGGCATAAAAACCTCTCTTCCAAGTAAGGGATGGGGTAGCGGATGCTTTTGCCGGCGTTCCCGCCGGTAGAAACCCAACGTAGGAAAGGATACCACGAAATCCCGTGCCCACTCGGCCGGCCGCCGCGGGAATAGCGTGGATCCCACTGCCCGGTATCATATCCGTATGGCGCTCGAGGACTACGCGAGAAAACGCGCTTTTGATAAGACCCCCGAGCCCGCCGGCGAACGCCCGTCCGAACCGCCGGAAACGCGCGGCGGCGAGTTCTGCGTGCAGCGCCACCGCGCCCGCCAGTTGCACTACGATCTGCGTCTCGAGGTCGGTGGAGTCCTGAAGTCCTGGGCCGTGCCGGAGGGTCCATCCCAGGATCCTTCTGAAAAGCGGCTCGCCGTGCACGTCGAGGACCATCCCATGGAATACGGCGCCTTTGAGGGCGTCATCCCGCCGGGAAACTACGGCGCCGGGAGCGTGATGCTTTGGGATCACGGAGTCTACGAGGTGATCGGGGAACCGGCCGCGGAGGGACAACTCGAGCGCGGCGATTTCAAGATCCATCTGCATGGCCAGAAGCTCCGCGGCGGCTATGTGCTGGTCAGGACGAGACGGAACAAGGGGCGGGACTGGCTGCTCATTAAGAAAAAAGATGAACACGCCATACCCGGATGGAATATCGACCTCTACCCGGCAAGCGTTAAAACTGGACGCACGCAGGAAGAGATCGCCGCCGGCGTCGAGCCGGAATTAGCAAAGATCAAGGGCGCCGTTGAGGCGTCGATGCCCGCTTCCCTATCCCCGATGATGGCGTTCGCCGCGGCGAAGCCGCCTTCCGATCCCGGATGGCTGTGCGAAGTGAAATGGGACGGCGTCCGGGCGCTGTGTTTCATCGCGGAAGGCGGGGTGCGCATGGTCTCCCGCAACGGAAACGCGATGGACCGGCAGTATCCGGAACTTGCGGTGCTGCCGCGGTGCGTGAAAGCGGATACCGCCGTCCTCGACGGGGAGATCGTGGCGCTAGACGAACGCGGCCTGCCGGACTTCGGATTGCTTCAACGGCGCATGCATGTCACCGGCGCGGGCCACGCGGCCGCGCTCTCGCGAACCACTCCAGTCACGCTCTATGTTTTCGATCTTCTGTATCTCGATGGCTGGGATCTGAGAAGGTCCGCCATCGAGGATCGCAAACGGCTGCTCGCTTCCGTTCTTATCCCCCAGGATCACGTCAAACTCTCCGATCATTTTGTAGACCAGGGGGAAGAGTTGTTTCACCTGGCGCGCCAAAGCGGGCTCGAGGGGATCGTGGCCAAGCGGCTGGGTTCTTTCTATGAATCGAGACGCAGCCCCGACTGGCTGAAAATCAAAGTGACCGCGCAGCAGGAATTTGTCATCTGCGGCTACACGACGGGAGACCGGAGTTATTTCAGTTCCCTCATCCTGGGGCTGTACGACGGAGGGCGGCTGGTCTATGTGGGCAACGCCGGCTCGGGATTCGACCAGGCATCGCTCGAACTGGTGTATTCGAAACTCGCGCCGCTGGTGAACAACCGGATGCCGTTTGAGACCGAACCGCAAATGCCGCACCCGCCGGTTTGGACCTCGCCCGAACTGGTCTGCGAGGTCAGGTTCTCGGCGTGGACGGGCGACAAACGCCTGCGCGCTCCGGTGTTCCTGGGACTACGCAACGATATCAGCCCGCGGGAGTGCGTCTTCGAGGGGAATCCTTCCGCTGCCGGCGAGGTGAAGTACGGCGCTCCGCCTCCGCTTCTCCCCGGCCCGCAGGAGAAGGCCGTCGTCGATGTCGAAGGCCGGCGGCTGGCGTTTACCAACCTCAACAAGATCTTCTGGCCGGAGGAAGGCTACACCAAGCGCGACCTGATCAACTACTACCATCAGGTAGCGGACTTGATCCTCCCCTATTTGCGTGAGCGCGCCCTTTCCTTGAGGCGCTACCCCGATGGGATTGGTGGCGAGTCGTTCTTTCAGAAGCAGGCATCGGAGCATTTCGCCGATTGGATGCGGGTGGCGCCCATCTACTCCGCGCACAATGACGCGCCTATCCATTTCGTATGCGCCGATGACCGCCCTTCGCTGCTCTATCTGGCCAATCTCGGCTGCATCGACCAGAATCCCTGGATGAGCCGCATCGGCAACCTCGATCATCCGGATTTCCTTTTGATCGACCTCGATCCCCAGGATTGCGGCTACGAAAAAATCGTGGAGGCGGCGCTGCTCGCACGCCAGAAACTCGATGCACTCTCGCTAGCGGGATATCCGAAGACCACGGGCGGAGACGGAATGCACATCTACGTTCCACTCGAGCCCGTCTATACATATGAACAGGTGCGGTCGTTCGCCCAGATCATGGCCCGCCTGCTGGCCGCCGAGCACCCCGGACTGTTCACCACAGCCCGCGCGGTGTCGAAACGGGAGAGGAACAGGGTCTATTTCGACTGGGCGCAGATTTCGAGCGGAAAAACAATTTCCGCTCCTTATGTTTTGCGCGCCTACCCCGGGGCTCCCGTGGCCACACCGCTCGAATGGCGCGAGGTCCGGCCCGGGCTGTCGCCGCGTCAGTTTCACTTGCGCAATGCGATCGAACGCTTTGCGCGCGTGGGCGATATCTTCGCCCCGGTCCTCGAGAATCACCAGCGTCTCGAACCGGCCCTCGAGAAACTGGAATCAATGGTTCGGAAGTAGGCTCGCGGACCCCGCGCTATTCTGGGATGGGAGCACTGGGCTTTGCCAAGAGTCACCGTTCGCGCCGCGCAAGCACTTCTTCTTCTGGGAGCCTCAGGCGTTCTAGCCTCCGATTGGAAGGGCAAGGCTTTCCCAAACTGGAGCGAGAACGCCGTTCTCGAACTGCTGACGGATTCGCCATGGGCAAAGCCGCGAACGGTCCATTTCACATGGACCAGGCGGGGAGAACAGCCGCTCACCTATAAGGACGTCCCCGGAGCCGATCACGGACCCCAGCGCCCGATAGGGAGCCCCGTGGGAGGCATCGGCGCGCCAAAACCCAAGATGCCCGACCGCGCGGATATCATCGTGCGGTGGGCAAGCGCGCTTCCCGTCAGGCATGCCAAAGCCCTCTACCGCCAGCGGGAACGCAACCTCGATGATTCTAAACTCAACGCGCTGATTGGCGCGCCCGATCCCGATTACGTGCTCGAGATCTTCGGCATTCCCGCCCTCGTGGCGCACCAGGGAACGGATACGGTAGCGGCGGTGGTGAAGGATTCCGTCCATCTGCGCACGCGCGCCGGTAAGGACCTGCGGCCAAGCCGCGTGGAAGTCTTACTGGACGGCATAAACCTGGATATCCGGATCCATTTCTCCCGCCAAGATCCCATTCAGCTCGTGGATAAGGAAATCGAAGTAACCGGCGATATCCAGGTTTTCGAGGTCAGGGAGAGGTTTAAAGTAAGCTCGATGATGTACCAGGGACATCTGGAGATTTAAGCCTCCACGACGCCTCTGCCGGTGAACTCTACTCGTTGGTCTGCGCGGCGAAACCGCGATAGATAATCAGCCCCAGCACGGTCGTCGCGGCGGCGGCTCCGAAACCGGCGAGCGATCCCACCGGCCACCAATCCATCAGCCAGCCCATGGAGTTGCCAAGATTGGCGCAGCAGATGCCGAGGACTCCCGTGGCAATGGCGCCGCCGGTATCCTTACCGGGCATGATGGCTTTTCCCGCCACCCCGATCACGATACCGAGGACGGCCGTCGCAAACACACTGATCATGAATACTCCTTCCCAGGAAAAAGGGACTTACCTTTGGATACTACTTGCGGCGCCTGTCTGTCAAACGGGGGGAACGCACCAGGGGCATGTGGAACACCGGTCTGAGTGGAGGAAGCGAGAAAGAGCTTGCATCCTTCTATTCTTCTATTATAATTGAAGTATTGAAGGAGAAAGGACTCGTGCCTGTTCCCCCCAACCTCACCGCCCGCTTCGCCGCCATGTTCGCCGCCATCGGTTCTGAGCACCGCCTGCGCATTCTCCGCCTGTTGCTCTCCGCTCATCCCAATGGTCGGACAGCGGGCGAAATTCAGGCGGAACTGGACATGTCCGCTTCAAACCTCTCTCACCATCTCGAGAAACTCCGTAACGAGGGTCTCCTGAACGTTCGTCGCGACGGCACGTACCTCTGGTATTCGGCGAGCACCGAAGTTCTTACCGAACTCCTCCAGTTCCTCTACGCCGAGTGCTGCACCCGCAACCGCGCCATCGCCTCCGAAACCATCGTGCAAATACGAAAGGCTGAGAAATGACACCAATCAAGGAAGTTATAAAGGAAAAATACGGACAGGCTGCCCTGCGCGCAACCAGCGGCGGAAGCACCTGTTGCGGCTCCAGTTCATCCCGCGGATCGGCGGACCCCATCACCTCGAACCTCTATGGCGGTGATGAAACCGCCCTGCTGCCTCAGGAGGCAGTGCAGGCTTCGCTCGGCTGCGGGAATCCGGCCGCGCTCGCGGAACTACGTCCCGGAGAGACGGTGCTCGACCTGGGATCCGGTGGCGGCATCGATGTGCTGCTGTCAGCACGGCGCGTTGGCCCCACCGGCAAGGCATATGGTCTCGATATGACCGGCGAAATGCTTGCCCTGGCGCGCGAAAACCAGCGCAAGTCCGGACTGGCGAACGTCGAGTTCCTTAAGGGTGAAATAGAAGACATCCCGCTGCCGGACAACTCGGTGGATGTGATCATTTCCAACTGTGTTATTAACCTGTCCGTGGACAAGGATCGCGTCTTTCAGGAAGCATTCCGCGTGCTGAAGCCGGGCGGCCGGTTCGCGGTCTCCGACATCGTGACGAGGGGTGAAATACGACCGGAGGTGCGCGAAAACGTCCTGCTTTGGGTGGGTTGTATCGCCGGAGCGCTCGATGAATCCGAATACAAGGTAAAGCTCGCCCAGGCGGGCTTCAGGAACATCAGCATCGAGCCAACCAGGGTCTACGAAGCGGGCGCCTTCCCTCCCGGTGCCGATGGCGCCTTTTACAGCGGCTTTGTGCGCGCCAACAAGCCTGAGTGAGAGGTTGGTCCCGCTCACCCTACTACCTTAGGGAGTGCACTCCCGGAACCCGCTGCTCCCGCCGGCGCTGGCGTTTCTCGGCGGCATCCTGCTTTCGGCAACCGCCGGGTTCACGGCTGGAGAACTGACCGCGGCCCTGGCGGTTACCGGACTCGGCGCCGTTATGTCCCGCTACCGGCGCTGGTATCTGCTGGGGCTGATTCTGTTCTCCGGCGCCGCGATTGACCAATGGTTGCGCCCAGGGCCCGATCCGCGTATCGACGCACAACCCGGGGAAACCGTTCTCATCGCTGGTTGCGTAGTCGAGCCTCCGGTGTTTTCCGAAGATCGCGAACAGTTCCTGCTGGAATTGGCTCCGCATGCCCGCGTCCGCGTAACCTTATACCCCGCTGAAGGTGAACCTCTACCCGCTCTCGCCTACGGGCAGATGGTGGAAGTGCCTGTGAAAGTCCGGGAACCGCGCAACTTCGGAAATCCCGGGGCCTTCGACTACAAAGGCTACCTCGCCCGGCGGCATATCTATTGGACGGCCTCGGCCGCCTCCCACTCGAAACCGCGCATCCTTGGACACTGCGGCCATGCCCTTGCCGGATGGATCTATAGCCTGCGCTCGTGGTCGCTCGCGCGCATCGCAACCCTGTTCGCGGGCGACGCTTACGCCGTGGGAATTCTTCGGGCGTTGCTGATTGGAGAGTCCTCGCGCTTCGAACGCGAGTGGGCGGACGGATACCGCCAAACAGGAACCTACCACGCCATTGTCGTCTCCGGCCTCCACGTCACCGTGATCGCAATTACCTTGCTGTGGATTCTCCGGCTGCTGTCCATGCGCCGTCAAACGGCCGCTCTCGCCGCTGTCGCACTGATCTGGATCTATGCTGGCATGTGCGGGTGGCAGGCGCCCGTGGTCCGCTCGGCCGGGGGCTTCACGCTCTTCGCCATCGGTGGTTTCTTCTTTCGTGAGTGCCGCCTGCTGAATCTGCTGGCGGCTCTCGCCCTCGGGTTCCTTGCGTTCGATCCGCGCGAGTACCAGGAGGCGAGCTTTCAACTCACTTTCCTGGCGGTGCTTGCCCTGGGGGCGCTCGCTTCGCCGGCCGGTGAAAGCGCCGCTCTTTGCCTGTACGCACTGCGCGACCTCGGCGATTCCGCCAAGGACCTCCACCTGGACCCGCCGGCCGCGCAATTCCGGGTTGAACTCAGACTGGTCGCCGAGACGCTCACCCTGGTCTTGCGGCTCCCATGGCGGCTCTCCCTTTGGCTGATTCGTATCCCCACCTGGGTTCTCCTTTCCTTCTGGCGCGGACTGCTCGTCTCCGTCGCGGTGCAACTCGGCCTGGCTCTGCCCATGGTGATCTATTTTCACCGGCTTCCCCTTTCGGCCTTGAGCGCGAACCTCATCGTCACACCGGTCCTGACCATTGCGGTTCCGGCGGGGTTCGCCGCTCTTCTCACCGGGTGGCGCCCGATGGCGATGTTCACGGGATGGCTCATCGAAGCCGCGCGGCGTGTCACCGAATGGCACCTCGGTTGGGATGGGAACTGGAGAATCCCCGATCCGCCCCTGCTGTTGAGCGTGGCCTTTGTGGCGTCCCTCGTCCTTCTCGCCGTGCTGCGGCGAAGGTTGCTGCTGGTTCCCTCTCTGCTGCTGCTCGGCATCATCGCCTGGCATCCCTTCCCGCCCAAGTGGACTCCGAACTCGTTGGAACTTACGATGATCGATGTCGGACAGGGAGATTCCCTTCTGGTGGGCTTTCCCGACGGCCGCTGGATGCTCGTCGATGGCGGCGGTATCCCCGTCTTCGGTAAACGTCCCAGGTCAAAGATGGATATAGGCGAAGACGTCGTTTCCGCGTACCTGTTCCACCGCGGCATCACAAACATTGATATCCTCGCCTCCACCCACCAGCACGACGATCATGCGGCGGGTTTGCCCGCATTGATCCGTAATTTCCGCCCCCGCGAGATCTGGGCCGGAGCGACGCCCGAGAGCCCCACCTGGGACACTCTGAAGGAACAAGCTCGCCGCGTGGACGCGCGCATCCTGCATCCGCGCCGCGGCGACACCCGAAACTTCGCGGGAGCCCTGCTCGACGTGCTCTCCCCTCCCGCGGACTACCTTCCCCGTAAGACGCCCTCGAACAACGACTCCCTCGTGCTCCGCCTCCGCTACGGCAAACAAACTTTCCTGCTCATGGGAGACGCCGAACGGCAGATGGAGTACGCCATGCTCGACTCGCTTGACCGTGTGGACGTCCTCAAAGTGGGCCACCACGGCAGCAAGACTTCATCCACCGCGGTCTTCCTCGACGCAACGCGCCCCGCCTTCGCCTTCATCTCCGCTGGCAAGGACAACCTCTTCCGCCATCCGCATCCGGATGTCCTTGATCGCCTGCGAGGCCTACACACGCAAGTGATGCGATCGGACGAATGGGGTCTCGTAACCGTACGCACGGACGGCAGGAGACTGACCATCGAGCAACGGCGGTATGGGAATGGAAGTGCGGCGTTAGACTGAGTGTATCTACTCCGCCCGGGGAACAACTTCACTCATCAACCCGATAAGAAACCGCCTCGCCGCCTGCTTCGCCCCATCACCCGTATCCCCCGCCGGCCCCACGCAACTCGGACACCCCGATTCGCAGGGGCACGCCGTGATCAGTTGCAGCGTGGCTGCCAGAAGCTTCCCGCGAAGCTCGAACAGCGGACCGCTCTGCCCGATCCCTCCCGGATAGTTGTCGTAGAGATACAAATCCGGCTCAAAGGATTTCTGTCCCTTCGCGATGTCCTCAGTGATCGCCAGACCCAGGTCGCGAGGATCACACATCAGCAGCAGCGCCGCGATGGCGCGCATCGCGTTCCCCAGTCCCGAAAGCCCGTTGAGCTTCATCGCCGGTGAAAGATCCGGGAACCGCGCGAGGAACTGCTCGGGGAAGTGCAGCCAGAACGAAGTAGTGTGCATCTCCTGTTCCGGCATTGAGAGCTGCCCCGCTCCCACATTCTCGAGCGTGTAGAACTTTACCTTCTTGAAGCCCACAATCTGACGGTTGATCCGCACTTCGCCGTGCGCGGCAAACGCCTCGGCCTGCGGAGCCTCCTCGAAGCGCTCGAGTTCCTTCACCTGTGTATAGTCGATCGCGTCGGTGAAGTAGTCGCACTCCACCTGCCTCACGAACGCCTTGCGCTGCTCATAGTCAAACTTCTCCACCTGGTATTGGCGCGCCTCATGAAGATATATCGCCTTTTCATGAAGTTCCACGAGGGCGGCGGGAAAGGACACTTCGGCGATCACCTTGGGGTCCGCCGTAATGTCGATTACGACAAAGTTGTCGCTCGTCACGGCGCGGAGGCTGATCGCGTCCGCCGGGTAGGTATCCGACGTCCAATGCCAGGCCCCGGCGGAATGATGGAGCAGGCCCAGTTCCCCCAGAAACCGGCAAAGCTTCTCCGTCTCGTGCGGGCCGAACTTCTCCCCGTCCTTGACGGGAAGTTCGAAAGCCGCGCACTTGATGTGGTTCACCAGAATCTCGAGGTTATCGGCGTTGATGTGAGCGCTCTCGGGAGATTGGCCGAAAAAGTATTCCGGATGTTCAACAATATACTGGTCGAGCGGCGCGCTCGAGGCTACAAGCACGGCAAGCGAGGCATTCTGGCGCCGCCCCGCCCGTCCCGAGCGCTGCCACGTGGAAGCGACCGTCCCCGGGTAGCCCGCCATGACAACCGCATCGAGGGAACCGATGTCGATGCCCAGTTCGAGGGCATTCGTCGCCACCACCCCGCGGATTTCGCCATCGCGCAATTTCCGCTCGATCTCACGCCGCTCCCGCGGAAGGTACCCGCCCCGATAGCCGCGAATGGTCCCCTTCGGCGCGAGTCCGCGTTCGCAGGCGTCCTTCAAGTACGTGATAAGGATTTCGGTGGCCAGACGGTTGTTGCAAAACACCAGCGTCTGTTGATCCCGGCTGATCATCTCCTCGGCGATCCGTTTCGTCTCGTGAAGATAGCCGCGCCGGATACCCAACTGCGCGTTCACCACCGGTGGATTGTAGAAGACAACATACTTCTCACCCGCCGGCGCGCCGTTTGATTCCACCAGTTCGAAAGGTTCCTCGATCAGCGACTCGGCCAGCTCCTTCGGATTCGCAATCGTCGCCGAACTGCAAATGAATCGTGGCCGGGAACCGTAAAATTCGCAAATGCGTTTCACCCGCCGCAGGATGTTCGCCAGATGGCTTCCATAGACTCCGCGGTAGTAATGCAGTTCGTCTATGACGAAATATTGCAGGTTCTCGAAGAATTTGGCCCACTTGGTGTGGTGCGGCAGAATACCGGCATGCAGCATGTCCGGGTTCGTAAAGGCCACATTGGCTCGCTCGCGGATGGCCTTGCGCGCGTCCTGAGGGGTATCCCCGTCGTAGGTGAACGCACGGATTCCGGAGCCCATCGCGTCTACCGCGGCATTGAACTCGTGGAGTTGATCCTCGGCTAGCGCCTTGGTGGGAAAAAGATAGAACGCCCGCGCGTTCGAATCATCGAGCAGCGTGTTCAGCACCGGCAGGTTATAGCAAAGCGTCTTCCCGCTTGCCGTGGGAGTGACGACGGTGACATTGCTTCCTTCACTGACGCGGAGAAACGACTCCGCCTGGTGGGAGTAGAGCTTTCCAATACCCCGTGCCTCGAGCATCCGCCGCAAGGCGGGCCGCAGGTTCTGGGGAAACTCGACATAGGAGCCGGCGCGGGCCGGTTGCTGGCGAATGGCACGGATCGGCGAATTGGGCTGAGCCATCCATTCACGCATCCGGGCGAGCACGGCATCGAGGGATGGACGCGTAGCCAGGGATTTCGAATCAGGAGAACCGGCAAACAGGTCAAGGTTCATTTTTCGCCTTTTGTTTGCCAAGTATAGCGAACTCTATGGTGTCGCGCTCGATCGTTCTATAGTCCCTTGCGAACAAATTCGAAGCGTTCCAGGGTAGCCGCGAATGCTGGGTCTGATCCGATCTCTTCGTGCTCCAGGCGAACCACTTTCCCCATGCAACGAAGACGAACGGAACAGCCCTGAGCTCCCGTGGGAAGAGTGATGACAAACTCAATGGGCTGACCCACAGCTACCTCAGCATCGGCAGTAAAGAGAACCCCGCCGGAACTGACGTTTTTCGTCTCGCCGACTTTGCCCAAGGCTTTCGAGCCGGAACGGAGCAGTTCGAAGGGAAGGCGCAACTCGAAGCGCATATTCTTGCGTTTGTCTCTCTGGGGCACAATTCAATCTAAGGTGTGTGGGGGAAAACGTCAATAGTGATTGGTACGAAGCGGCTAAGATTCGTACCAGAACTTCCCTTCAGGACCGCCGGCCGGAAATCAGCTTAAGCTGGAAGAGGAGCCAGGTGAATCGCTGAAGGGGTGGAGAGTGACTGAGAGTGCGTAAGGTAATTCGAATTTCCGGCGGCATGGTGCTGGTTCTGGTGGGGTTGATTCTCTCCATTCCAGGGGTTCCCGGGCCGGGGCTTTTCATCGTGTTTCTGGGGCTGGTCCTGCTGGCGGAACACTTTCACTGGGCCCGCCGCCTGCTCGATTGGGGCAAGGCAAAGTGGGAAGCCATCCCTCAGGTTAAGGACAGAATGGAAAGAAAAAGCGCAAAGAGCGGCAAAGCGCAAGAATGAGCCGGCCTAGGGCAACAGGTCAAGTGCGCCCTGAATTTCCTTCTTCGTGTGCAGGTCGCCGTTCCTCCCACTCACCACGACTCCTTCTTCGTACACCCGCCTGGCTTCTTCGAGCCGCCCCAACTTCTCGAGCGTCTGCCCTCCATGAAAGTACGCCGCCGAGTAGTTCGGGTGAAGCTTGATCAGTTCCTGAAACGCGTCGGCCGCTTGTTCGAGTTTTCCGTCCGAAAGAAGCGTCTGCGCCAGTCCGTACCTGACAAAGCTGTTATTTGGGTCCTGGGCCAGCAGCGCGTTGAGAGCATCCAATCGTTCTTGAGACATAAATTCGTGGGTAAACCCTAACTTCCATGCTAATATACGCGCGATGACAATACCTACCGAAGGGCGTTACGTGCGGGAGTCCCTGAGCGAGATTTCCGAAATGGCGCTCCCCCTTTATGCCAACCCCCTGGGGAATCTGCTCGGCGGCCGCGTGATGCACCTGGTGGACATCGCGGGCGCTCTGGCGGCCATGCGTCACGCCCGATGTCTGGTTGCAACCGCATCGGTGGACTACATGACATTCCTCGTACCCGTGCGTATTGGGGAGATGGTGATCCTGAAGGCGGCCGTGAATAGAGTCTTCAACACCTCCATGGAAGTCGGCGTGAAAGTCTTCGTCGAGAATCTGCGAAGCGGAGCCGTAAGCCACACCAGTTCGGCGTACCTGACCTTTGTGGCGATCGATGAAACAGGCCGTCGAATCCCGGTAGTCCCGGTTATTCCGGAGACGCACGACGAAATCCGCCGCTGGCATAAAGCGGGGGAACGCCGCAGCGTGCGCCTGGAGATACGGAAGAAATACCAAGCCCCGGCGCCACCCGCAACCGGCTCGGACTGACCCGTCGATCAGAAAGTGGAATGTAGACGCGTAAGACCGGCTGGACCCTCAGTTTCCCTCTTCCTTGTACATGTAGGCGATATTCGCCTTGTAGATCATCAGGTTGGGACCTTCATCCCGATTGATCTTCAGGCACGCCTTGTCATACCACTCGATAACCCCATGGATCGTCTCGCCGCCCTTCAGCACGAAGACCATTGGAGTCTTCGTCTGCATCTGCTTGACATAGTAAAAATTCTCAGCGTTGGTCTGATCGGGCGGAACCGGTTTCTTTTGGACGCGGTTTTTCTCCATTTTGAGGTCGTTTAATTGCGGACGGATGAGCCTGCGGTTGCCCGTCTCCATTCCGGTTCTCCTTGTGCGTTGCGCGCCTTCGTTCGATTCGTCCAGGCGGACTCCCTCGAACAAAGGAATTGCATGGATTCTCTTATGGTTCCACTCATACCATAGCTGACCCGTCGAGGCAAGTGAAGAGGCTATTCCACGCGCGAAAGATTGGTCTTCCTGGCGGAAGGACCGGAACCTCGCACATACTGCTGTCAATAAAGGAAATGCGGGCGCATCTATGGGTGGAAAGGGGTGGGTGCGCCCGCCATCGTAACGGGGATTTGGTCTTCAAGGCGCAGTTGCGCCGTGAACGGTTACACACCAACTCGAAATTACTCCGAATGTAAGAAGAATTAGCGGTCCAGGTGGGTACAAAAATAGGATAAGCGGGCGCATCTATGGGTGAAAAGGGGTGAGTGCGCCCGCCGTCGTAACGGGGATTTGATATGGAAGGCGCATCCCGGCGGATCCAGGTTACTCAGGGCCTCGAAAAAAGTTTTTCCTGTCCAGCGCCGGTGCGTGCCGTATCGCACTGGCGAAGCAAAAGCGAACTATTCCCGCGAGTCGAACCGGTTACACCGACAGGAGCGCCACACATCGCAGACTTCTCAAAAACAAGAACGCCGCGTGGCACTGAGCGGCCGCGCGGCGTTACAAACTCGTTCTGGGCTGAGCGTTAGCGGGTTGGCTTCTTTTCTTCGCCGGACTTCTTCTTCTTGCCCTTCTTTTTCTTCTCCTTCTTCTCTTCCTGTGCGGCGAAGGTCGGGTACACTGTTCCGAGAACCAGTGCCGTCCCGAGCATGATGGTCATGAGCTTCTTCATTTCGTGGCTATCTCCTGTACGGTGTCCTTGACGAACAAATCGTCTTCACAGACAGCATCGCAGGCCGACATGAACCGGTTCTTAAGGACTCATTAAAATCCGTTCATTCCGGCCCGGTCACAATAATTCAGAAAATGTATTGCCCCGCGAGCAAGCCGCCGGGTTTCAACCGGTTGTAACCCTTTCAGCTTGTCTTTGAAGGCTTGAAATGCGGTTTGTGGCTCAAGATTCGTGAATAATCGGACCAGGATGACGAAGAAGGATCTGGCCCGAATTCTGGCGAAAAAGGCCGACATGCCGCAGGCCACGGCGGCTGACCACCTGGATCGTGTGGTCCACGACATCGTTTGTAAACTTCGGAACGGCGACGCGGTTCCCCTACCCGGACTGGGCATCCTTCAACTCCATGGCAAACGGGGCGTGAAGTTCAAGCCGGAACTCGCTTCCGGACGCGGAAAAGGAAACTCCTAGCAGATGCCCAGGAAAAAAGTGGATTCCAGCCCGCCGCGCAATTTGCGCCTCACCGCATCGCACGTAGCGCGTCTGGTCCGCGCATGTCTCGACGATGGGGCCAGCGTGGAGATCGATGGACTTGGTGAGTTTCAAAAGGACGGGAAGGGGGAACTGAAGTTTACGCCATATACCCGTCCCATGGTATTTCTGGCGTACGCGGACGAAGACTTCCCGGCGGCTCTGAAGCTATACGAAGAGCTCCATGCCGCCGAATGCGACCCCTGGCTCGACCGCCAGAAGCTGCTCCCCGGCCAGAACTGGCCGCGATGCATTGAGAGCGCCATCGATGTGGCCGATCACTTCGTTGCGCTGTTTTCGCGCCGATCGGCGAACAAGCGCGGTCAGTTTCAAAGCGAATTGAGATATGCCATGGACTGCGCCGCACGGTTGCCGCTCGACCGGACGTTCTTTATTCCGCTACGGCTGGATCCCTGCCGGGTGCCCGGCAGGATCGCCAGTTCGATTCAATATGTGGATCTTTTTCCAGACTGGGACCAGGGCGTCCGGCGGTTGATACGCTCTATCGCTCCGCGGAGACACCGCAAGGAGTGATGGCGGGTGTGCTATTCGTGGATCCCCAGCTTTTTCCTGATGGCGTGAGCGGACTTCGAATCCGGCGCCAGTTCCAGAAACTTTCTGTACGCTTCCTTGGAACCGGCCGAATCCTTCATCTTCTCCCGCGCGTCGCCCAGCAGCAGATATGCCTCGGCTGAAGTGGGATCCCACCGCGTGGCCTCGAGGAATCTCATCGCCGCGGCCCGGTTCTTCCCCTTCTTGAGGTAGAACTGACCCACTTTGATCTCCTTGTTGGCTTGAAGCGGATTGAAGGCGTACTCCCTCGTCTTGAGCGACTCGTCTTCCTCGGGAGGTTCCTGTGGTTTCTGCTTCTCCTGAGGCGTGGCGGACAAGACGGCCAGGAGTCCTACCGCGAAGACTCGCAACCACCGGCTCACATCCTTGAGTATACCGGTAACGCCGCGTGAGACAATAAGTACAGGTCCCCCCGCCGATGGAGTTGCGTGAAAAGGTTTCCCAACTGCCGCTTCAGCCCGGGGTGTATCTGTACAAGGACGCGGCAGGAAAAGTCCTGTACGTCGGCAAGGCGAAGAGCCTTCGCAGCCGCGTCCGAAGCTATTTCAGCGACGACCGGCTGGCGGATTCGAAGACCGGCACCCTGATTGCCGAAGCGGCGGATATCGACTACATTCTCGTCGACAACGAAAAAGAGGCGCTCGCTCTTGAGAACAACCTCATCAAGCAGTACAAGCCCCGCTTCAACATTCTGCTGCGCGATGACAAGACCTATCCCTATATCGAACTGACTAACGAGAAGTATCCACGGGTCTATGTCACGCGCCGGCTGCGTAAAGGTCATACCTATTTCGGCCCCTACTTCCCCGCCAACCTCGCTTACCGTGTGGTGAACTTCATTCACCGTTTCTTCAAAGTGCCTTCCTGCAAAGTTGACCTGACGCGCAAGCACAGCCATCCCTGCCTCGAATATCACATTCACCGCTGCCTTGGACCGTGCGTCGAGGGACTGGTAACGGATGAAGTGTACGCCCAGGCCGTGAGGGACACCCGCCTCTTCCTCGAGGGGAAACACCGGAATCTGATCGCGGGGCTGCGGGACCGGATGGAGAAGGCCTCCGAGGAGTTGAGATTCGAGGAGGCGGCCGCGCTGCGGGATCTTATTTCAACCGTCGAGGAACTCGACGAGCGCCAGAAGATGGCCACCGCCCAGGGTGACGACACGGATATCCTCGCCTATTATGCCGAGCCCCCCCTCATCGCCGTGAACCTGTTCCACCTTCGGGGAGGGAGGATCGTCGACCGGCGCGAGTTCTTCTGGGAGGATCAGACGGATTTCCAACCCGAGGAGTTCTTCACGGATCTGCTCCTTCAACTCTACCTTGACCAGCAGTACGTTCCCGCTCTCATCCACGTGCCGGTGGAATTCGAGGACTGCGGCGTGCTTGAGGAGCTGCTGACGGAAAAGCGTGGCCACAAGGTCGAGATCCACACGCCGCTGCGCGGGCGGAAAAAGGCAATGATGGAACTGGTCGAGACGAACGCCAAACACAGTTTTGACGCACGGTTCCGTGTTCTCAAGCCGGGTTCACAGGCGATTCAATCGGCTCTCCAGGAAACACTCGGGCTCGAGGATCCCATCCAACGCATCGAATGCTTCGACATCTCCCACATCCAGGGCACGGACAAGGTAGCCAGCATGGTCGTGTGGGAGGACGGAAAAATGAAGAAGTCCGACTACCGGAAGTTTATCATCCGCACGGTGGAGGGCAATGACGATTTTGCTTCCATGCGCGAGGTGGTGACGCGGCGCTATTCGCGTCTTAAGGCTGAAAGTGGAACCATGCCCGGGCTTGTGCTGATTGATGGCGGGCTGGGCCAACTTCACGCCGCCGCCGAGGCGCTGGAAGCGATCGGAATCATCAACCAGCCGCTTGCCTCCATCGCCAAGAGGGAAGAATGGATCTATGTGCTTGGAAGCGAGAATGAACCGGTGGTTCTCGACAAGTTCTCTCCCGTAAGACAGTTGATTCAGATGGTGCGCGATGAAGCGCACCGGTTCGCTGTCACCTTCCATCGCGCGCGCAGGTCCGCCAGCCGGGTGACATCGGAGCTGCTGGATGTGCCCGGTCTCGGACCCAAGACAGCGGAAAAACTGCTGAAGCACTTCGGCAGCCTCGAGCGTGTGCGCGCCGCCACCGAAGGCGAATGGATGCGGGTCGCCGGACGGACGGCCGCAAGGCGAATGAAAGAGTATTGGGCGCGGGAGGAAGCCGCGTCGAGATAGTGTACTTCACGCCACCCGGTAGCGTTCGATCGCGTCTTCATCGAGATCAATCCCCAGACCCGGATCCTGTGGAATATCGAGGTATCCGTCCCTGGCGCGCAGTTTCTGCCGTGTGATGGATTCGCGGAGGTTGGTCTCCTCCTCGGCCACGAACTCGCAAATCAGCGCATTGGGGATGGCGTTGAGCCAATGCAATGCCGCGGCGACGTTGATGTAGGTGGTGAAACCGTGGTTGGCCACGGGCAGGCCGCGGTCCCAGGCGAGCGCGGCAATCTTCATCGCTTCCGTAAAGCCGCCGCAGCGTGTGAGGTCCACCTGCACGACGTCGATGCGGCCTTTGTCCATCAACTGCAGGAAGGTCTGGCGGCTGCTCTCCTCCTCGCCCGCCGCGATCCGCACGGGGGTCGATTCCGCGAGTTTCCGGTAGCCGTCATAGTCGTCGGGCCGCAGCGGCTCCTCGAGCCAGAAAATGCGCTGGTCGGCAAAGGCCATCGCGCGCTGCAAAGCCGTTCTGGCGTCCCAGACAAGGCCCGCGTCGATGAGCAGGTCCGCGCTATCCCCTAATCCGCGCCGCGCCTCCCGCACCAGCGCGATGTCGGTCTTCTCATCGCGCCCCATCGGATCCCATCCAAACTTGACGGCGGTGAATCCCTGCCCCAGGTAGCGCCTGGCCAGTTCACCCGTCGCCTCCGGCGTGGGTCCGAAGAGAGAACTCGCATAGCAGCGGATGCGCTGGTGGAACCCGCCGCCAAGCAACTTCCAAACAGGCAGTCCCAGAATCTTGCCCTTGATATCCCAAAGCGCCATATCGATGCCGCTCATGGCGTGAATTCCGATCCCACTGCGCCCGGCGTAGATGTTGGCGCGATACATCTTGTGCCAGATCTTCTCCGTCTCGATGGGATCTTCTCCAATGACGATCTGGCCGAGCCCGGCGGTACAGGTGTGGGAAAAGGGCCCGTCAATAGCTCCTTTCACCGCAAGCGGACTCGAATCCACCTCGCCAATCCCGGTAATGCCCTCGTCGGTTTTCACGCGAACGATAAGGGCGTCCTGGCCACTGTCACACTGCCATTTGACCTCAGGCAGACGGAGGTAGATTGCTTCGACGCTGGTGATCTTCATCAGTGCCGAGTATAGCGTGCGGCGGGTCGCTGCGATCGCGCTGGGAGGTCAGACATCGCGCGGTGATACAATAGGGGATTCGGGCTGTGGCGCAGCCTGGCTAGCGCGCTTGCTTGGGGTGCAAGAGGTCCCGGGTTCAAATCCCGGCAGCCCGACCAAATTTCGGCCCCCTGATAGGCTCTCCGGCTCTCCGCCATTAGTGGGGGCAGACCTGCCCTGAACTGATTTTCAATCTCAACATTACATCCGTTGAACCCCAATTCCATCCCCCTCACAACGGCGGTGACCATGAAAGCTATCCGCGAATCTGCACGAAATTCTGCGCTTCGCCGGGATCACCGTGGTCGAACGAATGGAAGTAGCGGGTGAGAACAAGCGCCACCGCGCCAAGCAGTGATGAGTCTTCCGCATGCGCCGACGGATAGATCCGGATTCCCTCGAGCCACGCCGCCGGAACCCGCTGTCGCAGCACATCCCAGACAGGCTTATCGATGATGTCCCACGCCGAGGCCGCCCAGTTATCCACCGCGATCGCTTCCGGATTCAGTCCGATGATCAGGTTGGCCAGCCCCAGCGCCAGGTGCCGTCCGGCTTCGGTCAGCGACTCGATTGCGGCCGCCTCGCCGCGCCGCGCCCGCTCGAGCACCGCGTGAAGCGGTATTTTGCGCTCCGTTTTATCCTGGTATATCCGCGCCAGCGCCCGGTCCGAGGCGTACTCTTCCCAGCAACCCTGGTTTCCGCACAGGCAGCGGCGGCCGTCAGGGAACAGTGTCATGTGTCCGAACTCGCCCGCGCGGCCGAATGCTCCGTGCACAAGGTGTCCGGCCACGATAATGCCGGCTCCGATGCCTCCACCGAGCGTGACAAATACGAAATTCTCGAGCGGTTTGGCGCCTTGCGAACGAAACCACCGTTCCCCCAACGCCGAAAGGTTGGCGTTGTTGTCAAAGTACATCGGTACGCCAAAGCCCTTCTCGAGTAAGGCCGCCACCGCCACATCCTTCCATCCGAGATTAACCGCCGAGGTGACGGTGCGCGTCTTGTCATCCCAGACGCCGGGCACTGCCACGCCCACGCCCAGAATGCGGTGGCCGGGCTTCGAGTTCACAAAATTGCGGATGGCTCCGTGCAACTTCCGAAGAAGAGTCTCCGCGTCCGTCTCCCATTCCACGGGCTGAATCTCGAGAATATGACCTGTCCAGTCGGCTAGAGCCACGCGCGAAGCGGCGGGCGAGATGTCTACCGCCACGGCGTACCGTGCCGAAGGCAGAAGGCGAAGAATGGCCGGAGGACGGCCCACCTGCGCCACTGCTCCATCCACCTTCTCTTCGCGTATCAGTTTGTCCCTCGACAACCTCTTCACGATGAAAGTCACCGAACTCGGCGCGAGGCCCGTGATGCGTGAAATCTCGACCCGCGACAGGTGGGGATTCTCGCGAATCGCGTTGAGGACAAGCCGTTCATTGGCCTGCCGGAGCGCGGACTTGCGCAAGGCGCCCTGCGTGGTAAAAGTCACCGCGGACACTGGGTTCAACACGTATATCGAGAGCGTATCATGAAGAGTTATGCCGCACATTCCGCAAGGCGCCAGACGCGAGGAAAAGGCCCTCGTCACTGGGGACATCGCCATCAATTTCCTCGGCATCGAGGAAGGCAGGGTCCTTGCGACCCCCCACATGATCATGCTCATGGAAATGACCACGCGCAACCTCATCAAGGAGTTTCTCGAGGAAGGTTATGATTCCGTGGGCACCATCGTCAATGTGAAGCACCTCGCCGCCACTCCGCTTGGCATGCAGGTCACGTTCCATGCCGAGGTGATCCAGGTCGACGGACGGCGCGTGCTGTGCAAGGTCGAGGCTTACGATGAACGCGAGAAGATCGGTGAAGGCCTGCACGAGCGCTTCGTCATTCACATCGGCCGGTTCGCCTCGCGTGTTCAGGCAAAGCGTTCCGCCTGAGACGGCCTCACGCGCCACTCGTGCGCGCCTGTGTCCCCGTCCGGATCCAGTCGTCCGCCTCCTTCTCCCCGGAGGAGTCGAAATAGCGGATTTTCGCTGTTGTGAATGGCGCGCAGAATGCCGCCATCCATTTTTCCCACTTCGAATCGCCGATCATCGCCAGTCTCTCGATATCGGAGAAGTGCTTCATGTCGAACTTGAAGTCTTCCCAAAGCGCTCCGGCGTCCCAACCGTGAAAATCCACCAGCCGGACCAACATACGGATCCTGCCGTGCTCCTTCATGTAGGCATCGAGCGCCGGAAGAAATTGCCGGTAATCCGCGCGCGTAAGCTTCCCGGTCAAAGTGATGGAAACCGGCGCGGAAGCGTCACTTTGCGGTAGATCGAGTGTAACGCTCATTGGAGTATCACCCCTCCAATTCCCATCCTACGCCTACGAAAATCAGGCAGCCGGACGCGGCGCTTTCTGCTTGGGAAAGCGAGTCTGTTCCAACCGCTCGAGAATCCTGACAAGCTCCGGCGCCGCCCCGGCGTGGTGGCCGAAACGGAGGTGATTGTAGGCGGCGGTAAAATCCCGAATCAGGACGGCGGCCTCCGGATCACTAACGGCGCGGGCGAACTCGGTGGGTGTGATCCAGGCAGGCTTCTCGAAGCCGCGGCGCCGGAGGAAGGCGAGCATTCTTTGGTAGAGGAGAGTCGCGTCGGAGGCGGAAGCCTCCCCGCGCTGCACGCGGCGCACTCTCGCCAGGATGAGCCAGCGCCGCCAGAGGAAAGGACCAATCAGGCAGACGGCGGCCAGCAGGGTGATGGCCGGCGCCACGCGCGGCGCATGGCGCTTCGCGGCGGCAAAGCCGGCCTTGACCCTGGCGGTGAATCCGCTGAGCGAACCATCGAGCCACTTGAGCTGGAAATTGCGGCTCGATTGCTCCATCTGCGCGGCGAGATTGAGTTGCCGTTCCAGATCGTAGCTGAGGACCCAATCCTGCCAGAAGACCTGCATGGCGTCGAAGTATAACTGGAGCCGGGTCGAAAGCGAGGCGCCGGACTGGTTGGGGTCGGGAGGAGTGGGGTCGAGCGTGGTCCATCCCTTTGCCGGAAGCCATGCCTCGACCCAACTGTGCGCGTCACTCGCGCGGACAAGGTACCAGCCGCTGAAAGGATTATAGACTCCGGATTGGAAACCGGTGGCGACGCGGGCGGGAATCCCGATCGAACGGAGCATCACGGCGAGCGCGGAGGCGAAATATTCGCAATGGCCCTTGCGGCGATGGAAGAGAAAATCCGCGACAGGGTCGGCAGTCATATGGCGGGGCAGTTCGGTTGTGTAGGCATAGTGAGCGCGGAGGTAGTCCTCGAGAAAGCGGGCACGCTGGCCGTCAGTGGCCATGTTGGCGGTCAGGGAACGGGCAAGCGTCGCAATCCGTGGATCGAGCGGGGGGAGTTGGAGATTGATCTCGCGCAGAAAGGGGGAGAGCGGCTCGCCATCATAGCGGGGGTCGCCATCGTCGGCGAGGATCGAGTAGGCGATGTAGCGAAGACGGTCCGGCGTCCCGAAGCCAAGGCGATAACTGTCTGCCGGAGTACGAATGATGCGGGGAACGAAGATACGGATGGACTCGGGTACGCCGGCGAGGAAAAGGACATCGGACGCGCTCTCCTGCATGGCGACTTCATAGCTGATGCGAGGGCCGCGTCGAAGCGTTTCCTCGACCGTGGCAAGACCCAGAATGCCGTCCGCGACGCGCAGGATCTCGGAAGATCCGGCGGTGTTGAACCAGCGTTTGCCATCGAACTGCATGAGGGCGTTGCCTCGCCACTTGACGTCCATCGGCGAAGTGGCATTGAGAATGCGAATGTGCATGACCGCGGTGCTTCGCATCTTCAACTCACCGATCTGGCCGAGGGTCACTTCGTTCGAGAAGCCCGGCAGATGATACCGCTGAGGAATGAAGTGCTGAAAGGCGGCCCGGGCGGTGCGAGGCAGCAGGAAAAACAGGGATCCGGTGAGCACAAGGATGCCGAGGACAGTGAAGACGGTAAGGCCGGCGAGGCGGGTGTTCAATCGCCGCTCGGTGTGGCGCACCACAACACCAGGACGCGCGGCGGCGGAACGGATTTCGCTGGCCGCGAATGTGGCCACGCCGAAGAAGAGAAACATCGCCAGGAAGAAGAAATAGTTCGCGCTCGAAGAGAGAATGGACGCGGCCAGAAGTTCGAGAAAGGCGATGATCTTGACATAAAAATAATCCCGATCCGTGCGCGCGGTAAGGATCTTGACCACGGCAAGGAAGAACACGAGATGGACGGTAGCGGTGAGAAAGTCGCGCGAGAGGTAGAGATAATCGGCCGGCCAGAACCCGACATAGGCGATAGTCACCGCGTTGATGACATTTTGCGGAAGATCGAGCTTCAGCCATCCGGCGCAGAGCAGGGCCCGGGCGAGAAGGCCGAGAGCCGTCAGAATGGCGGTGGGCGTATCCAGGTAGCCGGAACCGGCGACAGCAAAGTAACCGCTGGCCAACAGGGCGAGGAGCGAGAACTGAAAGAAAGGCTCGATCAGGTTCCAGCGCGCGGCGGTCATTTTCCGAGAGATCCTTCAAGAACAGACGCGAACGAATTCATGGACGTATGGTCATCCTGTTCCGATTCCAGAATGACGAAATAATCTCCCTGCTGAAAGACGAGCTTTCCCCTCTGGGGGCGCCATTTCTGCACGAGTTCGAAGGCGACCGCGGGGGCGCCGAAACGGTAAAGGGACGCGGTAAGCCGGATAGGCCCCTGATAAACCCCGCGTCGCGCTCGTTTGACGCCGAGGCGGCGTAATTCCTGTTGATATTCCTCGGGAGGGATGGTTTCGACAGCCACCCGCTTCCAGGGTCCGAGATTCATTGGAAGGATTTCCTGGCGGTCGGCGGGATTGCTGCACGAGAGCGCGGCCAAGGGGAGCACCAGGCAGGAACGGCGGGAAAGCATCGCAATTCCATGTTAAAACGTAATGGTGTCCCTGAAGCTGTTCCATGACAATCCTGATTCGAGCGCGACTTACACGGAGTTCGAGAAACAGCACGTTCTGGAGCGCGTGAAGGCGCTCGACGCCAAGGCGCGGCGAAAGGGACTGGCGGAGTTGGATCCCGGACGAAACCCGCTCATCGGCCTGGGAATGGAGGTGAACGCGGCGGGCAAGGTGACCAAGAACAGCTACGGCGTGTTTCACTTGAGCTGGATGGCCGCGCAACATGCGGAGTGGCCGGCGGAGGCCGCGCGTCAGGTGAGCGAGATCCGGCGGGGAATCCGGGAGGCTCATAGGGCCCCCTTGCAATTCGTGATTTGGGCGGGGATGGGAGGGTCGGCGGAGGATAAATCGGCCTACCACGCGTGCGGTCTGCTGCGAAAGGGGCCGCGGTTGTATGTTCTCGATTCGACGGATCCGGCCAAGCTGAAGGCCATCCTCGAGGATATGCAGCGGCGGAGCAAGCTCGGGTTGCGTGAAGCGCTGAAGCGGACGCTGGTGGCGGGGATGGCGATGGGGATGACGTCCTACGAACCAGTGGTGAACCTGGCGAAGATCTCCGCGCTCTATGAGAAACACGGAGTGGATGGCAAGGCGAACTTTATCTACATGACGCTGCCGGGTTCGCTGCTCGACCAGTTTGCGGGGCCGAGGGGTTATCGCAAGGTGGAAGTGCAGTTGGACGGCGGCAATTCGACGGCGGGACGGCACAGCAGCCCTTTGACGTGCGGGAGCCTCTATCCGCTCGCGCTGGCGGGAGTGGACCTGCGGGAGTGGATGGCGGGAACCTTTCTTACCGAAGAAGAAATCCGCGATGCCTTCCGGCTGGCTTCCTTTCTACATACCCAGGGCACGGCGGGGAGAGATAAAGTGACGCTGATGCTCCCCAACGCGTGGAGGGGAGTGGAGATTTGGACGAAGCAGGATTTTGAGGAGAGCCTGGGTAAGAGCGAAGCATTGGGATTGAAGGTGGTGGTTGGCGAGCGTGTAAAACTGGCGAACTACCGCTCACCGAAGGACGCCTCCCAGCAGCGTGTGTTTCTGGCGGTAATGAGAAAAGGCGATGCCGGCGGAGTGGCGGAAAAGGCGGCCTTGCTGCGGCGCGCGGGATACCCGGTGGCGGTGGTGACTTTCCCCCAGCATACCGTGCTTTCGCGCTATATGCAGTTCATTCATCACGTGGTGTTCGGGATAGCCTGCCTGCGGAAGATGAATTTCGTAACCCAGCCTTCCGTCGAGTTGTACAAGGCGATCACGAGCCGGTTGGTGGCGGAAGAAAAGCAGGCCGGCGGGCTGGAGAAAACATCACTCTGGCGCGAGGTGAGAGGCGGGACGAGGATGGCGAAGTTCCCCGGCGGGATCACGCTGTATTACAACCAGGTGCGGGTCGAGCCCGCCCCCGGCGCAAAGACCGCTCCCGCGATCTATGCCTCGATATGCCGCCAACTGATGGCGGAGAACTCCGTGTCCTACGCGGAGCTGACGTTTTTCGGCGATCTGCGCTATTCGGCAAACGGGAGAGCCGTCCGGAAGGTGATGGATCAGGCGGCCGAGCGGCTGTTCCGCGGATGCTGGAAGTTGCCCGTGGATGTGTATGAAGGCCCGGCGATGAACCATTCCTACCACGAGATGGTGATCGGGCATGGAGGGGCGTTCAGCACGGTGATGATTGCCGAGAAGGGGGAACGCATCCCGGAGGTGGATTATGCACCTGGCTATCACCGGGCCCAGTTTCTGGCGACCCAGGCGGCGCTGGCGGAGCGGGGGCGCGCGGTGGTCGCGCTGGTGATGAAGGACTGGGGGGAGGAGACGCGGAATGCGCTCGATTCGTTTTTCCGCGAGGCGCTGCGATTTGCCGCGAAATGACGCGAACGGAAG
>JABAQT010000050.1:0-3636 GCA_019187195.1 Bryobacteraceae bacterium
CGGATCAGGAGGGGACCAAGCCGCCAACGGGGCTCCCATGACAAAATAGAGAGCTATGCCTGAACCGGTGATACTGATTGCGAACGGAGATCTGCGGCTATCCGCCAACCGTGTTTGCTGGCCCGCGCAAGAACAGGCGGAGGCCGCGGTGACGGCGGCCATCACCAAGCTGGGGAGGGAGGTGAAGCGGGGGCACCCGGTGGACAAAGTCAAGGGACACGGCTTCATCGACAGCCAGCGCTACGGAATGGAGGTGTTCCGGGGGATTCCGCCCGAGGCTCCGCTGGTGGTGGTGGAAGCGGTGTGGCAGTACAGCCACCACGTGCTTCACGGGCTCTATACCCACAAAGGCCCCATTCTTACGGTGGCCAACTGGAGCGGGCAGTGGCCCGGGCTTGTAGGCTTGCTGAACCTCAACGGCTCGCTCACCAAGGCGCAAGTCCGGTACAGTTCCTTGTGGAGTCTCGATTTCACCGATTCGTATTTCCTGAATGGCTTGAAAGCCTGGCTCGAGGGGAAAGAGGTGGAGCATGACACGAGCCACGCCAGGGGGTTCGACGGGTTGAAAGTTCCGGAAAGCGCCCGGCGGATGGGTGAGACCCTGGCGGGCGAGTTGCGCCGCAACAAGGCCATCATGGGGGTGTTCGATGAGGGCTGCATGGGCATGTACAACGCCATCATCCCCGACGAGTTGCTGCACCCCACGGGCGTTTTCAAGGAGAGGCTCAGCCAGTCGGCGCTGTTTGCGGGGATGAGAGCGGTGAGTGATGAAGAAGCCGCCGCCGTCCGCAAGTGGCTTGACGAGCGCGGGATGCGGTTCCGGACGGGAAGCAAGGAGGAGACGGAACTCACCGACGCGCAGATTCACCAGCAGTGCAAGATGTACATTGCCGCGCTCCGCATCGCGGACGACTTCGGGTGCGAGGCTGTCGGCATCCAATATCAACAGGGGCTCAAGGACCTATGCCCGGCTTCCGATCTTGTGGAAGGCCTGCTGAACAACCCGGACAGGCCGCCGGTGCGAGCGGCGGGCAACGGCCGCGTGCTCTACGATGGCCTTGCGCTGACGCATTTCAACGAAGTGGACGAGTGCGCCGGGCTGGACGGCCTGATCACGAATCGGGTGTGGCGCGCTCTCGGCCTCGATCCGTCGAACACGCTGCATGACGTACGGTATGGGGAAGAGTACGGCGGCCGCTTCGTATGGGTGTTCGAGATTTCAGGCGCCGTGCCCGCCTCTCACTTCAAGGACGGCTACGCCGGCGCCACGGGCGAGCGCCAGCCGCCGATGTACTTCCCGCTTGGAGGCTCGACGCTCAAGGGCGTGAGCAAGGCCGGCGAAATCGTTTGGAGCCGTGTCTATGTGGCGGACGGCAGACTGAAGGCGGACATCGGCCGGGCGGGCGCGATCGAACTGCCACGGGAGGAGACCGAGCGGCGCTGGAGCATCACGACGCCGCAGTGGCCCATCCTGCACGCGGTCACCTACGGAGTGAGCCGGGACCAGATGATGGCGCGCCACAAATCGAATCACATTCAGGTAGCCTACGCTCCCGACGCCTTGACGGCGAACCAGGCGCTTGCCGTCAAGGCATCGATGTTCGCCGCCCTGGGTCTCGAGGTGGCGGTTTGCGGTTCCGGCCACGGCCTGGAATCCTGCTAGGCTGAAACATTACCCTTCGATCGACACAGGAGATTCGCTTGCGAGTAGGAATCATTGGTTGCGGCGCAATTGCGCGGATGCACATTAAGGCTTACGCGAACATCGGCTACACAGTCACCGCCGTTACGGACGTGCGGGAAGATCACGGACGCAAGTTCGCGGCCGAGGCCGGCGCGGAGTTTTTCACCGATTATGAGGATGTCTGCCGTCACCCGAACGTCGATTTCATCGATGTCTGCACGTTTCCGGATTTCCGGCTTCAGCCGTTGATGGTGGCCGCGGGCGCGGGCAAGCATGTACAGGTGCAGAAGCCGATCGCGACCAACACGGAGACGGCGAGGGAGATGGTGAGTTACGCGCGGCGCGCGGGCATACGGCTAAACGTCGTCAGCCAGCACCGTTTCGATGATTCGATCCGGTTTCTCGCCAAGGCGATTCCGGCGGGAAGGCTCGGCCGGATTCTACAGGCCGACGCCTACGTCAAGTGGTACCGCTCGGCCGAATACTACTCGCGTCCCATCAAGGGGAGTTGGGCCACGGAGGGCGGCGGCGCGCTCATCAACCAGGCTGTCCATCAGATCGACATGCTGCTCTACCTCATCGGGCGTGTACGGCAGGTTTCCGGCGCCTGGCAGTTGGGGGCGTTGCACTCCATCGAGTCGGAAGACGTAGTGAACGCGGTGCTCCGCTACGAGGGCGGCGCAACCGGCGTCATCCAGGCGGCGACAGCATTCTGGCCCGGTTACCCCGAGCGAGTCGAGATTCACGGGACCAAGGGTACGGCCATTGTGACGGGCGACAAACTGACTACGTGGGATGTGCGGGAGGACGAGGGCGAACCCGCTCCGGTCGCCTCCCAAACCATGTCCGGAGCGTCGGACCCGATGGCGATCCCGCTCACTCCCTTCGAGCGCCAGTTTCGTGAGTTCGGCGAGGCCATCGCCGAGAAGCGCGAACCACTCACTTCGGGCGAGGCCGGCTACCGGGCGCTCGAACTGGTGGCGGCCATCTATAAATCCTGCCGCGAAGGCAACCCCGTGGCGCTCCCCGAGGAAGCGCTCTAGGAAAGCCGGCCCGTCTCCATGGCCTGGAAACTACGCGTACCGGCATCGAGCGCGAACCTCGGTCCCGGCTTCGATGCTCTCGGACTGGCGCTCGATATTCCCCTGGTATGCCGCTTCCGCCGGAGCAGCGAACTGAGCATCCGCTGCACGGGGCGGGACGCCGGCTCCATTTCGACGGGCGAGGACAATCTGATCTGGCAGACGGCGCTGAAGGTGGCTTGCGATTTTCACCGGGAGACGCTGCCGCCCATCGAGCTCGAGATCGACAATCAGATTCCGCTCGGCAAGGGGCTGGGCTCGAGCGCGGCGGCTTTGACGGCGGGCGTGGTGATCGCCGATAAACTGCTGGGGCTTGGCTGGAAGCCGCTGCGGATTCTGGATGAGGCGGCACAGATTGAAGGGCATCCGGATAACGTGGCGGCGGCGGTGTTGGGGTCGATCGTCGCCAGCGCCATCGATTCGGGAGGGATGACGCGGGCCGTGCGCCTGGAACTGCCCGCGCGCTATGGCGTGGCGGTGGTTGTGCCGGACTTCGAACTGCCCACGACGCAATCGCGCACCGTGCTTCCCACGGTTTATTCGCGCGCCGACGCGGTGTTCAATATCCAGAGGGCGGCACTTCTGATCGCCGCGCTTGCCACGGGAACCACCAGCGCGTTCCCCGCCGCCCTCGAGGACCGTCTCCATCAACCCTACCGAGCCAAACTGGTTCCGGGGCTGGAGGAGGCTCTCCGCCTCCGCGCGCCCGGCCTTCTCGGGTGCACGCTGAGCGGGGCGGGCCCTTCGATCCTCGTGTTTTATGAGCGCGGCTGCGAACCGGTCTGCGATCTTGTGCGCCAGATCTTCGAGATGCACGGGCATCGATCGGAAGTGGTCTGGACGCGCATCGACGAGCACGGGCTCGATGTG
>JABAQT010000050.1:3736-35715 GCA_019187195.1 Bryobacteraceae bacterium
CTGGACGCGCATCGACGAGCACGGGCTCGATGTGCGGGAGTGGGCAGCAAACTCTCCGCGCGCGTGATAGCATTTCGCTAAAGCTTGCATACTGCTGGATAGGAGAGATCCATGCGTACGATTTCTGGGATTGCAGCGATTCTCCTCACACTAGCCGGTTCAGCCTTTGGCCAGGCAGGAAAAGCAGCCAAGCCGAAGGATCCGGCGTCCAGCGCCGCCACGCCGAAGTGGAAGGCGATCTGGGAACCAGTACCTTTCAACAAAGACATCGAATTGCGAGCCATTGCGTGCGTGGGTCCGGAGACCTGCTGGGCCGCGGGGCGGAAGGGCACGATTCTGTTTACCTCGAATGGGGGCAAGAGCTGGCAAGCCCAGCTTGGCGGGGATCCGGAGGCTACGGATGAGGATCTGGCCAGGATCTTCTTTCTCGATTCCCGGCACGGGTGGGTGATGACGGAGCGAAATAGGGTGATGGGGACCACGGACGGCGCCACGTGGGCGGAATTGGGCAAACTGCCGGGCACGTCAAGGGGCCTTTGGTTCGTCACTCCCAGCGCCGGCGTGGCGGCGGACCACCACGATTCCCAGTCACGAACGCACCTCAACCGCACGGAGAACGGCGGGAAGAGTTGGACGCGCGGCCACCCGTGCTCCGTCGATGCCGTGGTTGGGGGTCTGGCGCGTACGTTAGGCTGCATGGTTAGGGACATCCGGTTTGTATCGCCCACGATCGGTTTCATGGGCGGAGGGGCCCCCGTCGACATGGGGACCTATTGGGGCGTCTTCTCGAGGAGCGCGGATGGCGGCGCCACGTGGACGCACTCTGTTCTTCCAGATACGAAGCACGCGGTGGACAGGATTCATTTCTGGTCCGAAAAGGACGGGCTGGCGGTGCTGGCGAGCGGACAGACGCTTTGGACCGCGGATGGCGGCGCGACGTGGACGGGGAGCGCGAACGCGCCGGCATGGCGCAGCTTTTACGCCTCCGGCGAAGGGAAGATTCTGGTGGGCGTCAACGAGAACGGCCGGCAAATCGGGTACTCGTTCAATGGGGGGCGGACTTTCTCTTCCCGGCCGGCGAATCTGCCAGCGCTCACGCGGGACGTGACCTTTCCGGATTCGCGTCACGGCTACCTGGTGGGCCAACATGGCATGGTGTACCGCTACCGTATCGTATCGGCCGAGTACACAAGTCCGGGGATGTTCGGCGCCGCCGCGCCGCCGCAGTGAGGAGGGAGGCGGCTTCGTGACTGTAGTCACTGCTGACAGCGCCGGTCGAACGCTACGATAGCCGAGTAAGGAGTTCGATGAAGTGAAGGCGATGAAGCAATGATCATCACACAAGCCCTTTTGGGCGAGCATGGCGCGATCTATCCGTTGCTGGAACTTATCGAACGCACCAGCGCGAGCGCCAGTCTCGAGGAGTTGAAGATCCGGGCCGGTTGCCTGAGATCGGCTTTGGGCAGCCACGCCAACCTCGAAGATGAGCTGCTGGTGCCGGCGATTCGGAGCTTTCTTCCGGCTCCGCCCCTTTCCGGCAACGGCGCGCCGGCGCCTTCCGACCATCAAGTGATCGATGCGTGCCTGACCCGGGTGCTCTCAACACCTCAAGTGGAGGAGGCCCGGCAGTCTCTACTGGACGCCGTAGCGGAGACCCGCAAACACTTTCTCAAGGAAGAGACGGTCATTTTCCAGCTTGCGGCGCGGGAACTGCCGATGGAACGGCAGGAAGAACTGGGAGCGGAGTGGGCGCGCCGGCGCGGCGTGCGCCTTTCCTGAGGCTTACGACTCGTACACCCAAGCGCCCCCGGCCATTGTGCGCTCGACCGGGATGGTGACGAGAGTGGATGGCGGCTCGGTTCGCGGATCGCGGCCGAGCACCACCAGATCGGCGAGCTTGCCGGGAGTGATGGAGCCTTTGAGACCCTCCTCGAAGGAGGCGTACGCTCCGTGAAGCGTTCCAATCCGCAGGGCTTCGTCCACGGTTACTTTCTGCCGCGGTCCCCAGAGATGGCCCTTGGCGCCGGTTCGCGTCACCTCGGATTGGAGGGCCATCATCGGCTCGAAAGGCCCCGGAGGGTAGTCTGAGGCCTGGGTGGGGCGGATGCCCGCGTCAAGAAAGCTCCGCAGGGCGAACATCCGGTTCAGCCGCTCCTCTCCGTATTCGCTCATCTTCTCGCCGTGATAGTACACGTAAGTGGAAAATGGGGTGGGGATGGCTCCAAGAGCCTTGATGCGGCGGATCAGGGAGTCGTTAACCAGGGTGCAGTGTTCGAGCCGGTAGCGGGCGTCGCGGCGCGGCATCTCCTTTTGAAGACGTTCATAGACGCGCAAGGCGATGTCGATCCCCGCATCGCCATTGGCGTGAATGCCGATCTGCCAGCCTGCCTCATGCGCTTTCCGCGCGTAGTGGTACAACTCTTCCTCCGGCATCACCTGAATCCCGAAATCATTCGGCCTGCCGGCATAGGGCCGCGACAGATGGGCGGTGCGTTCGGAGATGGAGCCGTCGGAGACCAACTTCATGGCGCCCACACGGATCCATTCATCACCCATGCCGGTGCGGATGCCCGCCTCGAGCATGCGGTCAAGGTAGCGGTAGTTCAGCAGGTGATAGACGCGGACGCGCAGGTCTCCGGCAGCGCGCGCATCCTGGTAGGCAAACAGATCCTCGGGCGAGCCTTGCGCGTCATGCACGCTGGTCACCCCGGCGCGGGCGAACATTCGTGTCATCAGCTTCACGGCCTCGCGCCGGTCGCCGCGCGAATATTGATTGGGGAGCTTCTGAAGAAATGGCCGGGTGGCATTTTCGCGCAACCCGCCGGTGAGGTGGCCGGAACGGTCGCGGTCGAATTGGCCTCCCGCCGGATCAGGCGTCCTGTCATCGATGCCGGCAATGCGCAACGCCAGCGAGTTCACATAAGCGGTGTGCCCGCCGCGATGCTCGATGAAGACGGGATGCGCCGGCGAGGCGGAGTCGAGATCAGCGCGCGTCAGTTTGCGCCCTTCATCCGTCTTTGTGTCGTCGTACTTAAAGCCAATGACCCACTCGCCCGGCGGCGTCCCCGAGGCGCGCCGGCGGATGGCGGCCTGAATGGCGGCAATCGAGCGCAGATCGCAATCCACCTGCCGCAGGTGCCGCAGCCCCGAGGAAGCGACGTGGGTGTGGGCGTCGATGAAGCCGGGGACAACGGTCTTACCGCCCAGGTCGACCTTTCGCGCGCGCGCCGAGGCAAGCGCCAGCATTTCATGGTTGGTGCCCGTGGCGAGGAACCGGCCGCGGGCGATGGCGACGGCTTCCACGCGTGGATTGGAGGCATCGATGGTGTGAATGACTCCGTTATAGAGAATCAACTCCGGGGCCACGGTCTCCGCATTCGAGAACGGGGCCGCGCCGAGGAGGGTGAGAAATCCGCGCCTGCCGCACGTCATCTGCTCACGCCTCCGCTTTCGGATAGTTCGGCGAAAGCCGCATCCCCTGGGGCCTTGGAACGAGCTTGCCGCCACTCACCCACTCGGGACCGCGGACTTGCAGATGTTCGACCATCCGCGCGCGCCACAGGCGCAGGGTGTTCGCCGATGCCGGCTCCGCGCTTCTGTCATGCAGTTCATGGGGGTCGCTGGTCAGATCGAAAAGCTGCTCGGCTCCATCGCGCGCGTGGTAGATGTACTTGGTTCCGCCGTCGGTCAGGGCATTCCAGTGGTTCGACGGGCCGTAGCAAATGTCATGTTCCAGATCGATGTAGGGCCGCCAGTTGGCCGTCTTCCCGCGCACCACATCGAGAAGGCTTCGTCCGTCCAGTCTGGCGGGCGCCTGTACGCCGGCGGCATCGAGAAACGACGGCAGAATGTCGCGCAGCTCCACCGGGTGCCCGCTCACCATTCCGCGCCGCGCTTCGATCAGGCCCTTGGGCCAGCGCAGCGTCATCGGAATCCGCGCCGATGGTTCGTAGGCATAGGATTTGCGCCACAGGAATTGATCTCCGGTCATATCGCCGTGGTCGGAGGCGGTGACGATCAGCGTGTTCTCGAGCCAGCCGCGTTTGGTAAGCGCCTCGACGATACGTCCCATTTGTTCATCCACGAAGCTCACACTACCGTAGTAGGCCTGCCGTGAAACGCGCGTGGCCTCTTCGCCCACATCGCCGTGCCAGATATCGTCACGATCCCAACTTCGCGCCCGGTAGTGCTCCGCCCACTTGCCCACTTGCGCCGGGGGCAGAGCGGCATCAGCGTAGGCGTTCATCCAGCGCGGGGGCGGATCATAGGGGCTGTGCGGCCGCGCGAAGGAAACCTTGAGGAAAAACGGCTGGTTGCGTTGATAGGTGTCGAGAAAACGCACGGCGCAATCGGCCGTCCACGTGGTCGGATGCAGGCGTTCCGGCAGCACGTAGGCTTTGCCTTTGTAGTCGTTCCAGCCCACGCCGGTCGCATTGGGATCCACATTCGGCTCCTGGCTGTAGAACCAGGAATGATAGTCGCTGCGGAAATCCACGGATTCCTCACGCCCCGATTCGTCGAGCAGCGCGGTGTGGTAGCCGTGAAGGTTCCGTTGCGGGGCGTAGTGCAGCTTTCCAATCGCCATGGTGTAATAGCCCGCGTCACGCAGAAGGCGCGGCATCTCGCAGGGGTACTTCCGCGCCACCTTACTGTAGCCGAGCATTCCGTGATTCCAAGGCGAGAGTCCCGTCAGCAACCCGGCCCTGGCGGGTGTGCAGGTTGGCGTCGAGGAATAAGCAGAGCGGAAGCGCACCCCCTCGCGAGCGAGCATATCCAGGGTAGGAGTGCGGATGACCTTGTTGCCGTCCGCCCCGAGGCAGTCGCCGCGGTGCTGGTCGTCCATTAGAAAAAGGATGTTCGGCCGCGATGAGGCCATCGAGGCGGGAAGGGCGGGCCGTGAGGCCAGCGCCGCGGTGGAGACGGCGAACTGTCTTCTGGTGAGGGTCATTGCTGTACTCGAATTCTACAGGATGGGCGGGTTGGGGTTTGGCGGCGGGAAGGGGATTCGGAGGAGAGGGGCGGGACGTTCCTTCCTCCGATTCACTTCCCCGTCGAAGCTAGCCGAAGGAAGGAACAGATCCCACATGGATGAGCATACAACCCGTTTGCGGACAAAAAGTATCGGGGAATTCACTGAATTTTTTTGAAGATACTTCAGGATGGGTATAAAGTGAGGAAGGTATCCGGCATGAGAACTATCGCGATTTGGGTGGCATGGAGCGGACTGTTGTGGGCGCAGAGCGCCGGACGTCCGGTAAGAAATGTAACGGATCCCGGCGTGGTCACAACCCGCCAGTCCATTACGCCGGCGGGCGTTCCAGCAGTATTCGAGGGGCGCGTTTATGCAGTGGATTTCGGGCGCGATCCCAGTGAGGTATGGGTAGCCACCGCCAGTCAAATCATGCGAATAGATTGGCGCGAAAACAAAGTATTGGCATCGATCCCCATCGGGGGGACTCCGGGAATGCAGAGTCTGCGTTTTGACGAGAATAGCGGACGCGCGCTGGCGGCGACGGTGGTTCGCGGCACGCGCGCGGTCGAGTTTGGGGCGTTCACATCGGGCAAGCAGACGCTGCAGGCGAGCCTTGGCAAGTTTCTGGCGGGATCCATTGCCATTGCCGGCCAGGTTGCCGCCATCCCACTCACCTATGACAATCAACTGGCGCTGGTGGAACGCGATTCGGGCAAACTGCGCGGGGTTGTCAAGACGGGCGTGGCGCCGTTTGCGGCGGTGCTGAATCGAAGCGGCACGGTGGCGTGGGTCAGCAACTGGGGCGGGCGAGCGGCGGGAGCGGGGGACCGCGCGGCGCCGACGGGATATGATCCCCGCGCGGACCGCATCCTGGTGGACCAGCGCGGAGTTGCAAACATGGGAACCGTTACGCGCGTGGACGTGGATCAACTGACGGTGACGCATACATTGAAGGTGAACGCGCACCCGAACGCGATGGTTTGGGACGAGAAGGCGGAGCGGCTCTACGTCGCCAGCAGCAACCGCGACGTTATTGACGTCGTCGACACGAGGACGATGAAGACCGCCGCGGCGTATGCCGTCCGGCCCTTTCGGGAGAGAGTGCCGGGAATCGCGCCCACGGCGATTGTGCTGGAGCCGGATGGAAAGCGGCTGTGGATCGCCTGTGGCGGCATCAATGCGGTGGTGGCGATGAACACGCGAACCGGAGGGATCGAGGGGATGATCCCAACGGCGTGGTATCCGAACTCCCTCGCACTCAGCGGGGATGGCAAGCGGCTGGCGATCGGCGCTCTGCTCGGGGCGGGATCGGGATGGAGAGACGCGCCGAGCAAGCGTTTTGTCCACGCCTACCGGGGCGCGGTGAACGTTGTGGACTTACCGGATGAGGCGCATCTGGCAAGCCTTACGACGGCGGTGGGCGAGAACAACCACCTGGCGCTGGCCGGAACGGGCGGACCTCCGGCCAGAGTGGATACGAAGCGCGCGCCGGCCGCGGTGCCGCGCCGGAGCGGCGAGCCGTCGCTGATCGAGCACGTGGTGTTCATCATCAAGGAAAACCGGACGTACGACCAGGTGTTCGGGGACCTGAAAAAGGGCAACGGGGATCCGTCGCTGGTGATGTTCGGCGAGGACGTAACGCCGAATCAACACCGCCTGGCGGAGCAGTTCGTCCTGCTCGACAATTTTTATGCGACCGGCGGCAACAGCGCGGACGGCCACCAGTGGATCACGCAGGCCAACGAAAACGCCTACGCCATGTGGCCGGGGTATGCCGGCCGCAGCTATCCGTTCGACGGTTCTGATCCGCTGGCGATTTCCGAGGGCGGGTTCCTATGGGACGCGGCGCTCAGCAGGGGAAAGACAGTGAGGGTTTACGGCGAGTACGCGGGGATCACGCGCGTCGCGCAGCCGAAGCGCCATGAATATCTGGCGCGCTGGAAACAAGGTGAGGAGTTCGCCAACGAATGGAACATCACGGCTCCGATCGCGCCGCTGAACCGCATTCTGGCGCGCAACTATCCGGCGTACACGACAGCCATCCCCGACGTGGTGCGGGCGCGGATCTTCCTCAAGGATGTGGAGAAGTGGGAAGGCGAGGGGAAGATGCCGAACCTGGTGATGGTGCAATTGCCGAGCAATCACACCAACGGCACGCTTGCCGGCGCGTCCACGCCGAAGGCCATGGTGGCGGATAACGATATGGCCCTGGGGCAGATCGTGGAAGCGCTGACGCACACGCGGTTCTGGAAGAAGATGGCGATATTCGTGGTGGAGGACGACGCGCAGAACGGCGTAGACCATGTGGACGGGCACCGTACGGTGGCGCTGGCGGTGAGTCCTTACACGAAGCGGGGCCACATCGACTCGACCTTCTATTCGCATCAGAGTATTTTGAAGACCATCGAGTTGATGCTCGGGTTGCCTACGCTCTCGCTGTTCGACATGATCGCCACGGAGATGCGCGAGAGTTTCACGGACTCGGCAGATGCCACGCCCTATCAGGCTGTCGTGCCGGAGCAGTCGCTGATGGAGCGGAATCCGGGGGTCACGGCGCTGAGAGGGGCGGCGCTGAAGGGCGCCCGTGATTCGGCGCGAATGAAATGGGAACTGCCGGACGCAGCTCCCACCGAGCGGCTGAACCGGATTTTGTGGGGGTCGATCCGGGGGTGGGATGTACCGTACCCAGCGGCGCGGCAGGCGGCGTTCGCGCCTCTGTCGCTCGATGTGGACGATGACGACCGGTAACGGCTAGGATCGCCGGGCGAAGATCTCCTGCATCCTGCGCATGGCGGGCTTCTCGTCGCCGGGGTCGTTCATGAAGCAGGTGAACTCGATTCCTTGCGGCTGGTGGCGTAGCACGGCGACGCGCGGCTCGCCGTCCCAAAGCTGTTTTTCACATTCGGCGGCGGTGATGCCGAGCGATTTCTCATCCCAAGTGACGGCGACGCGCCGCACCTTGCGCGTGCGGTCGATGGAGATGATATCCGCGCTGACGCCGGGGATGCGGGCGAGAGCGGACTGGATGTATTCGGCCTGGCGGAGGTTCTCCCTGTCGAGCGCTTCAAAGTCGAGCTTCGAATATTTTTCGGCGGCGAGCCATAGGCCGATGATCTCTTCCCGGCCCACCTTCATCGGCCGGCCGAGGCTATCCGAGTGGGGGCTCATGTTCAGGCGGGCGGCGGTGATGAGGTCCTTGCGCCCGGCGAGCAGACCGGAACATTGCGGGCCGCGCATGTGTTTGCCGCCGCTGCAGGCGATCAGGTCCACGCCGGCGGCGGCCAGTTTGCGCAAGTTATCGAAGGGGGGAAGCATGTTGGCGGCATCGACCAGCAAGGGGATGCCGAGCGGCTTGAGGATCTTGAGACATTCGCCGGCGCTCATGGTCTCAGGCCAGGCGGCGTCGCCACTGGTTCCACCGAGGAAGTACATCATCGCCGAGCGGGAACCGGCGGCCGCGCGGAGTTGTTCCGCGTTTTCCACTTCGACCATCTTCACGCCCACGTTGCGAACGGCATGGTCATAGCCGTTGCGATGGAGTTTGAGGCAGAGGACCTCGTTCCTGAGGCCGGTGATGTCCGGGATGCGGCGGATGGCCCGAGGGTCGCTGCCGGCGACGCAGGCGCACGTGCCGACGCAGATGGCTCCGGCCGTGCCGGTGGTGACCATCGCCGCCTCCGTGCCAATGAGGCGGCTGAGGCGCTCACCGACGCGATCCTGCAACTCCTCGAGCGAGACGTAGTGCCGTGACGCTTCGCGCATCGCCGCGTGCAGTTCCGGCCACTCCTTCGACGCGCCGATGGTGGTGTGGGTGCCGCGGAAATTAATGATCGTGCGGATGCCCAACTCCTCGTACACGCCACCGCCGCGAGTGGCCGCCGCCGCCGGGAGGGCTCCAAGAGGCAGCCAGCGGGAGAGCCAAGCGAAGCCGCCACGAGTGAGAAACGAACGTCTGCCGGTAATCATTGGATTCAGTCTACCCCTTGCGGGGCTACTTGACCAGCCTCGCCTCCCTCACATCGAGGATGTCGATGCGGGCGCCGCGGCTCATGACGCGCTCGACCACGCCCTTGATCTCGACTTTTCTGGTGATAAATTCGCGCATGCGCGCTTCCGGGTCGCGCAGGCGGATGGAGTCATCCGTGCCGGCGATTCCGAGCGTGACGATACCGCGTTCGACCGAGGCGGTTCCGAGCACGACGACCTGGGCGCTTTCCGGTTCAAAGCCGCTTTGTTCGACGAGGTCGCGGATCCGGCGCAGGCGGATCTTATTGCCCGGCTTGAGGTCGAAGGCGGCCACGTTCTTGCGGAGATCCACGTTGACGGACTCAACGCCGGGGTCACGGGCCAGTTTCTTGCGTAGGGATTCGGCGCAGGAGGCGCAGTCATGGGTTTTGAAGCTCTGCCCGATGTGGAGGTATTCAGCGTGAAGAGGGCCGAGGCAGAGCAGAAGCGGTAAGAGGAAAAGCATGGCGTTCAGCTTCGATGGTAACCTATAAGGTTCTGTTTCCGATTCTCCATCTCCATTCGTGTAGTCGAGGCTTTCCAAGAAATGAAACGTGAAATGTTTTGGATGACGCTGCCGGTCCTCATCCTGCTCGCCTCCTGTGGCGGCGGGACTCCGGAAGCAAAGAAAGAAAGCGCCGCGCCCGCCGCCGCGGCGGCTCCGCCGGTGGATCCCGCGACGGCGGGTTCCATCACCGGGAAGGTATCGTTCAGCGGTGAGAAACCGACGCCCAAAGTACTCAGCATGGACGCCACGCCGGCGTGCGCCAGAATGCACAAGGGTCCGGTCTACGCGGAAGATGTTGTGCTCAACGGCAATGGGACGTTGAAGAATGTTCTGGTTTACATCAAGGACGGCCTGCCCAAGGGCGAGTACCCCACCCCCACCGCTCCGGTGAAGCTTGATCAAAACGGCTGCATCTATGTACCGCACGTGGTGGCGGTGATGGTGAACCAGCCGCTCGAGATCTCCAACAGCGACTCGACGAACCACAACATCCACCCCTTGCCGAGGGTGAACCGCGAATGGAACGAATCACAGCCGCCCAAGGGAGACGTGAAGGTGAAGACGTTTTCGAAGGCGGAGATGCCTCCCATTCTGTTCAAATGCAATGTGCACCCCTGGATGCGGGCCTGGGTCGGCGTCATGTCGAACCCCTACTTCGCCGTCACGGGCGACGATGGAACGTTCACCTTGAAGGATGTGCCGCCGGGCGAATACACCATCGAGGCTTGGCAGGAGCGCTATGGGACGCAGGAGATCAAGGTGAAGGTGGAGCCGAAGCAGGCGCAGACAGCAGACTTTACCTTCAAGGGGTAGAATGGAGAGGACTGGGTATCCTTTCACTACCTTAATGTAAGTTTCCATCATGAAGGACTATATCGAGCTGACCAAGCCGAGGGTCACGTGGTTGATTCTGATGAGCACGGGCATCGGCTATTGGTTCGGGGCACAATCGGGCCTGCACTGGGTCGTACTTTTACACGCAATCATCGGCACGGCGCTGATCGCCAGCGGGACCTTCACGCTCAACCAGTGGTATGAGCGGGAGGCCGACGGCCGCATGCGCCGCACGCAACACCGGCCGCTGCCTACGGGGCGCGTCACACCCCGGCAGGCCATGATCTTCGGACTGATGCTTTCCGTGGCGGGTTTTTTTGAGTTGTACTACGGCGCCAACGCGCTCGCCGCGTGGCTGGGCCTGTTCACGGAGGCGAGTTATCTGGGACTTTATACCCCGCTGAAGCAGCGGACGTGGCATTCGACGACGGTAGGGGCGATTCCCGGCGCCATGCCTCCGCTGATCGGATTCGCGGCGGGAGCGAACACACTTACCTGGGATGCGTGGGTGCTGTACGCGATTCTCTTTCTCTGGCAGTTTCCGCATTTTTACGCGATCGCCTGGATGTACCGGGACGATTACGCGCGGGCGGGCATCCGCATGCTGCCGGTGGTGGAACCGGACGGCATCTCGACGGCGCGGCAGATGGTGATGGCGTCGCTGGTGCTGATTCCCGTGAGTCTCGTGCCGCGCTATCTGCTGATGGCCGGCGACTGGTATGTGGCCGGCGCGGCGGTGGCGGGGTGTTTCTTCCTGTACGCGGCGGTTCGCGTGGCGAGGGAGCGGACGGCGCTCCGGGCGCGAGGCGTTCTGCTGGCGTCGGTCGTTTACCTGCCGGTACTTTACGGTCTGCTGTTGCTGGACCGTTCGCGGCTGTGAGAGGTTTATCGCTGCTGCTGGTTGTGATGGCGGCCGGGTGCTCACGGCCACAGCCTCCCCTGGAAGTTCTCGGGTCTGTTCCGGATTTCGCGCTCACGGCGCAAACGGGAGCGGTGTTCGAGAGCGCGAAGGAGTTGAAGGGGCGCGTGTGGGTGGCGGATTTCATCTTCACCAACTGCGCGGGGCCGTGTCCGCGAATGAGCTCACAGATGCGGCAGGTGCAGAACGCGGTGAAGGATCTGCCCGATGTGCGGCTGGTATCGTTCACGGTGGACCCGGCGAGGGACACTCCGGAGGCGCTGGCGGCATACGCCAAACGGCACCGGGCCGATGAGCGGTGGGCATTTCTCACCGGTCCGGCGGAGGAACTTCACAAGCTCGACCGGTATGTTTTCAAGCTTGGCAACGTGGATGGGAGTCTCACGCACAGCACACGGTTCGTGCTGCTCGACCGGCAAGCGCGCATCCGGGCGTACTACGATACCTCGGAGCCTGACAGCATCCGGCGGCTGATCTCCGATATCCGGCGGCTGCACGAGGAGGCCTGAAGTGACGGCGCGCGATCTGCCCACGGTGAACGCCGTTCTCAATGCGACTTCCAGTGTGCTGCTGGTGACGGGATACGTGTTCATCCGGCGGGGCAGAAAGGAAGCGCACCACAAGGCGATGTTGGCCGCGTTTGCGACTTCGGTGCTGTTTCTCATCTGCTACCTCGCCTATCACTTTCAGGTGGGTTCGGTGCGGTTTACGAAGACGGGCGCGATCCGGACGGTATATCTGACGATATTGGCGACGCACACGGTGCTGGCGGCGGCGGTGCCGGCGCTGGCGGTTATTACGCTTCAACGCGCGCTGGCGGCGCGGTTTGACCGGCACCGCCGGATTGCGCGATGGACGCTGCCGGTGTGGCTTTATGTGAGCGTGACCGGAGTGATCGTGTACCTGATGCTTTACCAGATGTAAGCCTGTCCGGGAGTGCGCTAAAATCGCAGTAACTTCCGGTTTGCCAAGGGCAAACGCGCGTCCTATACATGACTAGTATTTCCCCGAAATTCAGCCGGGCCGCGGAGTTCCGCGAATTGTTTCCGAGGCGGGTGTTTGTCGCCGACGGAGCGATGGGCACCATGCTTTACGGCAAGGGAGTGTTCATCAACCGCTGCTTCGATGAGTTGAACGTATCGCAGCCGGGGCTGGTGAAGGAAATCCACCAGGACTATGTGAAGGCCGGCGCGCAGATTCTGGAGACGAACACATTCGGCGCGACACGGATGCGGCTGGCGGCGTTCGGGATGGCGGAGAAGTGCCAGGCGATCAACGAAGCGGGAGTGCGGCTGGCGCGGGAGGCGGCGCAGGAGCGGGCGTTCGTCGCGGGGGCTATCGGTCCGCTGGCGGTGAGGCTCGAGCCGCTGGGGCCTACGTCATTCGGGGAAGCCCGGGCGACGTTCGCCGAGCAGACGAAGTACCTGGTGGATGCGGGCGTGGACCTGCTGGTGCTCGAGACTTTCGGCGACCTGAGCGAACTGCGGGAGGCGCTGTTCGCGGCGCGGGAGGTGGCGGGCGCGGAGATGATGATTGTGGCACAGGTCACAATCGATGATTACGGCAACATGCTCGATGGGAAGGACGTCGCATCGTACACGCCGCTGTTGCACGAATGGCCGGCGGACGTGATCGGAATCAACTGTTCGGTTGGGCCGAAGGCGACGCTCGAGACCATCGAGAAGATGATGCGGTATTCGGACAAGCCAGTGAGCGCGATGCCGAACGCGGGGCACCCGGCGCGGGTGGAAGGGCGGCAAATCTACCTCTGCTCGCCCGAGTACATGTCGCAGTACGCACGGCGGTTGTTGTGGGCCGGGGCGAAGATCGTCGGCGGCTGTTGCGGGACGACGCCGGAGCACATCAAGGAAGTGGTTTCCGAGGCACGGTCGTTGCAACCGGGGCAGCGGAAGCTTACCGTGACGGTGGAGGCTCCGGAGGCGAAGACGAAAGCGCTGCCGAAGGTGGCGATGGCGGACAAGTCGCAACTGGGGGCAAAGCTGGCGGCGGGGAAGTTCGTCGCCTTTGTCGAGATTCTGCCTCCGCGCGGGGTGGACGCTTCAAAGGAGATCGCGGGCGCGAAGCTGTGCAAGGAGAACGGCATCGATTGCATCAACGTGCCGGATGGTCCGCGCGCGAGCGCAAGGATGAGCGCCCAGGTGTGCTGCCAGTTGATGCAGCGCGACGCGGAGATCGAAGCGGTGCTTCACTTCTGCTGCCGCGACCGGAACATATTGGGGATCCAATCGGAGTTGATCGGGGCGCATTCGGTGGGGGTGCGCAATCTGATCTGCATAACGGGCGATCCGCCAAGGATGGGCGCGTATCCGAACGCCACGGCGGTTTTCGACGTGGACGCGATCGGGCTGGCGAACATCGTGACAAACCTGAACCACGGACTCGACATTGGCGGCAATCCGATCGGGTCGCAGACAGCGATGCTGTTGGGAGTGGGCGCGAATCCCGGAGCTTTCAACATGGAGGAGGAACTGCGCCGCTTCGGATGGAAGGTGCAGGCGGGCGCGGAGTACGTGGTGACGCAACCGGTGTTCGACCTGAAACTGCTCGAAGCATGGCTGAAGGCGACATCGCAGTACAATATTCCTTTGATCGCCGGAATCTGGCCTTTGACCAGTTATCGCAACGCGGAATTCATGGTGAACGAACTGCGGGTTCCGGTTCCGGAGGAATACCTGGGACGGATGAGGCGGGCCGGCAGCGCCGAAGAGGCAAGGGCGGAGGGCGTGGCAATCGCCCGGGAGATGGTGGAGCGGATCAGGCCCATGGCGCAGGGAGTGCAGTTGAGCGCTCCGTTCGGGCGCTACGAGATGGCAATCCAGGTTGCCGAAGCAATCGGGCCGAGATGAAATCAAACGATCGGACAAAGCAAAGATAGTGGCAACGGACCTGATAGAACTTGATCGCGAACAGCCGAGTCCCGAGGCGCTCGAGCGGGCCGCGGCCGCCATCCGCCGCGGGGAGATCGTGGTGATTCCCACGGATTCGTTGTATTCGATTGTGGCGGACCCGTTTAATCTGCATGCGGTGGGCAAGGTGTTTGACGCCAAGGGGCGCGAGTTTTCGCGTTCGCTCCCGCTGATTGTGAGCGGAGTGCTGATGGCGGAAGACCTGGCGAAGGAGTTGAGTTCGCGGTTTTTTCTGCTGGCGCGGCATTTCTGGCCGGGACCGCTGACGATGATTGTACCGGCGTCGGCGAAAGTGCCGCTGAAAGTGACGGGGAACACGGGGCGGCTGGCGATGCGGCAGGCTAAGTCGCCGGTGGCCAACGGTCTGCTCGATTGGCTTGAACACCCGCTGATTGCCACGAGCGCGAATCTGAGCGGTCAGCCGACCTGCCGCAGCGGCATCGAGGCATTCGCGACGATGGATGGCCGGGTGGACCTTGTGCTGGACGGAGGGCTATGCGCAGGGCCGGGCAACACGACGGTGGACATTACGGAACCATATTGGCGGATAATTCGCGAAGGCGTGATTACGGAAAAAGAAATTGCGGACTGTTTGCGACAGCAGTAGATTCGTAACCGCGCTGTGTCTCCTGATGGCCGCGTCATGCGGCGGTCCGGCCGCCCCTGAAAAGAAGGCGGTTCCGCCGGCAGCGGCGAAGATTACGAACTTCTATGCGTCGCCGCCCGCCATTCACAAGGGCGAAGAAGCTCTCTTGTGCTACGGCGTCGAGGACGCGAAGTGGGTGAAACTCGATCCGCCGGTGGAAAAACTGATGCCATCATTCACGCGGTGTTTTTCCGTGAAGCCGGAGAAGACGACCCACTATACGCTGTCGGTGGAGGGTTCGTCGCGGGGAGTGGACGTGACGGTGGGTCCAGCCGTCCCGAAGGCGGTGGAAATGATCCGGCTTTTTGTAGCGGATAAGCCAGAGGTGGCTCCGGGTGAGCGGGTGACGCTGTGCTACGGACTGGTGAAGGCGAAGTCAGCAGAGCTGAACGGGAAGAGCGTTCCGGTGGCGGAACGGCGGTGCTTCGAGGAGCAGGTGACGGCGAGCACGACCTTCCGCCTGGTGGTGACGGGCGAGGATGGAAGGCAGCAGCAGGCAGAGTTGCCGGTAAAGGTGAAGTGAAGCTCAAGGGGCGGTAGGCGAAGGCCAGCGGGAAGCGGCGCTTCTAGCCGGCCTCGCCATGGATCCCGGGTTCCACGGTCTCCGGCGAGAGTTCCGTGGCGCACTTATCGCACAACCCGTGGGTGAACTGAGCCTGCGAATGGCTCTGGATGAAGTGCTCCAACTGCTCCCACCGGCCGCTATCATTGCGAATTCTCTTGCACATGGAGCAGATCGGCAGCAAGCCGCTCAACTGCTTGAGGGTTTTCGTTGTCTCCTCGAGATCCCGCAGTGCCTTGTCCCGCTCGAGTTCGGCTCTCCTGCGCGACACGCACAACACCGCCATTGTCCAAACGCCGCCGACAGTGATGAGGTGATTGGGGAGAGCCAGGTCGCGAAACGGGGTTCCCGGCGAGGCTCTCCACAAAGCGATGCAGAGGAACGCCGTGATCAATAAGGCCAAGGAGAATGTCTGCCGTGCGCTGGCCGAGCCGGAAACCCAGCAGATGAGAATCAGGTAAGGCAGCCAGGTGGCAATGGCAATTGGTGTGTTCAAGTCAAGAACAAAGACGCCCAAGGACAAGATAAGGGTAATCAGGACGGATTGGCGGTCTTTTCGCATTGGTTACCGTAGATTTCATTATCATTGGAAGGGGAATCTATTTCCAGCAATGCGACAGGTTTACGATAAAATTACAAAGTAAAGTACAATAATACTATACGTACCATAACTTCACGGTTATGCCTGGAGCATGACCGCACCATGCAGCAATTGCGCAGCTACTTACCCGCGAGAGGCGCCAAAGTCTCGAACGTGACGCCTCCGACCTGGAATTCGGTTCCCGGGTGCGGCGCGTGGAGGAGGGGTCCTTTTTGACGAAATCCGGCTTGCGTTTGGAGCGTTATGCGGAGATGACGCTCGTCAGGCGATAAGAGGATTACGATGTCGCGCCCATAATCGATTATCACTTTCCCCTCTTGCCTGGGCACGGACTGACCCCAATGGGAGCCGGCCTGCCAGACTCGTGACGGATCGTCAGGTTCCACGACAATGATGGGAATATCCGGGAAGTAGTAGGACAGATTTCGCCAGGAGATCGGGGGACGGAAAGAGATGATCTGGACGGGGCGCGCGCGGCGCAACTCTTCGATCGTGGTGAAGGTGTCGCGCATGTGGTTGTTCACATAGCGGATGACTCCATAGCCGGCGGCGCGAGCGGGACCGGCGGGCGGGTGAAAGAAGAGGTATGTGCTGAGGCAGGCGCTGAAGGAGAGACATGCTACCGCCACCGCCGCCGGAGCGGGCACCCGGTGACGCCACGAGTTGAAGGCCTCCTGGAGGACCGCTCCGCCAGCCAGGCACACTACCGGAACGGTCATCAGCGCCTGATCGGGATCGGCGACATGAACGAACATGGAAAAGAGAAACGGGGGCACAAAGGAGAGCAGGAGAAACAACACGCGCCCCTGAAAGAGAGCGCGGAGCCGCCAACCGGCCAGAGGGATGGCCCAAATCCAGGCGGCCACGGCGAACCCGTTCCAAACAAACGCGTCTTTCGCCATTTTCCAGGCGGCAGGCGTGGAGGCTCCAAAAAGAAGAGAGGAGCCGCCAAATTGCTCATGAGAATATCCTTCAATGAGGCGTAAATAGGCATCGATGCCGCCGGAAGCGGCGAGAAGAGCGGTGATCCAACCGCTCACAACCAGTGTGAGAAGAAGCGGCGGGAGGATGAGGCGCCGTCCGAGGGCGCGGTGCCGCAGCAGAGCCGCCAGAAAGAGCGGAGACATCAGCAGCAGCATCACGGGGCGGAATCCGGAGAGAACCCCCAAGGTCAGGGCCAGCCACAGGAGACTTCGTAACGCATCGAGAGAAGTTGTGCGGCGCTCCCAACTCCTCCAGGCCATCAGCGCCGTTCCCGCCTGGCATACGGCCAGGAACAGGCGCACGGGGTTTGTCAATCCGCTGAACCAGACGAGAGGGTGGAACAACAGCAGGACCGCGGCGGCGACTCCCGCCGGAGGACCGAACATGGAATCGCCGAGCAGCCAGAGGAAGTAGACAGCCAGCGCCGCGCCAATGATTCCGGCGAGCAGCAGTGTGGTTTCGGCTGACGGCACACCGGCATGGATGAGTTTGAGGAGCGCCACGAAGAGCGGATAGCCGGGCGGTTGAGGTTGGTGGAGGCTGGGATTGAACTCGCGAATGGAGAGCGCGAAGTTCACGGTGTCATGAAAGAAGAGATAAGGGGGAGCAAAGGGGAAACGGGTGAGGGCGAGGATGCCCAATGCGGCGAAAAACACGGCACAGCGCCCCCAGGGACGGTGAATCCACATTGTCCTTGAAGGGCTCTCGACGGGGAGGGTCCTCATAATTGATCACGATACTGTTCGAGGGCCACGCGAACCAACTGGCTGCGGGTGCGGACGCCGAGTTTGTCGAACAATCCGCGCAGGATCGCCTTGACTGAGCTTTCCGAGAGCGCCATCTCGTCGGCGATCTCCTTGTTGACGAGTCCTTGAAAGAGAAGCCGCAACAACTTCACCTCACGATCGGTCAAGCGCGGCAAAGCTTCGCCCTCACCCGGGGTGACGGTTTGAAAGAGGGGTTTCAGGTAGCGCTGTTCGAGGAACACTTCTCCGGTGGCCACGAGACGAATGACGTTGCAGAGGGCTTCCGGCTGGTTGTGTTTATGAAGAATTCCGGAGATGCCGTTGCGCACCAGTTGGACTGCTTCGGGATCGCTGACGCCGGCGGTCACCACGAGGATGCGGCCCTCATATCCATGCTGCCTCGCCTGCTGGACAAATTCGATGGCGCGTTCCTGGCCGAGGTCCACGTCGAGCAACACGACGTCGGGTTTCACTTTCCCGACGATCTCGAGACCGGCGGCGGCGGAAGCGGTGGAGCCTTTTACCTCGAGATCGGGTTGTGATTCCAATACCCGTGCCAGGCCCTCACGAAACAGCGCGTGATCGTCGATGAGGACGAGGGAGATGGTTCCGCTCATGCTGCCTGCACTCCTCTCAGCGCGGCGGTGCGCAACTCGGCTACAAACCGGCAGCCCAGGGGGGAGTCCTCGTAGCGGAGGTCTCCGCCATAACCGCGAAGGATCGCGCGGGAGACATAGAGCCCGAGTCCGACGCGCTGCGCGCCCTGCTGGAACGGTTCGAACAGGCGCTTGGGATCGCTGACGCCGGCGCCAGTATCCTCGATGACAATGGACACCTTTCCGTCGCCCTGGGTGAGGGCGATGCGGAACTCCTTGCGCGCAGAGGATTCGACGGCACGCAGACTGTTCTGAGAGAGGTTGAGCAGGGCTTGGGTGAGTCCGACGGCATCGGCCACCACCATGGGGATGGAAGCGGGCAGATCGAAGCGTACGGCGCCGCCGACTTCCTGCCAACTCGGTTCAATCACAATGCGGAGGTGATTCAGCACTTCGCGAAGTTCGAGCGGCGCCAACGCCGAAGGCGACTTCGATTGCAACTCCGTGGCCGCGATCTTGCCCAAGGCTTCCACCAGGTGGCTCAGGGCGTGAAAATCCTGGTTTTCCTGCAAACCCGGAGTGCGGCGGAGATTCGCGTAGACAAGTGAGATGGCGCTGCAAACATTGCGGATTTCGTGCGACACGGCGGCGGCCACGATGCGGTTGTTGTCGAGCAACTGTTTGAGGTTCTGCTCTTCGCGTTCCCGCGCCTCTTCGGTGGAGTCAACGGCGATGGCGGCAAGGCGGCGGCCCTGCGGAGTCTGGTAGGTGGAGAACCAGATCTGTGCGACAAACAGATCGCCATCGTTGCGCGAACCCTGGCACTGGGCAGCGGTGCGGAAAAAGTGGGAGCGCGTTTCCAGGCGCAGAGCATCGGCGAGAACCGGCAGATGGGAAAGAATGGAATGGCCGAGCAACTCCACTTCCGGGCCGAGTCCCAACAACTGTCTTGTGGCGCGATTGCCCGACAGGATGCGTCCCTGCTCGTCGGTGGTGAAGATGGCGGCGGGACTGCTTTCGGCGAGGGCTCTCAAGTGTTCTTCCGCCTCCTGGCGCAGGGCCTGTTGTTTTTCCATCTCACGATAATGCTCGCCCATCATGAGCCGATTCCGGGCCAGTTCGGCGACAAACATTCCCGTACCCGCGTAAGCGGCAACGGACATGAAGAAGCGCATCGTGGTCTCCAACTCAGAGGTGTATTTTGTCAAGACCACGCGAACGACGGCCAGGAACAGGGCGCTGACGCCGATTCCCCAGCGGCGCAACATGATCGAGAGCGGGAGGATGGGAAAGACATAGAGAACGCCCAGGGAAACATCGACGCCCTCGATCAGGTCAGCGGCGACAACCAGCACCAGCAGGCTGAATGACAAGGCAATGAGCAGTTTGCGGTCCGCCGTCAGGAGCCGGTCAATGAGGTCGAAGTGCCGTTCGGGATTCAATTGTTCCATCTTAGGCGGTTCCAATGGAAACGCAAATGGGAAGCGCATGAGAAAAGTCCCTCATGTCCGAAAGATACCGCGAGTTGACCCAAAGATCATCGTTTCCGCCTGGCGGAACATACAGTGAGTATGCGAGGCGGTGGAGTACTGTACGGGCTTCCACCGTGTGGGTTACACTCGAAGGACCGCGCATGAAACTTCCCTACCAGGCCCAAGCGGATGAGGAACCGCCGCCCTTTCTGGGCACCTGGGAACGTGTCTACGGCGCCATCGTCATCTACCTGGCGATGCTCATCGTTCTCTTCTACGCGTTCAGCGCAATCTTCACACCACCGCCATCGAAATGACTCTTCTCGACTGGATAGTCCTGGCCGGCTGGCTCCTGTTTAGCGTTTCCTACGGTCTGTACCGCGCCCGTGGGAGCCAAAGCACGCACGGCTACCTTCTGGCGGGAAAAACAATGCCCTGGTATGCCATAGGGCTGTCCATCATGGCCACGCAGGCGAGCGCCATCACGTTCATCTCGACCACCGGGCTTTCCTATGTGGACGGAATGCGCTTCGTGCAGTTTTATTTCGGGCTTCCGCTGGCCATGGTGCTGATCAGCATGACCGCGGCTCCCATCTTCCATCGCGCCAATGTGTATACCGCCTACGAGTACCTGGAGAAGCGTTTTGACCGGAGGACACGGCGCCTGGTGAGCGTAATTTTTCTGATCCAGCGCGGGCTTGGCGCCGGACTGGCGCTCTATGCGCCGGCAGTGGTTCTTTCCGTTATTCTCGGCTGGCCGGAGCATATCACCACGTTCGTCATCGGAGCGCTGGTGATCTCCTATACGACGATGGGCGGCGTGAAGGCCATCACCTGGTCGGACGTGCAGCAGATGGTGCTCATTTTCAGCGGGCTCATCCTGGCCCTCATCATGGCCCTGAGCCTGATGCCCAAGGAGGTATCGTTCCTCGACGCGGTTTCGCTGGCGGGGGCGGCGGGCAGGCTCAACGCGGTGGTCACGAAGTTCGACTGGAACGACCGCTATAACCTGTGGAGCGGCCTCATCGGAGGCATGTTTCTGGCACTGGCCTACTTCGGCACGGACCAGAGCCAGGTGCAGCGCTATCTGACCGGCCGGTCGATCGCGCAAAGCCGCCTCAGCCTCCTGTTCAACGCGGCGGCAAAGGTGCCGATGCAGTTTTTCATTCTCTTCATCGGGACCATGGTGTTCGTGTTCTTCATCTTCGAGAGGCCGCCCGTGTTGTTCCAGCCAGTGGATGAACGGAGGCTAGAGACAACCAGCGGATACGATAACATTCAAACCCGCTTCGAGGCCGCCCACGAGAAACGCCGCGCAAACGCCCTTAGCTGGATCAGGGCGCGCGACAGCCAAAGCCTGGCCAACTACCGCGAGGCCCAGCGGGAGATGGATTCCGTGCGCGAGGATGCGCGCAAACTGGCCGGCGCCGCTCCCGACACAAACTACATCTTTCTCAGCTTTGTCATTCACCATCTGCCTTCGGGCGTCGTCGGACTGGTGATCGCCGTAATTTTCGCCGCGTCGATGTCCGTTGTTTCCGGGGAGGTGAACTCGCTCGCCACGGTCAGCGTGATGGACCTTTACCGTCCGTTGAAGCCGAACGCCCCGGACAAGCATTACCTGGCCGCTTCGCGCCTCGCCACCGTGTTTTGGGGGGCGTACGCGTTATCCTTCGCCGGGTTGGGGCGACATCTCGGATCGCTGATTGAAGCCGTCAACATCGTGGGATCGCTGTTTTATGGAGGAATGCTCGGCGTGTTTGTCCTGGCGTTTTTCGTGCCGCGCGCGCGCGCCAGGGGCGCTTTTTTCGGGGTGATCGCGGGCGAAGCCGCCATTTTCTATTGCTTCTTTTTCACGAAGATCAGCTTTCTCTGGTACAACGTCATTGGCTGCATGGTAGTCATCAGCGCCGGAACCTTACTCAGCCTCCGCGCAGGCGCGGAAGGATCGAACTGAGAATCCGCCACGGTCGGCTATAATGTGTGGTTCTCATGGCGATCGACTGGTTTCCACTCTGGCTCAGTTTACGGGTCGCGGCGCTGTCGACGGCCTTCGCCATCGTTCTTGGACTCTGGGTAGCGTACCTGCTGGCATTTCGCGATTTCAAAGGCAAGGAGGTAGTGGACGCCCTGGTGGCGCTGCCGCTGGTGCTGCCGCCCACCGTCCTGGGGTATTACCTGCTGGTGGCGCTCGGCCGCGGCAGTCCGTTCGGGAAGTTCTATGAGTGGATTACGGGATCTCCACTGGTGTTTACCTGGCAGGCGGCGGTGATCGCGGCGTTGTTCCATTCCTTTCCGCTACTGGTGAAGTCCACGCGCGCGGCGCTCGAGAGCGTTGACACCACCTACGCGCGCGCGGCGCGGAGTCTGGGCGCCTCGGAATGGAGCATTTTCACACGCGTCACGGTCCCGCTGGCGCGCCGCTCGATCCTCGCGGCGGCCGCCATCGCCTTTGCCCGTTCCCTCGGAGACTTCGGCGTCACCATCATGATTGCCGGGAATATTCCGGGGCGGACGCAAACCCTGGCGGTGGCCATCTACGACGCGGTGGAATCGGGCAACGGATCGCTGGCCCGCGTAATGGTGCTGGTAATCTCCGCCATCGCTCTCCTGATATTGTGGGTCGCCAACCGGCTGGCCCCGCGCCATCTTTTCGGATGATCCACGCGCGGCTCAAGAAGCGTTTTCCCGCCGGACCGGACTCGGCGGAATTCATGCTCGATGCCGAGATCCGCACGCACGACCCGGTATCTGTTCTTTTCGGGCCGAGCGGAGCGGGAAAGACGCTCACGCTCAATGCGATCGCGGGCTTTGTACGGCCCGACGAGGGCCGGGTGATGGTGGGCGATGACATTCTCTTCGACGGCGCCACGAATGTTCACCTGCCGCCGCAGGAGCGGCGCTGCGGCTATGTGTTTCAGAATTACGCGCTGTTTCCCCACATGACGCTTCGCCAGAACCTGGAGTTCGCCTCACGGTTCCGGCCGAAGCTCGAGCGGCACCGCAAGGTCAATGAAATGCTCGATCTGTTCCGGCTGGCGGAGCTTGCCGGGCGCAAGCCGCACGAACTTTCGGGGGGGCAAAAGCAACGCTGCTCGATTGCCCGCGCGCTGCTCGCCGAACCGCGGGTGCTCCTGCTTGACGAACCCGCGCAGGGCCTCGATCCCATGCTGCGAGCGGAACTGCACGATGTACTGCGCAACGTGCGTTCGACGTTTTCGACGCCCATCCTCATGGTGACGCACGATCTGGAGGAGTGTTTCGCGCTGGGGGACCGCATGTTCATCTTCCATGAGGGAAGGGTGGCGCAGCAGGGCACGCCGCCGGAGATTTTCGACAAACCGGCCAGCCTAACGGTCGCGCGCCTGTTGGGCATCTACAATCTTCTGCAGGCGGATGTCCTGACGCTCGATCCGGGCCGCAACACCTGCACTCTGCGATTAGGGGATTGTGAGTTGGCGGGGCCCTACCTTCCGGCGAAATTCAAAGGAGACCGCGTCTGGCTGTGCGTGCGCCCGGAAGAGCTTCGCGCTTCGCCCAGGGACGGCAGGCCGGGGCTGAACCAGGTGCCGGTTCAACTGAAGGGCGCCACGCCGCGCCCGGGCGGCATGCGCCTGGAATTCGATCGCGAACTGCTGGCCGATGTGCCGCGCTCCGAGTATGAACGGAACCGCCATAATAAAGAGTGGATCGTGGAATTCCCATCAGCCGGGTTGCGCGTCCTCTAAGCCGCACATGAAAACCTTCGATGAATATGTGGAACTTGCCGCCCAGGCTCATGGACATATCTGCGCTGGGCAGATTCTGGGGCTGCGCCTTGCCCTCTTCGGCTGCCGCCTGCTCGGCATCGACGACCCCACCGGCAAGGACCGCAAGCGCCTGGTGACCTACGTGGAGATTGACCGCTGCGCCACCGACGCCATCACGGTTGTCACGGGGTGCCGGCTCGGAAAGCGGGCGCTGAAGTTTCGTGATTTCGGGAAAATGGCGGCGACCTTCTGCGACCTCCAGTCGAACCGCGCCGTGCGCGTGGCGGCGCTCGAGTCATCGAAACAGAAGGCCCGGGAGATGTTTCCCGAAATCGCCGGCAAGAACGAGCAGCAGATGAGGGCTTATAGGGAGATGTCCGACAGCAGCCTGTTCCAGCACCAGTGGGTGCGGGTCACCGTCGAGCCGCATGATCTTCCAGGCTTCAAGGGCCCGCGGATCACCTGCTCGAAGTGCGGAGAAGGAATCAACTTCCGCCGCGAGGTGGTACGCGGCGAGAGCGTGCTCTGCCGCGGCTGCGCGGGGGAAAGCTACTACCAGCCCGAGTGATTCGCTGCTACATCACCGACCGCAAGCAGATGGGGGGCATCGAGCCGCTTATCGACCGTGTAGCGCGGCATCTCGAAGCGGGGGTGGATTATCTTCAGGTGCGCGAGAAGGACCTCAGCGGCCGGGAGTTGCTCGCCCTGGCGCGGCGCATCACCGATCTGCCGAATCCCAAGGGAACACGCGTGCTGATCAACTCGAGGGTGGACATCGCACTCGCGGCGGGCGCTCATGGCGTGCATCTGCCGGCGGATTCGCCGCCCGTAAGCGAGTTGCGCCGCATTGTGCCCGAGGGGTTCGTCATAGGGGTGTCATGCCACACGCTTTCCGAACTCGAGGCCGCACAGCGCGAGGGCGCGGATTTCGCCGTCTATGGCCCCATCCACGCGCCGCGCTCGAAGACCATCCACGGAGCTCCACTCGGTGTCGAGGCGCTGGCGCTGGCGTGCCGGCGCGTGCGGTTGCCGGTGCTTGCCCTGGGTGGAATCACCGCGGAGAGCATCCCCTCCCTTCGCGAAGCCGGGGCAGCGGGGTTTGCGGCGATTTCTCTCTTTCAGGCCCAGGAAGTAGAATGAGAGTCCGCCTCACATGAAACTCGCCCTACTGCTCGCCGCGCCGCTATTCGCGCATGCCGCGATTCCCTGGGACTTCAAGGCGCTCTCACGAACCCCGAGAGTGTTTGAAGCGAAAACCGAAGAGCCCGGAGTTCACGCGGTCTATTTCGAATCGGTTCCGTTTCACGGCAAACCCACTCGGGTCTTCGCCTACTATGGAATTCCTTCCGGAGTGAAACTTCCGGCGATGGTGCTGGTGCACGGGGGCGGCGGCACCGCGTTCGCCGAATGGGTCCGGTTGTGGAACCAGCGCGGCTACGCGGCTATCGCCATGGATACGTGCGGCAACGTTCCCGAGAAGGCTCCCCCGGACAAGCCGTGGTCTCCCCAGAAGAAACATCACGAAAACGGAGGTCCGGAAGGATGGGGCGGATTCACCCACATCGATGACGCCACAGCCGATCAATGGACGTACCACGCCGTCGCCGCGGTGGTGCTGGCGCACTCCCTTCTGCGCTCATTCCCGGAAGTGGACAGGGGACGGATCGGTCTCACGGGTATTTCGTGGGGCGGCTACCTGACGGACATCGTCTCCGGCGTCGACCCCCGCTTCCGGTTCGCGGCTCCTGTCTATGGCTGCGGATTTCTTGGCGAAGATTCGGCGTGGCTCAAGAATTTCGCCGCTCTCGGAAAGGATCGAGCGGAAAAGTGGCTCTCTCTCTGGGATCCCTCGGTGTATCTGCCCAACGGAAAGATGCCCATGTTGTGGGTTACCGGGACCAATGACTTCGCTTATCCGTTCCCTTCCCTGCAGAAATCCTACCGGCTGGGAAAGGGGGCGCGAACGCTGTCGATTCGCGTGCGCATGCCGCACGGGCATCCGCAGGGGGCAAAGCCGGAAGAGATTGCCGCCTTCGCCGCGTCCGTTCTTCGGCACGGGGTCCCGCTGGCGCGCATCACGGTAACGGAACGCGATTCGATCCGGTACAGGTCCCGGTCCAGGATCGTGAAAGCGGAACTCAACTACACGATGGACAGCGGGCGCTGGCAGGACCGGAAATGGGAGACGGTTCCCGCGCAGTTGGAGACGGGAGCAGGCCGCGCGACCGCCGGGATCCCGCAAGGGGCAACCGCCTGGTTCTTCAACCTCATCGATGATCGCGGCCTGGTGGTGAGTTCCGAACACAGAACAAATTGATAAGGAGGCGGTTTCAATGAAGATGGCAAGAATTGTGCCGGCGGTTGTTCTGCTGGCGGCAGGGTGCGCGTTGACGGCGCGGGAACCGCTCGCTCAACGCATCGGACACACGGACCCGTCCAAGTACCGCCGCAGCCGGTCGCACGGCAGCGCCGGTGACATGGCCTGCGAGACGCTGATGCCCGGCAGCGCCCTCAGCACGAACTTCCTGTTCATGCACCGCTGCCAGATCATGCCGGGAGGCGGCGTCGGCCATCACTTCCACAACACGACCGAGGAGATGTTCATCGTCTTTGACGGGGAAGCCGAGTTCACTGTCGACGGAAGGACCTCCGCGCTCAAGGGGACGGTGGGGGCTCCGGTGAGAATGGGACACTCTCATGCCATCTACAACCCTTCCAACCATCCGGTGGAGTTCATGAACATCAACGTATCCGCGGTGAAGGGGAAGTACGATGCTTTCAATCTCGACGACCCGCGCGTGAATGTAGCGTTCAAAGATCCCATTCCGGTATTCATGACGATGCGGCTCGATCAGGGGCTGCTGCAACCGGTGAAGAATTACCGGGGCGGCGAAGGAACGGTGAGATACCGCCGCGCCCTGGACCCCTCGGTGTTCCTCAGCAACTGGTCTTACGTCGACCACCTTCTGATCCCCAACGGCAGTTCCGAGGGCCTTCACCGTCATACAGGAGTGGAAGAGGTCTACTACGTATTGAATGGAACGGGCGAGGCGCTCGTCAACGGGGAATCGGCCGTCATCAGCAAGGGCGACGCCGTTCCGGTGCTGCTCAACGATGCGCATTCGTTCCGCTCGACCGGATCCACCGGCCTCGAATTGATGATTGTGGGGGTGGCCGCGCAGAAGGGAGTTCTCGATACAGTAGAGGTGAAGGAGCGACAGCGATGAAATCGGATGTTTCCCGGCGGAAGGTTTTGAAGGGGAGCGGCGCGGCGCTGCTGGCGGCTCCCGCGGCGGGCGCGGGAATTCCCGGTCCGCGAATGGAAGGCCCCGGCACACCGAAAATCTGCCTCGAGATGGGCTCCGGCGGAGTCGCTGCAGGAGCGTTCACCGACGCCGGCATCCGCCGTCTGCGGCAGTTGGGCGTCAATTACGCGCTGACCGTGGGGCCGCCGATACCCTGGCGGGAAGCGGACATACGGGCACGCATCGACCAATTGAAAGCGGGCGGGATCACACTCTACAACATGATGATCGGGGGGTATCCCAAGACGCTCTACGGAAGGCCCGGCCGCGACGAGGAGATCGACAAGGTCCGCCAGTCGCTGCGGGCGGCGGGCAAGGCCGGCCTGGCGGTGGTGGAGCACAACTTTTATGCGCACCGCGCCGTGGAGGGATATTACGGAGCGAAAGGCAGAGCCGGTTCGGGGTATACCGGTTTCGATTACGAGCGCATGAAGAACCTTCCTCCCCTGGAGCAGGAAGGCGTTCACAGCCTGGAGGAAATGTGGGCAAACATCACCTATTTTCTGAAGGCTGTCATTCCGGTGGCGGAAGAGGCGGGGGTTCGCATGGCCCTGCACCCGAACGATCCACCAGCGCCCGTCAGCCGCGGCTCAGGACAGATCATGGGAACTCTCGCGGGCTGGAAAAAGCTGATTGGAATCGTGAATAGTCCCGCCAACGGAATCACATTCGATTGCGGCGTGACGCGCGAGATGGGGGAGGACCCCGTGGAAGTATGCCGCTACTTCGCTTCGCGCGACCGCATCAACCATGTGCACTTCCGCAATGTGAGGGTGGAGAAGCCGTATGAGAAGTACGAGGAAGTCTTTATCGACGAGGGGCAGGTGGATATGTTCGGCGTGATGAAGGAACTGGTGCGCAACAAGTATACCCGCACCATCTACCCCGAGCACCCGCGGGCAATTGATTATGATCTCGAACATCCCGCATTCCACACGGTCTACCCGGGCGGGGGAGGCTACGCGGCCTATGCCTTCAACGTGGGCTACGCGAAGGCCATGCAGCAGGCGGCGCTCGCTTCCGTGTAGAGAAAAAAACTCCGCCGGGCACCCGCCGGACCGGGCCCGTGGGCGAAAATGTCAATGATGACGGAAAGTCCACGCGCCTTCCTAGCGGAGATCATCGCCGCCTGGCCGCACCTCTCCGAGAACAGCCGGATGCAGGCTTTCCGGAGCCTGAGCCGGGACCGGCGCGAGGAGTTGTTCCTGGACTTGACCGCGCCGGAGCAATCACAACTGCTTCTGATGCTGCCGGAGCATGAGCGGCGCACCTATCTGCGCGTACTGCCGCCCGACGACTCGGCCGACCTGATCCAGGAATCACCCGCGGAGGCAAAAGACGGGCTTCTGGCGCTTCTCGACGACAGATCGAGGACGGAAGTGCTTGCGCTTCTTGCCTACGCCGAAGATGACGCAGGCGGCCTGATGAACCCCCGTTTCGCCAGGCTGCGTCCGGACATGACCGTGGACGAGGCAGTTGCCTATCTCCGCCTTCAGGGGCGGAACATGGAAACGGTTTATTACGCCTACGTCCTCAACCATGACCAGAAGTTGCTTGGCGTGGTTTCGTTTCGCGATCTCTTCACCGCCAGCGAACGCGCCAGGATCGCGGAGGTGATGAAGAGCGATGTCGTGGCCGTGACAGAGAACACCGACCAGGAAGAGGTGGCTCGATTGTTTAGCGCCCACGCCCTGGCGGCGATTCCCGTGGTCGATTCCGGCGGGGTCATGAAGGGCATTGTCACGGTGGACGACATCGTGGATGTTGTTCAGGAAGAGGCCACCGAGGATATCCAGAAGATCGGCGGCATGCAGGCCCTCGAGGGTCCCTACCTCGAGACCGGTTTTTGGGAGATGGTGCGCAAGCGCGCCGGCTGGCTGGCCGCGTTGTTCCTGGGCGAGATGCTGACTGCCACCGCGATGAGCCGCTACGAAGCGGAGATCTCGAAAGCGGTGGTTCTGGCGATCTTCATTCCGCTCATTATCAGCAGCGGCGGCAATTCCGGATCACAGGCTTCGACACTGATTATCCGCGCCATAGCGTTGGGGGAGGTGACGCTGCGCGACTGGTGGCGGGTGGCGAGAAGGGAGGTCTTCAGTGGAGTGGCGTTGGGCAGCGCGCTGGCGATCATCGGATTTTTCCGAATTCTGATCTGGCAGGGCGTCTTTCACACCTATGGCGAACATTACCTGCTGGTGGCCCTTACGGTGGCTTTCAGCCTGATCGGCGTGGTGATGTTCGGCACGCTGGCGGGATCGATGCTGCCCTTTGTGCTGAGACGCGCGGGAATGGACCCGGCGAGCGCCTCGGCTCCTTTCGTGGCGACGATGGTCGATGTGACGGGCCTCGTCATCTACTTCACGGTCGCTCATTTTGTGTTGGGCGGCACGCTGCTGTGAAGCCAGGCCCGGCCCTCCGCGTCGGCGGCGAGAATTGCGTCCGCCACCATGGGCGCGGTGACATCGAAGGGCTCATTGTGAATGGTTTCACCCGCCGCCGCCGCCCTCTCGGAGACCCGGGACAGCAGTTCGTCCCCGATGGCTTCACAACCGATCCCGCCGAGCGTGACAGGCAGCCCGATTGCGGCCGAAAACGACAACACCTCGCGGAACTGAGCGCTGGGGGCGCCCTCCAACACCAACTGCACCAGCGTTCCGAACGCCACTTTTTCTCCGTGAAAATAGCCGCGGGTGGGAGGCGCCGCCGTCAACCCGTTATGGATCGCATGAGCGGCGGCGAGGCCGGAAGATTCGAATCCCAGTCCGCTGAGCAACGTGTTAGCCTCGACAATCCGTTCGAGCGCGGGCGTCACCGCCCGCTGTTCGACCGATCGCAGGGCGGCCGCGCCGTCTTCCAGCAGCGTGCGGTAGCACAACTCCGCGAGCGCCAGGGCGCTGCGCGTCGATCCGCCGCCGCGCATGTTGAGCACATGGCCGGCGGCGCAGGTCTTTGCCTCGAACCACGTGGCAAGCGCGTCCCCCATTCCGGCGGCAAGCAGGCGCGGCGGTCCCTGGGCCACGACGCTGGTATCCACCAGCACAAGATCGGGGTTCCGGCCGTAGAAGCGGTATTCCTGAAAGATTCCCTCCTCCGTGTAGATAACGGAAAGCGCGCTGCAGGGCGCGTCGCTCGATGCCACCGTGGGACAGTTCACCACGGGCAAGCGCAATTCCGCCGCCACGGCGCGCGCGGCATCGAGCACCTTCCCTCCGCCCGCACCCACGATTGTGCGCGCGCCCTGCTCCCTCGCGGCGGCGGCGATCCGGTTGATCTCCACCCAGGAGCATTCTCCCCCGAAGCCGTGCACCGCATATGCGTAGCCGGAGCCGCTTAAGGCAAGACGCCAGACATCATCGAGAAGGCGCCGCGCGGACCGGCCGGCCACAATGAGAACCGGACCCGGGAGGCCGAGGCGCGACATCTCGACGCCGAGTTGTCCGGTGGCGCCCCGCCCCTGAGTGTAGCGGCAGGGCGAGCAGAATACGGAAAGCATGACCCTGTTATCGTAAGCCCGCAAAGGCCGTCCGTGCTACACTAGTTGGAGTCCGCATTCACCCCATCCAAAGCCAAGGGAAGTCCGATGCCGAAAATGAAAACACACAAAGGTGCGGCCAAACGGTTCAAGGTTACCGGGAGCGGCAAACTGACTCGCCGTCATTCGTTTGCCCGGCACATTCTGACCTCGAAGGGTTCGGCCCGCAAGCGCCGGCTGGCGCAGGGCGTGGTCATGGACCCGGCCGATCAGCCGAAAGTGAAGGTGATGCTCCCTTATTCCTAAGGGGAGTAACGGCGGCGCGAACGGCGCACGGCACGTGCCCGGAACAGCCCGCCAAAGGCCTCTGGCCTGTGACTTTGAGAAACAAGCAAGGAGAGAAACGTGCCGAGAGTCAAACGTGGTACGAAACGGAGAGCCGCCCGCGCCAAGACGCTGGAACGCGCATCCGGTTATTTTCTGACAAAAAGCAAGCTGCACCGCTCCGCCCAGGAAGCGGTGGAGAAAGCGCTGCGCTACGGTTACGTAGGCCGCAAGCGCAAGAAGCGGGAGTTCCGGTCCCTGTGGATTGTGCGCATTGGCGCGGCCTGCCGGGAAGCGGGTATTTCCTACAGCCGGTTCATGGACGGGCTCAAGAAGTCCGGAATCGAACTCAACCGGAAGATTCTGGCCGATCTCGCTCTGAACGACGCCGGCGGATTCCGCTCGCTCGTCGAGAAGGCTAAGGGCGCGGCGCCCGAAGTGAGTTAAGCCATGGAATCAGGTCGCGAAGACGGATCCGAGTTCCTCGCCAGTCTCGAGGAGCGCATCGTCAAAGCCGTGGAACTGGTGGCCAGCCTGCGGACAGAGAAGGCCGCCCTCGATTCCAGGCTCGAATCGACGCTTTCGGAAAAAGCCGCCGCCGAACAGGCGCTGGCTGAAGCGCGCGAAGAGGCGGCCGCGCTGCGCAAGGAGATAGACTCTCTCAAGGCCGAGCGCAAACAGGTTCGGGCCCGCGTTGAAAAACTGCTCGGGCAGATGGATCTTCTGAGCGCCGGCTAACACCCGCCATGGAGACCGGAAACAGGGAAAAGCGTCCAATCCGTGTCACCATCGCCAACCAGTCCTTCACGCTGGTCACTTCGGGAGAAGACCGCGAGGTGCTTGAGCTGGCGAATCAAATCGATGAACTCATTGCCGGGATTGCCGCCCGCTCAGCGAATGCGGATACGGCGCGGCTGGCGATCCTGGCCTGTCTGCATCTCGCCGACCGCCTGCGCACCACCGAGCAGGAATTGAAGGCCATTCGCGACCGCGTGGAGCAGCGGGCCAAGCATTTCCAGGGCTTGCTGGACCAGGTAATGGAGTGAAGCCTCTCCTCTGAAATGAATCCTCTTTTATCGATACAGACTCCTATTCCGTTCGACCGGATTCGGGCGGAGCATGTTGAACCGGCGCTCGACCAACTGCTGCGCGAGGCGCGGAGCGCCATCGATGCGATTGCGGCGCAACCCGGCCCCCGGACGTACGAAAGCACCCTCGGCGCACTCGATGCCGCCACCGAAGGGGTGGAATATGCGATGGGTCTGGTACGGCACCTCGAGGGCGTCACCACCTATTCGGAACTGCGCGCCGCCCATAACGCCGTCGAGCCCAAGGTCAGCGAGTTCTACTCCCGCAT
>JABAQT010000050.1:35815-46514 GCA_019187195.1 Bryobacteraceae bacterium
CCGCCACCGAAGGGGTGGAATATGCGATGGGTCTGGTACGGCACCTCGAGGGCGTCACCACCTATTCGGAACTGCGCGCCGCCCATAACGCCGTCGAGCCCAAGGTCAGCGAGTTCTACTCCCGCATCCCGCTGCATGAGGAACTCTGGCGCTGCCTCCGCGCTTACGCGGAAACCGCGGATGCCGCAAGCCTCACGGGGGTCCGGAAACGGAATCTCGAGAAGACTCTCGATTATTTCCGCCGCCATGGCGCGGATCTCGACGCCGCCGGGAAAGCGCGCCTTGCCGCCATCGATGTCGAACTCGCCGGACTGACCACGAAGTTCTCCCAGCACGTGCTGGATGCCACCAACGCCTACGACGAGGTGTGGACGGACAGAGAGCAGTTGCGGGGGTTGCCGGAAAGCGCGGTCGAGGCTGCGGCGGCATCCGCCAAGGCCAAGAGCAAGGAGGGCTGGCGGTTCACGCTTCAGGCTCCCAGTTACATCGCGCTCATGACCTACCTCGAGGAGCCGGCCACGCGCGAGCGCTTCTACCGCGCTTACATGACTCGCGCATCGAGCGGGGAACTCGACAACTCCCCGATCGTGCCGCGGATCCTCGAACTGCGCAAGGAGAAGGCGCGCCTGCTCGGCTTTGCCGACTTCGCCGACCTGGTTCTCGACGACCGCATGGCCAAGAGCGGCTCGCGCGCCATGGAGTTCCTGGAGGATTTGCGCGGCAAGAGCATTCCCTTCTTCGAACGGGAGAACGCGGAGTTGCACGCCTTCCGGAGAAATCTGGAAGGAGAGGGCGCTCCCGGGCTACAGGCCTGGGATATCGGCTACTACGCCGAAAAGGAGCGCAAAGCTAAGTACGATTTCGACGAAGAGGAACTGCGCCCCTACTTTCCGCTGGAACAGGTTGTTGACGGAATGTTTGAAACGGTGACGCGCCTTTATGGCGTCGTGGTGCGTGAGGCTCCGGGCGTACCGGTCTGGGACGAGGCCGTCAAGTACTACGAGATCATCGAGGGTTCGCGGGTTCTCGGCGGGTTCTATGCCGACTGGTTCCCGCGGGAGAACAAGCGCGGCGGCGCCTGGATGGATGCGTTTCTCACCGGTTCCCCGGCTGTCCCGGGGCGCGTTCACATCGGCGCCATTAACGGCAACCTGACTCCTCCGGTGGACGGAAAGCCGGCGTTGCTGACACACCGCGAAGTGGAGACCATCTTCCATGAGTTCGGCCATCTCCTGCATCATTGCCTGAGCCGCGTCGAGGTGCGCAGCCTATCGGGAACCAATGTCGCCTGGGACTTTGTCGAACTGCCTTCACAGATCATGGAGAACTGGTGCTGGGAGCGGCAATCCCTCGATCTTTTCGCGCGTCATTGGAAGACCGGCGAGCCGATTCCCGAGGATCTTTACCGCAAAATGCGGAAGGCACGCAACTACCGCGCGGCCAACGCGCAGATGCGCCAGTTGAGTTTCGGCTTCGTCGACCTCAAACTCCATAGGGAATATGATGCGAACCGGAATGGAAGCGTGGTGGAGTATTCCCGCGGCATCCTGGAGCAGTTCTCCCCCGCCCCGCTGCCGCCGGAACACGCCATGATTCTCGCCTTCACCCACATCTTCGGAAGCCCCGTCGGCTACGGGGCGGGCTACTACTCCTACAAGTGGGCGGAGGTGCTGGATGCGGACGCTTTCTCACTTTTCCTCGAGAGAGGCGTCTTTGATAGAGAGACCGGGTTGCGGTTCCGCCGGCAGATTCTCGAGAAAGGCAACAGCGAGGAACCAGCGGATCTTTTCCGCGCCTTTCGCGGGCGTGACCCGGAACTGAGCGCGCTGCTGGCGCGTCAAGGATTACAGTGATACCGCGGCTCCGATGATAGAATGAAACCCTAGGAGAACCCATGCGACGCGCCTTCCTTTCCATTTGCGCTCTTTTGGTTTGCCTTCCGCTGGCCGCTCAATCCGGCAACACTCCGCGCCATGCACCGCCGCTCGAGATAGCGATGCCCGATGGGACGAAGGTGAACCTGTCGCGGTGCGCGGGTAAGGTCTGCGTTGTCGAATTCCTGTTCACCACGTGTCCGCATTGCCAGGAGACCTCGCAGGTGATGTCGAAGTTGTATTCCGAATATGGCGCGCGGGGGTTTCAGCCGTTGGGCGCCGCTTTCAACGAGAATGCGATGCTGCTGGTTCCGGAGTTCGTTCGCAACAACAACGTCAACTACCCGGTGGGTGTGCTGCCACGGGAGAAGGTACTAGATTATTTGGGTTACAGCATGATGGCGCGGTTGATGGTGCCGCAGGTGGTGTTCATCGACCGGAAGGGAACGATTCGCTATCAATCATCGATCGACGGTGGTGAAAATCTCCACTCCGAAGCCAGAATGAGGCAGATCATCGAGGAGTTGCTGAAAGAACCGGCAGGCTCCAGGAAGACCGTGTCGATGAAGAAAAAATAGAGGGGAAGGGATTGGATGAAACGTAGAGATTTTTGTCTTAGTCTGGCTCCGGCGGCCCTTGCCGGAATCGCCCGAGGCTCCGAAGTTCCGCGTCCGGCTCCGGATATCGTCATCAATATGCCGAACGGGAAGCCGCCGCTGCGGCTGAGCCAACTCAAGGGCAAGGTGATCGCGGTGGAATTTCTGCTGACCTATTGCTCGCATTGCCAGAAGGCCTCGCGCACGTCCGAGATCATGTATAGAGAGTACGGCGCGAAGGGTTTCACGGTCGTGGGCGCGGCCATCAATCCGGGCGGCGATGTGAACGCCTACGTTCGTGATCTCAACCTCACCTTCCCGGTTGGATCCGTGGCCCAGGAAGTCTGCATGAGCTTCATGCAGGTGCCCATGACGGCGCGTCTCCTGATGCCTCAGGTTGCCTTCGTCGATAAGGAGTTCCGCATTGCCGCCCAGTATTCAGGCGATGCCAATTTCTTCCAGTTTGACGAGGAGAAGCAGATGCGCGAGCAGATCGAGAAACTGCTTCGCCAGGGGGCCGCTCCCGCCGCCAGACGCCCGGCGCGCAAGAAGTAGGATTGCCGGGGAGCAGGGATAATCCGCTGGTGGACGTGGCGGAAACGAAGCGGCTAGAATAAGTGAAAGCGCGCCCGTAGCTCAGCTGGATAGAGCGCTTGCCTCCGGAGCAAGAGGTCAGAGGTTCAAATCCTCTCGGGCGTACCACCCCTTCCGGTGATCAGAATGGTCCGCTCAGTACCGGCAACGGATACCTGCGCGGAGGGCTAAGATTTGGCGACTCGAAGCACTCCGAGAAGTACGCTGCTTGAATGGCTGCCTTCCTGGCCTGAGGCCGATCAGCTCAGGCAACACGAAGATAAGGTTCTCCTGGTTCTGACGCTGGTGATTGGCGCCACGGTCGGGCTGGTTGTGGTCGCCTTCATACTCCTCACCGAGAATCTCGGCTCCCGCCTGTACCCGCAAGGCTCGGGCGCCTGGCGCGCGTTCCTCATCCCTGTTTTCGGGTCTTTCGTGGCGGGTCTGCTGCTTTTCCGCTACTTTCCCGACGCCCGCGGGAGCGGCATTCCCCAGACAAAGGCGGCGCTGTTCATCCGTGACGGCTACATCAGCCTGCGTACGGTGGCCGGCAAGTTCGGCCTCGCTTCCTTCACGCTGGCCAGCGGCCTGGCGCTGGGGCGGGAAGGCCCGGCGGTGCAGATGGGAGCCGGCATCGCGTCGGTATTCGGACGGCGCCTGGGCCTGAATACGGCCAACATCAAGGCTCTCGTCCCTATCGGCTCCGCGGCCGCTCTGGCGGCTGCGTTCAACACTCCGATCGCGGCGGTGCTGTTCGCCCTCGAGGAAGTGCTGGGCGATCTGCATGCTCCCGTTCTCGGCTCGATTGTGTTGAGTTCGGCGACTTCGTGGATGGTCCTGCACCTTCTGCTGGGCGATGAGCCGCTCTTTCATGTTCCCGCCTACCAACTCGTCCACCCTGTTGAATTTCTTGTCTACGCGCTGCTCGGCGCGGCGGGCGGACTCGTCTCGACGCTCTTCGTGAAACTGCTTCTGTGGCAGCGGAAGCGTTTTCTGGCCATGCCGGCCTCGACACGCTGGTTCCAACCGGTGGCCGGCGGCCTGATGGTAGGGATCCTTGCCTGGTTCTCGCCGGATGTGCTGGGAGTGGGCTACGGACACGTCAGTTCGGCCCTTAACGGGCAACTCATGGTGAGCGCGATGGCGCTATTGGTGTTTCTGAAGATCGCCGCCACGGCAACGTGTTATTCGTCCGGCAATGCGGGCGGCATCTTCGGCCCCAGTCTTTTCATCGGCGCGATGATGGGCGGCGCCGTGGGCGGAACCGCGCATCAACTGCTGCCGGATTACACCGGCAGCGCCGGCGCTTATGCCCTGGTGGGCATGGGGGCCGCGTTTGCCGGAATCGTCCGGGTCCCTCTCACCTCGGTCATCATGATCTTCGAGGTCACCCGGGACTATTCGATCATTGTTCCGCTGATGATCGCCAACATGATCAGCTATTTCATTTCGGCGCGCTTCCAGCGGGAAGCGGTTTACGATGCCTTGCAACGGCAGGACGGCGTCCATCTGCCGGCCGGAGCGAGACACAGAGAGCCACCGCTGGTGGTTTCCGACGGGATGCGTCCGGCTCCGGATCTGCTCCGGGCCGGGGATACAGTGCGCGAGGCTCTGGCTGGCAGGAGGGGTGAGCAAACCGCCTGGCCCGTGGTGGATCAGCACGGCCTACGCGGCGTGGTGTCCACTGCCCAATTGGAAGAGGCTGTAAAGGATGGACGCGGGGACGACCTGAGACTCAGCGATCTGCTTGGGGAGGATGATCCGGAAGACCAGAAGGCGGCGGAAAGGCTGCCCCACGTTCATATCGACGACTCGCTGGATCTGGTTCTGCGGCGTATCGCCTCATCCGGCCTCGATACGCTTCCCGTGGTCAGCAGGACCAACTTACGGGAGGTGTTAGGCGTCATTTCGGTGAATGATGTTCTGAATGCCTATGGTTCGGGCAAGCCGAATTCTTCCGGGGCGCCGGAATCGCCGCCGCCCGTCACGAGGCTGGCCAGAATTCTGGCGGTTGTCGTGGGCGTGGTCCTGGTGATCGTCATGATCAACTATCTCTACCGCACGCAACGCGGCGAGCGCGCCCAGGCCGCTTTCAAAGCGGGGAATGAATCGATGCGGAAGGAGCGTTACAACGAAGCGACCGAGGAGTACCGGGAGGCGCTTTCCATCTCTCACACCAGCGAACACCGCCTGGCGCTGGCGCAGGCTCTTGTCATGGGGGGAAGGTGGAACGAGGCGGAAATCTACTTGCGCGAGCTCCTGCGCACGAATCCGGGCAGTGGTCCGGCGAACCTCGGGCAGGCCAGAGCCGCCGCCGGCCTGGGAAATATTCAGGATGCCGTTGGATACTATCACCGGGCCATCTACGGCTCCTGGCCCGGCAATGTGCGGCAGCATCGCATCGAAGCGCGCATCGAACTGGTGAACGTGCTGGCCAGGGCCGGACAAAAGAAGCGGGCACAGGTGGAGTTGCTCGCCCTGGTTACGGAGATGCCCGACGATCAGGAGTTGCGTCATAGAGTTGGAAACATGTTGCTCGATTTCGGAATGGCGAAAGAGGCCGCCGATGTGTTTCGCGCCGCTATTCAGCATGATGCGGCCGATGCCGCGGCCTACGCCGGGTTGGGGAATGCCCTCTACGCGCAAGCGGGCTACGCGGATGCGGGGAAAGCTTATCGCACCGCGGCGCGCCTGGCGCCGGACAATGCCGCGTGGGCGAGGAGCGCCGAAGTGTGCGAGCAGATCCTCTCTCTCGATCCATCCGCGCGGCGCATCCCCGCTTCCGAGCGTTACCAGCGCAGCCGGCGATTGCTCGAACTGGTCCTGGCCGCGAGCGAGGGATGCGGCGCGGATCAGGCCGCCGACGATACGAACCAGGCGCGGAAGGAACTCGCGAGCCACATCAGACCGAGGTCCTTCGGGGACGCCACGGAAGGCAACGTTTCCCTGGCTATCCGGTTATGGGACGGGAGAAGCGCGCAGTGTAAAGCGGCCCCGGGCGCCGATGAGCCGTTGGCCAAGGTGATGGAGCTGCTGACGAGATAGGCGCGCGATTACGCGCTCGCCTTGTGCCGCGCCTTGGGCTTCTCTTCTTCCACGGCCGGTTCGGCCGGCTTTTTCAGCGCGGCCAGACTGGCTTTCAACGCATCCATGATGTCGATCACCTTCACCTGCTGCGCCTCTGAAGGAACCACCACTTCCTGCCCCGCGATCTTTGCTTCGATCATCGCCCGAAGGTTTTCCCGATAGTTGTCCTTGTACTTCGACGGTTCGAACTTCGCCGCCAGTGCCTCGACCAGCATCATCGCCATCGACAGCTCCTTCTCCGTCACACCGGAGGAATCGGCGCGAAACGCCTCCGTCTTGCGGATCTCATCCTCGAAGTACATCGTGTGGAGGGTGATGCCTTGTCCGGAAGGACGCAGAATGACGATGTGCTCGCGGTTGTGCATCGCAATCTTCGCCACCGCCACGTACCCGCTCCGCTTCAGAGACTCGAGCAGCAGGGAGTAGGGCTTTTCGCCTGCTTCCTCGGGAGCCATGTAATAGGAACTCTCGTAATAGACGGGGTCGACTTCCTGTTCCTTAACGAATTCGAGAATCTCCATGACGCGCGCGGTTTTCGGCGCCATCTTCTTGACTTCTTCATCCTCGACCACTACGTAGCGGTCCTTCTCGTATTCGTAGCCCTTAACAATCTCGGCGCGGGAAATCTCCTTATCTTCCGCCGCGCAAAAAATCTTCATTTTCACGCGGGAGTTGTCGTGCTTGTGCAACTGGTTGAAGCTGATGGTTTCCGCACGCGCCGCCGTGACCAGCTTGACAGGCAGGGAAACAAGGCCGAATGTGAGATGACCTTTCCAGACGGTAGCAGCCATTGGACCTCCAGGAATTCGCCTTCCTCCATCATAGCGGCCGGGGGCATGGAGAACCACGGAGGATAATCCCGCTATAATGCGTCCATGAAATGGACTCAGAAGCTGTTCCAACGCCGGTCCCGCACTCTTTCCCGCCGCCGTTTTCTCGGTTCGACGGCGGGCGTCATGGCCGCGTCCACATTTTGGGCCGACCAGGATCTGGAAGCCGCCATGCAGCGAGTGAACACCAACTCGAAGCCTTCCGATCTCAAAATCACCGATCTTCGCGTCGCCACCGTGGCGCGCGCTCCAATGACCTGTCCGCTCATCCGCATCGATACGAACCAGGGAGTCTACGGTCTCGGGGAGGTGCGCGATGGGGCCAGCAAGAACTACGCGCTGATTCTCAAGAGCAGGCTTCTCGGCGAGAACCCCTGCAACGTGGACAAGATCTTCCGCAAGATAAAACAGTTCGGCGGCCACGCGCGCCAGGGCGGTGGAGTCTGCGGAGTTGAAATGGCGCTGTGGGACATCGCCGGCAAAGTCTACAATGTCCCGGTCTATCAGTTCCTTGGCGGCAAGTTCCGGGACCGGGTGCGCTGTTACGCCGACACCACCGAGTCCCACGATCCGCAGGTCTTCGGCAACCGCCTCAAGGCCCGGATGCAGGAAAAAGGCTTCACGTGGCTCAAGATGGACCTGGGCGTGGACCTCGTCGCGGACAAGCCGGGCATGCTCACCCGCCCCGTCGGCACGAGCGAACGGCAGTTCGGCCGCACGCAGCACATGTTCACGGGGATGGAACTGACTCCCAAGGGCATTGCCGCGATGTCGGATTTCGTCGGCCAGGTCCGTGAGATCATCGGCATGGACGTTCCCCTGGCCGCTGATCATTTCGGCCATATCGGACTGAACTCCTGCATCCGTCTCGGCAAGGCGCTCGAGAAGCATAATATGGCATGGCTCGAGGACATGATTCCCTGGCAATACCCGGAACTGCTGCGGCAGATAACGGACTCGGTCGATATCCCGATCCTTACCGGGGAAGACATCTATCTCAAGGAAGACTTCATCAAACTCGCCAGCACGCACGCCGTCGATCTCGTCCATCCGGACCTCGCCACCTCGGGCGGGATTCTGGAGACGAAGAAGATCGGGGATGCCTGCATGGAACATGGCGTCGCCATGGCGATGCACTTCGCCGGCACGCCTGTCAGTTTCATGGCAAACGTGCATTGCGCCGCCGCCACCGAGAACTTCCTGGCCCTCGAGCACCACTCCGTCGACGTTCCCTGGTGGGAAGACCTTGTCCATGGAGACAAGCCCCTATTCGACAAGGGATTCGCGAAGGTGCCGGACAAGCCGGGCCTCGGCATCACGCTGAATGATGAAGTGGTGAAGCAGCACCTTTCGGAACCGGGCTACTTCGAGCCTACTCCGCAGTGGGACAAGGACCGCGTCAACGATCGTCTCTGGTCGTGATGCGAACAAACGAGCCGGCCGTGCGAGGATGGAAAGATGTCCGACCGGCTCACTCTTTCCTGCTGGATCCGCGGATTTCAGCCGCTCTCGATGCTCGCTCACTGGGAGCGGCTCCTGCGGATGTTTCCTTACTCCCGGTTGGGGGACCGCTTCACCACGTGCCGCATATACGCCGTGGAACTGAGCGAACCCGTTCTGTTCGAAAACGCCTACCGGCCGCCTTTCGATCCGGGGGAAGCGATGCGCATGGCCCACGATTACCAGCATGAGGACAGCGCCTACCAGGTGGAAGCCTACTGGGACCTCATCCACAAGGATGCGGATTGGGCGCTAGGGCCCGTACCGGTCTCCTTGTGGTGTTTCGGTCCCGCTTTCGTGAACGAAACCGGCGATCACCTGCGCATCGAGTTTGGTCCGGAGGATGTTTTTCTTCCTATTCCGGGAGATGACACCAGCCTGCGCGCCTCTCAGACCAACCTGCGCAGCCTGACACGACTTGTCCAGGAAATCGGGCAGGCCCTCCCCGTGGACCGCCTGCACCTGTGGTCGGAATCCGGCGCGAACTTCGCCGAAAAACTGGAACGCGCCGTCGCCGGAGGGGGCAGCGGCTTAGCGTTGCAGTAGGTCTGCCACGGCCCGGGTGAGCATGCCGGGCAGATAGGGCTTTTGCAGAAATGCGACGCGCGCCGCGGGAGGCAGGCCCAGACTCTCGACGTCCATCAAGCTTCCGCTCGAAACCAGGATGCGCAGGCCGGGGCAGCGATCGAGGACGCCGGACAGCAGTTCCATCCCTCCCATGTCCGGCAACCAGTGGTCGAGCACCGCCACGTCGAACGGAGCGGAGGACTGTTCAATGGCTTCCAGACCCTCCCGTCCGGTCGCTCGGCACACCACATCATGCCCTTGACGGGTCAGATAGGTCTCCATCAACTTCAACAATGGAGCTTCGTCATCCACCACCAGAATGCGTGACATCTTTCTCGAAATTAGCGGAACGAAACGGGAATTGCTCCGGGACTGTATGTGATGCCCGCCGTTGCGCGGGACCCCACCCGGCGGAACGATGAGGTTGTGACGTTCAAACGCCGCACGTCCACGCTCGCGCTGAAGTTCAAATCACGCCAAAAGCGGTAGTTGAACATGGCCCCTCCGCCAAAGGTGGCGAATGTCCCGCTATAACCTCCGAATCCCGAGGTCTTGTAATAGCTCGCGGTGGCGGAAGCCGACCACCGGTCGCCGCTGTTGTAGGTGTAGCCGGCGGTCGCGGATTCCATGCGGCTCAGCAGGAGTACGCCATTCCCCGGACTTGCCCCTCGAGAGTAGATCAAAGAAACCCCGTTGTGCTTCGAGCGGCGGTCGATCATCACCTGAATCACGGGAGTATAATTTACGGCGTTGAACGCCTCCCGGCCCGTGGTCTGGCCGAGCAATTCCTGGATTACGGGGTCCAATGTCACTTGCCGGACGCCCGCAAAGTCGGTTTTCATCCCTCCCGCGCCCACCGTGAATGTCCAATAGCGGTTGAGCACCCGCCGGAGCGTTACCGAGACCGAGTTCACATCCGCCTCTCCGAAGACCCTCGGGTAGTCCACATGAAAGTATTGATAGGATACTCCCACTACCGTGCGGCGCGACACCTGCCGCGAAAATTCGCTGAAAGCCCGCTGTCCGTTCACGCCCACCAGCACTTTCGACTGGCGGCGGACGGCGAAGCCGGACCCGCCGACATTCAAGGAATTGCGCGCGCCGATCTGAATCGTGTAAGCGCCCATCGCTTCGAGAAAATAGGACCGGTTGTTGAACACATCATTGATCGGCACGCCGAGGAAGAACGGATCGAGCGATCCGTAGCTGAACACGCCTCCGACAGGAAGAGTGCTTGTGCCGGCCACAATCTTGAAGATGGCTCCCGTGCGCCGGGTGATCTGTGTTCCGTAGTCGAGGCTCAGCATGTGATCGCTGCCGTCGTAGTAGGTCTTTGAGGTGTAGTGGCGCACACTGCCCTGGTAGTCCAATCCAAGGCGCGATCTCTTCCACTCACGCGTGCCGTAAGCCCCGACATTGGCCTCGACGCCAAACAGCGTTCCCGGGTCGGTAATGTTCCCATTCTGGTCCAGACCGACGCCGATGAATCCATTGTCAACCACGCCGCGCACCGTGCCATAGAGCCGGATATTCGTGGGTTCGCCGCCTCGAGCGCCGGCGTCGCGCAGGCCACGGCTCGATACTGCCGGCCCTCCGTATCCGGGGGTGGCAATTTGCCCTTGCATCACGCCGCCGGCTATCAGCGCCAGGATGATCGTCAAAAACAAGTTAG
>JABAQT010000051.1 GCA_019187195.1 Bryobacteraceae bacterium
GCAAGAATTCCGCTCCCGGCGGAATCGAAAATGCGAAACTTGATCTGATGAGTTCCATTGCTCTTTCACCCGGCGTACTTCTACATATTTCGAAGCTGATTAACGTACCCCTTAAAGGCCTTGTGGCCACGATCGAACTGCTTGACGAGGGCGGCACCGTTCCCTTCATCGCCCGCTACCGCAAGGAAGTCACCGGCAACCTCGATGAAGTACAGATCCGCGAGACCCAGGAAAAACTCGAGTACTTCCGCGAGCTCGAGGAGCGCCGCTCCACCATTCTTCAGTCCATTGGGGAGCAGGGCAAGCTCACGGACGGCTTGAAGCAGAAAATCGAAGCGGCCCTCGAGAAGACCGAACTCGAGGATCTCTACCTCCCCTACAAGCCCAAGCGCCGCACCAAGGCGTCGATCGCCCGTGACCGCGGTCTGGAACCCCTCGCGATCCTCCTGTGGGAACAATCCGCCGCCACCCCGCTTGCCGAGTTCGCCGCCGCTTTCGCCGACCCCGAAAAAGAAGTTCCCACGGTGGAAGAGGCGCTCGAAGGCGCCTGCCACATCATCGCCGAAATGGTCAGCGAGAACGCCGATTTCCGCAAAAAAATCCGCGTCATGATGTCCGGGCAGGGCGTCGTCTCAAGCCGCCGCATAGAAGGCGTGGAAGACCCCGAATCGAAATTCGCGCAATATTACGAATTTCGCGAGCCCGTCTCGAAGATCCCTTCGCACCGCATGCTCGCCATTCGCCGCGGCGCGAAGGAAGGCATTCTTCACTTCGAGATCGAAATCGAGCCGCAAGGTCCGCTCGCGTGGCTTCAATCCCAGATCATCAAAGGTCCTTCGGATTGCGCTCCCTATCTCGAGTCCGCCATCGCCGATTCCTATGACCGTCTTCTCAATCCCTCGATCCAGACGGAAGTCCGCCTCGAACTGAAGGACCGGTCGGATGAGGAAGCCATCAAAGTCTTCCGCGAGAACCTCGAGAACCTCCTCCTCTCTCCGCCAGCCGGCATGCTCTCCGTCATCGGCATCGATCCCGGCATCCGCACCGGCTGCAAACTCGCCGTAGTCGATGCCACCGGAAAGTTCCTCGATCACTCCGTCATCTATCCGCACGAACCGAAGAACGATCTCGCGGGCTCCGTCCGCACCCTGGCTTCACTGATCGCCAGGCACAACGTCCAGGCCATCGCCATCGGCAACGGAACGGCCTCCCGGGAGACCTCCTCCTTCGTGCAGGATTTTCTCCGCCAGGCCGGTCTCGGGAAGGTCTTCAGCGCCGTGGTCAGCGAATCCGGCGCCAGCGTCTACTCCGCCTCCGACGTGGCCCGCCAGGAGTTCCCCGACCTCGATCTCACCGTTCGCGGAGCCATCTCCATCGCCCGCCGTCTTCAGGATCCGCTGGCCGAACTGGTCAAGGTGGATCCCAAGTCCATCGGCGTCGGACAATACCAGCACGACGTCGATCAGCGCCGCCTCAAGCAAAGCCTTGACGCCACGGTTGAAAGCTGCGTCAATCGCGTCGGCGTCGACCTCAACACCGCATCGGTCCCACTGCTCCGCCACGTGTCCGGATTCACCGAGCGCACAGCCCAGAACGTCGTCGAGTTCCGCAACCAGAACGGCCGGTTCCTCAACCGAAGGCAACTGATGGCCGTCCAGGGCCTGGGCCCCAAGACCTTCCAACTCGCGGCGGGATTCCTGCGCATCCGCGGAGGCGACAACCCGCTCGACATCACGGCCGTGCACCCCGAGTCGTACCCCATTGTCGAGCGCATCGCCGAATCGCTCCAGGTTTCGCTGAGTGAGCTCATCGCGAATCCTTCCCTCATCGAAAACGTCGACATTCAGGCGTTCCGCACCGGAGAAGCCGGCAGCTATACCCTGTCCGACATCAAGGAGGAACTGCGCAAGCCCGGCCGCGACCCGCGCGACACTTTCGTCCGCCCCGCCTGGCGCGACGATGTCAAGGAGATCAGCGACCTCAAACCCGGGATGCAACTCGAGGGCGTCGTCACCAACGTCACCCGCTTCGGAGCCTTTGTCGACGTCGGCGTCCACCAGGACGGCCTCGTGCACGTCAGCGAGATGAGCCACCGCTTCATCAAGGATCCATCCGAAGCGGTCAAGGCGGGCCAGATCGTCAAGGTCCAGGTCATCTCCGCCGATGCCAAGGCCAAGCGCGTCGCTCTTTCCATGAAAGCCTGCGAACCGCGGCCGAAATCGAACCCGCCCAAACCGGCCTCGCTCGAGGACAAACTGGCCGCTCTCAACGCCCGATTCCGGGTGCGCTGACGCGTGGCGAGGGCTTAGCGGGACAGGTGATGCGTAAAGCGTGAAGGGGCAGGTTGCCCTGCCCCTTCTTCCGAGACTGATGCGTCCGTCATTCGGCGTCGGACAGCGTATCGGCGCTGGTGTCGTCGCCGAGGCCGCTGAACGTGAGCCGGGTTTCTTCGTCGTAACCCGGAATTGTATCGGTGAGCAGAGGCTCGGGCTCCTGCTCCACCACCTCTTCGATGTCCTCGCCGGCGATCTTCACGCGGCGGTAGTATTCCATGCCGGTGCCGGCGGGAATCAGCCGTCCCATGATGACGTTCTCCTTGAGACCGCGCAGGTAATCCACCTTGCCGTTGATGGCGGCTTCGGTGAGCACGCGCGTGGTTTCCTGGAAGGATGCGGCCGAGATGAACGAATCGGTCGAGAGCGATGCCTTGGTGATGCCGAGCAGCACGCTGTTGCCCTGGGCGGGGCGGCCGCCGGCGGCATGCACGCGGTCGTTTTCCTCGCGGAACTTGAAGCGGTCGACGACTTCCTCGGGGAGGAACTCGGTGTCGCCGATGTCGACGATCTTCACCCAGCGCAGCATCTGCCGGACGATGGTTTCGAGGTGTTTATCGTTGATGTTGACGCCCTGGAGCCGGTAGACTTCCTGGATTTCATCGACGAGGTAGCGCTGGACGGCGCGCTCGCCCTGAATCGTGAGGATGTCGTGCGGGTTGAGGGGGCCGTCCATGAGCGGGTCGCCGGCGCGGACGCGTTCGCCTTCCTGCACGTTGACGTGAACTCCGCGCGGAACAGGGAACTCGTGAACCGTGCCTTCGTCGCCGACGATCTGAAGTTTTCGGGTCCCTTTCGAAACTTCACCGAACTTGACCAGACCGTTGATGGGCGCCATGTAGGCGGGGTCGCGCGGTTTGCGGGCCTCGAAGAGTTCAACCACGCGGGGCAGACCGCCGGTGATGTCCTTGGTCTTCGTGGTGGCGCGAGGAATCTTCGCCAGCACGTCGCCGGCGTGCACCTCCTCACCGTCACGCACCATGAGGTGGGCGTGAGTCGGCATGAGGTAGCGCTTTTCGTCATGCTTTCCGCCCGTCGTGGGACGGACCATGATGGACGGGACTCGCTTCTCATCGGGCGAATCGACCACCACCCACTGCGACATGGCGGTGATTTCGTCCACCTGCTCCTGGACGGTGACGCCGTCGATGAGGTCGCGGAAGTGGATGACGCCGCTCACTTCAGTGAGAATCGAGAAGGTGTAGGGATCCCACTCGAGCAGGAGTTTGTTGGCTTCGACGCGAGAGCCTTCGTCGACGAGAATGCGAGCGCCGTAGACGACGGGGTAGCGCTCCTTCTCTCTGCCCTTGTCATCGAGCAGGGCGAGAATGCCGTTGCGGTTCATGGCCACCAGTTCGCCCTTGGCGTTATGCACGGTCGTCACGCCGAGGAACTTGACGATGCCCGAACTCTTGGCGTCCTGCGTCGACTGTTCGGAGGCCCGGGTGGCCGCGCCGCCGATGTGGAATGTACGCATGGTAAGCTGCGTGCCGGGTTCGCCGATGGACTGGGCGGCGATGACGCCCACCGCTTCTCCGCGTTCCACCATGCGGCCGGTGGCGAGGTTGCGGCCGTAGCAGAGCTGGCAGACCCCGCGCTTCGATTCGCAGGTGAGCACGGAGCGGATGCGCACGCGCTCGATACCGGTGTTCTGGATGGCGCTGGCGAGCGTCTCCGTAATTTCACCGTTGGCGTGAACGAGAATGTTGCCTTCGTAGTCGAGGATGTCCTCGAGCGCGACGCGGCCGACAATGCGATCGCGAAGCGGCTCGATGATTTCGCCCGATTCGATGATGGGTTCGACGAAGATGCCTTCGGTTGTGCCGCAGTCGTATTCACTGATGATGACGTCCTGCGCCACGTCGACGAGGCGGCGGGTGAGGTAGCCCGAGTCAGCGGTTTTCAAGGCAGTGTCCGCGAGGCCCTTTCGCGCGCCGTGCGTGGAGATGAAGTACTGGAGCACGTTGAGGCCTTCGCGGAAGTTGGCGGTGATGGGCGTCTCGATGATCTCACCAGAGGGCTTGGCCATGAGGCCGCGCATACCCGAGAGCTGGCGGATCTGCTGTTTCGAGCCGCGGGCGCCTGAGTCGGCCATGATGTAGATGGGGTTCAGGTAGCGGCCGGTACGGTCGTCCTCTTCCATCAGCTTGAACATCTTATCGGAGACACGGTCGGTGACCTTGGACCAGATTTCGATGATCTTGTTGTAGCGTTCGCCCTGGGTGATGGCGCCTTCCTGATACTGCGACTGGACTTCGATGACCTGGCGCTCGGCGTCCTTTACAAGGTCTTTTTTGTCGCTCGGGACCACCATGTCGTCGATGCCGATGGAGATGCCGGCGCGCGTGGCGTAGAGGAAGCCGAGCTGTTTCACTTCGTCCAGCATCTGCACGGTGATGTGCAGGCCGAACTTGAGGTAGCAGTATTGAACAAGCTGCGTGAGTCCCTTCTTCTTGAGAAGGCCGTTGATGAAGGGCATGTCGTCGGGCAGCACGTCATTGAGGATGACGCGGCCGACAGTGGTCTCCATGTACTGCTTGATGTACTCGATGGGCTCGGTGTGCAGAATGTTCTGGTTGTCGAAAGCCTTCGAGAGATCGATCACCTTGCCCGTGTGACGCAGCTTGATGGGTGTGAGGGTCTCGACTTCGCCCATCTCGAGCGCGATCAGCACGTCGTCGGTCGAAGCGAAGGTGCGGCCTTCCCCCTTGGTCCCCGGGCGAGCCTTGGTGAGGTAATAGAGGCCGAGCACCATGTCCTGAGTGGGGACGGCGATGGGCGAACCATGCGCCGGCGAGAGGACGTTGTTGGCGGCCAGCATGAGCGTGGAAGCCTCGATCTGCGCCTCGGGCGAGAGCGGGATGTGAACCGCCATCTGGTCGCCGTCGAAATCCGCGTTAAAAGCTGTACAGACAAGCGGATGGATCTTGATGGCTTTGCCTTCGACAAGCACGGGCTCGAAGGCCTGGATGCCGAGACGGTGCAGCGTGGGAGCGCGGTTCAACAGGATGGGATGGTCGCGAATGACTTCCTCGAGGATGTCCCAGACCACCGGGTCCTGCTGTTCGACAAGTTCCTTGGCCTGCTTGATGGTGGTGCAATGGCCGCGCTGTTCGAGGCGGTGATAGATGAAGGGTTTGAACAACTCGAGAGCCATCTTCTTGGGCAGGCCGCATTGGTGGAGCTTGAGTTCCGGCCCGACAACGATGACCGAGCGGCCCGAGTAGTCGACGCGCTTGCCGAGCAGGTTCTGGCGGAAGCGGCCCTGCTTACCCTTGAGGGTATCGGAGAGGGACTTGAGCGGGCGGTTGTTGGCTCCCCGCAGGACGCGGCCGCGGCGGCCGTTGTCGAATAGCGCGTCCACGGCCTCCTGAAGCATGCGCTTCTCGTTGCGCACGATGACGTCGGGGGCGTGGAGTTCGATGAGTTTCTTGAGGCGGTTGTTGCGGTTGATGACCCGGCGGTAGAGATCGTTGAGATCGGAGGTGGCAAAGCGGCCGCCATCGAGCGGGACGAGGGGGCGGAGTTCGGGCGGGATGACGGGGATAACGTCGAGAATCATCCACTCGGGCTTGTTGCCGGACTTGCGGAAGCTTTCGGCCACGCGGAGGCGCTTGGCGAACTTGAGCTTCTTCTGGGCCGAGACTTCGGTCTTCATGCGCTCGCGGATTTCGACGCTCAGCGATTCGACGTCGATCTTCTTGAGCAGTTCCTTAATGCCCTCGGCTCCCATCATGGCGGTGAACTTGCCGGGGTATTCGGATTCGAGCTGGCGCTTGCGCTCGTCCGAGATGACCTCGCCTCGACTGAGTCCGGGGACTTCCCCAGGCTCGACAACGACGAAGGCTTCAAAATACAGGACACGCTCGAGTTCCCGGAGAGTGATGTCGAGCAGGTAGCCGATGCGGCTGGGCAGACCCTTGAAGAACCAGACGTGGGAGCAGGGGCTGGCAAGTTCGATGTGACCCAGGCGTTCGCGGCGCACGCGGGAGAGGGTGACCTCGACGCCGCACTTGTCGCAGATGACGCCGCGGTGCTTCATGCGCTTGTACTTGCCGCACAGGCACTCCCAATCGGCGACGGGGCCGAAGATTCGCGCGCAGAACAGTCCGTCACGCTCCGGTTTGAAGGTCCGGTAATTGATCGTTTCCGGCTTGGTGACTTCGCCGTGAGACCAGCTACGGATTTTCTCGGGCGAAGCCAGACTGATCCGAATCGAGTCGAAGTCGGCGATCAGATTCGCCCGGTCATATGGAGAGGAACGATACATTCAATGTGACTCCTATGCTCACTTGACTGGCCGGCCGCGTCAGGGCCGCCGGCCCATTGAACGGAGGGCTCGAAAACGAGCCTCTCCGCGGGCTAGTCCGCGGCGAGCGCCGTATCCGGCACTTCACGCGGCTTCTTCATTAGTTCGACGTCCAGGCACAGCGACTGCAATTCGCGGATCAGGACGTTGAAGGATTCCGGCACGCCGGGTTCAGCGGCGGCCTCTCCCTTCACAATGGCTTCATAGATCTTGGCGCGTCCGTAGACGTCGTCGGACTTGGCGGTGAGAAGTTCCTGAAGAACGTAGGCGGCGCCGTAGGCTTCGAGCGCCCAGACTTCCATTTCGCCGAAGCGCTGGCCGCCGAACTGAGCCTTTCCGCCGAGAGGCTGCTGGGTAATGAGCGAGTATGGTCCGATCGAGCGGGCGTGGATCTTGTCGTCGACCAGATGCGAGAGCTTGAGCATGTAGATGTAGCCCACCGTAACCGGCTGTTCAAACGGCATTCCGGTCATGCCGTCGTGCAGACGGATCTTGCCCGAGGTGGGCAGGCCGGCATTGGTAAGCTGATCCTTGATGTCGTATTCGGTGGCGCCGTCGAAGACGGGGGTTGCGAAATGCAGGCCCAGGGCCTTGGCGGCCCAGCCGAGGTGGGTTTCGAGAATCTGCCCGACGTTCATACGGGAGGGCACGCCGAGCGGGTTGAGCACGATCTCGACCGGGGTGCCATCGGGCAGATAGGGCATGTCCTCTTCGGGGACGATGCGGGCAATGACGCCTTTGTTGCCGTGGCGTCCCGCCATCTTGTCGCCGACGGAAAGCTTGCGCTTCATGGCGATGTAGACTTTGACGAGTTTGATGACGCCGGGAGGAAGTTCGTCACCCTTCTTGAGCTTTCCGGTCTTCTCCTCGGTGATCTTCTCGAGGACGGCAATCTGGCGCGACGTCATCTCCTCGATTTCGTCGATCTGCTCGTTGAGGCGGGCGTCCTTATCCTTGAAGCGGAGGCGCTTGAGATCGCGGGCGCGCATCTTTTCAATGAGGTCGCGCGTCAGAAGAACGCCCTTGCTGATGAGCTTCTTATTGGTTTTCTCGTCGTGAAGATCAGCGAGGATTTCCTTGCCTTCCATGAGGATGGCGAGGCGCTTGGAGCGCTCGTCGTTGAGGATGCGCTTCTCGTCTTCGAGGTTGCGGTGCAGGCCGGCGATCTTGGTTTCCAGAATCAGCTTGCTGCGTTCGTCAAGATCCGCGCCCTTGCGTGAAAACACGCGCGCGTCCACCACGACGCCCTCGATGCCGGGCGGGCAATAGAGGGAAGCGTCTTTCACGTCGCCCGCTTTTTCGCCGAAAATGGCGCGGAGAAGTTTCTCTTCAGGCGTGAGTTGCGTTTCACCCTTGGGAGTCACTTTTCCCACCAGAATGTCGCCGGGTTTGACGGAGGCTCCGATGTGGATGATGCCGCTTTCGTCGAGGTTGCGGAGGAACGTCTCGGAGATATTCGGAATATCCCTTGTGATCTCCTCGGGGCCGAGTTTGGTGTCGCGGGCTTCGATTTCGAACTCCTCGATGTGAACCGAGGTGTAGTAGTCTTCCTTGACCAGCTTTTCGCTGACGACGATGGCGTCTTCGAAGTTGTACCCGCGCCAGGGCATGAAGGCCACCAGCACGTTACGGCCGAGGGCCAGTTCTCCCAACTCCGTACAGGGGCCGTCGGCAAGCACCGCCCCTTTCCGTACCTTCTGTCCCTTCTGGACAATCGGCTTCTGGTTGATGCAGGTGTTCTGGTTCGACCGCTTGAACTTGATGAGCTGATAGATATCCGCGCCCACCTCGCGCGACATCTGTCCTTCATGGATGTTGCCCTCGACGCGGACGATGATGCGTTCGCTATCGACGGAATCGACGATGCCGGCGCGGCGGCACATCTGCACCGCGCCCGAGTCGCGGGCGGTGACGCCTTCCATGCCGGTGCCGACGAAGGGCGCGTCGGCGCGCAACAGCGGGACAGCCTGGCGCTGCATGTTCGAACCCATCAGCGCGCGGTTGGCGTCGTCGTTTTCAAGGAACGGAATGAGACTGGCGGCAACCGAGACGAGCTGTTTCGGGCTGACGTCCATGTACTCGATTTCGTCGCGGTGGACAAGCACGAAGTTGCCCTGCTTGCGGGCGTTGACCAGGTCGCTGACGATGCCTCCGTTCTTGTCTATCTCGACGTTGGCCTGGGCGATGATGTACTTGTCTTCTTCCCAGGCGGAGAGGTAATCGCAGTAAGCCTCGTATTCGGCGGGCTGCTTGCCGGACTTCAGTTCGGCGTTGGCCTTTTCGATATCCACGCGATCGGCGATGTGGCCGACTTTGAGCCCGGTATCGCCGGGGTTGAGGATGCGAACCTCATCGACCAGGGTTCCGGACTTGACGCGGCGGTAGGGGCTTTCGATGAACCCGTAGTCGTTGATGCGGGCAAAGCAGGAGAGCGAAGAGATGAGGCCGATGTTCGGACCTTCGGGGGTTTCAATGGGGCAGATGCGGCCGTAGTGAGTGGGATGAACGTCGCGGACTTCGAACCCGGCGCGCTCGCGGGAAAGACCTCCCGGTCCAAGCGCCGAGAGACGGCGCTTGTGGGTGATTTCCGAAAGCGGGTTGGTCTGGTCCATGAACTGCGAAAGCTGGCTCGAGCCGAAAAACTCGCGGATGGCGGCCATCACCGGCTTGGCGTTCACCAGGTCATGCGGCATCGCCGTGGACATCTCCTGGTAGACCGACATCTTTTCCTTGATGGCGCGCTCCATGCGCACCAGGCCGATGCGGAACTGGTTCTCGAGCAGTTCGCCCACGGCGCGGACGCGGCGATTGCCGAGATGGTCGATATCGTCGACGCTGCCGGCTCCGCGGCGGAGCTTCAGAAGGTAGCGAATGGTATTGATGAAGTCATCGTCGCTGAGCGTGCGGCGGTCGAGCGAGGTTTCATCGGCCTTATCGAACAGCTTGATGTTGAACTTCATGCGGCCGACGCGCGAGAAATCGTACTTGCGCGGATCGAAGAACATGCCCTGGAACAACTGGTTGGCGGTATCGAGGGTTGGCGGGTCGCCCGGGCGGAGTTTGCGGTAGATTTCGAGCAGAGCGTCGTTCTGGCTCTTGCAGCTATCCTTGCGCAGCGTGGCGGAAACGACGTTGCCGACCTCGTCGCGCTCGGGGAAAAAGATCTCGAAGGCTTCGATGCCGGCTTCCATGAGCCTGCCAACGACGGAACTGGTGAGTTCATGGTTGGCCTCGACGAGGATTTCACCCGTCGACATGTCGACGACATCGGCGGCGACAAAAGCGCCATCGAGGTCGTTGGGGGCCACTTCCACCTTCTCCACCTTTGACTTGGTGAGCATGTCGTAGACGCTGCGGGTGATCTTCTTGCCCTGGGTGACCAGGGTCTGCTCGCCCTTGTTGATGGCATGGGAGAGTTTCATGCCGATGAGGCCCGAGGAGAGGTTCCAATAGAGCTTGCCGCCGGTGATGGAGATGGTGGAAAGCGTGTCGCGGTAGAAAGTCTTCAGGATCTGCTCGTCCGTTTTCAGCCCAAGCGCGCGCAGGAAGACAGATCCGTAGAACTTCCGCTTGCGGTCGATGCGGACATAGAGAAGATTCTTGTTGTCGTATTCGAATTCGACCCAACTTCCGCGGTAAGGGATGATCTTGCCGAGGAAGTAGCCCTGCGCGGGGACGCGCTCGAAGAAGACGCCCGGGGAGCGGTGCAACTGCGAGACGATGACGCGTTCGGTCCCGTTGATGATGAAGGTGCCGTTCTGGGTCATCAGCGGAATTTCACCGAAGAACACCTCCTGTTCCTTGACATCGCGCACGGATTTCGATCCGGTTTCGGGGTCCTTGTCGAAGACGGTGAGGCGGATGGTGACTTTGAGGGGGGCGGCGTAGGTCATGCCGCGCTCTTCGCACTCGGCCTGATCGTATTTCAACTGAAGGCTGACCGGATCGCCGCAGCGGTTGCAGAAGGTGACGATGTTCTTATTGAAGGTTCCGCAGTGAACGCAAAGGATGTCGCCGGGATGAAAGGGGTCCGTCTTGATGGTGGAGCCGCACGAGCGGCAAGTGGAACGGAGGTGGTGCAAGCCTTTGAGGTTGCCGCACTTGCACTCCCAGTTACCAATCGCATAGTCGACGAAATCGAGCTGGCTCAGGCCGCGAAAATCGGTGATGGGAAAGACGGAACTGAAGACACTCTGGAGTCCGGTGTCGTCACGCTCCGGAGGCAACAGGTCCATCTGAAGGAAGCGCTCGTAGGAATTTTTCTGGACCTCGATGAGATTCGGTATCGGAATCGTCGTCTTGATCTTCGAAAAATCCACTCGTTCCCGAGTGCTACCTGAAACAGGGTTTTGCATTGATCCACTCCTCAAGGCCGCAAGCCGCTGGCACGGACTGATTACGCACTAATCAAACAAACCAAAGCAGTTACGCGGCCCGCGAGGGAGCCGCGCGAAAAATCTCGAACGGGGGGCAGTGGAAGACCGCCGGCGGAGGTGAACTCCATACGTGGGCGCAGAGCAGGTTCCGGCTCTGGCGTGAAAGAGGAAGAATCCGAGGATACACGAATAGCGAGGACGTTCGAGGAACCTGTGGACACAGGAAAACTCCCGAAGCCGTTTCCTTCAACGAAACAGCCTGGTGGCTGTTGTGTAGAAACGCAGGAAGCAAAAATCACACGCGCAAAGCCCGGAAACGCTACCGCCCGAATCTCTTTCAGAGTAACAAACCTGTCAACGTTCCGTCAAACCACGCCAAAACCCGGCACGGAGGGTCTTGCGGCAATCCCGGTATGATATGAGGCTCGCCCTATCGCAATGGGGTCTTCCAACAAAGTATCATGTCAAGGGTGAACATGCGCAAATGGCAACTCGTCTGGATGCTGGCGGCACTCGCTCAGGCAGCGCCGGCTCAACAAGCAGTGACTCATGAAGGCAACGATGGCCTTCGGCTTTCCAGCGGGAAGGCGGAGTTGGTGGTGCTCCCTCGGGGTGGGGCGTTCGTCAGTTTCGTGCTGTCCGAGGACGAAAAGCATGTGAATCCTCTATGGGATCCGCTGCGCATGGCGCGAGAAGCCGGGCTGAGGCCGAACTTCGGCGCCAGTCTGGGCCATTTCCTGTGCGTGGATGGATTTGGTCCCGTGACGAAGGCCGAGCGGGCCGCCGGATTGCCGGGGCATGGAGAAGCGCACGAACTTCCCTGGAACGTCGTCACTTCCAGTGAGAATGAGGTGACATTCCGCGTGCTGCTGCCGAAAGTCAGGGAGGTGCTCACCCGGAAGATCAGTATGGTTCCAGGCGAGCAGGTGGCGCTGGTTGAAAGCGGCATCGAAAGTCTGCTGCCGTTTGACCGCGTCATGCTGTGGGCCGAGCACGCCACCATCGGCGCCCCGTTTCTGTCATTGGGGAAGACCGTTGTGGATCAGTCCGCTTCGCAGTGCCAAACGAAACCCTACACCGGGGCGAAGGGGCCGAGAACGTTTCCCAGCGGCGAGAATTTCACATGGCCCATGGTGAAGACGGCGGGAGGCGAAGTGAATGCCCGCGTTGCGCCGGGCAAGGACGGAACCATGAACCACGCCGGATGCCTGTTTGATCCGCGGCGTGAACACGAGTTTGTCACAGCCATCAGCCTCACCGATCACTTGCTGCTCGGCTACCTGATCCGGCGCGAGGACTACCCCTGGATCCAGCACTGGATGAACTACCCGTCGAATCGAACCTACTCCTGGGGACTGGAATTCGGCATGCAGCCTTATGACATGACAAAGGAAGAGATCCTTGCGCTGTCGCCGATGTTCGGCAAGCCGGCGTTCCGGTGGCTGCCCGCGAAATCGAAGGTGTCCACGAAGTTTCTTATGTTCCTGACCAAGGTGCCCGAAGGGTTCGACAAAGTGGATGACGTGCGCCTTGAGTCCGGCAAACTGGTTATCGAGAACCACCGGTCGAACCGGCGGATTACGCTGGCGGCGAGCCGCGGGCTCGAGTAAGGCGGCGTGCGCCGATAGCGTTTGAATTACCGCCCCTGCCGTCAGTACATCGCGCGGTTCGTTACAGCCGTCTTGCCGAGCATTTCGAGAACCGGCTTTGCTCCATCCGACATGAGGCGCACCTCCGAGGGCGCCTGCAGGAACTGGAACCCTCTCTCGATTAAGCCGGGAATGGATGCGTGATTGAATGCGGGCCGGCCGGCGAATTTCCCGTGTCTCTTCGCCGCCGCCACAACACTGTCGAGAGCGGCCTGCAACTCGGGCTCATCCTGCCGGCCTCGGAAGCCCATCGAGAAGGAGAGGTCGCTCGACCCGACGAAGAGCACATCGATGCCGGGTGTCGCCGCGATCTCATCAATACGTTCGATGGCGCGGTATTCCTCGATCATCGCCACCACCATCACGTTCCGGTCGGCGAAATCCGCGTAGCCTTCCTCCGCCTGCCAGCGAAACGCCGCGAGCCCAGAGCCGTGTCCGCGCTTGCCGGCCGGAGGATATCTGCAGGCGTCCGCCGCCACGCGCGCCAGTTCCGGAGTGCTTGCAAAGGGAAAGATCACACCCATCGCGCCCATATCCAGGGCGCGTTTTGCGGTCCAGGTTTCGACCACCGGCACGCGCACGAACGGCATGGCCGGCAACCCTCGCGTCGCCAGAATGATATTGCGAACGGTTTCGAGCGTGAGCGGAGAATGCTCCATTTCGATCCATAGGAAATCGAATCCAAGCTGCGCCGCCTGCGCGGCGACTTCCACGCTCGCCGCGGTGATGGTCATGCCCACCACGGGCTTGCCCGCCTCCAAGGTCTCACGGACGGGGTTCTTCCAGGTATTGGGAATCGGCATATGCTCCTACCGCCGGATGAGCCACACCTCGGCGACCTGCGTGCCGCGCCCGTTGCCGCCTAACCCGGGTTTGTGCTCCCAGCGAAGTGTAAGCTTACCATCGGCGGTGGCCTCACCGGGAATGTCGAACTCCACGGGACGCACAGGCCGGTCCTTCGGGCGGTACGAATGGATCTCGAAGCGGCCATCGGCAACCAGGCGGAGGTCCACGGACGCGTTTTCGCCGCCGTAGACTATGCGGACTTTGTAGCGCGCCGCCGGATCCAGGTGGTTGTACCGCATGGTCAAGGGAGTCTCATGAAGTGTCTCGGCATGCCGCAGCCAGGAGGTGCGCCAGGGGCCGATTTGAGTATCGGGATTGATGGCAAAACCGGTGAAAGGGGATTTCAGGAACGCTGGGTCCTGGGCGTAAGGGAGTCCGCGGACAAGGTGCGGCTCGGCAGCCGTGTCGCCGAGATCGTCATGGAATCCGCCCGGACCGGGATTAGTCCAATCGAGGATCTCGCGAATCGCCGCCTGACGCTCCGATGGAGCCATCTTGCGAATTCCGGCGAACCGCTGCTTCAGCCACGCGCGGTTGTTGAGCGGCGTGTCGATGGCATCGAGGTTCGCGCCGCGGCTCACGGCGATGGCCTTGTAGCGTTCGACGCTGAGTTGCATGCGGACGCTCTGGAACAGCGCCTCGGCAAGTTCGAATACCCGCCCCCGCAAGGCCTGCGCCGGTTTGTGTGCGACCGCGCTGTCAAGAGCCTGCTCGGCACGGTCGATAGCGGTGTCTCCGCCCTCCCGCAGGATCTCCATGGCCTGACCTTCGGCTTCCGTTTCCCGGATCAGCCGCGCGCGCTCGTAGGCGTCATAGTAGGCGCGGTAAAGCCCTTGCTGGAAGCGCCAGTTCAACAGGTCCCGTGGCGTAGCGGAGCGCTCCATGGCCTGAAACTGTTCGAGCGTGGTATCGACCCCGCTATTGGTGAGCAGCGGACCGCGCCAGTTCCGTTCGAGGGCCATCAGCCCCTGCGCGAAGCCATCGGCGAACCCTGGACTGATGAAGTATTGCGCATAGTCGCGCAGCGCGGCGGTGATATCGATGTCCGGATCCCAGCCGAGCTGGCTCCAGAGGAACTTGTTCACGTCGTCGTTGCAGCCTTCCGAATAAGTGAGGAAGCCGTTGGTGTAGGGTTCGAGCAGGCGGAAGATAGCGGCCATATCAAGCGGACGCGGATTGATCCCCTCGCGGCCGATGGTGAGCGCGTAGGCGAGATCCCAATCGGGAACCGGGTACTGGCAGCGGATGCTGTGGGTGATATCCGGATAGTGCCGGATCGGGTATCTCCGTGGGATGGCGGCGCGCAATTCCGGCAGACTCACACGCACCTGCGGGCCAAAGACGATGCCGCCAAGCCACGCCGGCTCCTTTTTCACGATGGCGTAGAACTCATCCAGCCACTCCTGGCTGAACCCCTGCGGGGCCACCCACATCCTGGCTTTCGGGTGGTAACGGTGCAGGTTTTCAGTCTGCTTCTCCAGCAGCGCCATGAGATAGCGGGGCGGGGTATGGCCGGGATCGCCTCCCGGTACGAAGACATGGTCGATGCGAGGCAACTTACGGAATACTTCGCCCCACTCCTTAAGGGCGAATTCGACGGTCTTCGGGTCGGAGTAATCCTTATCGAGCGCCGGATACCACACCCAGACATCGAGGCCGTAGCTGTCGAGGATGCTGGACATTCCAATCATGGTCTCCATCTTCGGCAAGGGGAAATGAGGACTGTCCTCGTCATCATCCGAGCGGGGGGGAATGAGTTCGACGGCATTCGTGCCGAAGACGGCGAGGTCGCGAATATACTGCTCCCACATGGGAAGGGTCCAGGCGTCATAGCTGTTGGTCTTGGGACGGTAGCCGAGTTGGTGGCCGCGCAGCGGATACCTGGGGGCGGTGTCCAGATCCACACCCTCGGGGATGGAAAACGACTGGCGCGACATGCGCGCAAGACGCAGGAAGCGGCCGGCTCCGAACAGGACGCCGCGAGTATCGTTGCCCTCGATGGTCACTTCCTTCGAGGAGGTACGGAGGCGGTAACCCTCACCCGGACGGCCGGCGGGGGCACGCAGCAGCCGGATCACCGGTTTTCCGGCGGCGGGAGAGTCCGTCACCTTGATTTCGAATTGCGTGCGCCTGGCGATCTCCTCGACCAGCATCCGGACGGCCTTCTGTTCCCGCGGGGAGGCATTTTGCGGCGGAACAATCACGGCCTCGCGCAGGTCGAGATCAGCGGCCAGGACGCTCGTGGCAGCCAGAATGAAGAACGGAACGGCGGGGATGCGGAGCATGGAGACTTATCCATTTCACCAAATGGCGCCATGTTCCGTCAGGGAAGCTAACCGTGCACGGCGCGCGGACCGAACCACCGGGTCCACCACCGCCCAATTCCACGGAGCACGCCGCGGATTGCTCTCCACAGCAGCGGCAGCAGACAGGCGATGAGCACCAGCAGCAGACAGACAATGGCCAGCGCAATGTAGGGGTGCCGGGAAACAAGCATGACCAGGGTGACGGCGAGGACGTCTTCACCGGCGCTTAGGGCCGCCTGCGTGAAAGGTTCCCCGGTTCCGTGCGCGAGAAGGCGGACACCCATCTTGGTGGCGTGTGAAGTGAGAGCGACAGCGCCGCCGGTGAGGGCCGCGATCGTCTGATCGACCGGACTGAGATGCGAAGCGGCGGTCAACGCGATCACCACGGCTCCCAAAGGGCGGACAAACGTGTGGACGCTGTCCCAAACCGCGCTTACCACTGGAATCTTGTCGGCGAAAAACTCCACGCAGTAGAGAACCGCCGCCACGGCCAGCACCAGCGGATGGCTGAGAGGAGCAAGTTCCGGGGGAAGCCCGGTAAGCCAGTGATAGCGGATTCCCAGCCCAACCACGAGTACGGCCGCATAGAGGTTGACCCCGGAAGCGAACGAAATTCCGAGCAGGCTCGCAAGCGATACCAGTGAAGAAGACATGACTATGGGCCCTCTCAGTGCAATATACGCCGCCGGCCCCCCGTTAGTTCCCCTTTATACGATGATCCGGGCTTAGTAGCCCTTCTGCTTGTCCACTACATTGATGAAGGGCAACCCCTCGGCAAACCGGCGGATGTTTTCCTTGATCGTGTCTGTCATGCGTTCCGCATCGCGGTCGGAGCGGCCGGCAATGTGCGGCGTCACGATGGCGTTGCTGAACTTGAACAAGGCATGGCCCTCGGGGAGAGGTTCGGGGTCGGTGACGTCAACGCCCGCTCCCGCCAACCGCTTCGAGTCAAGGCCCTTGACGAGAGACGGCAGGTCGTAAATTCCGCCTCTGCTCACTGCTATGAAGAACGAACCCTGCTTCATCAGGTCGAACTGGGAGGGGCCCATCATCTTGTGGCTCTTCTCGGTATGCGGAGCCGAAATGAATACGACATCGGCCAGGGGAAGCACTTCGTTGAGTTGATCGGGCTTGACATAGCGGCTGACGAACGGATTCATCGGCATGTCTTCCGGATCGACGCCGATGACGGTCATGCCGAAAGCCCAGGCGCGAGTGGCGATCTGCAACCCAATGCCGCCGACACCGATGATGACCGCGGTCTTGCCGCGCAACTCGAGTAAACCTGTGCGGTCGCCGACCCACTTTCCGCTCTTATCCATTTCGATGAAGTGCGGAATCCTGCGGGTGAGCGCAAGCAGCATCGCAAGAGCGTGGTCGGCAATTTCGGGGCCCTGCACGATCTGGTTGTTGGTCAGCACGATGTTGGAATCCCGCAGATCATTGCCACCGGAGAGATAGAGCACCTGCTCGACGCCCGCGCTGCGCACCGCCACCCATTTCAAGCGTTTCCCGGCGCGCACCATCTCGGGAGTGATATTGCCGATGAAGGCATCGGCATCGCCGATCTCCCGCATCACATCCTGCTTGCCGACGGGCACAATCTTCACTTTGTTCGATACGGATTGGTAGTCCTGAACGTCGGCGGGCGACATATTGTAGGCGAGGATCTTCTTGGTCTGCGCGGGAAGCGCCAGAACCGTAACGGCAGCGAGTAGAATCAGACGATGCATGTGTGTGCTCCCTCTTCAGAGAAGGGTCATTCTATCAAACCAGTGGAGCATTGGGTTACAATCGTAGCGTTTCCCTCACCATGCACACCAGGCGACTCTCCACGCTGATTCTCGGCATCTGGACAGGCCTTGCGATTGCAATGATGTTCGTTGCCATTCAGAACTTCCACGGGGTGGACCGCTTGTTGGAAGCGCCCTCTACCGCGGCGAGGACACCCATCGATGCTCTCGGCCACGGCCGCGCGCGCACCTTGCTGCGCTATCAGATTTCCGAACTCAACCGCTTCTACTTCGACTGGTATGAGACGGCCGAAATCGCGCTCGCCGTCCTGCTCACCTTGAATCTGCTGTTTGCCACGAACGGGAATAAGGCGATGCTGCTGTTGTGTGGCTCGGTGCTGACGCTGCTGTTATTTCAGCACTTTTGGCTGACTCCCGAGATCACGTATCTCGGCCGGTTGATCGATTTCGTGCCCAAGGATACGCCCTCGGCGGCGCGGTCGCGCTTCTGGAGTTTTCACATCGCCTACTCCGTGCTCGAGGCGGTCAAGATTGCGCTGCTCGCCGCCATCGCCGTGAAGATGCTGGTGCGAGGCGACCGGAGGCGGAGCATCATCCGTCCGTCGGACTTCATCGAGGAGTCATATTTCGAAACACGCTGACACGGATCCGCATCGGCCCACCAGGGGTGGGTTTACGGCTTTACCACCACGTTGATCAGCTTCTTCGGCACCACCACAACTTTGACGATCTGCCTGCCGGCGGTATGCTCCCGGACACGTTCGCTAGCGAGCGCCGCCGCTTTCACCATTTCGTCACCGGCATCGGCGGCCACCGTGACGCGGTCCCGGAGTTTGCCGTTCACCTGCACCACCACTTCCACGGTGTCTTCCACCAGGTACTGTTCCTCGAACCGCGGCCAGGGCAACTCCGACAACGACCCGGCCGGCAGCGCGGAAAACCGCCGCTGAAGCGCTTCGTAGATCTCCTCGCTGATGTGGGGAGCGAACGGATTCAGAAGGTGCAGGAACGCCGCCAGCGCGCTCACCGGACGCGCTTCGGCGGTTGTGAATTCGTTGGCGAAAATCATCATCTGCGAGATAGCGGTATTGAACGAGAGCGACTCGATGCCGGTCTCCACTTTGCGGATGGTCTCATGCAGCACCTTGAGTTGCCGCCCTGATGGCGCGATATCGCGAACCTTCGGCGAGAGCGCCCAATTAGCGCCCTCATCGGAGGATTCAAGAAACAGCCGCCACACACGCCCGAGGAAACGGTTCACCCCTTCCACGCCGCGTGTACTCCATGGTTTCACCTGTTCAAGCGGCCCCAGGAACATTTCAAACAGGCGCAGCGAGTCCGCCCCGTATTCGCGTACGACATGGTCCGGGTTGACGACATTGCCGCGGGACTTCGACATCTTCTGCCCGTCCTCGCCGAGAATCAGCCCCTGGTTCACCAGACGCTGGAAAGGCTCCGGCGTCGAGACGTAGCCCAGGTCGAAGAGGACCTTGTGCCAGAAGCGGGCATAGAGCAGATGCAGAACGGCATGCTCGGTGCCGCCCACATACAGGTCGACGCCGCCCGGAGCGCCACCCGAACCCATCCAGTAACGCTCGGCCTCCGCGCCCACGAATCGCTCCTTGTTCGAGGCATCGATGAAGCGCAAATAGTACCAGCAGGAGCCGGCCCATTGCGGCATGGTGTTGGTTTCACGGACAGCGTTATCCGAATACCGGACCCATTCCCGGGCCTTCGACAGCGGCGGTTCCGGCGTCCCGGTGGGCAGATAATCTTCCAGTTCCGGAGGCATCACGGGCAGTTCCGCCTCGGGAACAGCTTCGTGCCTGCCGTCCCGCCACAGGATAGGAAAGGGCTCGCCCCAATAGCGCTGGCGGGCAAAGAGCCAGTCGCGCAGTTTGTAGTTGACCGTCTTGCGGCCGAGTCCGCGTTCCTCGAGCCAGGCCGTGATCCGGCGTTTCGCCTCGGGTGTGGGCAGCCCGCTGATGAATCCGGAATTGATGCTGACGCCATCGCCGGTGAAACACTTTTCCGTGTTTCCCGGCGGCGCTTCGACCACCAGTTGGATCGGCAATCCGAACTGCGTGGCGAATTCAAAGTCGCGCTCATCGTGAGCGGGAACGGCCATTATGGCGCCCGTTCCGTAACTAATCAGCACATAATCCGCGATCCAGATGGGGATCTTCCCTCCGTTGACCGGGTTGACGGCGAAGCCGCCAGTGTCCACTCCGGTTTTCACCTTGGCAAGCGCGGTGCGATCCATATCGGACTTGCCGGCGATCTCCTTGCGGTACGCCTCGACGGCATCCTTCCGCGACTGTGATGTAACGCGATCAACCAGCGGGTGCTCCGGTGCGAGCACCATGTAGGTAGCCCCGAAGAGCGTATCGGGCCGTGTTGTGAAGACCGTGATCGATTCGCCGGAACCATCCAGTGCGAAGCGCACCTCGGCTCCCTCGGACCGGCCGATCCACTCCCGCTGGTGCCGCTTAATGCCTTCCGGCCAGGCGAGCCCTTCGAGTTCATTGCTGAGACGCTCGGCATAAGCCGTGATGCGCAACATCCATTGGCGAAGCGGTCTGCGCTCCACCGGGAAACCGCCCACTTCGCTCTTGCCGTCCACCACCTCTTCGTTCGCCAGCACCGTTCCCAGGCCGGGGCACCAATTCACCTGGACCTCCGCCACGTAGGCCAGACGGCGCGCGTCAACCTCGTCACGGCTCAACCCCTGCGCCTCCAGTTCGGAAACCGGCCGCGCCTTCCCGGTGTTTTCATCCAGGTAAGAGTTGTACAGTTGCAGGAAAATCCACTGCGTCCAGCGGAAATAGTCCGGATCCGTGGTGTTGATCTCGCGATCCCAGTCATAGCAGAAGCCGAGCCGTTTCAATTGGGCGCGAAAGCGCTCGATATTGCGTTCCGTGGTGAGGCGCGGGTGCTGGCCTGTCTTGATTGCGTACTGCTCGGCGGGCAGTCCGAAAGCATCCCAACCCATCGGGTGGAGGACGTTGTATCCGTTCTTGCGTTTGTGCCGCGAAAAGATATCGGTGGCGGTGTAGCCTTCCGGATGTCCTACGTGGAGTCCGTCGCCGCTCGGATAGGGGAACATGTCGAGGACGTAACACTTGGGTTTCGAGGGGTCGAAACCCTCATCGCCCGGATTCGGCGTCCGGTAGGTCTTGTGCTCATCCCAATATCGCTGCCACTTGGGTTCAATGGCGTCAAAGGGATACTGGCGGCGCTTTTCGCTGGTCGTCTCACTCATATTTCGTCGGGGGTTGGGAGATCTCTTCAGTGTAGAACGTTCCTGTAATGCGGCGCTCATGTTTCGCTGAGTTTGCAGCCTCGCGCCAGTGCCGCGCGTGATAGCATACGGGAAAGTTCATGTTCCTTCTGCTACTGGCGTTAGCACTGCATCCACAGCTTCGCGCCTATGAACCATACACCTTTGAGCAGGCGCGGAGGTTTCTCACGGCGCATTGCGAGGCTTGCCATAACGCGAAAACGGCTACGGGAGGGTTCAACATATTCAAGTATTCGGCGAAGGAGGCGATGCTCGAGGATTCAAGGGAAATGCAATCCGTGCTGCGGCGTGTCCGCGAGGGGCAGATGCCGCCGGTGGGCAGGCCCTCACCACCGGCCGGCGATCGCGATGCCTTCACCGCGTGGCTCGAGTCGTCGCTGCGAACCGCCGCCTGCGCCGAGGGACTCTCGCCGGCGAGGGCTCTGCTAAAGCGTCTGAATCGCGACGAATACTCGGCCACCATCCGCGATCTTCTCAACATCCACATCAACGCCGGGCGTGACCTGCCGGCCGATGGCGCCGGGGGAGAAGGCTTTGACAACGCCGCGGAGACGCTCTTTCTTTCGCCGGTGCACGCCGAGAAGTTTCTCGATGCGGCGCGCGAGGCCCTGCGGTACGCCTTTTCCGATACGCGCGCGCGGGCACGATTTTTGGTTGCGGAAGCAGGCCGGCCCGAACCCTCAGGACCGCCCTTGACGGCGGAACAGGCGGGCCGCAAGGTGCTCGAGACGTTCGTTCCGCGGGCCTTCCGGCGTCCGGCGCTCGAGGGAGAAGTGGACAAGTACTACGGCCTGTTTCAACACGCCCTGCGGCGCAAGGAGCCCTACGACGATGCCATCCGCTTCGCGCTGGAAGGCGTCCTCATCAGCCCGTATTTTCTCTTCCGTATCGAGGAGGCGAATCCCGAACCCTCTCCCGCACTTGTGGGCGGCTACGAGATGGCGTCGCGACTCTCCTACTTCCTTTGGGGCTCGATGCCGGATGAGACGTTGATGCAACTCGCGGCGGATGGAAAGTTGAACGAGCCATCAACGTTGAGGGAGCAGGTAAGCCGCATGCTGAAGGATGCCAGGTCGACGGAATTTGCCGCTCATTTCGTCGAGCAATGGCTCGGCACGCGTGAGTTGGGCCGCGACATCAAACCCGACCCGAAGGCGTTTGCCCCCTATTATGAATCCGAGGTGCAATCAGGCATTCGCTACGAGCCGATCCTGTTTTTCCAGGAAGTGGTAGCCAATAACCTTTCGCTGCTCAATTTCATTGATTCGAAGTTCACGGTGGCGAGCAGCAAACTGGCGAAGTATTACGGCTTCGGCACGATTCAAGGCTTGCGGCAGCAGCCCAAACGGATCGAATTGCCGGATGGCAGCCACCGTGGCGGCTTCATCGGAATGGCCGCTGTTCTGGCGGTGTCGTCCCTGCCGCAGCGAACCAGTCCCGTGCTGCGCGGAAAATGGGTGCTCGATGCGATGCTTGGCGCCCCGACCCCTCCCCCGCCGCCGGGCGTCCCCGCGCTTGCCGAAGAGCATAACGGCGCCGCTCCGCGGACCATGCGGGAGCGGTTGAGCCGGCACCGCTCCAATCCGGCCTGCGCGTCCTGCCATAACCGGCTCGACCCCATCGGCTTCTCCCTCGAGAATTTCGACGTGATCGGACGCTGGCGGACGGAAGAAGGAGGCAAGCCGGTGGACGCGAAGGGAGAACTCCCCGACGGCACGAGCTTTGAAGGCCCGGAACAGTTGAAGGCGGTGCTCATGCAAAAAAGAGACTTGTTTCTCCGGAACCTCGCGTCGAAGCTCCTCGGCTACGCTCTCGGCCGCGGCCTGACGCTCAAGGACTCCTGCACGGTCGAACAGATTGTGAAGCGCGTGGAAGAGGACGAATACCGCGCGCAAACATTGATAAATGAAATTGTTCTGAGTGTGCCGTTCCGCTACAAGCCCGGCACGGCGGCGAACATGGTTGTCAAGGAGGCCCGATGACGAAATTTCCCATCTCGCGGCGAGCGGCCCTGCGCGGCGCGGGCGTGTCGCTTGCCCTGCCGTGGCTGGAAGCCATGCACCCGGCCAAGGCCTCCACCATCGCAAACGGCAAGGGCCCTGTTCGTCTGGCCGCCCTGTACATGCCTAACGGCGTGCGCGAAGACCTGTGGACGCCGGAGGGCCAGGGCCGCGGCTTCCGGTTGTCGAGTCTCATGGAGCCCCTCGAGAAATTCAAGGAAGATCTGATCATTCCCACCAATCTCTGGAATGCAGGCAGCCTGACGGGGGACGGGCACTATGTGAAGATCTCGGGCTGGCTGACCTCGACCACCATCACCAAGACGCAAGGCGTGGACATCAGTTGCAACGGGATCTCGATGGACCAGGTGGCCGCCCGGAAGGCGGGGCGCGCCACTCCCCTGCCCTCGCTCGAACTCGGCATCACGCCGGTGTCCACGGGTGTGGACCGCAATGTCGGCTACACGCGAGTCTACGGCGCGCACATCGCCTGGAGCGGTCCCACGAATCCTCTGGCGCGCGAGATCAATCCGCGGTCGGTGTTTGAGCGCCTGTTCCGGGCAGGTCAGCCACAAGGCGATTCCGCCAAACAGGACCGGCTGCTGCTCGATCTTGTGCTCGACGACGCGAAAAACCTGCGGCACAGGCTGGGCGCGTCCGACAGGGTACGCATGGATGAATATCTTTCCGGCGTCCGCTCGCTCGAGGAACGCATCGAGCGCGCCTCTTCCCCCGAAAAATCGCGTTGGAAGGCGCGCCTGAAACTGCATGAGGATGCCAGGCCCGAAGGGATTCCCAAGGATTACGCCACCCATGTGCGCCTGATGATGGACATGATCGCGCTGGCGTTCCAGAGCGACACGACGCGCATCTGCACGTTCATGTTCGCCAACGAGGTGAGCAACCAGAGTTTCCAGTTCATCAGCGGGGTGAAGGGCGGCCATCATGATATGTCGCATCACCAGTCGGACCCTGACAAGCTCGAATCCTACCGTCTGATCAACATCTGGCACCTGCAACAATACGCCTACCTTCTCGAGAAGCTGCGCGGAATGCGGGAAGCGGATTCAAACGTCCTCGACAACTCGATGATTATCTGCGGCGCGGGCATCCGCGACGGCAACAAGCACGATCCGCGCAACCTGCCGCTGGTGCTTGCCGGCAAGGCGGGAGGGCGCCTGGCAACCGGACAACATCTGGTCTATGAGAAGGACTCCCCGCTGTCCAACCTGTGGTTGTCGGTGCTCGAGGCTTTCGGAACCCCGGTGGAAAAGTTCGCCGATTCGACGGAGCATGCGGCCGGAGTCCTCGCCTGACCTCGGTCAGCGCCTTGGTTTGAGCCTCCGCGGTTGCTAACATGGTACTAGCATCTACATGTTTCGTTTCGAGACCGCCGGCGAGTCCCACGGCGAATGTTTAGTGGCGACGTTAGTGGGCCTGCCCGCCGGTATTCCCATAACTTTGCAAGCGATCAATCACGAACTCTGGAGACGCCAGCAGGGTTTCGGCCGCGGCGGCCGGATGAAGATTGAGACCGATACGGTCGAGATCGTCTCCGGCGTCCGCCATTCGCGAACTATCGGATCGCCCATCGCTCTCATTATTCGCAACCACGACTGGAAGAACTGGACCGAAGTGCTTCCGGTGGAGGATATCGAGGGAGGCGAGGACAGGAAGAAGCCCGTAACGCGCCCGCGTCCGGGGCACGCCGACCTCGCGGGCATCCTCAAGTACAACTTTGAGGATGCACGCTACATCCTGGAACGCGCCAGCGCGAGGGAGACCACTGCCCGCGTGGCGGTGGGGGCCGTGGCAAAAGCGTTCCTCGCCGAGTTCGGCATCCGCGTGCTGAGCCACGTCATCGGAGTCGGTCCGGTCCGGATGGAGCGTTCCGTTACCTGGGAGGAAATCGAGGCGCTCGCCGCGAAGAAAGAAGTCCTGCTCGGATGCGTGGATCCCGAAACCGAGGCGAGAATGAAGGCGGCGGTCGACGTCGCTTATCGTACCGGAGACACCATCGGCGGCATCTTCGAAGTGCGGGCCCACGGCCTGCCTCCGGGCTTGGGGTCCCACATAACCTGGGATTCGCGACTCGATGGGCGGCTCGCGCAGGCCATCGTCTCGATGCAGGCGGTAAAGGGCGTCGAGGTCGGCTGCGCCGAGGAGCAGGCCGCGTCCTACGGCTCGAAGGTGCAGGATACAATACACTACGATAAAGCCGCGAGGCGATTCTTCCGCGGCGCGAACAAGGCGGGCGGATTGGAGGGGGGCATGACGAACGGCCAGGACGTCTTCGTACGGGGATTCCTCAAGCCGATCTCGACTCTGCGCAAACCTCTGGAATCCGTCGACCTCGAAACCCGCGAGCCCTCGCTGGCGGCATATGAGCGCAGCGACGTTTGCGTGGTCCCGGCGGCGGGGGTTATCGGCGAAGCAATGGTGTCGATTGTGCTCGCCCAGGCGTTCCTCGAAAAATTCGGCGGCGACTCGCTTCAGGAGACCCGCCGCAACTACGAAGGCTACATCACGCAGGTCAGGGAGTTTTGATGGTCTACAAGATCGTGAAGTACGGCGATCCGGTATTGGAAAAACCGTGTGATGCGGTGGATGAGTCCGAGTTCGGCACGGCGGAATTGCGGGAATTCGCCGAGGACATGTTCGAAACGATGTACTCGGCGAAAGGTGTGGGCCTGGCGGCTCCACAGGTGGGCGTGTCGAAACGCCTGACGGTGATTGACTGCTCGGTGGGTGAGGACCCGCGGCAGAAACTCGTGCTCATCAATCCTGAAATCATATTCAAGGAAGGTTCGCAGGTGGGGGAGGAGGGCTGCCTCAGCATTCCCGGATTCCGGGAGGATGTGGAACGCGCGAAGAAGGCCACCATTCGCGCCCGGGACCTTGATGGCGGTTCCGTCGAGGTCACTGGGGAGGATCTTCTGGCTCGCGCGATGCAGCATGAACTCGACCATCTCGACGGCATCCTGTTTCTCTCCCATCTCAGCCCGCTCAAGCGCAGTCTCATTCGCCGCAAGATCAAGAAGATGATCAAGGCCGGCGAGTGGTAATGCGTCTCGTCTTCCTTGGAACGCCGCGGTTTGCCGTCCCTACCCTCGAAGCCATTCTGGCGGCGGGGCACGAAATAGCGGCGGTCTACACGCAGCCTGACCGTCCCAAGGGCCGCGGCCGGCAACTGGTCCCCTCCCCGGTCAAGGAATGCGCGCTCGCGCACGGACTCCGGGTCGACCAACCCGAACGCCTCCGACGGCCGGAAGTGGTGGAGCAACTGAGAGCCGTAGGCGCCGACGCCATGGTGGTGGTGGGCTATGGCCAGATTATTCCGCAAACCATCATCGACCTGCCCCGCCTCGGCATTATCAATGTCCACGCCTCTCTGCTTCCGAAGTATCGCGGCGCCGGCCCGATTCAATGGGCCATCGCCAACGGCGAACGGGTCACGGGGGTGACGACGATGCGCATCGACGCGGGGCTCGACACCGGCGACATGCTGCTGAAGCGCGAAACGGAGATCGGCCCGGAGGAAAATGCCATCGAACTCGGCGAGCGCCTTGCGGTTGCCGGCGCGGAGTTGCTTGTGGAAACGCTCGACGGACTCGCGCGCGGCGTTATCACGCCGGCCCCTCAGAATGATGCCGAAGCCACTTATGCGCCGGTGCTGAAAAAAGAGGACGGGATCATCCGCTGGAATCTGCCCGCCGGAGAGATCCACTGCCGCATTCGCGGTTTTCAGCCATGGCCTGGAGCATACACCAGCTTCCGCGGCCAGATATTGCATATTTGGAGGGCTCGCCTGGCGGCCGGGGAACTGAACAGGACGCCTGGAGCGGCGGTTCTCCAGGATGGCAAACTCCTGGTGGCATGCGGTGGAAACTCCACGCTCGAATTGCTCGAATTGCAACTCGAGGGGAGAAAGAAAATGCCCGCGCGGGCTTTTCTCAACGGACAGCGGCTGGTAGAGTATGAATTTCCGGGGGAGATGAAAATTTGAAACTGCCCATTGGCTATCGCTATGCGTCGATGTACGCGGGGATTCGTAAGACGGCGCAGGACGATCTGGCGTTGATCGTGCCGGACACGCCGGCGGCCTGCGCCGGAGTTTTCACGCGAAATCGCGTTCAGGCGGCCCCCGTGAAAGTGTGCAAAGCCCACCTGAAGGAGAGCCGCGGCATGGCTGGCGCGATTCTCATCAACGCCGGCAACGCCAATTGCGCAACCCGCACCGGGGAGCGCGTGGCTTTGGGCTGCTGTAGAGCCGTGGCGAAACTTTGCAAACGGCCGGTGTCGCACGTGCTCCCCGCATCCACGGGCGTGATTGGAGTGGAACTCGATCCGAAACTCATCACCGGCGCCCTTCCCGGCCTTTTCGCCGCGCTCTCGCCGGACAATTTCGAAGCCGTCAGCCGCGCCATCATGACCACGGACACGCGCCCCAAGACAGCGTCGGCGGAAGTCGCCGCCGGCAAAGGCACGGTGGTCATTGCGGGCATGACGAAGGGAGCCGGAATGATTATGCCGATGATGGCCACCACTCTCGGCTTTGTCATGACCGACGCAGCCATTTCGCCTTCGATGCTTGCGGGAATGCTCCGCGAGGCCAACGAGGAGAGCTATAGCCGGATGAGTGTCGATGGGGACACTTCCACCAACGATACGCTTCTGCTTCTGGCCAACGGCGCTTCCGGACAAAAGATATCAGGGAAGGACCGCAACGTATTCACCGAAGCGCTGGTGCACGTCCTGCAGGACCTGGCGCGGCAGATCGCGCGGGATGGAGAGGGAGCGAAGAAGCTCATCACTATCCATGTCGAGGGAGCGCCATCGAACGGCGATGCCGCCCGCATCGCGCGCGCCATTGCCAATTCGCCGCTGGTGAAAACCGCCGTGGCGGGTTCCGACCCCAATTGGGGGCGCATTGTAATGGCGGCGGGGAATGCCGGCGTAGCGTTCGAGCCCTCGCATGTGGACGTCTACATGCAAGGCGTCCGCGTTTGCCGCAAGGGGCTCGCCGCTCCGTTCTCCGAGGACGCGCTGAAAGCAAAGCTCGATGAGAAGGAAGTGGATATTCACTTCGTCATCCAGGGTGACGGTGAGGGACAGACGCGCTTCTGGACCTGCGATTTCACGGAAGAGTACATTCGCATCAACGCGAGCTATCGCACATAGAGGGATTCCATGCGCCGCCGGGAATGGCTCCTGTTGCCAACTGCTTCCCTTCTCTGGGGCGATGAACGGCAACAGTTGACGGATTGGCTGGGTGAACTCGCGGCGCGCCTTTCAGAGGACGACCCCGAGGAATTTCTCGACGCATTCGACAAACAGTTGCGCGGGCGAATTGACTCGAACGTCCGCGGAATGCTCCAGGGGTGGGAGGCGGCATCCACGGTGGATATTCTCTCCATCTCAGGCGAGGGAGACCGCCGTACTCTCGAGTTGGACTGGTTTCTTCGCCTCACGCCACGCTCACTCGTGGGGGCGGCACACGAGCGCCGCACGCCGCTCACCATGGTCCTCCGCCGCGCCGGTAAGGGATGGCGTGCCGTCGCTCTAACCCCCATCGATTTTTTCTCCCCTCCCAAACCCTCGGCCCAATGACGGATTTCGCTCCGGCGCCGCGCCTGAGTGGTTGGAGAGTATAAATCCATGCCCGCACCCTCAAAGCCCGGAGTCAATCCTTCCCCGTTCGCCTGGCATGAAGCCCAAGCCTGGAACCTGCCCACCATGCTCGACGCCATCGCGCGCAACAACAAGAACTCGAACATGCCGAATGAAATGCTTGCCGTGATTTTCTTCGAGGAGACCGGATTCTGCAACGTGCAGCAGGCGGGGAAAAACGGCCCCGCCGTCGGCTTCGGCCAAATCGAAGTGGGCAACCGCGATAAATTCCGGTTTTACAAATGGTTGAATGACCCCGACCTGATCCTCACGGACGACTTCATGGCGAAACTGAAGCAGGAAAAGCTCGATCCGCCGGCGTTGAAGATGAAGCAGTCCATCCAGGAGAAGGTGAAGACGAAGATGCTCGGCAGCAAGGAATACTCGGTCATGATGTCCTGCAAGTATTTCGAGTTTCTCTCCACCGTGGATGGCATGAAACTGGAGGGTCTCATCGGTGCGCAGATCTCTTCGCATACCGAATACCGCACCCGGTTTGCCGAGGGATACCAGTTATTGCGCAAAGCGCTTAACCTCACCGGAATCACCGCCGGCCAGTTGCGCGACGAACTGATCAACGCCCTCAACCACGCCAAGCGCCGTGGCGCGGGGGAGAGCTCCTCGAACAAGAACAACCCGATCCCGAAGGATCATTTCAAATCCTTCTGGAACTGGATGCTGCCGGATGATTGGCTTGCCGGCCGTCCCGGCGTTGTGGCCCCCGGGAACACGATCTCCGCCAATCATCCGAACGGCCTGCCGGCCGTGCAGTAGCCGCAAGGCGCCTCCAGGGCGCGCCCTGACTCCAAAGCGCGCGCGGCAGCCCTCTACCAGAGGAGAATGCCCACGCGGAGCGGATTACTGTTACAGTAAGAAAACCTGGGAAACGGATGATTATCCGGAAAACGTAGTTCGACTACATCGCAAATCAGAAGGAACAGGCGTTCTCCTGGGACCAATTGGTGATGCGTTATGCCAATTCTCAATTCGGATTTCGCGGAATACTCTGCGTCCCCGTCCGGTCGCCCCAAACCGCGGCGATCCTTCATGACTTCCGGCTCACCGGAGAAGAGAAGGTGGAGCGGGTCGGAGACTGGATCGCCCGGCTGAGCCGCGCGGGAAAGGCCGCACGTGGACGAGCGTGATCCTTTAGTCGATTTCAAGGCGCTGGCCTCCGGGATTCTGGAAAAAGATCGCACCATCCGCGAAAGAGTGCCCGGACACGTGGATTCGCTCGAGATAGCGTGGCGGAGTGCGGGGATGACCGGTACCCTTCCCGCGGTTTTCCGCGCGGCCAACGCCAGGATGCCATGACTTTGCGGCATTTCTTCATCCGCGACTCGGCCGCCACGTTCACCGGCGCGGAGTGGCACGTCGCGCGAACCTCGTATGAGATCAAAGCGATCCTGCTCGGCTGAGCATGAACCTACGGCCGTACCGGCGGAGCCTGCGACGATGGCGCGGGGACTCCATCCACGGTGCGCGGTTCCATCAACTCCACCCTGGTCCCGTCCGGATCATACAGATTGCATTGCCGCCTGCGATTGATTCCCACCCGGATCTCCAACGCTCTTGAATAATTCTTCCGTGCGGGTGTGGCTTCGAGCATCGCCACCGCTTGCGCCATGTCCGCCACCTCGAGGGCGATGTGATGCGCGGTCCCGCGCTTGCCGGGCGCGGGCATCCGGTCATAAAGCATGAATTCGATGTAGTCCGTCCCCTCCGGCGTCCGCATGTTGATCCAACTCAACTCCTTGCCGTCTCTGCTGCCGCGCCAGATTTCGCGGAACCCGAGGATATCCCGATAGAACTTCATCGCCTCTCGCGTGGAACCCACAAGAATCCCCAGGTGCAGGATACGCGTCGAAATGCGGTGGGGACCCAGAAACTTCCCCGTCTCGCGCCGTGACCACCCGTTAGGTTCGTACTGCACAATCTCCACCGTATGCCCATCGGGGTCCTTCACGCTGAAATTCGAATTTCCAATACGCCCTTTCGGAGTCCGGTCCGGAACTTTCACTCCTTTCGAGGCCAGGTAGAGCCGCATTGCCTCCGCGTCGCTGGTTTCCAGCGAGATGTGGTTCAGCCGATCCGAGCCCGCCTCGCGCTCGGGAAACAACTCGATGTATTGCCGGTCGTTCACCTTGAGGAACGTCAGCGAGAGCGTGCCATCCGGATTCTTCAAGTCGAACGGCTCTTCGTATCCCAGGAAATCCTTGTAGAACCGCCGTGACTTGTCCACATCCCTGGCAAACAGGGCGATATGCGCCACCCCGGTAATCGGCGGGCGCTTCACTTGCTGAGCGTGCCCCACGGCGAACGCGGCCAGCAGCATCATCCCGATCATCCGCATGGGAGTATGGTACCTTTACCGCCCGGACATCGCCGAATCGAGAAAACGCCCCACATCCCGGCGTAGCTTTTCAAGCGATGGCGGGTGAATGTACATCATGTGGCCCGCTTCGTAATACTCCGTCTGAAAATTACCGCGCAGCCGCGCGTCCACGCCCATGTGGCTCAGCGTGTACTCAGCCGCGAAGAACGGCGTTGCCAGGTCAAAATACCCGCACGCGGCAAATACCTTCATGTGGGGATTCTTCGCCACCGCCGCTCGCATCGCGTCCGCGGTATCCGCGAAGCCCTCCGCGGCGCTTCCCCAATCCCATCCGGCGATTCCGCCACCCAAAACATAGTAGGTGAAATCTGTTTTAAAGCCCAACTCCCGCCGTACGTAATCCGCGAACAGCGCCGTGTACGGAGGCCGGATGGCGGCAATGCTCGGATCAAACTCCGGCAACTCGGCCACGTTGCGTCCCTCATAGGCGATCAGCCGGCTGTCGATGCGGCCCACCGTCGTCCCGCGGTCCCTCAGCAGTTCATTGCAGAAGCGGAGAATTTCGACGCGCAGGTCCGCGTTATCCACATACTGTTCGCTCAGGCCGGTATAGCGCGCCAACTTCGCCACAATAGCCTGCCGTTCGCCGCCTTTCAGGAGAACGCCCTTGGCGAGCGCTTCCGCATATGGCCCGATCGCCCACGCCCGTGCCTCATCAAGCGTCTTGCGCAGGTCCTTTTGCAGGTCCGGAGCCAGTTTCTTGTGATACCACGCGGTAGCCGTATACGAGGGCAGGTAAAGCACAAAAGGAAGATCGTTCCCGCGCGTGAAACGGATGGTCTGAAAGTTGAGCACCGTCGAAATCAACACGACGCCATTGAACGCCACCCCACGCTCGATCAGATAGCCCGAAAGCCCCGCCGCGCGCGTCGTGCCGTAGCTTTCACCGGCCAGAAAAAGCGGTGAGCCCCAGCGTTCGTTGCGCGTCAGGTACAGGCGGATGAATTCGCCAACGGAACTGATGTCGCCCTGCACTCCATTGAACTTCTGCGCCAGTTCCGGCTTCGTCACCCGGCTGTAGCCCGTACCCACGGGGTCAATGAAGACAAGGTCTGTCTTATCGAGCCATGTCTGCTCGTTGGGTATAAGCTCGTACGGCGCCGGCGGCATCGCTCCGTCCGGCATCATCTTCACCCGCTTCGGGCCCAATGCTCCCAGGTGGAGCCACACCGAGGCCGCCCCCGGACCACCGTTGAAGGCGAACGTCAGCGGACGCTTTGCGGCCGGCGCGGTGGTTTCGAGCGTATAGGCGATGTAGAACATGCTCGCCTCGGTTTCTCCCATTTCGTTCTTGATGGGGAGGAAGCCTGTGGACGCCGTGTAGCGCAACGCCGCTCCATGGGCCGTCATTTCGTGCCGTGTCACTACCGGTTTGTCGTCCTGTACAGGGGCGGATGGAACCGCCGGACGCGGCGCCGCGGCCTTCTGCTGCCCCTGGCAAGCCACACTCAGCGCCACAAACAAAGCGAATATGCGCATTGGTCAATTATGGCGCGGCGTCGCGCTGCCCGCTCGCCCGCGGGCTCGAAGGGCGGCTTATCGAAACGCGTGCATAAGGGCCATGGTAAGAATCCCGAGGCCGACGATTACACAGGAAAAGATCAACACCCTACGGGTAATGGCCCATTTCCGGATCTCATGCTGAATGAGGGGAAGATTGGACAACGCGCTCGTCATCGAAGTCAGCACCGTCGCGAAGCCCGCTGTCTGCATGTCAATGCTTTGATGCATCGCGAGTGTTGCGGCCGCCCCCACGGTGCTGGCGCTTGAGACGAGTCCTCCGATGAGGCTCACCAGCAGGAAACCAAGATGGCCGAAGTAGCGCTGCCCGAGGCTGCCGGCGATCTCAATCGTTACGAAAATGAACCCGAACTGGAAGACCTTCGCCAGCGACAGGGGCGAGGAAAGTTGAACGATCCCGTCATTACCTTGCTGATTCTTCCTTCCACCCCAAATGTAAACCGCGGCCGCGAGAATCATGACGATCATGGGGCCGGCGGCGCTCACTACCGCTGGAGGCGCGAAAATGGCCAGGATAATGAGATTCCGCACAAACATGGCGACAACCGTCAACAGATCCACGGTGACCGCCAGTGTGGCGATGTCGCCCGGCTGATTCTTGATCGATCCGGCCAACTCGACAATCGCCGCCGTGCTGTTCACCAGGCCGCCGAGTATCGCCGAGTAGTTCAGACCTCGTGAACCGTAACTCTTGAGCAGCACATAATTGACGAATCCCAAGGCCGCGATGACAACAATAATCAGCCACGCTTCACGGGGGTTCAAGAGGCCCCAGGGATCGACCCTGCGATTCGGCAACACGGGATAGATCACGAACGCCAGCAGGCCGAGCGAGACGGCGGATCGCACCTCGGTCACCAGAAGGCCGCCGGCAAAGTGAGTGAGAGCCGGCTTCAAGGACAGCAGCAGAGTCATCAGAATGGCCGCCGCCACCGGCGTATAGTGTTGCCCCTGGCCAATGAGGATTCCGAGGACAAACGTCAGAATCACGGCGGCGGAAGTGGTAGCCTCGACTGGTCTTCCCTCGCGCACATTGTGCAGCGCGGTCAACAGTACAATCAACAGGACCCCGGCGAAGGTGATGTAGGCAATGGGCGGCCCGGCAAGAATGCTCAGTGCGCCCGCAATGGCGACGATGGTGAACGTCCTCGTGCCCAGGTCCTTCTGAGACCATTCCCGCTCCAGCCCAACGAGCATGCCGATTCCGATGGCGATTGCGAGTTTGATCGAGATATCTACGGGGGAGAACTGAGCATCCACTGAATCCGAGGATACCAACCCGCAGCGGGTAGAATCAGAATGTGAGTTCTGAATTACTGGATACGGCGCGGCAGGTTGTGAAATTCGCGCTCGATCGTGGCGCGGATGACGCCGAATGCACCATATCGGAGGGTTCGGAGTTCTCCGCCACGGTGCGCATGCGGGAATTGGAGACCTTGAAGGAAGCCGGCTCCCGGGCGGCGGGTGTGCGCGTGCTCATCGGGAAGCGCGCCGGATCCTCCTATACTTCCGATCTGACGCGTGACGGGCTGGACCGCATGATCTCCTCGGCTCTTGATCTTGCCAGGCTGACCAGCGAGGATCCCTTCGCCGGACTTCCGGATCCGGAGGAACTCGGATCCATCACGCCCGATCTACAACTGTACTGTGACGACATCGCGCGGATAGACCCCAACCAGCGCATCCGCCAGGCCAAGGAAGCCGAGGAAGCCGCCTTCTCCACGGATCCGCGGATCATCAATTCCGAGGGAGCCACGTTCGGCGCCGGTCAGGGGTCGCGATGCTTCGCCAACTCACGGGGGTTCTCGGGTTGGTATCGCGGCAGTTCCTGTTCCATCAGCATGGTGGCCGTCGCCAGGGATGGCGATTCGATGGAGCGCGACTACTGGTATTCGGCGGCGCGCAGCTACAGTAAGCTCGAGTCCGCAGCCGGCATCGGCCGCAAAGCCGCCGAACGCGCGTTGCGCCGCCTGCGCGCCCGCAAGGTCACGACGCAAAAAGCCCCCATCCTCTTCGAACCGCAAGTGGCCCGTTCCCTGCTCGGCGATATTTTCGATGCCGCGGCCGGCGATTCCATCTATCGCAAGGCTTCGTTTCTGGTGGGAAAACTCGGGGAGCGGGTGGCCTCGAAAACTGTCACCGTGATCGACGACGCCACTCTTCCGGGTTTGTTCGGTTCGCAACCCTTCGACGATGAAGGCGTACCCTCCCGGCGCACCGTGGTGATCGAGAACGGCGTACTCAAGAGCTATCTTCTCAATACCTACACCGCGCGCAAGCTTGGATTGAAAACCACGGGCAACGCCTCGCGCGGCGTCACTGGCAACGCCCATGTGGGCCACGGCAACTTCTTCCTCCAACCCGGCGCGGATTCGCCTGACAACATTCTGGCGGGCATCAGGAACGGATTTTATGTTACCGAATTGATCGGTTCCGGCGTCAATATTGTTACCGGCGACTATTCCCAGGGCGCCGCCGGGCTGTGGATTGAGAACGGCGAATTGGCCTATCCTGTATCGGAAGTGACCATCGCCGGCAATCTCAAGGAAATGCTTTGCAACGTTCAGGCAATCGGCAGCGACCTCGAGTTTCGCGGGCCGGTTGCCTCACCCACCATCCTGATAGGGGAGATGATGGTCAGTGGCCAGTAAACCCGAAGCCAAACCGCTCTTCAGCCTGCCGCTGATCCTTATGGCGCTCGTAGCCGTGCTTGCCGGTGGAGTCCTGTGGTATCTTCAGCGCCATCCTGGTTCGGCCCAGGGTCCTATCCTGACGCCGGAGGCCAAGGCCTACGTACGCCACCTGCAACTGAGCGGCGTCGAAATGAAGGCGGCCGAAAACGCCATCCGGCAGCAGGTGGTCGAGATCACCGGCAACATCACGAATAACGGAACCAGACATCTGAAATCAGTGAAGATCACCTCCATCTTCTATGACCCCTACACCCAGGTGGTCCTCAAGGAGCGGGTCGAGATTGTGCGCGCGCGTTCGGGCGGACTCGCTCCCGGCGAGACCAAGCCTTTCCGCCTCCCGTTCGACAATCTTCCCGAAAGCTGGAACCAGGCGATGCCCCAACTGGTGATTGCCGAGATCCTCTTTGGCTGACATGGCGCGCCTGCTTCTCGTCGATGATGATCCCGATCAGTTGGAGGTGCGCCGCCTGCTGCTCGAACAGGCCGGACATCAGGTCTCGACGGCCGAATCCGCCGCCGTCGCTATCAGTCTCTTTCTTGCCCAGACCCCGGAAATTGTCGTCATGGACTTGCGTCTGCCCCACACCAGGGATGGCTTGGCGCTGATACGCCGTCTCCGCTCCGAGTCCGCCGCGACGCGCATCATGGTGCTTTCCGGTTGGGCCGCCGATCTCGCCAATCTCCCCGAGGAGCAGATGGCGGATCAGGTGCTCACCAAACCTGTGAGGTCCCAACAATTGGTGCAATTCATCGCCAGACTCGCTCTTTGTCTCATCGCCCTGTTGCCTCTTCACGCCGCCATCGCCGGAAATGACTTCCCCTTCCAACTCGATGCTCCCGCCGAGGTGGTCGCGGACCTGGACCTAAGCGCTCCGGACGCCGATTGGGGCCGGCCGGGACGGGAAGGCGCGCTCGCGGTCATCACCGTGGATGGCTCCCACAGTCAGCACGTCATGGTCTACGGCGGCCAGCGCCACCACTACCAGGTCTTCCTTGGCCCGCTCGACCCCGGAGCGCACACTGTGAAGGTGGAGCGCCACCCCGACTACTCCGCGCGCGGAGCCCACCTGGAAGTTCATAACGTGACGTACCGCCAGTACAAGCCCACGGACCCCCTCTACGCGGTGATTGCCAACGCGCCTGTTCTTTTCGCGCGCCGGAATACGATCGGGAAGTTCACCGACGTTCCGATGGTCCTGTATTGCGAACGCCTGGGCGATACATCGCTGCGCTACACGATGATCTTCTCGAACGAAGACGGCGCCGCCTCGACACGCGCCCTCATGGCCCGCTGGGGGCGCGCGACCAGCATCGAATATATCTACGAGGTGTGGCCCGATAAAACAGGAAAGCCGCTCAGGGCGCAAATACAGACCATCAACCACAAGGATGCCGGCTTCCATGGAAAACGCGAAGGCTTCCATCCCCTGCTCGGCGTCGTCACGGATGACAACATGGTGGCTGACGACGCCGCCTCCCCCATTCGCTATCAACTCGCGCCGGTTCTTGTGGACCTGGGGAATGCCCCGCGCGAGAAAGTGATGGATGAGCATCCCATCACCTACCTCATCAGCGCCCGTGAGTTGGAGCGCGAAGGGAAACTGCGCACATTCGGCAAGGTGGAGGGAACAAAGATCGGCGCTCCGGAGAATTACCTGTTCGTGGAGATGCGCCTTCTGAATAAGGACGCGCGCGTGGCTGTTCTGGCGCGCTTGCGGGAGGACAACTTTTTCCGCTCTTCGGATCTCGGAGTTTATGACATGGGAATCGAGCGCGGAGGCTGGGTCCGGACCGCCATTGAACTGCCACCGGCCACCCAACCCGCGCAGGTGGCCGAGATTGCTTTCCAGTGCCTGCCGGATGCCAGAAGCGAAGGAGCGGGCTCCTGTCGCGTGGACGCTATCGGAAAGATGTTTTTTCTCAATTCAAAGCAGACCCCCGACCCCAGTTTTTACCGGCCGGGAATGGATCGCGGACCGTGGGTCATCCCCGCCGGAGAAATACGCCTCCTCCCACTGCGATGAGCCGGGATCTCATCCTCAAGATCAAAGTCATCCCCAAGAGCGGCCGTACGGAGATGGCCGGCGAAATGGCCGACGGCGCCTTGAAAGTGCGCGTTGCCGCGCCGCCGGAAAAGGGAAAGGCGAACGCGGAACTGTGCGCGTTCCTGGCGAAGCACTACGGCGTCCCGCGCAACTGCGTATCCATCATGAGTGGTGAAACCTCGCCCCTCAAACACATCCGCATCAAGCGCTGACGCAACGCTATTTTCATCGCGTCCGTCATGACTTCTTCTCCTGTTCGCTGATCCAGCGCCGCATCGTCATCAGATCATTCGCCGACGCCGTCCCGCCCGAGATCGCCTGTTGCAGCAACTCCATCGTTGATCCCCCGAAAGCACGCCGCACCAGGTCCTTCACCAACCGCCTCTGCATCTGCTCGCGCGGATGCAGGGCACGGTAAACATGCGCGCGGCTCTGTTCGTCCCGCTTCACGAGCTTCTTACCCGTCATGATCTGCATCAACTTCAGCACAGTGGTATAGCCGGTGGGCCGCGAGCGATTCAACTCACCGGTCACCTGGCGCACAGTGCAAGGGCCGCGGTTCCAGAGGACATTGAGAATCGCCAGTTCGGCGTCTGTCGGGCGGGTCATGGCCTCACAATATACGAAAGCATTCGTAATTATCAACGAAGATCTTCGTATCTCGCCCCGCTCCCGTACAATATAAGCAATGTCCGCCGCCACCACCACCGCCGCCACCGCCGGGTTCGCCGCCCGTTTCCCGCTGGCCCAAGACAAACGGTTCTTCCGTCAGGCGCAAGGACTCACTATCTCGAGCCTCGGCATCGGAACCTATCTCGGCCCCATGACCGATGAGGCCGATACGTCCTACTCGCAGGCCATTCTCTCCGCCGTCGAAGGCGGCATCAATTTCATCGATACTTCGCTCAACTACCGCCATCAACGCTCTGAGCGCGCCATCGGCGCGGCCTTGCGCCGGATTCCCGGCCGCGAGGAGATCGTCCTCTGCACCAAGGCCGGCTACCTCGTTCCCGGAGCCACTCCCGCGCTTCCGGAAACCGAGACCGCCGGCGGAATGCATTGCATATCGCCCGCCTTCCTCGAAGACCAACTCACCCGCAGCCTCAAAAACCTCGGCGTCGAAACCATCGATGTCTTCTATCTCCACAATCCCGAAACCCAACTCCGCTACATAGACCACGAGACCTTTCAGCGCCGCATCACCGCGGCTTTCGAGAAACTGGAGAGTCTTGCCTCGGGAGGGCGCATCCGCTACTACGGTGCGGCCACATGGGATGGCTTCCGCCGCAACGGCCAACCAGGCAGCCTCTCGATCCTCCACATGGCCGCGCTTGCCCGCGGCATCGCCGGCGACGGCCATCGCTTCCGCTTTATCCAACTGCCTTTCAACCTTGCCATGGTGGAAGCCTACGGGCAGCGCGCCGAAGCCAGCGCCGGGCGGCGCATCAGCGTGCTCGATGCCGCGCGCGATGAAGGCATCACGGTAATCGCCAGCGCCTCGCTGTCACAATCGCGGCTCTCCTCGGGCCTCCCAGAGCAACTCGCCGCCAAACTCGAATCGACAGGCCCGGATGCCGTCAGCGCCATTCAGTTTGCGCGCTCCGCGCCGGGGATCACCACCGCGCTTGTGGGCATGGGCAATCCCGAACACGTACGGGAAAACCTCGCCATCGCCTCTTTTCCGCCGCTCAGCGCGGAAAGGTTCGAAAGCCTGTTCTCCACCTGAGCCGCCGTGATTCTCTCCACTCCGCCCGTCACGCACGAATTCGACGAAACGCAGGTGGATAGCGCTGTTGCCGCGTGTCCAAATGTGCCCGCCGTATTTCTGGTGTGGCCAAGGGAAGGGTCTCCCTACCTTGCCCGCACGACTCTACTCCACCGCCGCCTGATGCGTCTACTGGCGCCGCGCGGCCATGCCTCAAGACTCCTGTACCTGCGTCCCGTGGCCCGCCGAATCGAATATTGGATCTGCGGCTCGCGACTCGAATCGAGCCTGCTGCTCTATTCGCTCGCCCGCCGCTACTTCCCCCAGGATTACGCCCGTATTCTGAAACTGCGCCAGTCTTCCTACGTCAAACTCATACTCTCCAACCCTTTTCCGCGCACGCAGGTCACCACGCGCCTAAGCGGAGCGGACTCCCTCCACTACGGTCCGTTTTCTTCCCGGGCCGCCGCTGAAAACTTCGAAAACGGCTTCCTCGACTTTTTCCAACTGCGCCGCTGCCAGGAGGACCTGCAGCCCTCATCCGATCATCCCGGCTGCGTCTACGGCGAGATGAACAAGTGCCTTCGCCCCTGCCAGCGGATCGTCAGCGTCGAGGAGTATGCAAGCGAAGCCGGGCGCGTGGCAGGCTTCCTTCGTTCTGATGGCGTCACGCTGCTCGATTCTCTCCGCGCCGCCCGCGACCGCTGGAGCGAGGAACTCGAATTCGAGGAAGCCGCCCGCATGCACAAGCGCCTCGAAAAAGCTGCCGCCATCCTGCAACTGCGTGGAGAACTCGCAACGGACATCCAGCGTTTGTGCGGGGTTGCTGTCACTCCGGCGGCGGATGGCGACGCCGTCGGTCTGTGGTTTCTACTCGATGGCGCCTGGCGGCATGGGCACTCCCTATCGCTGCGCGTCGAAGAGGGACGCCCCATCCCTCTCGACCGCCGGCTCAAGGAACTCGCGGCCGCCATTCCCCCGGTTCCGCGCGCCCCTCTACGCGAGCGCCAGGACCATCTCTCGCTGCTCGCCGCGTGGTTCTATTCGAGTTGGCGCGATGGGGAGTGGGTTCCTTTCTCCGAACCCGCGGCCATCCCCTATCGAAAATTGGTCAATGCGATTCACCGTGTCGCGCGATCGCGGAGCACCACCTGACTACTCGACCCCGCGCTCGCGCCGCAGGGAACTCAGATTCCGCGAAGCCTGCTCGGAATACGGACCCGCAATCCCGGCGCACTGCCGGAAAAAATCCGCCGCTTCAGCGTACCTCTCCATGTGGTAGTTCGCCCAGCCGAGGTAGAAGAGAATCGCCGCCTCCACCTGTCCGCGATCTTTCATGTAGGGCAGGCTCTGCCGCAACGCTCTGTCCGCCTGTTCGAAGTTGTTCTGATTGACATAGGCGTTGCCCAACATCAGATAGGCGGAACCGAGGTAGTAGGCCTTTCGCTTCTCCCACTCTCCGGCCGCCACGCCAGTTGGCTGTGGCCGTGAGGATACGGTCTGAACGATGCGGTTCCCTGTGGCAATCACCTTGGGCAGGTTCGTACGCCGTTCCATTTCTATCTGGCCGCTCAACACCAGCGCATCGAGATCATTGGGATGCCGCGCCAGCATTCGCTCCGCCGACGCCAGCGCCCGCGCCGTGTCTCCCGTGGCGCGATAAGCGTTCATCAAGTGCGGCCACACCTGATCGATATACGGGGAGTTCGGATACTTTTTCAGGAATTCCTCGAGCAACACGGTCTTGGCTCTCGGCTCCGCCTGAATCGCCTTCGTAAACTGATCGTATTCCTTCTGGGCGAGCAGCCCTTTGACCAGAGCCTGTGTCTGGGCCCATGACTTCGGATCCTCGCCGGCCGGTGCAGGCTTTCCGGCTATTTTCTCGCAAAGCGCCAGCATTCGGTCCTGCCATTTCGCCGCTACCGCCGCGTCGCCCTGTTTCGCCGCCGCCTGATTGGCGCGATACAACGCGTCGAAGTCCTCGGGATGGAGCGCCAGCAGTTTCTCGCCGTACAAGAGCGTCTTGTCTGTTTCATTCGACCGGGAATAATAGATCTGCAGCCATTCATAGAGATAGGCGGCGGACTTATCGTTCGGAAATTGCTCGAGAAACCGGAAAATCTGCTGGATCTTGCGCCTCGTGTCTATCTGATGGTCGATCAACTCGAGCTGTTCACCTTCGCGCGAGCCAAGAGTATACTCCAGTTTGTAGCGCTGCGCCACGCACTGTGGAACAGCGAGAACAGTGCAAAGGCATCCCGCGACGAGTGTTCGGGCGCGGGAAAGTCTTAGTCGAGCCGGAGCGCGGCGCATGAGCCGTTCCTCCCTCAGGAAAATGTTATGGATGTCCTTCTATCCATCGGCTCGCACGCCACCCTGCTTTACCCCGATCTTCGCCTCAGCAGTGGCATACAATGAATCGCTGAGATGTCTTCCCGGCGCTCTGCTCTTCGCTCCCTTACCGGAGCCGCCCTCACCCCCGGCATCCTCCGCGCGCGCCGCACGCCCGGCGATAAACCCAACCTCCTCTTCCTGTGGACCGACCAGCAGCGCGCCGCCACATTCGCGGCCTACGGAAACGCCCGCTTCCATGTTCCCAACATGAACCGGCTCGCCGCCGGAAGCGTCGTCTTCGACCGCTGCTATGTCACGCAGCCCGTCTGCACTCCCAGCCGGTCTTCCATCATGACCGGCTATTGGCCGCATACCAACGGATGCGTCCGCAACAATATCCGCCTCAGCCCGGACCGTAAGACTCTCCCCGAACTGCTCGGAGACAGCAGCTACCGCACTGGCTATTTCGGCAAGTGGCACCTTGGCGACGAAGTCTTCCCGCAGCGCGGCTTCGAGGAGTGGGCCGCTATCGAGGACGGCATCTACCAGACCTACTATTCGGAAGGCCGCGATAAGAACGCCCGCAGTGCCTATCACCACTTCCTGCTGCGCCTGGGCTACCAGCCAGATACTCCCCGGGGCTTCAGCCGCGGATTCGCCGCCAAACTCCCCGTGGAACATTCCAAGCCCTCTTTTCTTGCTCAGGAGGCCTCGCGCTTCATCCTGGAGCACCGTGCCGCGCCATGGCTCCTCTACGTGAACTTTCTCGAGCCACACACGCCGTTCTCGAGCAGCCTCAACGATCTCCACTCGGAGGAGGAGGCGCCCCTCGATGAAAACTTCGAAAAAATTCCCGAGGGTGGAGATTGCCGGTGGTACGGCGCGCTACGGCGCCGCTACCACAACGGTAAGAGCGAGGGCCTTGATTATCGAACTCGCGCCGGCTTCCAGCGCGCCGCCCGCAACTACGCTGGTCTCTGCTCCCTGGTCGATCAGGCCCTCGGGAGGATTCTCTGGTCGCTGGAGGCCTCCGGCCAGGCGGAGAATACCATCGTTGTCTACACCTCCGACCACGGTGAGATGATGGGCGCCCATGGTCTGCTCTACAAGCAGGTGATGTATGAGGAGGCCATCCACGTGCCTCTGCTGTTGCGCGTCCCCTTCCGCCATCAGCAGCCAGTGCGTGTGCCTCAGCCGGTAAGCCACATCGACACCATCCCCACGATGCTCGAACTGCTTGGACGCAAGGATTGCATCGGACAGCAGGGAGAAAGCATGATCCCCATCCTCGATGGCCGGCGCAAACCCTCCGACGTCTTCCTCGAGTGGACCAATGAGAACAAGGCCGGCGGCGAACCGAACGCGCGCACCGTCATCAGCCCCGATGGCTGGAAACTGGTGCTGCACGATTCGGATAAGCCGATGCTCTTCCACCGCCCCGGCGATCCCCAGGAACTGCACAACCTGCACGGACATTCCGGGCATGCGCGAAAACTGAGGGAACTCACAGCCCGCATCGAGGGTTGGCAGAAAAGAAACAACGATACGATGCCCCTCCCGGAGGTGTGAAGCAATGCGAAGAAGATCGGCGTTAGCGGCCGCCGCCGGATTCCCGGCCATCATTCGCTCCCGCATGGGAGCAGCCCCGGATAAGCCGAATATCCTCTGGATTCTCTCCGAAGACATGGGGCCGAGCCTCGGCTGCTACGGGTATCCAGTGGTGCACACACCCAATCTCGACCGCCTGGCTTCCCAGGGTGTACGCTTCAACCGCGCCTACACCACGACCCCGGTCTGCTCCGCCAGCCGCAGCGCTTTCAATGTCGGGTTGTACCAGATCTACACGGGCACTCATCACCACCGCAGCCACCGCAAGGACGGCTACAAACTGCCGCCCCCGGCGCGCCTTCTCAACGACCGCATGCGCGAGGCCGGATACTTCACCGCCAACGTGCTCGATTTCGCGCCCGGCGCACGCGGAACCGGGAAGACTGATTTCAACTTCACCGCTCCACGGCCGTTCGACGGGACCCATTGGAATCAGCGCAAGCCCGGCCAGCCTTTTTACGCCCAGGTGAATTTCCAGGCGCCTCACAAAGGCCCTGCCTTCAAAGAAGCACGCCGCCAGAAGACGCTCGTCGATCCGGCGAAGGTCCCGCTGCCGTCATACTATCCCGATCACCCCGTGGTGCGAGACGAGGTGGCCAACTTCCTTGATGCCATCAATCTGCTCGATCACAAAGTGGGCCTGTTGATGGAGGCCCTCGAGCGCGATAACGTGCTCGACAACACCGTCATCTTCTACATGGGCGACAATGGCCGCTGCCTGCTGCGCGGCAAGCAATGGCTCTATGACGCCGGTGTGCGCGTGCCGATGTTCCTCAAGTGGCCCGGCGTCACCAGGCCGGGAACGGTCAGCGATGACCTGGTTCTTTCGCTCGACCTCACCGCCACCGCCATGCTCGCCGCCGGAATCCCCCTCCCCGAAACGCTTCACGGCCAGCCGCTGGCGGGCCCGAGATACAAGCCCCGCGATGTAATCTTCACCGCCCGCGACCGCTGTGACATGACTCTCGACCGCATCCGCTCCGTGCGTGACAAGCGCTACAACTACATACGCAACTTCATGCCCGAACGGCCTTATACGCAACACAACGAGTACATCGAAACCCAGTATCCGACGCTCGGGGTGATGAAGGATCTGTACGCGAAGGGCAAACTCAATGCGGCGCAGTCGCTCTTCATGGCCCCGCGCAAGCCCCCCGTCGAGTTCTACGACATGCGGAACGACCCGGACGAAGTCCACAATCTCGCGGATTCTCCCCGATTCCGCCACCTTATCGAAGGCTTCTCGAACCGCCTCGACTCGTGGCTGAAGGAGATGAACGACAAGGGAGCCATCCCGGAAAGACCCGAGTCGCGGCTACTGTAATCCGGTATGCGATCGCGCTCGAACCCGTCCTGCCGTATACTGGAACTACACGAAATTCAGGGTTCGACTCAAGGTCAGGGCACGAAAAGCGTGGAATGCGGACCCGCTCAGGGGTTAGCAAATGATAGCTCGACTTTCCCGTGTCGTTTTCCTCTCCCTGCTGCTTGAAGCCACCGCCGGCGCCCAATTGGCGACCACAACTTCACTGGTGGGCACAGTCACTGACTCGAGCGGCCAATCCGTACCCAATGCAAAGGTAACTGCCGTGGAGGAAGGTTCACTCACCACCTATAACAGCACCACCAACGTTTCCGGTTTTTTCGCTATTGACTTTGTCCGCGTGGGCACCTACAGCATCACGGTGGATCAACCCGGCTTCCAGAAAGTTACCAAGACCGGTATCCGTGTAACTATCAACCAGACTGTACGAACCGATTTCCGCCTGGAAGTGGGCTCCGTATCTCAATCCGTCACGGTAGCGGCGGATGCCACTGCCATCAAGACGGACGAGGCTACCGTGCGCGAGAGCATCGGCACCCGCGCCGTGGCGGAACTGCCCTTGAACGGCCGCGACGCCATGCAACTGGCTGTGTTGACGCCGGGCGTATTGCGCGGCCCCAAGTCATCGGACACGGCAACGCCGCCCGGCAATGACTTTGTCGGAGCCGGCACCCGCGAAATCTCCAACAGCATGTCGCTCGATGGAATCAGCGTGATGAACAACCTCATCACCAACACGCCCACGCGGCCCATGGTCGAAACCATCCAGGAGGTCGAAGTACAAACGGGAACTTACTCCGCTCAATACGGCTCTTACATGGGCGTTCACATCAATGAAATCACCAAGGCCGGCACAAACGCCTTTCATGGCTCGGCCGTCGAGTTCCTGCGCAACCAGGTGCTCGACGCGCGCGCCTTCTTCACGCTGCCGACGCCCGCGAACCCCACCGCCGCCAAACCGCCGTTGCGCCAGAATCAGTTCGGAGTCGAGTTTGACGGGCCGGTCATCATCCCGAAACTCTATAACGGCAAGGACAAGACCTTCTTCATGGGATCTTTCGAGGGCTTCCGTAACGTGCAGCAGGCTACTTCCCTCTCGACGCAGATGCCGGCGGCCTTCTTCGGCGGCGACTTCTCGCAAGTGCCCACGAAGAGCATCACCGGGGGCGTCATAAAGGATCCCTTCAACGGCAATGCTCCGTTCCCCGGCAACATCATTCCCACCAACCGCATCTCACCCGTGGTCCTGAAGCTTCAACAATACTACCCCGCGCCGAACCTTCCGGGGCTTGCCAGCAACTTCTCCGTCCCGGTTCCAAGCAAGGGCAGATATAACCAGACCCTGGACCGCCTTGACCAGAACATCGGGGATACGGTCCGCCTCTACGCCCGCGCCCACTGGCAGGATTGGGCCGGGTTCAACGGCAACGCCATCCCCGTCAACGCATCCACCACTCCGACAACGGTCACCAACTACACCTTCGGCTACACGCACACCCTTTCGGCGAACATCGTGAATGATTTCCGCATCGGCCGCAACTACTTCAATACCGCCACCGTCAACCCCTTCACCGTTGCCGGCAATACAACCGCGGGCACCAGCCTGGGAATTCCCGGTTTCGATGGAGACTCCAAGTACAACAACCCCGGCATTCCCGATTTCGGCATCACGGGATTCAACGGCTTCGGCAGCGGCAGCACGAACTGGTACCAGAACGACAGCACGCTGCAAATCTCCGAGCAGATCAGTTGGAACAAGGGTTCACACGGCATCATGGCCGGCGTCGAATTCCGCCGCCTGGCCACCGGACGCGCCGCCGTCAACAGCCCTCGCGGCACGTTCACCTTCAACGGAACGTTGACCGGCTACGCGCCGGCTGACTTCATCCTCGGTACGCCGGTCAGCTTCGGCACGGCGGGGCCGGAAGTACGCGGCCGCGTCGCCTCCTGGCGCGACGGCCTCTTCATCCTCGACAAGTGGCAGGCATCGAGAAAACTA
>JABAQT010000039.1:0-75092 GCA_019187195.1 Bryobacteraceae bacterium
GACGTTCTCACCGGACGGGACGCTGACGCGCGGGGAACTGATGACGTTCCTGGTGCGTGCATTCTTCCCGTAAAACGAAACAAACCCAGGAACGAAAAAGCCCGGCCGGAGAGGCCGGGCTTTTTTGCGTGTGCCCTGGCTACAGCAATCGCATCAGCCGCTGTACCTGGTCCGGATACTCCCTGGCTGAGTTCGAGACTTCTTCCGGATCCAGTTTCAGGTCAAAAAGCACCGGCTTGGGCTCGGGAGCATTTCGCGCGCGCTTTCCCGTCTCTTCCATGTCAAAGCCGCGAATCAGCTTATACCGTCCATCGCAGATCATTCGCCAGCGGCCGAAAGCCGACCGCACAAACTCGCGATGAGTCTTCACCCTTCCTTCGAGCAATGCCCGTAAACCGCGGCTGTCCGGCTCATGAAGACGCGGCGCGGAGGCAAGCTCGAGAATCGTCGCCGCCAGATCGTGGTGGCTAACCAGTTCCTCGCAGACTACGCCGCTCCTGACCCCCGGGCCGCGGACATACAGCGGCACCGAGACCGAAGGCCGGTAAGGCATCCCCGCGGCCCATCGTTCATGGTCTCCCAGCATTTCCCCGTGATCGCTCGAATAAATGACGTAGGTGTTTTCCGTCTCGCCGCGTTCGCGAATCTCCTCGAGAAACAGCCCCAGCAGCCGGTCGATATTCTCCACGATGGCCGAATAGTTCCGCCGGATCGCGACATGCCGTTCCGGAGTATATTGCTCTGAATCAACAGGCTGCGGAAATGTCCGCCTTTGTTGGAGGCGCTGCATGCGGCGGGTGGTGTCGAGCGGGTTTCGCGCCGCCGGAAACCCCAGTTGCAGAAACCAGGGGCGGTTCCGCGGCAGGCTCCGCAGCAGATTCAATCCCTCGGCGGCCACCCAATTGTCATAGTATGCCTCCGCCGGCAGAGGGCACGCATCGGTGTTCAGATAGCCGTTCAGTCCCATGCGGCGGCGGTAGTCTTCCACATGAATCACGGCGAGGCCCCTGCTATGCAGGTAGGCCATGTAAGGGTCGCGCGCCTCGACAGCCCCGCTGAGCACCGCCTTCATCTTTCCCGCGCTGTCAAATCCATCCGTGAAGCCCCACTCGGGAAGAAAGCGCCGACCGTCGATTCCCCAGTCGAGCGTTGCCTTATGCAGTTCCAGGGTGCCGCAGGAGGCGACACGATATCCCACTTCCCGCAGCGACTGGTAAAACGTCGGCTGATCCAGCGGATAGTCCTCCGCATTCCCGCGAACCCCGCATCGCCAATAGTCTCTGCCGGACGCCAGGCAGGCTCGTGAAGGACCCGCCATCGGCGACGCCGACACCACCCTGGTGAAGCGAACCCCGGTTCTCGCTATCAGGTCGAGATTCGGTGTTTGCAGAGCCAATGACTTACTTGCCCCCACCCAGTCGTGCCGGTGCTGGCTTGAAAGCACGAACAGCAGATTCGGCCGGCTCTTCATGGCGGCCCGGGAGGGTAAGACCACTGGGGCGAGCGCCAGCGGCAGCAACGCCCGGCGTGAGGGCCGCTCAATGGATTTCGCGGTCATTCCAACCTTTATTCAATTTTACAGCGCGAGGTCAGGCGCCATTACCGGTATCTGCCGAGCAACTGGTTCCACCGGATCACCGCAAGATCCCAGAACGCCTTCATCCCACTGGCCAGGCTCACGCGCGTTCCCTCGACGTTGGCCCACTTCACCGGTGTCTCCACTGCCTTCAACCCGAGTTTCCGGGCCAGGAACAGGTTCTCCACATCGAATCCGAAACCGTCCAACCGTTGCCGCGAAAAGATCTTTTCCGCCGCTCCGGCATGATAAAGCTTGAATCCGCATTGCGTATCCCGGAACGGCAGCCGCATCACCAGCCGCATCACCAGGTTAAATATGCGTCCGGAAAGCTCGCGCGCCATGGGCTGGTGCACCGAAACCAGAGACCGGTCCAGGGCGCGCGAGCCGAAACTCACCAGCGCCTTCTCTTTTTCCGCCGCCGCGAACAGCTTGTCCACCTCCTCGATGGGAGCCGACAAGTCCGAGTCCGTGAACAGCCTCCAAACCCCCTTGGCCCGCAGCATCCCGTTCCGCACCGCATAGCCTTTACCCCGATTGCCGGGATTCGAAATCAGTTGCACCGCCGAGGCGCGCGACCCATACCCGCGCACGATCTCCGCCGTCCCGTCCTTCGATCCGTCGTCCACCACCAGCACCTCGATGAACGCCCATTCCCGCTCCCGCAAATACTCGAGAATCCGGTCCAGCGTCGCCGGAAGGCGGGTCTCTTCGTTGTAGGCGGGGATAATGATCGAGAGGGAGCGCAAGGTCAATTATAATATTGAGTTTACGGGAGATTTGATTGTCAACGGAAAATGAGCTGCTGGCCCAACGTCACGCGCGCATCGGCGAAATTGAGAAGCTGGGATATCGATCGTACGGACAGCGCTTTGACTTTACCCACACCATCCCCGGGATTCTGAGAGATTTCAGTTCCCGGACCGCCGAAGAACTGGCCGAGCACCGCGTCGAAGTGAAGATCAGCGGCCGCATCTTCACCATCCGCAGGATGGGCAAAGCCGGATTCGCCCACCTGATGCAGCTTGGCGAGAAGCTCCAAATCTATGTGAAGAAAGATGCCGTCACGGCGCGCGAGTTCGATCTTTATCAGCTCCTCGACCTCGGCGACATTATCGGCGTCTGGGGTTACCTCTTCCGTACCCGCACCGGCGAGTTGAGTGTCCACGTGGAGGGGCTGACCTTCCTTTCGAAGACCCTCCTTTCCATGCCCGAGAAGTTTCACGGCATCGAGGATGTCGAACTCCGCTATCGCCAGCGCTATCTGGACCTCATCGCGAATCCGGACACGATGAACGTCTTTCGCATTCGCGCCCGCATCGTCGCCTCCCTCCGCCGGCAACTCGAATCGCGCGGATTCATCGAGGTCGAAACCCCGATGATGCAACCCCTCCACGGCGGCGCCACCGCCCGTCCCTTCGTCACTCATCACAACACGCTCGACGTCGATCTCTACCTTCGCATCGCTCCGGAACTCTATCTGAAACGCCTCATCGTGGGAGGCATGGAGCGGGTCTACGAAATCAACCGTAACTTTCGCAACGAGGGCGTCTCCACCCAGCACAACCCCGAGTTCACCATGCTCGAGTTCTACCAGGCCTACACCGATTACCTCGGCCTGATGGATCTCTCCGTCGAGCTGTTGCGCGAGACCGCCATCGACGCCACCGGATCCCCCAGGGTCGAGTACGGCGAGGCGACGCTCGATTTCTCCCATATCCGCCGCTTCACCATTCGCGAGGCCGTGATCCGCTTCTGGAAAGAGGACGCCACGCGCCCCTCGATGGACAATGTACGCGATCCCGAGTGGCTCGCGCGCCACTCCCACCGCCATACCCCTGGTGAACAACTCGTCGAGATCTTCGAGCGGGTTGCCGAGCCCCAACTGATCGACCCCACCATCATCCACGAATACCCCGTCGAAACCTCTCCGCTATCGAAAAACAATCCCCTCGACCCGGCCTTCGTCGACCGCTTCGAAATCTACGCCGCCGGCATGGAGATCGGCAACGCCTACACCGAGTTGAACGACCCCCAGGAACAGCGGCGGCGCTTTGAAATGCAACTCGGCATGCGCGAGCGCGGTGACGACGAAGCTCACCAGATGGACGAAGACTACATCCGCGCGCTCTGCTACGGTATGCCGCCCACGGGCGGGGAAGGCATCGGCATTGATCGTCTCACCATGCTTCTTACCAACCGCCAGTCCATCCGCGACGTGATCCTGTTTCCCCTCCTGCGCCCCGAGGGCGCCATCGGCATCGCCGGCCAATTGCGGGCCCTCGAAGATGGCGGGAAGTAGAGACGCCGCGTGAAAGTCCGGATGCGCCGGTTGCCGTTCGGCTTTTCGCGCTTTGAACTTTTTGTCGCCATGCGCTATCTGCGCGCCCGGCGTAAGCAGACCGTCATCTCCGTCGTAACTCTTATCTCGGTTCTCGGGGTGGCGGCGGGCGTAATGGCGCTCATTATTGCGCTCGCCATCAACAGCGGCTTTCGCGCCACGCTCCAGCGCACCTTGCTCGGCGCCACGGCCCACGTCAGCATCCTTGAAAAGGAGCCTGGCCCCGGCATTGAGAACTGGCGCGAACTCATTCCCAAACTCGAGCGCCTGCGCTATGTCCAGGCGGCCGCGCCGACCCTCTACGGGGGTGTTTTCCTGCTCGGACCCATGCAGGCCCACGAAGCCGTCCTCAAGGGCATTCAGCCAGGCTCCCCCGTTCATTGGAACGACCTCAAGCGCAATATGAAACAAGGCTCCCTCGGCGCGCTGGAACGGTCAAACGGCCTGCCCGGGATCATCCTCGGCTCGCGCCTCGCCGAATCGACCGGCATGACCCTCAACAGCCGCGTCACGGTTATCAGCCCGCAAGGGCAGCTCACCCCATTCGGCCAGCGCCCGGCCTACTATCCCTTCCGGGTCGTGGGCATCTTCGAAACCGGATTCTACGATATCGACCGGCTCTGGGCGTTCACCACCATGAAGAATGTCCAGAACGTGCTTTCCGTCGACGATGTCGCCAACTCCATCGAATTGAAAGTCTATCCCATCGACAAAGCCGGGGAGGTGGCAAAGGCGGCCGAATCGATCGTCGGTCCGAAACTTTCCGCCACCAGTTGGATGGAGCAGAACCGCCAGATCCTGAATGCGCTCCGGATGGAGCGCGCGGTCACCGTCATCACCATAGGGCTCATTCAGTTGGTGGCCGCTCTGAACATCCTCATCTCGCTGGTCATGATGGTGATGGAGAAACACCGCGACATCGCCCTGCTGGTCTCGATGGGCGCGCGCCGCGATCAGATTCGCCGCATTTTCCTTTGCCAGGGCCTGCTCATCGGCATTACAGGAGTGATCATCGGGTTGATCCTCGGTTACGGAATCAGCTACTTTGCCGGACACGGCCGGTGGATCAGGCTCGACGAATCCGTCTATGCCCTGAGTTATGTCCCGTTTGAGCCCCGCTGGCGGGACGGAGTCTGGGTGGGCGGCGGCGCGATCCTCGTGAGTCTTCTCGCCACGCTCTACCCCGCTCGAAGCGCCACGCGCATCCTTCCCGCCGAAGCGTTGCGTTATGAATAGCCCGCCTTAGGCTTCCGCCAGCAGGTGAGGCGGACAGCAGGCGAGCAGTTCGCCTTCGTTGACTCCGGTTGCCCTGGCGTATTGCCGGATGTAACTGCGGCGGTAGATGCCGCCGGGCAGTTCGCCCCAGCGGCCCTCCTCGATTGCCGCAAGCCACGATGTCCGGATCTTGGTGAATTCCGCAATCTGTCTCAGTGAGAGTCCTCTCTCCTCACGAATCGCTGCCAGATTGATAGGGATTTGCGTCAACACGTCCATAGTGGTCTCCCTGTGGGGGATCTATCGGCTGTTGGCCGCCTTACCATTACCCCCAAGTTCAGAGTACCGGCAGAAATCTCTCAAATTCTCCGTTTTACCCCCGATAAGACTCGCGTGAGCAGAAGCATCCTCCATTGCGGCTTCTTTTTCTGGGCAGCGTTCACTCTCCACGCCGGTGATGCACCCCAACCTTCAGGGCAGGACCGCATGGCCGGCATCCTCCTCCGCATCGCGCGCCTGGTCGAATGGCCCGATACTCCTTCTAAACCGGAGTTTCTCATCGGCATCGCCGGCTCCGATCCCGATGAAGCCACGCTCTGTCTGCTTTCCCATCCTGAAAGCTCTCTTCCCGCTCCCGTCGAAGTGCGCCGCGTCGCCTCCGTGGCCGAAATGCGGCGCTTTCGCATCGTCTTCCTGGGGCGTTCCCTGGGCTCCAACATGAAGGTGATCCTCCATGATCTGCGGGGCTCCGGAGTCCTCACGGTGTCTTCCCGCCCGGGTTTCGGCGAGATGGGCGGGATGATCGAGTTGAACAACCGCCCCGAGGACCGGCCATTGATTCTCAATGCGGACGCCGCCCGCCGCGATGGTTTCCGCTTTCACGTGAGCCTGCTCAGCGTCGCCCGGCTCGCCCGCTCCGGGATCCTCGCCCAATAATCCCGTGTTTCGCTTCCTTCGACGCCTCTCCATCCAGCGCAAACTGATTGCGGTGACCGGCGCTGCCGGCTGCGCCGCCCAACTGCTCACCTGTCTCGTCTATTTCAGCTATCAGTCAATCCAGATGCAGAAAAATCTGCGTCAGGATATGTCCGCCGTTGCTTCCGTCCTCGCCTCCAGTTCCACGGCGGTGCTCATTTTTCATGATCGCAAGGCCGCCCTCGCCAATCTCCAGGTTGCGCAGCGCGATTCCCGTTTCGCCGCCGCCGCCGTCTATGATCAGCGGGGCCGTCTGTTCGCCGCCTGCGGGGGCGATGGGCCCTCCGCTCTGCCCGTTCCCAAAGTGCCCCGCTCCGGCGGCTCATACCGCAACGGTGAGTATGTCGAACTGTTCGAGCCCATCGTCCATGAAGGCGAGCGGATCGGCACAGTCTACCTCCAGGCCGATTACCGCCGGCTTGGCAGCGGCATTCGCCGCTTTTTCTGGATTTCAGGAGGCATCGCCGTCTCCGGCATGCTCCTCATCCTCTTCCTCTCCTTTCATCTGCAGCGCATTATCAGCCGTCCGATTCTTGCCCTTGCCCATCTCGCCCGGCGTATCTCGAGTGAACGCTGCTATCACCTCCGGGCCGAAAGGCGATCCGGCGACGAAGTGGGAGAGCTCATTGACGCCTTTAACGACATGCTCGCCGCCATCGAGTCGCGCGATGCCGCGCTCGCGCGCCAGCGAGAGCGCCTCGAGGTGCAGGTGGCCGCGCGCACCGCCGACCTCATGAACATGAATCGGGAACTACGCCAGGCCAAGGAAAAGGCCGAGTCGGCTACCCGCCTCAAGAGCGATTTCCTCGCCAACATGAGCCATGAAATCCGCACTCCAATGAACGGAATCATAGGCCTCACCCAACTCACGCTCTCCACCGAACTCAACCTCGAGCAGCGGGAAAATCTCACGCTCGTCCGAAACTCCGCCGAATCACTCCTGACGGTTATCAACGACATCCTGGATTTCTCGAAAGTCGAGGCGGGAAAGATTGTCCTCGAGGAATCGCCATTCAGCCTCGGTGAAGCAGTGATGGAATCCGTCAGAATTCTCGCATTGCGCGCCCATGAGCGCGGCCTCGATCTCGGCGTTCGTCTGGAAACCAATGTTCCGGACCGGTTGATCGGTGACGCCGCCCGCCTGCGCCAGGTACTCTTCAATCTCCTCGGGAATGCCGTGAAGTTCACCGAACGGGGCGAAATTCTTCTGGCTGTCAGCCTCGATCAGGCGGGGGAATCCGGCGTAATGTTACGCTTCGACATCTCCGATACGGGAATCGGCATCCCTGAAGATCGTCAACGCGCCATCTTCGATTCCTTCACCCAGGCCGACGGTTCCATTGCGCGCCGCTTCGGAGGAACCGGACTGGGCCTCGCCATCAGCCTGCGGTTCGTGCGCCTCATGGGCGGCGAAATGACCGTCGAGAGCCGGACCGGCGAGGGGAGCCGCTTCAGCTTCACTGCCCTGTTCCGCCTGGCCCTCGACGCAACCACAACCGCCGCTTCGAACCCCGTGGCCGGCCGGAGGATCCTCCTGCTTGAATCCCATGAATTCTCGCGCCGCGCACTGGAAGACGCTTTGACTCACCGGGGGGCTTCCGTCCAGTCCAACCTGGCCGCCGCCGAAATCAAACAACTTTCCCCGGATGCTCCTCCCTACGATGTGGCCCTGCTCGATGCGCATATCCGCGGAGAGAACTCCCTCGAACTGGCGCGGACATTGACCGGCCGGGGGCTGGCCAAGCGGGTGGTCCTCATGTTCCGCTCATTTGGCGACGGCGCACAACGACGGCAGGCGCAACATCTCGGGCTATCCTGCTCCCTGACAAAACCCGTCTTGCCCGTTCACGTGGCGCAACTGCTGGCCGTTTCCACCGATTCCGCTCAGCCGGCTTCTTTCCGCTCCGCGCCCCCGCCGGGTGAATCGCTCCATAGACTCCGCATACTGCTGGCCGAGGATAACGCGGTCAACCAGAGGGTGGCCGTCCGGCTTCTCGAGAAGCGCGGCCACCAGGTCAGCGTAGCCGTCAACGGCGTCGAAGCCCTCGAGGCGCTTCGCCTCGGCCGTTTCGACCTTGTCCTGATGGACATCCAAATGCCGGTCATGGATGGGGTCGAAACGGTGGCCCACATCCGCGAACTCGAACGGTCTTCCGGTTCCCATCTGCCGGTCATCGCTCTCACCGCTCACGCAATGAAAGATGACAAGGCCCACTGCCTCGCCGCCGGAATGGACGGCTACGTCAGCAAACCCATCGATCCCGATGAGCTTTTCGCCGTCATGGACAAAGTGATCTCCTAGTGGGGAATATCCCCGTGCGGCTTGCCCTGGGAGATCTCCTCGAACGTATCCTTCACCTGCACAGGCAGGAACGGCCCCACCCAATTCTTCACGCTATCGGGCAGTTTCAGTGTCGTCGCAACGGGCGCGCCACCCTTCATCGTCACCAGGTCGTTCAACTTCTTCCCCGACTTCATCGCCCGGTCCACGCCGCTCCGCAACTGCCGCATGAACGCCTCTTCCCCGCTCAGCACCTCTCTCCCCCCTTTGGGGCCATGTCCGGGCAACACCTGGACCACGTCCAATGCCGCGGCTTTCGCCACAACCGACGGCCAGTTTCCGATGTTGCCATCCGCCGTGAAGTTGTAAGGTCCGTTCGTCACGGCGTCGCCGGTGCAGATGATCTTCTCCTTGGGCAGATACGCAAAGCCGTCGCCCCGCGTATGCGCCCATCCGAAATAGTGGAACTCGACTCGCCTGTTGCCGTCCTCCAACACGAACATCGGCTTGTTGAAGGTCTGCCGCGGCGGTTCCGCCGTCGCCAGTTTCAGCTTGCGCACATCCTCCCGCGTTTCAGCCGCCTCGCGCCAGCGCTTCGGCTCATAGCGCTTCATCTCTTCGGCGACACCCACGTAGGCGAGCGTTGTCGCCCCCAGTTTCGTCCAAACCGGGTTCCCGTAGGCGTGATCTCCATGATGATGCGTATCGAAAACATACTTCACGGGCTTCTTCGAGAGTTTCCTGATATCCCGAAGCAACAGGTCCGCACCGCTTGGGAAATTGGCATCCACCACAATGAGGTAATCCTTCATCTCGATCACCACATTGTTGCAGTGGCCCTTGTCCTGCACATCTCCCTCGCGGAACCAGACGCCCGGAGCCGCCTGCTCCATCGTGTCCGGTTTGGCGTCCGACTGAGTCACCGCCAGGCCCAGCGCCGCCAGCCCGGCAAACACACCCGCCCACACTCTCCGTTGAGTCATATCCCGGCCTCGTTTCGCAAAGAATCTTACACGGAAGGACGGAAGGGATGCAACTGGTAAAATGAAGTTTTCTGGGGAGGCAAGATGGCTGTGATCCACCGGCGGCCCGCGATCGCCGTCAACGTGGGGGGTGTCGTCACCGGAGGCGGCCACCCGATTGTCGTTCAATCCATGACGAATACCGACACGGCGGACGTCCCGTCCACCGTCAACCAGGTCATGGCGCTTGCCCGCGCCGGGTCCGAACTCGTCCGCGTCACCGTCAATACCGAAGATGCCGCCAGGGCCGTGCCCCGGATCGTCGATACGCTCGACAGGTTCGGCGTCCGTGTCCCCATCATCGGCGATTTTCATTACAACGGGCATATCCTGCTCAGGAAATACCCCGATTGCGCGCGGGCGCTCGCCAAGTACCGCATCAATCCCGGCAATGTAAACATCGGCCGGAAGCACGACGAGAACTTCCGCACCATGATCGAGGCGGCGATCGAGTACCGCCGCCCGGTCCGCATCGGTGTCAACTGGGGCTCGCTCGACCAGGCGCTGCTCACGCGGATGATGGATGAGAACGCCGCGCTTCCCCACCCCCGTGATGCCCGGGATGTCATGCACGACGCGATTGTCGCGAGCGCCCTTCTTTCCGCCCGCGCCGCGGAAAGCTACGGCCTCTCCGCGGACAGGATCATCCTCAGCGCAAAAGTGAGCGGCGTGCAGGATCTCATCGACGTCTATCGCAAACTCGCCGCCTCCTGCTCCTACGCCCTCCATCTCGGCCTTACCGAGGCCGGTATGGGAGCCAAGGGTATCGTAGCCACCACCGCCGCCCTTTCCATCCTCCTCCAGGAGGGCATTGGCGACACCATCCGCGCGTCCCTCACGCCACCCCCCAACGGAGACCGCACGGAGGAGGTCCTCGTCAGCCAGCAGGTGCTCCAGTCGCTTGGCCTTCGCAGTTTCACTCCCCAGGTCACCGCCTGCCCCGGGTGTGGCCGCACCACCAGCACATTCTTCCAGGAACTTGCCGCCCGCATTCAAACCTACCTCCGCGAGCAGATGCCCGTCTGGCAAAGCCGCTACCCGGGCGTCGAGGAGATGAAAGTAGCCGTCATGGGCTGTGTCGTCAACGGCCCGGGCGAGTCCAAGCATTCCGATATCGGCATCTCTTTGCCAGGAACCTTTGAAGAGCCGGTTGCTCCGGTTTATGTCGACGGCCGGCTCTTCCGGACGCTCCGCGGGGATCACATCGTCGCCGAGTTCCAACAGATTCTCGACAACTACGTGGAGCGCAGGTATGGCGTGGCCGAAACTGCGGAAATCGCAGGCGACTGACAGAGAAGAAACTCAACCGAAGAAGGCTCTCCCGCCCGCTATTCACCAGCGGCTGAAGCGGTTGGCGCGCAAACTCGATGAACTCCCGGCCAAGGACGAGTTGCGGATTCGCCAGGCCCGTGAACTCGAGGAGAGGCAGCGCTCCGCCGGCGCCGAACTCCACCAGTTGTGCCGCGGCCTTGTCGCTGCCCTCAACTCCATGCTCGATAATCTCGAAATCGAGATCACGCCCGCATCCTATAACGCCGGCCTGCTCGATTCGCCTTCCGGCCTCCTCATTCAAATCAATGCCAGCGGCCGTATCGTCCAACTCGCCATTCATGCCCGCGAGCCCGAGATCTCCTCCGAGCACTTCCGCACGCCGTACATCCTCCAGGGGGCCATCCGCTGGTTCAACCAGGAGTTTCTCGAACGGCAGGAAATTCAGGAGATGCAGATCTTTTATTGTATCGATTCGTCCGGCGGCTCCTGGCGCTATTACGACCCCCGCACCCGCAAGACCGCCACCGTCGATGAAGACTACATCGCCGGCGTGCTCGATCAATTGCTATAGGGACGGCCCCTACTTCCCCTCCAGCAGTTTCGCCAGCGTCCGCATCGGCACGGCGCCTTCCTTGAGCGCCAGGTCGTTGAATTCATACAACCGGTAGCTGGCGCCTTTCCGCCGGCGCCATGCATCGCGGACCTTCACCCACTCCCGGTATCCGAGGTAATACGTCGGCAGTTGCGCCGAGGACAGCTTCGCCCGCTGCAGTTTTGCCGCGGCCTCTTCTTTTTCCTGGAAGGTGTCCTCCGTCATCAGCTTCATCGCCTCCTGGTCGGACATGTTCATCGTTTGCATCCGCACATCCAGAATCGCGTTCGCCGCCACGCGCAGTTGCTGCTTCAGGAACGTCAGCCGCAGAGCCGGGCTGTTGTCGAGGTACCCTTCATCGAGCATCATCTCCGTCGCATAAACCGCCCAGCCTTCCACATAAGGGCCGTTGCCGAACACGCTTCGCAGCACGCGCCTCGCAAGCGGCTGCACTCCGTTGGCGTACTCGAGTTGAACATAATGCCCGGGCATCGCTTCGTGTATGGTCAGCAGCTTCAGCCCGTAGGTGTTGTACTCCCGGAGTTTCGACTCGATCCGTTCCTTCGGCCAGTCTCCCGGAATCGGCGTCAGCCAATAAAACGCTCCTAACTCCGGTTGCAGCGCCGGCGCCGCGTTGAAGCCGCCCACTGCGTAGATGCCTCTCATGAACGCCGGAGTCTCGATCAGTTGCAGATTGTCCCTCATTGGCAGCGCCAGCAGGTTCTTCTCGCGCACGAACCGCCGCGCCTCGTCCAGGTCGCGCCGCGCGTCACCGATATAAGTGGCCGCCGTGGCATGATTCTCCGATATCTTCTCGAGCGTCTTGCCCACCACATCGGACAGGCTGCCCTCCGCCGCTCCGGGGTAATACCTGGCGTACAAAGGCTTCGATAACGCGAGCATCTGGTTCCGCGTCTCTTCGAGAAAGCTCTCGGCGTCGCGCAGCAACTCCTCCGGAGGTGTATTGGCGCCCAGCGCATAGCGGAACTTCGCGGCATAGATCCCCTTGCCCAGCCGCCAATCGCCTGTGCGTTTGGATAATTCCGTTTCCAGCCACACGTTGAACGCCCTCAACGCCGCCAGCGCCGGCTCGGCTGCCTTCTCATACGGCGCTTTCAAATCCCCTGCCGCCTCTTCCCGCAGCGTCTTGCCGATCAATTCGATATTGCCTTCGTTCTCCTCGCGCGCCACGCGATTCCATATCTCCGGCGCATCCGTCAATTGCGCCTTCGCCTGCTCGATCAAACGCGGGATCTTTTCGAGGCGCGCGATGATCTGCGTCATCCGCCGGGCTTTGGGAGCATAGTCCAGCACGTAGGGAGTGAACAATGCGTTGCCCACCATCTCCACGTAAAGCGCCGGATTGTGCCGGTAGCTCTGAATGGTGTCCAGGTCCAGCAGGTTCAACGACACCATGTCCTGCATGATGTCGAAATCCGCGCGTTCCTCCGCGGTCAACGGCCGCTTCCCCCAATCGGTCAGCTGGTCGCGCACGGACGCATAGTACTGCCGCTGCCTCTGTATGCCGGCGGCGCTCATGTCGTCCAGTTGCTCGTCCAGATGAACTCCCTGGTGTTCGTGATACCCCACCGACGTCGCCGTGACCGGTGACATCGCCAGCGTGGAATAGACGAATCGCGAAGTGAATTTTCCGAACTCGCCCTCTTCACCCTTGCGCCGGCAGGCCCCGGTCCACAACAGACTCATGAGCAGGAAAACGGGCATCAATTGTTTCATTGCGTATAGTCACCAGATCCGGCAGGTATCCGCCGGAGCCATCGGCGCGCCCACCTTGCAGGAGAATGCCTCTCGAAACGCGGGCATGTTGCGCACCGTCCCGTTGACGCGAAACTTCCCGGGCGAGTGCGGGTCCGTCATCGCCCTCAGGCGCGAGGCCTCCGCGGTCAAGTTCTCGCACCAGATCTGCGCGAACCCCAGAAAAAACCGCTGTTGCGCGGTGAATCCATCCGCCTTGGGCAGCATCTGCTTTTCGAGCCCGGCGAGCAACGCCATATAGGCAAGGTGGATCCCGCCGTTGTCCGCCGCGTTTTCACCAAGCGTCAGCTTGCCGTTCAGGTGCACGCCGGGGATGGGGCTGAACTTCTCATACTCCCTGACAAAACATTCCGCCCGCTGCTCGAAGGCCTTGGCGTCAACCGGTGTCCACCAGTCGCGCAGGTTCCCCTTTCCGTCAAACCGCCTCCCCTGATCGTCAAAGCCATGCGTCAGTTCGTGGCCGATCACCACTCCAATCGCCCCGAGATTCACGGCATCATCGGCCTTCGGGTTATAGAACGGCGGTTGCAGAATTCCCGCCGGAAAGTTGATATTGTTCATCGGCGGCGAGTAGTAGGCGTTCACTGTCGGCGGCGTCATGCTCCACTCGGCTTTGTCCGTCGGCTTTCCGATCTTCTCGATATTCCGGCGGATTTCGAATTCGGCCGCTCTCAATGAATTTTCGAAGTAGCCGCTCCGCTCGATCTTCACGCTCGAATAGTCCTTCCACTTGTCCGGATACCCGATCTTGTTCGTCACCAGGCGCAGCTTTTCAAGCGCCTGTTTCTTCGTCGCCGGAGTCATCCAGTTGGCTTCCTCAATATCCTTCGCCATGGATGTTTCGATCTCTCCCACCAGCGCCAGCGCCCGCTGTTTGCTCGCTCCGCTGAAGGCGAGATCGACGAACTTCCGCCCCAGCGCGTCTCCCAATGCGTCATCGGTGGCGTCCACGCACTGCTTCCAGCGCGCCTGCTGCTCCTTCTGCCCGCGCAGCGTCTTGCCGAAAAATTCGAACGCCGCGTCACGGTAGGCTTTGGGCAGCAACTCCGCGTAGCTCGAGAGCACGTGCCACGTTAAATAGGTCTTCAGATCGTCGAGGCTGCTCGCGGCGATCACTCCGTTCATCCCCTTTATGAAATCCGGCGCCGCGACATTCAGCGATGCGAACTTCGGAGCCCGCGCGAAATAGCGGCCGAAATCGAACTCCGGACTCAGCGCCTCGAGTTGCGCCACCGTCATCTTGTGGTATGTATTGTCGGGATTCCGCAGCGCCACGCGGTCGAGCGACGCCTTTGCCAGCGCCGTCTCGATGCGCATCACCGCGGCCGGATCGTACCGCCCGCCAAGCATGCCCAGCATCCCGGCCACTGTCTCCTCATACTGCTTGCGCAACCGGGCAAAACGCGGCTCCGGCTTCAGATAATAGTCGCGGTCCGGCAATCCTAACCCGCCCTGAACGACGTTGGCGATTTGCATGGATGAGTTCTTCCGGTCGGGGCTTGCCAGGAATCTGAAGAAAGCATCCACTCCCGCCTCATGCAGCCGCGCAACCTCCGCCGTCAGATCTCTTTTCGAACTCAGGGCAGCGATTGCGTCCAGTGTCCGCCGGACCGGCCGCAACCCCGCTGCCTCGATCGCCTTTTCGTCCATGCATGAGGCGTAGTAATCCCCAATCTTCTGCTCCAGCGCGGTGCGGTTCGGCGAAGGGCGCGCCGCCTTTTCGAGGATCGCCCGCTCCGTCTCCATGTTGCGTTCCTTCAACTCCTGGAAGCGCCCCCAGCGGGATTGATCCGCGGGAATTGGATTGGCCTTCTTCCACCCGCCGCAGGCATACTGGTAGAAGTCTTCGCATGGGGCGACGCTCGTATCCATCGCCTTCCGGTCGATGCCGGATGACTGGGGCGCGCCCGCGGCAAACGCCGCCAATGCCACCCCCAGAATCGAAGCGCCAGAACAGGAGTTGCGCATACCCTCATTTTAGGGCGCGGCGTTCGCGCAACTGCAGATAGCTTTTGATCGCGGTTTCCAGCGAAGGGAACGGCTCGATCCCCAGGCTCTCCATCTTCGCGTTGCTCAACGCCGAATATTTCGGCCGCCGCGCCGCCGTTCGATATTCCCGCTCGTTCGTGGGCCGCAACTCCGGGTCCACCCCCGCCAGGCGGAAAATCGTTCGCGCGTACTCGAACCACGACACCGGCGTGCCTCCGCCGATATGAAACACGCCGCGCGCCTTCTTCGCCACCAGGTCCGCCGTTCGCGCCGCCAGCACCGGAGCGTACGCCGGCGAGGCCACATGGTCCTCGACCACCCGGATCGTCTGTCCCGATTTCGCCAGCCTCAGCATCAACTCGATGAAATTCCCCCGCGCCGTATGTAATCCTCCCGGTCCGAACACGCCCGACGTTCTTACGATCAAAGGATTGTCGAGATAGGCTTGCGCGTACAACTCCCCGCCCAGCTTCGAGACCGCATAGGCGCCTAGCGGGTGCGTCGCGTCCGTCTCGACGTATGGGGTTCCCTTCGTTCCGTCAAACACATAATCCGTCGAGAAATGGACCAGCAGCGCGTCGATCTGCCGGCACGCCACCGCCAGATTCCTGACGGCCAGCGCGTTCACCTGGTAGGCCGCCGCCGGCTCCTTCTCGGCCACATCCACCTGGTTGTAGGCCGCCGCGTTGATCACTATCCCCGGATCGAGCATCGCGACGGTACGTTCCACCGCGGCCGCGTCCGTAATGTCCAGTTCATTGCGCTGGAATCCCGTTACCGGAAAATCACGGCTGCTGAATTCCCGGAACAGTTCCACTCCCAACTGCCCGCCGCTCCCTAGGATGAGTACCTTGCTCGACATGAGTATTCCCTAGCATACCGCGGGTCCCAACTCACGCCGCCCGAAGGTGGCGCCGCGCCGGGCGAATCCTCATGACGGTGCGTATTCGAGCGCTTCCCCCGTCACCGCCGCCAGTCCGCCGAACTTGCGCACACGCCGCCCGTAAGCCGCCAATGCCTCCCGCAGGGACTGCTCGCCGAAGTCCGGCCAGGAGAGCGGCAGAAACACCATCTCCGCATAGGCGCACTCCCACAGCAGGAAATCGCTCAAACGCTGCTCGCCGGCGGTCCGGATGAGCAGGTCCACGTCAGGGCCCAGCGCGTGCGTGAACTCCTCTCGCGTGCGCGCATTGCGCGAGGCGTTCAGAATGGCGTCCCGCGACGAATAATCCACCGCGAGCCGCAGATGCAACCGGCTGCCGGGCGCGGTCTCGCCTTCGGCGGATTCTATCAGTGGGATCAGGTCACCCGGCAGCCGGTCCCGTCTGCCAATGACGCTCAGGCGGATGCCTTTGCGCCGGCACTCCTCGATTTCGGTAAGCAGGTAGTGGCGCAACAGCAGCAGCAGCGCGCGAACTTCCGTTTTGGGGCGCTTCCAGTTGTCTGAGGAGAAAGCATAGAGGGTCAAGGTTTGGATGCCGAGACGGATGGCGGCTTCGGCGGTGCGGCGAACGGCATGGACGCCCTCGCGGTGGCCTTCGAAGCGAGGGAGGGAGCGTGCGGAGGCCCAGCGGCCGTTTCCGTCCATGATGATAGCGACGTGGGCGGGAATTGAAAAAGTACTTGTCATCATAAAGTATTACTCCACAAAAAATTCACCAACTTCACTCTCCCTTATTGACCCGCCCGCATCGCCCGGATCAGTGCTTCCATATGATCCAGGTACTGGTTCAGCGCCTTGCGTCCTTCCCCGGTCAGGCGGTATTCCGTCCGCGGCATCCGCCCGTCGAAATACTTCTCGCACGAGATGTAGCCCGCCTCTTCCAGCTTCCGGGCGTGAATGCTTAGATTTCCATCCGTCGTATCCAGCAGTTTCTTCAATTCCGTGAACGTGAGCGATTCGCCGGCGGCGAGCGCGCTCACAATCGCCAGCCGGATCCGCTCATGAATGAGCCGGTCGAGTTGTGGGACGCGGGCATTGTTGAAGGACGGCTCCGGCGCCGGCTTGCCGCCGGGATCGGCCGTCTGTCTGCGCGCAAGGTTGCTGATCTTACCCACCATACCTCCTTGCGATCCACGCACCAAAGATCATGTGAAGAACCCCGAAGCCCGCCAACAGGAACCAGTTGCCCCAGGCTTCGGGCGAGAAGAGGCATACCGCGCCCAAACCGGCGAAACAGGCCCCCATGGCGGGAACAATGCGCACCGAGAACGCCCCGCCCGTCATGACCCCGGTTCCATAGAGCAGCAGCCAGAGTCCCGGCAGCAACCGCGCCTGTCCCGCCGGAAACAGCGCGCCGGTCAGAATACACCCCGCCAGCAGGGGCGGAGCGAAGCTGAGCGCGAACTTTCGGGTGGGCGCCGAGAAAACCGTGGAGCCTCCTCTCACCGCCTTGCGATGCATCGAGTATACGCCGATGCCGATGGCGAGCAAGGCCTCAATCAGCCAGATGGAGAGCCAGCGTTCACTGTCCGCCTGCAGGCCGGCGAGGATGGCGGCAAGGGAGGCGGTGACGCCCATGGCAACGCCTCCCCATCCGGGGACAGCGGTAAAGCTGGAAGTCCGCTCCATGGTTTCGCGAATGAAGCGGAGGTTATCGAGGGCGTGTTGGTGGATGGGGAGAGGCTCGGGGCGGGCCGGGAGCATGGGTAAAGGATAGCGGCATTCCAATGTTTTGTCAAGTACTTTATACCGCCAAGGTTTCGGCCGACCCGCTGACAACCCCTAATGACTGTGCCTCGGGATCTCCTTCCCCACATCCCGGTACTTCACCGCAAACTCGAGCACCGCCCCCGTCTCCTGCTGCCCCACATGCGCGCGGAACATCTCCTGCCACGGAGTCTGGTGCGGCGGCAGATCAAGCTTGCACTCGGCCTTGCGGCGCGCAATCTCTTCATCGCTGATGAGCACATCCACGCACCGCGACTTCAGGTCGACCCGTAGTTTGTCGCCCGTCCGAAGAATGGCCAGGTTGCCGCCCACCGCCGATTCCGGACACACGTGAAGAATCGAAGGACTGTCCGAGGTGCCGCTTTGCCGCCCGTCACCCATGCACGGCAGTTTGTCGATGCCGGCTTTCACCAGCTCATCGGGAGGCAGCATGTTGACCACCTCCGCGGCGCCCGGATATCCCACCGGCCCCGTGCCGCGAATCACGAGTATGGACGAGGCGTCGATTTCAAGCGCGGGGTCATTGATGCGTTCGTGATAATCCTCGGGCCCTTCGAACACGATCGCGCGGCCCGTGAAGCAGTCCTCCTCGCCGGGCGTCGAAAGATACCGTTCGCGGAACGCGGAAGAGATCACCGAGGTCTTGATGATGGCGGAATCGAAGAGGTTGCCGCTGAGCACGAGGAATCCGGCGTCCTTCATCAGCGGATTGCCGTATGGCCGGATGACGTTGTGGTCCAGGCTGCGCGCGTCGCGGTAATTCTCGCCGATGGTCTTTCCCGACACGGTGAGCGCTCCGGTGTGGATCCTGCCAACCTGCATCAACTCGCCGAAAACAGCGGGGACGCCGCCCGCCAGATGGTAGGCTTCGCCCAGAAATTCACCGGCCGGCTGGAGATTCACGAGCAGCGGAATCTCATGGCCGATCGTCTCCCACTCCTTCAATTGCAGGTCGACGCCCACGTGGCGCGCAATGGCGATGAGATGCGTGGGGGCATTGGTGGAACCGCCGATGGCCGAGTTGACGACAATGGCATTTTCAAACGCCTCACGGGTGAGGATCCTGTCAGGGGTCAGGTTCTCCCGCACCATCTCGACAATGCGCCGGCCAGTGGCATAGGCCATTTGCGCGCGCTCCCGGTAGGGCGCGGGTATGGCGGCGCAACCCGGCAGCGACATGCCCAGCGCTTCGGCAAGCGAATTCATGGTGGTGGCGGTGCCCATGGTGTTGCAGTGGCCCACGCTCGGCACCGAGGCGGCCACCATCTCCATGAACTGCGTATAATCAATCTCGCCCGCCGCATGCAGGCGCCGCGCTTCCCACACCGCCATTCCGCTGCCGGCCAGCTTGCCTTTGTAGTAGCTGTTCAACATCGGCCCGCCGGAAAAGACGATAGCCGGGATGTTCACCGTGGCGGCGGCCATGATGGCCGCGGGCGTTGTCTTGTCGCACCCCGTCGTGAGCACGACGGCGTCGAAGGGATTGCCGTGCAGCGTCTCCACGAGGCCGAGGTAGGAGAGGTTGCGGTCGATGGCGGCCGTCGGCCGCCTGCAGCTTTCCTGTATGGGATGAACCGGAAACTCGAACGGGATTCCTCCGGCATCGCGGATGCCCTCGCGGATGCGCGCGGCCAATTCGATATGGTGGCGATTGCAGGGCGAGATATCGCTGCCGGTTTGGGATATGCCGATGATCGGCCTGCCGGATTGGAGTTCCTCCCGCGTCAGTCCATAGTTGGGAAACCGTTCCAGATAGATGGATGTCATCCCCGGATTGTGGGGATTGTCGAACCAGCACCTGCTGCGCAGCCTGCCGGCACACTCGCTCTTGGCTTGGGAATAATTGCTCATGGAAGCGACTATTTTACTCGATTAGCGAGGAGCCTGACGCAGGAACGGCGCGCCGTAGCCAAGCCGGACGACACCCGGGAACTACTCGACCGCCCGCGGAGCCTTGTACCCGGCTTTCGCAATAATCTGGTATTTCACCGGCTTCCCCTTCTCATCGGTCACCTTCAGCGGATCGCCCGTCGCCGGATTCACCAACTCGACTTTGATCTTGCGGTAGGAACCATCCCGTTCCTGATTCGTCGGCGCGTAGGTGATTACATACTGGTTCCGCAGCGCCGCGTGAATCGCCCGGAAAATCCCTGGAAACTCGCCATAAAACCGCGGGAAATACGCCTGCCCGCCAGTTTCCTTGGCGAACGTCCGCAGCGTGTTGTCGGCCTGAAGAAAGTCCAGCCGCTGAATCGCGCCCATGTATCCGCGCGCGTCCAGGTATTCGCGCAGCGCCTGCATCAGCCCCAGCGCGTAAATCGGCACGCCCGCGTTTTGCAGCGCCTTGCGCGTCTTGTCGAACGTCAGCTTGCTGAACGTGTCGATGCCGCTCGAAATCAGCACAATCGCCTTGCGGCCCTCGATCTCCGACATCCGGTCAGCGGTGTCCACCACCGCGTCATACAGGTTCGATTCCGAATAAGCCGCGATCCGCAGCCGCTGCAGCGCCTCCTGGGTCAGCCTCCGGTCGGTTGTGAAATCGGAAAGGATCTCGGGGCGCAAATCATAAGCGATTACCGCCACGTAATCGTCCGGCTTCAGCGTCTCGACAAACCCGTACGCCGCCGTCAACGTCTGGTACCACGGTTCGCTCCAATATTGCTGGAACAGGTTGCTGAACTCGATCACCATCGCCACCGTCATCGGCGCTTCGCCCATGCCGAATGTCGCAACCTTCTGCGGCACGTTGTCCTCGAGCACGCGGAAGTTCCCGCCCGGTATGCCCGGAATGAATCGCCCTTTGTTGTCTATCACCGCCACGTCCACGCTCACCGTCACCGTATCGCTGCGGAAGGTGGCCGTCGGCGCCGGATTATCCTTGTCCTTTCTCATCAGCTTCGAGGGGATCTTCGGCTGCTCGGCCTCGGCGGGTTCCCCCGAATCACTCTTCTTCCGCGGCCTCGCCACCGTCTCCGAGGATTCCTTCTTCGGCCCCTGCGCGTCCAACGTTACCAGAAGCCCGGCACAGGCCACCACGATGACGGAGACAGATAAACGCTTCCAGGTGTGCATGGATGAATCCTTAGGCAAACTATAACACTCTGGTGGATGCGCGGCACGCGGCGGCGGTTTCGCCGCTCTCATGGAGCCTCAGGCTTCTTCGCCGGCGGCCAGCCCGGAAGCCTTCCCTCCGCGGGCATGCCAGAATGCCATCACGCCCCACACCGTGATCACCACGTATTGAATGGCCTGGAACAACAGAATGAACGCGATCGAGTCATCCTTGCGAAACCCGAACGGCGTCAATACGCTGACGGCGACAAATTGGTAGACGCCCACGTATCCCGGCGTCGACGGCAGAGCGCTGCCAAGTCCCAGCCCCGTGATCAACAGGAACGCGACCGGCATCGAAATATCGAGCCGCAGCGATTGCGCGCCCACCACCGTGGTAATCGTATCCAGCAGCCAGACAACAAGCGTCAACCCGAGAAACCCAAGCAGCCTTCCAGGGTGATGAAAGGCGCGGATTCCCAACAGCACCTGATGCACCAGGTGCCCCAGCCTCTCCTTCACCCCGTGTGGAAGCGGAGCCTTGCGCAGCAGCCTGTCCCACACCGGAGCGAGCAGCGGGAGCACGATGATGGCCAGCACGCCGCCAAAACCCAGCACGGCGAACGGTTTCGCGGCGTGCCCCAGCCATTGGGGCTTCGACGGGATCAGCAGCAGCACGCAGGAGCTGATCACCACCAGGGCGATGGCGTCCACCATCCGCTCGGAGAGCGCCGTCGTCAGCACATACATCCGGCTCAGTTTGGCGCGCTCGCTGACCATCATCGTGCGCACCAGTTCCCCCGCGCGCGCGGGAAGAAAGTTGTTGCCGAAGTAGCCCGCCGAGGTCGCCCAAAAAGCCGCCGGAATCGAGATTCGTCCCTCCGCCCGCAGAAGAATCCGCCACCGGACCGCGCGCAGGTAGAGCGCCGCCGTCACCAGCAGACAACATAAACCGATCTCTCCCGGTTGCGCGCCGCCGAGAATCCGCCATACCCGGCCCCATTCGATGCCGCGCAGGGAAAAGTACAGCAGCACGCCGGCAAGCGCCAGCGAAATCACCCAATACAGCGGCTTTGTTCCGCCCGCCTTCAGTTCCTTGCTCGACCCGGGCAATCGGTTCCTCTCATGACGCTGACTCCCGATTGTAGCAACGCCGCGCCGGACGCCGGAAACGTTAGCATGTAGGGATGGACGGCCCGCCCGCGAGACGCACTCTTTCGATGATCGCGCCGGCAATGCTGCTGATCCTCGCTCTATTCGGCTCCGGTGTAGTGTCGGCCATCCTCGAGAGCCTCGGCTGGTATCAGGACCCGTCACTCACCTTCCGTTACTACCAGCAGCTTCTCTCGAGCCGGGAGATTCGCGCCTCTCTCGGCTTCAGCCTTGGCGTGGCGGCGGCCTCCACCGGATTGTCGGCGGCCTTCGGGCTCATGCTCGCCCTGCGCCTGCGGCGGGCCGCCCGCGGCTGGGCGGGCTGGAATACGCTCCTCCAACTTCCTCTCGCCGTGCCTCACCTCGCCATGGCGTTCGTTGTCCTGCAACTTGTCTCCTCGAGCGGCCTGGTGGCGCGCATCGCCCATCACGCGGGCCTCATCTCGATGCCGGCGGACTTCCCCGGCCTGGTCAATGACCAGTTCGGGGTGGGCATCGTGCTCGTGTATGTCCTCAAGGAAACGCCCTTCGTGGCGTTGATGGTCCTGGCGGTGCTGACGCCTCTCGGCGATTCGTATGAACAGGCCGCGCGCACTCTCGGCGCGTCCGGTCCGCAACGTTTCCGTTACGTCACTCTGCCTCTTGCGGCGCCACCCCTGGCCGCCTCTTCCCTCTTCGTTTTCGCCTACGCGCTGAGCGCCTTCGATGCGCCCATCGTGCTCGGCCGCCCGTATCCCGCGATGTGGAGCGTCATCGCCCAGCGCCGGTACATGACGCCGGACCTGGCCGCCCGTCCCGGCGCGATTGCGCTTGCCCTCGCCGCCTCCGCGCTCACGGCCCTGCTCGTGTGGCTCTATCTGCGCGCCGTCCGTTCCTCGAGCGGCCTCGATAAGCCGGCCATCTTTTGAGCATGACTACCCGGTCCGTCGCGGCGCGTTTCGGGGGGCTGATCCTCGGCCTCATCGCAGTGGTTCCCCTTCTCGTCCTCGCTGTCTGGTCCGTGTCGGGCGGCTGGCTGTGGCCGGATCTGCTGCCGCGGGCGTGGACGCTTCGTGCGTGGCGCTACGCCGCCTCTCCCCTCTCGGGCGTGCCCCAATCGCTGGCGGAAAGCCTACTCATCGCGCTCATCGTGGCCGCCCTCGCCCTGCTGCTCTCCGTCCCCGCCGCGCGCGCCATCGCTCTCCATTCCTTCCGCGGCAAGCAGGCCGTGCTGTTTGTTCTTCTTCTGCCCGTTCTCGCTCCCCCCGTGGCTTCAGCAATGGGCGTTCACTCCCTCTTCATCCGCCTGGGACTCGAGGAAACCGTTTGGGGCGTAATCCTCGTGCACCTCATTCCCGCCGTCCCTTATTCCACCCTCATGATGACGGGTTCATTTTCGCGATTCGAGCAGGACCAGGAAGCCGTGGCCCGAACCCTCGGGGCCTCCACCCGCGACGTCTGGCGGCACGTCACCTTGCCCGCCCTCGCGCCCGGCATCGCCGTGAGCGCCGCATTCGCGTTTCTCGTCTCCTGGAGCCAGTATCTTCTGACGCTGCTCACCGGCGGCGGCCAGGTCCGTACTCTTCCGCTCTCCCTCGCCGCCTTCCAGAGGAGCGGTGATGATGCCATGGCCGCCGCCCTCGCTCTGCTCTACCTGGCGCCCGCCGTCTTCCTCTTCCTCGCCGTGTCGCGTTTTCTGAGGGCCGATGCCTAAACCCCCGTGCGCTTTCCTGCTGCTGTTGCCGGCATTGTCCGCCTGCCGCGCGCCCGTGTCCCAACCATTCCATCTCGACCGATCGGCCTGGGACGATGTGCTGCGCAAGGCCCGCGGAACATCGGCCTGTCTGGCAATGTGGGGCGGCGATGAGGAAAGGAACCGATATTTTCAGCAAACAGTGGTTCCCTCCATGGCCGCGAACTACGGCATCAGCCTGCGCGTTCTTCCGGTCCCGGATATCGCGGAAATCATCAACAAGCTGCTCAACGAAAAACGGGCCGGCAAGGCCTCGGGCGGCTCCGTCGACGCTATCTGGATCAACGGAGAGAACTTCCGCACCGCCAGGCAGGCCCGCCTGCTCTGGGGCCCGTTCGCTGACTTCCTGCCGAATATCCGTTTCTATGATGACCGCATCCGCCAGCGCGATTTCGGCACTCCCATCGAGGGTTTCGAAGCCCCCTGGAAACGGGCGCAGTTCGTCTTCGCCTTCGACTCCGCGCGCTTCCCTGTTCCACCGGACACCATGGAACGCCTTCGCCAGTGGATTCTCGCGCATCCCGGACGCTTTACTTATGTGGCGCCTCCCGATTTCACCGGCTCCGCGTTCCTCCGCCACCTTCTCATTCACTTCGGCGGCGCGGCCGATGAGCGGATCTACCGCCATGCGGCGGCGCAAACGATCGCCTGGCTCAACGGCGTCAAGCCCTATCTTTGGAAACGCGGCGAGACCTATCCCCAGAGTCCGCGCGATCTGGATCGCCTCTTTGCCAACAACGAGGTCGATTTCACCATGAGCTACGGACCATACTTTGCCGTCCAGCGCATCCGCCGCGGCGAGTTTCCTTCCTCGACACGCACTTTCCTTCTGCGTGGAGGAACCATCGGCAACTACAGCTTCCTCGCCATTCCGTTCAACGCCTCCAGCGTGCCCGCCGCCCTGGTGCTGATCAACGATCTCCTGTCCTTTGAACGGCAACTCGAGATGTCGAGGGTGCTTGGTGATCCCTTCCCGCAACACCCCGGCCGGCTCACCGTGGAGCAGCGCGCAGCCATCGAGGCGATTCCGCGAGGCCCCGCCGGCCTGCCCGAAGCCGTGCTCGCGAGCCACTATCTTCCCGAACCGGACGCGGTCTACATCGACCGCCTCGAGGAGGAGTGGATGGAAAAGGTGTTGCGCCAGTGAGCCTCGAACTTTGCGGCGTTACGGCCGGATACGGCGCGCGTCCCGTCCCGCGGCGAATCTCGCTTTCGGCGGCCGGCGGGGAACTGCCCGCCCTCCCCGGCAACTACAGCTTCCTCGCGATCCCGTTCAAGGTGCGGATCAACGATCTCCTGTCCTTTGACCGGCAACTCGAGATCGTCTACATCGACCGCCTCGAGGAGGAGTGGATGGAAAAGGTGTTGCATCGATGAGCCTTGAACTTCGCGGCGTTACGGCCGGATATGGCGTGCGTCCCGTCCTGCGGCGAATGTCGCTTTCCGCCGCCGGCGGGGAACTGCTCGCCCTCCTCGGACCATCCGGCTGCGGCAAGACCACCGCCCTCAAAGCCGTCGCGGGTTTGCTCCCCATCCGCGAAGGATCCATTCACCTGGCCGGTGAAGCGGTCAACCATGTCCCGGCGGAAAAGCGCGGCGTAGCCATGGTTTTTCAAAGCCCGCTGCTTTTCCCGCACATGACCGTCCTCGACAACGTTGCTTTCGGCCCGCGAATGCAACGGCTGCCCGGAGGTGAGGCCGCCCGCCGCGCGGCAGCGGCGCTGGAGATGGTCCGGATGAGCGGCTTCGAGCAGCGCCGCCCCCGGCAGCTCTCCGGAGGCCAGCAGCAGCGCGTCGCCCTCGCCCGCGCCCTTGTCACGCAACCGCGCGTGCTCCTGCTCGACGAGCCCTTCTCCGCCCTCGATGAGAATCTGCGCGAGGAGATGCGATCGCTTGTCCGCGCTCTCCAGCGCGAACTCCGCCTCACTACCGTATTTGTCACTCACGACCAGGAAGAAGCCGCCATTCTCGCCGGCCGCGTGGCTCTGCTCATCGATGGCGGCATCGCGCAAGCGGGCCCTCCGCGTGAACTGTTCGAATGCCCGCGCACGGCTCCCGTCGCGCGGTTCTTTGGCTGGCAGGCGTTTCGCGAGGATGAATCCGGCATTCACATGATCGCTCCCGCCATCCGCGCCGGCGGTGAAGAGATAGAACTCGAAGGAGCAATCGAAGAGACCAGCTATCGCGGTTGGGCCGAAGTCTGCGCCGTCCGCCTGTCCAACGGCCATCGCCTGCGAATCGGCGCCGCTCACGTTTCGCCGCGCGGCGGGAGGGCCGTTATCCGCATTCCGCGCGCCGCCATCCGCATCCTGCCGCGGCAATGAGCTTCCCGGAAGTTCTTTGCTATACTTCGACGGTCGGACTTTTTTGCGATGTCTTCCTATCGGCTAGGTGATGATGTCGATGATTTCTGCGTGAAGTGTAAGCGGATCACGAACCATTCCATCGTTTCCCTTCTCAATGAAGAACCCGCCAAGGTACGCTGCCGCACCTGCTACAACGACCACGACTGGCGCCGCTGCGAGGTTCCCCCCTCCAAGAAGGATCTGAAAAAGATGCAGTTGTTCAACGAAGTGCTGGCCACGGCCGCCGCCCCCGCCGCCGATCCTCCCGATCCGCCGGCTGAACCGGCCGCCATCGCCGCTCAGGAAGAAGCAAAGCCGAAAAAGGGCCGCCGCGCACGGCCCTCCGTCTGATCCCGTCTGCTACTTCATCGCCTCGAACAATCCGAACGAGAAAATCGCTGTCGCCGACGCGATTGCGACGTACTGTTTGCCGTCCACGGCATAGGTGATTGGAGACGCCGTCAGCCCCTCGCCCATCTGAAAGTGCCATAGATGTTTTCCGTTCTTCGCATCCACGGCCACCAGTTGCCCGTCGTCGTCGCCGAAAAACACCACCCCGCCCGCCGTCGAAACCGTACCGGCCCAGGACTCCGCCGGCCCCGTCATCGGATACTCCCAAACCCGCCTGCCCGTCGTGGGGTCGAAGGCCCGCAGATAAAACTTCCCGAGATCAACCGGCTTCGGGCTTGCGCCGCCCCCCGCGAAGTTCTTGTTTGGAACGGGTTCCTTGGCCGAACTGGTGTAGATGTCGCACTGCTCCAGGGTCACCACGTAGAGCAATCCCGTCGCCGGGTTGAACGATGGCGACATCCAGTTGGTGGCGCCGCGCACACCCGGGCAGACCTTGTTGCCGCTTGGGGTCGGTTGCTTGCCCGGAACCTCCATCGGCCGTCCCTTCGCGTCGATGCCCGTCGCCCAGTCGAGCTTATCCACCAGCCTGGTAGCCTGCAGATACTCGCCCGTCAGACGGTCCAGCACATAGAAGAATCCGTTCCTGTTGGCATGGAGCACCAGTTTGCGCATCTTCCCCTTGAAGGGCAGATCCACCAGCACGGGCCATGCCTGCGCGTCCCAGTCGTGTGTGTCGTGCGGCGTGAATTGAAAATGCCATTTCATCTTGCCGCTCGCGGCGTCGATCGCCAGCAGCGACGAACTGTACAGATTGTCGCCCTGCCGGTCGCCGCCGTAAAAATCGGGCCATGCGTTCCCCGTCGTCCAGTAGATGGTGTCCGTTTCCGGGTCGAACGTTCCGCTCAACCACGTGGCCGCTCCCCCGTACTCGATGTACTTGCCCCACGTCTCCGAGCCGGGCTCCCCCTTGGCGGGCACCGTATAAAGCCTCCACGCTTCCTCGCCGGTGGTTGCCGAATAGGCCGCCACATAGCCGCGCATCCCGCTGTCGCCGCCCGCGACTCCAACCAGCACTTTATCCTTCACAACCATCGGCGCGAGCGTGGCGAACAGCCCGTCTTCGAGCCGCCCATATTGCTTCTGCCACAACAGGCCGCCGTTGCGGCGGTCGAGCGCCACCAGGTACGCGTCACCGGTGACGAAAAAGACACGGTCCCCCAGGATCGCGACGCCCCGGTTCACCGCCTCTTTCTTCGACCGCGCATCCTTGTACAGCCAGATCAGCCTTCCCGTGCGGGCGTCGAGCGCCCTCACCTCGTTGCTGTTGGTGACGTACATCACCCCCTCATAGACGATCGGGTTCGTGCGCAGGCCGTTCGCCTTGGGCATGTGGTACACCCACTTCGCCACCATCGATCCCACGTTCGACGCATTGATCTGCGTCAGTGGACTGTGGCGGTGGCCCTGGTAGTCCCCGGCATAGGTCAGCCAGCCGGTCCCCGGACCCTTGAGGATATCCTCGTAGCGCACCTGGCCCACTGCGCTCGCCACGGCGAGCAGGCCCATAAGCAAGGCTCGTGTCGTCATTACTATTTCTTCTCCGGCTCGTAGGGGCGGACACTTTGGCGGCTGAGGAACGCGATGAGATCATCCAACTCCTGCCGGCTCAGTTTCTCTTTATAATCCCGGGGCATCGGGGAATGCTCCGCGTACGTGATGGTGCGGACGTCCGGCATCCTGAGCAGATGCAGATTCCCCTGCGCGTCCTGAACCTGTACCGAATAGTTCGTCCGGTTCCGCGCCACACCCTTTATGGTGCGGCCATCGTTCAACACCGCCGTCACTCCCTTATAGGTGGGGAAACCGTCCGCGTCGGGGTCGACAATGGATTCCCTGATCTCCTCGACCGCCCGCACCGCTCCCACGTTGCTCAGGTCCGGCCCCAGCATTCCGCCGCGGCCGAGGATTCGGTGACAGTTCGAGCATCCCCCCTTGCCCCAGTAAATCTCCTCGCCCGCCTGCGGATTCCCCGGCACCGCTGTCTCCACCGCGGGAGCCGTCAGCGACCGCACATACGCCGCGATCTCCCAGATCTGCGCATCCGGCAGATTCGTCGCCGGCATGTCCGCGCCCGGCACTCCCTTGCGGATCGTCTGGAACAGCCCGTCATCGTCGAGCGGATGCCATACTCCACGCTGCCGCAAGTTCGGTCCGCGGCCCCCTCGCCCGTTCGGCCCATGACAGCCCATGCAGGAAGTGGCAAACAGCTTCTTCCCCGCCGCGACCGCCGCCGGATTTCCCATGGCGGCGTTCCTCGACTTCCCGTCATTACTTGCATCGTGCTGGGCCAACAGCGGCAGCACGGCGCAGAAACCTGCCGATACAAGCCAAGAGCTTCGCATAAACCTATCGTTTAAAGGTATCACCGTTGGCGAAAGCGGAACGAGTAGAGGTCGGCATCCTTCAGGACAAACCGCAGGCGAACGGGCTTACCGGCGAGCGAAGCAACCGTGGAGCCGTTCTTCCAGCGAACGATGCGCGATATCTCGTCGCCAATCGATTCCCGTGCGTCCGCCAGTCCGTATCCCTCCACCGCCTTCCCCTCCAGGTCCTGAATCTCCACTCGCAGGCTTCCCGCCGCTGAGGTCGAAAAGTTCACTTCCAGCGCCTCCCCCGCGAACCGCACCGGCCTGGTCAACAGCTCTCCGCCGCCGTAGCCCGCGTGCACGCTCGCAAATCCGTCCAGCCGCATCGCGTAGCGCTCGAGATGGGCCGTCGGCTGCCCGTAGTTCTTGTTCACATACAACGACATCTCCGAAGGCCCCGTCGGCACCACGTTCCAGGCCGGATAGTTCGTGCGCGATACCCAGTTCTCGAGACCGATGCCCGGCCGCAGAAACGCCTCCAGAAACGTCCGCTCATAGCGCGTTCCGCCCCTCGTGGTGAACAGCACCGCATCTGAAATGTCCTTGTAGTAGGAGGGGTCCACGTGAATCTCCCTTGCCTCTTCCTCGTTCAACACCTGGCGCCCGGGAAAGAACCGCGCCGCAATACTGATGTACAGTTGCGGCGCGCGGAAATAAGGGCTCGTCTGGTTGGTGTAGAGATGCTCGGCCGGCGCGTCTCCGAAACTCATCTCCTCCGGCGGAGCCCAGTGAAGGAAATCACTGCTGGTTGTTCGTGACACCCAGCGGTAGCGCTTTCCTCCCACGTCCTTGAACGTCCGGAAGTAGCACACATACCTGCCTTCGCCCGGCGACCAGAAGGCCAGGTTCTGGGAGTCATATCGTGACGGGCCCTTGGGCAGAATCGGCTCCTCGCGCAACTTGCGCCAGTGGATTCCATCGGCGGAAGCGAAAGCCGCCAGGCCGGACGAACCGGTTCCCGCGATTGCCTTGTAGCGTTCGCTGGCCGCTACGCCCGGCCGCGAGTCGAGGAAAGGCGTAAAGTTGTGCGAGAAGGGCGGGGAACCGGCAAGGATGACGTTGTTGTCCTTTGTTCCCCGTACCGTGTAAAGCCCCAGCCGCGGTTTGGTCCAGTTCCTGCCGTCGCTTGATTCGGCGTAGCAGGTGACCTCCTCCGATCGCCCGTCCTGCCCCGCCGACGGCACGCCCCGGTAGTAAAGCCGGTAGCGCTTCCCATCGTGAATCACCGTGAAATAGCCGCAAAAAGCGCCTTCCCACGGCTCGTTCATGCGCAGGACGACTCCCTCGTTCACGGGCTTCCCCAGTTCGAGCCGCGCGTTTGTCAGCCGCTCCACCAGGTGCCGGTCCACGAACAACTCGCGCTGCGAGCCGATGTCGATTGTCTGCGCCGCAAGGGCGGACGCCATGGCGGATACTGCAAGAAACGCTCGTAACATTGCATCCGCTATTGTAAGGCGTCGCGATGGAACTCCATATGACGGGACTCCCCGCATCGAACCGGGCCTCTCACTCGGGGAGCCGCCGCAGCCTGGGGTTCTCCTTCCGCTCCTTTTCACCTTTAAGGGGTATCCGTCTCAGGTGTTCTTTCACGTTCTGAAATTCGCAGCAATCCACTTTCAGCTTCTCGACCGGAGGCAGAAACTCCATCTCTTTGAAGGTGCTGAGAATGCGATCAAGGAACGGTGGATGCGTACGGAAGAAGCTCGCCGAACGCACATATCCCTGCTCGCTTGCCATCTTGTCGAAGAACGTAATGAATCCGCGCGGATCGTATCCCGCGCGCCAGCAGTATTGTACGCCCAACTGATCGGCTTCCGCTTCAAATTCACGGTTCACGCCGAGCAGCGTCAGGTTCAGTGCCAACCCCAGCCCGAAAAAGCCATACTGCATTGCGTAATATGTCCCTATGCCTACGGCGCCGCCGGTGAAAATCACCGCTGCGATCTGTGCGCTCTGATAAACCAGCCCGGCTATGGTCGCTTTCCGCATCAGCCGCGCTCCATGCCTGGCCGCGACGTGAGCCATTTCATGTGCCAGCACGCCGGCGAGTTCCGATTCCGATTCCGCCTTCTCTATCAGCCCGGTGTTCACATAAAGAAAACCGCCGGGCAGCGCGAAAGCATTAATCTCCCGGCTCGCAAGAATCGCAACCTTGATTGGGACCTTGACGTCGCTGTGCTTCGCCAGGTCATTGGCCAACCCCTGCACATAGTTACCGACCCTCTCATCCGTCAACTCGGGCGGCATCAGTCCGTACGCCTTCAGGTCCTTGATGGCCTCCTCGCCCTTCCCGACGTCTTTTTCCTGCCCCTCCCCCACCTTGCGCACCCCAATATCTTCCACGTCCCCGAACCGCCTCTGCCGCGCCTGTCCCGCGGCTATCCGCGCTTTTACCATCTTTTTCTCCGCTGGCCAACGTTCGACCAGGCTCAGTTTCGCCAGTCTGTTGTCGAACGCAACCGGCAGGCCATGTTGCCGCTCCATGCGCTTCTCGCGCGCCTGACGTTCCAGTTCGAGAATCCGGCTGTGCATCTCGCGCCGCTTCTCCGCCGTCGCTTCGTCATCTCTCGACCCGAGCCGGTTGAGCCGCTCCAGTTCACTCCGGTCCCGGGAGATCTTCCGGAGCAATTCCTTTTCTTCCGATTCGAGCCGCTGGGCCTGCTTCTTCTTTTCCTCCTCCAGTTCCTTCCGTACCTGCTCATACTGACGGCGGGAGAATGAAACTTGCGCCGCCAGTTCCGCCAGTTCCGGATAGGGACGTTCAACCAGTTCCCGGAGCTTCCACTCGGCCTGGTCCATCCTTCCGGGGAGAGCGCCCGCCAGGCAGGCGGCGATGAGAACATTGCGTATCATGCACCGCTCCTTGTCTCAATCTCTTGCACGCCGCTCGCCAATACGCTCCCTTTGGCCCCCCGGGTGCATACTAGCCGGTAGGACGTCATGAAAACGATGAAAGCCTGTGTGCTCCACGCCAACCGGCCGGTTGACCAGTCGCCGCTCATGGTGGAAGACGTGCCGCTTCCGGAACCGCGAACCGGCCAGATCCGGATCCGCGTCCGCGCCTGCGGCATCTGCCGGACGGACCTGCACGTTATTGAAGGGGAACTGCCTGAGCGGAAACTGCCGCTCATTCCCGGCCACCAGGTAGCCGGCATCGTCGACGCCCGCGGACCCGGCGCGGATCGATTCCCGCCAGGTCAGCGCGTCGGAGTCGCCTGGCTGCACCGCACCTGCGGCCACTGTGAATACTGCCTCGCGGGCCGCGAAAACCTCTGCGACAAGCCGGATTTCACCGGTTACACGGTGGACGGCGGCTACGCCCAATTCATGCTCGCCGACGAAGAGTTCGTCTATGCCTTGCCGGAAGGCTTTGCCGATCTTCAGGCGGCCCCGCTGCTGTGCGCCGGCATCATCGGATTCCGCTGCCTGCGCCTCTCCGGCATCCAGCGCGGGGGCAGGCTCGGCTTGTATGGTTTCGGCGCGGCGGCCCACATCGCCATTCAGATAGCGCGATTCTGGGGAGCCGATGTCTACGCCATGACACGCGATAAACGGCACCAGGATCTCGCCATGGAACTCGGAGCAAAGTGGGCCGGAGGAACCGTCGATGCCCCGCCGCGCAGTCTCGACGCGGCCATCGTGTTCGCCCCCGCCGGCGAGATCGTTCCCGCCGCCCTCAAAGCCCTCAGGAAGGGCGGCGCCCTCATTCTCGGCGGCATCCACATGAGCAATATCCCGGAACTGCCCTATTCACTCCTCTACCACGAACGCGTCGTGCGCTCCGTGGCCAACAACACCCGGTCCGACGGCGAAGATTTTCTTCAGACGGCCGCGCGTATTCCCGTCCAGACCCACGTCGAGGTGTTCCCTCTCGAAGAGGCCAACCGCGCGCTAAATGCTCTCAAGTACGATGCCATCAAGGGCGCCGCCGTCCTTCAGGTGGAACATCCCTGATTTCATACCCTCCGGTGTGTGCTTTCACCCGCGTCGTGAATTCACGCAGCCGGTTCTCTCAGCAACTCCGCGAGCGCCGCCGTCACCGCCACCACGGCCGGCCCGATGAAAAGTCCCATCAGCCCGAACGCCTGTGCCCCGCCCAGCAGCGCGAAGAACACCAGCAGGGGATGCAGACTCACCCGTCCGCTCACCACGTAGGGCCGGATGAAGTTGTCCGCCAACCCGATCACCCCCGCGCCGAGGACCGCCAATAGGATCGCCTTACCCCAGGCTCCGCTGAGCGCGAGATAGATGCTCGCCGGCGCCCAGACAATTGGCGGGCCCACCAGCGGAATCATGGAAAATAGGCCCGCCACCAGCCCCCAAAGCACGGGAGACGGCAGTCCCAGAACCAGAAAAGCCAGCCCTGTCAGTCCTCCTTGCGCGGCCGCCACCGCCAGCACCCCGTACATGTTGGCGATCACCGAACGGCCCACTTCGGAAAACAATCGCTCGATCTGCCGCGGTTCGAGCGGCAGCACGTGCGTGGCATAGCGCCGGATAGCCCGTCCGTCCCGGAAAAGAAAGAACAGGCTGAACAGCGTCACCATCCCATTCAGAAGCAAACCCGCCAGATTGGCGATTGCGCTGCGCAAGACCCGCACAAGCGTTGCGCTGGCCGCCTCCACCCAACCCGTCACGATCGACCGCAAACTGAAATCCGGATCCTCCACGTCGATTCCGGCGAGGTTCAGAGGCCGCTCGAGCAGGTGGGTCAACCAGGGCTCCCACCCCCCACTCGCGGAACTCTTGCTCGCAAGCGAGGCGTACAGTTGCTGCAGCTCTTTCGTGACTCCGCGGCTGAGCAGCGCCGCCGGAATAAGGGTCGCCATCACCACCATGGCGACCGACAAAGCCGCCGCCGCATTGCGGTTTCTAATCAAGCGGCTGATGCGCTCGTATGCCGGGTAGAATAGAACAGCAAGCGCCGTCGCCGCCACAATCGGCATCAGGAACGGCCGGACAATCGTAAAGCACAGATAAGCGGCAAGCGCCAACAGCGCAATCAGAAAGGCTTGCCGTGCGCGGCTCTCTCCCTGGGGCGTCACGTCCATACTCCGGCGAATCCATGGTAGCGTAGCTTCGGTCCCCGGTTGGAATCATTCAAGCCGCGCGCCCCCAAAACAAAAAGGGCCGGCCGTGATTGCGGCAAGGTCACGGCCAGCCGGCCTGGCAGGAGAATCGCGTGAGGTCTAGAACGGACTCTTGCTACCAGAAACTTGAACATGACAGCCATCGCCAGGCGCCGTTCCTCGGGGCCGGGAGGTGTGGCCAACTCCGCGGAGCGGCGGCGCCGGACGATGAGGCCCACTGCCGCGGCAATTTCCTCCGCTTGCAAGGGCGAACTGAAATGACTCACGGAGATCTCCGCCGGGCGCCCATCACTGCGCGCCAGTCCGCTCGCATCCGCCACCCGGCCTTCGTTCATGCTATCTCCTCCCATCCGCGGCGCTGTTGACAGTATCAACGTTGAGAGGGAGATCAGTTAGCTCAAACGGATTCCAGCACCGCGGATGGCGAAGAGTTCCTCGTGCGGCGTCAGCCCATCATGTCCCTTTACTTGCCAAAGATCTGCATTGAGTATAAGATCCCTCACGCGATCCATGACATACCGCCTGGACTGTATTTGTGGACCCCGCCGCGCGGTTCCAGCCCGCTGCGAGGAAACTTCCTCTTCGCGGCGGCAAAATACCCGCTGCACGGTATTCTCTTTCTCTACCCCCCGTCCTATCTTGGGATCAGGTATCAAGAGTCCAAGTGCATAGGGAAAAGGATCCATATCGCAAGGTAGTGCCAATCGAGCGCTATCAGTCCGGCGCCGCTTCCCGCAAGAGCCAGCGGATCGACTGCGTCTTTCTCGCGGGCTCGCGGAATGAAGCCGCCATGGCTGAACGCATGGTGGCCTCGAGCGGTATCCGCATTCACCATGCCTGCTCCCTGCGGCAGGCGCGCCTGTTCCTTGCCATCACCCGCGCCACCGTTCTCCTCGTCAAGGCGCATTTTGACGGAGGCGACTGGCGGGACGCTCTGCAACTCCTGGCCCGCAACCGCCTGCCCGCCGTGCTCGTCGTGGCCATCCCTGAGTTCGACGGAGGCTTATGGGTCGAGGCCTTGCGCGAAGGCGCCTGCGACGTCATCCCGCAACCGTTTCGCCCCGACGAACTCATCCGCGTGATCGGGAGCGCCAGCGAATGCGCCACCCGCACCGAGAGGCGCCGCGCTCTGTCCGGTTCACCCGATACACTGGTCGAGAGCTTGGATGGAGCCGACAGAACGGAAGGTTCATAACAATATTCCCCGCCCACCGGCCGGCCGCCCAGCCGTGGCTTTTCGTCTCGCTCTGCTCGCCGGGTTCGGCGGAGTCTTTCTCCTCATGGCGTTCGCCGGCATCGACTCCCTGCGCATCGTCCACCGTATAGAAGCGAGCAACATCAAGAGCGATCAGGAGTTCCTCAAGCGAAACGACACTCTCGAACGCATCCGCGCCGATTTCTACCTTTCCGGCAGCTATGTGCGCGACTATCTGCTCGACCCCGACGCCGCCTCGGCCGAAGCCCATCTGCACAGCCTGAAACAGTTGCGGACAAGGATTGAAACGGCTCTCGAGGAATACAGCCTGGGGCTTGCGCCCGACGAGCGCGCCGCCTTCACCGATCTCAAAGCCAGGTTCGCCACCTATTGGCAATCCATAGACCCCGTGCTCTCCTGGGACTCCCGGCAGCGCCGTACCCGCGGCTTCCATTTCCTTACCAGGGACCTCGTCCAGCGCCGTATTGAAGTCCTCCGCATCGCCGGCCGCATCGGCGACCTTAACGAACGCCGCCTCCACTCCCAGGAGCAGAGCGTCTCCGCGCTGTTCCAGTCATTCCGCCAGCGCCTGACTCTCATCCTCGCCACGAACATGGGGCTAGGCGTCCTGCTGGCGGCCGGCACCGTCTTCTACATCCTCAAGCTCGAAAACGACCTCTGGCGGCGCTATAAAGAGATCCTCCATTTTCACGGCGAACTCGAAAGCCTTTCCGCCCGTCTGCTGCGCGCCCAGGAGGAAGAACGCCGCTCGATCGCGCGCGAACTCCATGACGAGATCGGACAATCCCTGACGGCGCTGCTCATCGATGCCGGCAACGCCTCCGCCCTCGTGCAACCCGGCCAGGAGGATCTGCGCGCCAGGCTCGCCTCCATTCGTAAACTGGCCGAGGGCAGCGTCGCCTCGGTGCGCAACATGTCCCTCCTGCTGCGCCCCTCGATGCTCGATGACTTCGGCCTCATTCCCGCTCTCCACTGGCAAGCCCGCGAGATGTCCCGCCGCACCGGCGTGCGCGTCGAACTCTCCGCTGACGACGCCCCCGATTCCTTCTCCGACGAGCATAAGACCTGCGTCTACCGCGTTGTGCAGGAAGCTCTGCACAACTGCGCCCGCCATGCCCACGCCACGCACGTCCGCATTGTCGCCCGCCAGGAGCCCACCCGCCTTCTCCTGGTGATCCAGGACAATGGAAAGGGCTTCGATCCACGTCACGTGCGCGGCCTCGGCCTGCTCGGCATGGAAGAGCGTGTGCGTTACCTCGGCGGCAACTTCCATCTCGAATCCGAACCCGGGCGCGGCACCCTCATCAAGGTCGAACTTCCCCTTGTCGATATGAGCGAGCCGCCCATGAAGCCCGCCTGAGTTGCCTCACCAACTCTTCTCTTTGTCCACCCGCCGCCCGCCGCACTCGCCGCGGTAGGCTGGTAACAGGAAACCCCATTCAGTTCCATGAGCGTAATTCGAATCCTCGTGGCCGATGATCACACCGTCATGCGCACCGGCCTCTGTCTGCTGCTCGAGCGGCAATCCGGTTTTGAAGTCGCCGGGCAGGCCGATGACGGACGCAAGACGGTTGACCTCGCCGGCCGCCTCATGCCCGATGTGGTCGTGATGGACATCGCCATGCCCCACCTCAACGGAATTGAAGCCACCCGGCAGATCGTTTCGCGCCACCCGCAAACCTCCGTGGTCATCCTCAGCATGCACTCCGACGAGAGCTACGTCCTGCGCGCCCTCAAAGCCGGAGCCCGCGCCTACCTCCTCAAGGACTCCGCCGAAACCGATCTCATTCAGGCCATCCACGCTGTCGTCGCCGGCAAGTCTTTCTTCAGTCCCGGCATCAGCCGTATGCTTCTCGAAGATTACATCCGCCAGGTACAGCAGAAGGGAGTCGAGGACAGCTACGAACTCCTGACCACACGAGAAAGGGAGATCCTTCAACTCCTCGCCGAGGGCAAGTCAAACAAGGAAGTCTCCTCGATGCTCAACCTCAGTCTCTATACCGTCGAAACCCACCGCACCCACATTCTTCAGAAACTCAACCTGCACAGCGTCCCGGAACTCATCCTCTATGCCGTGCGCAAGGGAATCATTTCCTGATCGTTCCCCCCCGGTCAACGGCCGTCGTAGCCCTTCACTCTCCGGATCCAGATGTTGCGGTATCTCACCTTGTGATGATGGTTCTGCAGCAGCAGGGGTTCTTCGGGCGCGTGCGGAGAATACACGGCGACCTTCGCATGAACGACGTGCCCCAGAATCTCCTTGTGATGCTGCACCAGAACGCCGTTATGCACCACCGTCACATATGCCGGTTTCACCACCATGCCGGCGGCGAAAACCGGAGCTTCGAAAAAGATGTCGTAGCTTTGCCACTCCCCCGGCTTCCGTGAGGCGTTCACCAGCGGCGGCCACTGCCCGTAGATGGACCCCGCCTGCCCGTCCGCGTAGGTCACGTTCGTGAACGATTCGAGCACCTGGATCTCATAGGCGCTCATCAGCATCACGCCGCTGTTGCCCGCGCTCTGGCCTTTGCCCGTCTCCCCCGCCGGGATCATCCATTCCACGTGCAACTGGCAGTCGCCGAACTTGTCCCGCGTGACAAGATCTCCCCCTCTTGGATCCACCTCGAAATATCCGTCCGCCACCCTCCATGTCGAGACCGGGCTCTTCTCCTTCGGCGCCGTCATTCTCCACTTCGAAAGATCCTTGCCGTCAAACAGCACCACCGCGTCCGATGGCGGCGCGCCTGGAACATTGCCCGGCGTCACCTTCGGCGGGTGGGGACGCGAGATGTCATGCACCCGCCAGGGTTGTCCGGGAAGGAATGGGGTGTTGTCGTACCCCAGCGAGTGGTCCACGTTGGGCTTGGCCGCCTGTCCGAAAAGGACACCGGAACCCGGCAGTGAGAGTGCCGCCGTGAGAACGAAGAGTGTTCGGAGCGTCATGGTGCGAGGAACCAAGCCACATTATTTCAATGCTTGCGCCCGCGCCGCAATCCCCGCCGCTTCTTCTCTTCCCGCGCTTCCAGTCCTTGACCACGGCACTCCCGGCAGTGTACGCTCAGCTTTCAAAGTCCATATGATCCTTCCAACCACTTACTGGGCCGCCTTGCTGTTGTCCATCCTCTCCATGATCTGCTGGGGCTCCTGGGCCAACACATTCAAGATGTCCGGCCCCAAGTGGCGCTTTGAACTCTTCTATTTCGACTACGCCTTCGGCGTGCTCCTCGCGGCCTTCGCGGCGGCTCTCACCCTTGGCCAGTTTGGAACGGAGCTGTCCTTCATCGACAATGTCCAGGTCACCGGCAAGAGACAGATCGCTTACGCTCTCGTGGCGGGCGGCGTGTTCAATCTCGCCAACATGCTTCTCATGGCCGCCATTGCTCTCGCCGGCATGTCTGTTGCCTTTCCCGTCGCCATCGGCCTTGCCCTGGTCATCGGAGTCGTCCTCAACTACGTCATCAATCCGCAGGGAAACCCCGCCCTGCTGTTTGGCGGCGTCTGCCTCATTCTTCTGGCCATTCTGTTTGATTCGATGGGTTACAGCGCCCACAGCCGCGCGCGGGCGGAAAACACGGGGAAAAAACCCAAGGGATCGGCAAAGGGCATTATCGTCAGCCTTATCAGCGGCATTCTCATGGGCACGTTTTATCCCCTCGTCGAACTCTCAAAGACCGGAGATATCGGTCTCGGCCCCTACAGCGTCGCCGTCTGCTTCTCGATCGGCGTTTTTTTCTCGACGTTCATCTTCAATATCTACTTCATGAATCTGCCCGTTCAGGGTAAGCCCGTCGAGTTCGCCCAATATTTCAAGGGCTCCGGGCGCCAGCACATGCTGGGCGTGTTCGGCGGAATCATCTGGTGCGCCGGCGCCATTGCCAACTTCACCGCCGCCAGCGCTCCCAAAAGCGTACAGGTGGGCCCGGCCATCAGCTACGCTCTCGGCCAGGGCGCAACTCTCGTCAGCGCCCTGTGGGGCCTGCTCTACTGGAAGGAATTTCAGGGAGCCGAACCCAGGGTGAACCTGCTCCTCGGCATGATGCTGCTGTTCTTTATCGTTGGTCTGGCGCTCATCTCCATCGCCCCGCTTTTCGCTTCCTGAGCGCCGCGTGTCAGTATCGCTTCATGAACGATTGAAATCCGCCGCTATCGAGGCTCCTCTTCATGCTCTCCGCATCGGCGGGATCCATCACCGGCCCCACCAGCACACGCCTCAGGTTTCCCGACTGCGCCGAGGCGGTTCGCGCCCTGAATCCATGCTTCGTCAGGTATTCCACGAAAACGGCGGCAATGCCCCGGTCAACCACTCCGACCTGCCAGTATGCTTCCCCTTGGGTTGGTTCGGCGGGTTCGGTCCCCGTTGCCGCGAACGGCGCCGGCGGAGCAACCACCGGCTTCGAACGCACCGGCAGCGTCTCGGCATGAGCTTCCATCGGTCCCGGCGCTCTCGCCGCCTCATGCGAGGCCGGCTGTACGGGGTCGACAAAAATGGCGGCGGCCGCTTCCGGCTTCTCCTGCTCCTTCAACTGCGCGGCCGTGATCGAGCGGCCGCAAACATAGGCAAGCGTCGAGACCAGCCCCATCACCACCAGACACATGCAGCAAACAGCGATCAGTTGCCTCTGCCCGAGGACAATCGCCAGTTGATCATCGTGGGTTTGCGTCATGAACTCCAGGATCGGCGGAACTAAGAAAAACCATTAGGGTCCGCTAAGGAAAATCCTCAGCCGAATCGCCCCCTTCACCAATACAGTTTTCCGGGCATTCTTCCGATCTCCACTCCGGTGCCAGACTTTCGTCAGTTACGCCTGGAATCCCTCCGCGCCTCCCAAAACAGCGACGGCGGATGGGGCTATCTGCCCGCCCGTCAATCCTGGCTCGAACCCACCTGTTACGCCCTGCTCGCTCTCTACCAGGACCCGGCCTCCCAGCCGGCCTGGGACCGCGGTTGGAGCCTGCTCCGCTCCTGGCAGCTCCCCGGCGGCGGTTGGCGCCCGGCGGCTGCCGTGCAGGCTCCCTCCTGGGCCACCGCACTTTGCGTCACTCTTCATTGCGTCCGAGAAACCTTCGATTCTTCCTTTGAACGTGGCCTCCAATGGCTCGCCGGGTCGATAGGCTCCGAGGGCGGATTGTTCGAGCGGGCCGTGAACGCCGTTTGGAAACTTCCCGTGGAATACGACCGCCGCTGGAAAGGCTGGCCATGGAGTCCGCATGCCGCCAGTTGGGTCGAGCCCACCGCCCACTCCCTGCTTGCGCTGAAGAAAGCCTCCCGCATAGTTTCCACCGGCGCCGTCGCCCTGCGGATTGACGAAGGCGAGCGGATGCTGCTCGACCGGCGCACGAACGACGGAGGTTGGAATCACGGCAATCGCCGCGTCTACAATGTGGATCTGCCCTCTTACCCGGAGACCACCGGGATTGCCCTCACCGGCCTCCAGGGATGCACCCGGGATAGTCTCGACCGCTCCCTCGATCTTGCTCAAAAATACTGGGACGAGACAAGCTCCCCGCTCGCCAGAGCCTGGCTCGCCATCAGCCTCCGCAACTACGGCAGGAATCTGCCCGCTCCGGATCCGGCTCCCCCCATAAGCGACGTGATGGTAACCGCTCTCGAGGCTCTCGCCTGTCCCGATGGAGGCCACCAATGGCTCAGGGTCGCCTGAAATTCCCGCGTCGCCGCTTCCTCCCCCTCGCCGGGGCCGCCCTCCTCGACGGATGCGCTTCCCCGCCTCAGCCAAAGGAGCCGCCCGGCACCTCCGCCGTCTTCGTAGCCAAAGCCTCCTCTTACTCACGGGAACTCGCGGCCATTGTCGAAACCGGCATCAAGGCATGCGGCCTCTCCGTCCGCGGAAAGAGCATTCTCCTCAAGCCCAACCTCGTCGAATTCGACTCCGCCACCACCATCAACACCAACGTCGCCCTCCTTGCCGCCGCCGTCGAAACCTTCCACAAAATGGGAGCGGCCCAGGTGCGGGTTGGTGAGGGGCCCGGCCACCGGCGTGATACCCTGTTCCTCGCCAGCGAGGCCGATTACCGCAAAGGCCTCGACCGCTTCGACCATCTCTTCGTGGACCTCAACCGCGACGATATCGCGCCGGTTCCCGACTTCGCCGGCCAACCCGAATTCTTTTTCCCGAAATCCGCCCTCGCCGCCGATCTCATCGTTTCGATGCCCAAAATGAAGACGCACCACTGGACCGGAGCCACTCTCTCCATGAAGAACTTCTTCGGCCTCGTCCCCGGAGCCGTTTACGGCTGGCCCAAGAACGTTCTTCATCAACTTGGGATCGCGAATTCGATCGTTGCTCTCCATCGCGTCTTCCGCAACACCTTCGCCATCGTCGACGGCATCGTCGGCATGGAAGGGAATGGGCCGATTCAGGGCTCCCCCAAAAACGCCGGCGTCATTGTCATGGGGGGAGATCTGCCCGCCGTCGACGCCACCTGTTGCCGCATCATGGGAATCGACCCCTCAAAACTCGAATATCTTCAGTTGGCCCGTGAACTGGGGCACATCGATTCCTCGAGAATCGAACAGCGCGGCGAAACCATCGCCTCCGTCCGGACGCCCTTCCGCCTGATCGAGGCTTTCCGCAATGTCCGCCTCGCGTAACACGCTCTTCGCGGCGGCCGCCGCCGCTCTCCTCGCCGCCTACTTTATCGCCTGGCGCGCTCCCGCCGCGGGCACCTATCACGACGACGGCATCTACATGGTGACCGCCAAGGCACTGGCCGAAGGCAAAGGCTATCGCATTATCAGCCTCCCCGGCGAAGTCCCTCAAACCAAGTACCCCGTCCTGTTTCCCCTCCTGCTCTCCACAATCTGGAGGCTGGCGCCGGATTTTCCTTCGAACGTGCCGGTCCTCAAGCTTCTTCCGCTCACCGCAGCGTTCGCTTGGTTCGTCCTCTCCTGGTTGTTGTTGCGCCAGGAGGGCGCCTCCCCCCCGCTCGCCTCATCCATTTGCCTGCTCACCGCCGGCTCGGCCTGGGTGGTCTACATGAGCAACGCCATGCTGTCGGAAACTCTCTTCGCCGCGCTCACCACTTCGTCACTGCTCTTTCTGCGCCGCGCCGAACAGCGGCCCGGCTGGCGGGACGCGGTCATCGGCGCTGTTCTAGCCTCGCTCGCCTTCCACACCCGCGGCGCCGGCGTCGCGCTGCTCGTGGCCGCCCCCGCGTTCTACGCCTGGAAGCGCCTCTATCGCCAGGCGCTGTTGTTTTCCGCCATTGCCGCCCTCTTCTGCATCCCCTGGCTTGTCTGGGTCGCCTCCCACTCCTCGGTCCCGGCCGCGGGTGCTGCCTACTACTCCAACGCCAACTACCAGGGCTGGAACATTGTGCTGAACTTCACCTGGCCTCAGAAGCTGCACATCCTCCTCGAGAATGCGCTCATGGTGTTTCTAGCTCCCGGACTTCTTGCCGGACTACCCGCGAGCCCTGCCTTTCTCATCCCCGCCGCGCTGGCCGGCGCCGTGATCTTCGCGGGGCTACTCCGCGGGGAGCGCTCCGTCCTGACCGCTTTCCTTGCCGCCTACATCGCGCTCATCCTGGCCTGGGCCTGGAGTCCCATGCGGTTCCTCGTCCCGCTCCTGCCGCTGCTCTACTGGTATGGGTGGAGGCGGGTGTCGGGCGGAAGGGTTACGGCAGGCATCTGTGCCGCTCTCGCATGCCTCACCTGCGCGATCTCTCTCGGCCGTGCATCCGTCCACACCATCCGCCTCGGCGATCCGCAACCGAACCTCCGCGCCTCCGACGGCTGGTATCCTCTCGCCGCCCTCCTCGATTGGACGAAGATCCACACTCCGCCAACGGCCGTCCTTGCCGGAAACCTCGATCCGCTTTATTACCTATACACAGGCCGCAAGGCCGTACGCAGTTTCTCCGCCGAGCCCTACTCTCTCATCTATTCTCATTCCGCATACCCTATCGGCGCCCCGCGCCAGCTTCTTCACAATCTTCAGGCCGCCCGCGCTTCCTTCTGGATCCGTACTCCCAACTCCACCTTCCTCGAAGGGAAGCACCTCGAGCAGGCACAACTCGAACTGAGCCGGGAATATCCCGCCACGCTACGCCCGCTCTCCCCGCCGGTTCCGTCAACCCATGGCATCTACGCCGTTCAGGAACTCCAAGCCGTCCGCCGGAAGTGCTCTCCCTGTGAATTCCCCTAATACCTTGACGGTTTTCTAGTACTACCAGGAAAAAAGTTTGCCAATTTACACGCTCAAGCATACAGAAAGCATCTGCGACCGTCGAATGACTTGGAGAACAGGAGGTTCAATGACCAAACTACTCGACATCGCATGGAAACTGCGCATCTGGAAAGATAAGCGTGGGCAGGATCTAATCGAATACGCGCTCATGGCCGGCTTCGTCGCCGTCGCCGCGGGCGCAATCATGCCCAATATTTCCGCCAGCATAAGCACCATCTTTTCCAAAGTCAGTTCCGTGATGACCCAGGCCGCCGCCAGCTAAGCAGTTGCCTAAACTAACTCACAAGGCGAAACAGATGAAAGTCTGTCTCGCCTTTTTTCTGTTCTGGTCCACTTCTTTTCCTCGTTCTGCTTCATTGATTCCCTTGCATTCCTGCTCCTCCAGCAACGGCCTCTAAGGTGGATTTTCCGCGCGCTTAGCGTGCTTTCGCTGATTCATGGCCCACCATCATTGCTGTTACTCTGAATTACGCTCGATCAACTTAATCCCGAAGCGTGGAGAGGAAACTACATGAAGCACATTGCTACTCTTGTTTGGAAGCTGCGAATCTGGAAAGATACACGCGGCCAGGATCTCATCGAATACGCGTTGATGGCAGGGTTCGTAGCTGTCGCTGCGGGCGCTATCATGCCCAATATCTCCGCCAGCATCAGCACTATCTTCTCGAAGATCAGTTCTGTGATGACGGAGGCTGCTGCCAGCTAGTCGGCTTACAAAACCTGTTGGATTCTCGAGGGCGGAACGTGGACTTCACCCGTTCCGCCCTCGTTGTGTTTATGTCCCCGTTCGCGGGAAAGTAATACTCCTCAAACCGCTCCCGGGTTGCCGTTAGGTGGATTAAACAATCATCTAGGGAGTTCCGCTGATTCTTCCCGCCCCACCCCAATGTTACTGTTATTTCAAAGCTAAACAACACTGCCCTTTGCAGGGAGAGGTAATCAGCATGAAGAACATTGTGAACCTGGTTTGGAAGCTGCGAATCTGGAAGGATACGCGTGGTCAGGACCTTATCGAATACGCGTTGATGGCCGGTTTCGTGGCGGTCGCTGCGGGCGCCATCATGCCCAACATTTCCGCCAGCATCAGCACCATCTTCTCGAAGATCTCTTCGGTGATGACCCAGGCTGCTGCCAGCTAGGCCAGGCCGCAACATCGGGAAGGCGCTGCTGCTTCCTAAAATCGCGCAGGCAGCACGAAATCGGGCGGGAGGCAACCCCTCTCGCCCTTTTTCCATTTTCTCCCTCTATTCTCCCCTTGAACCTTACAACTTCTCTCCATCCTCTGTTATCTTGACGGTAGCGGTATGGACCAAGGCGCCCAGTCTTCCTCTCAGATCTCCGGCAGCGTATTCGGGCTGCGCCTGTTCGGAGTCCCCGTCCGGTTTCATTTCACCTTCGTGCTCCTGGTCGTCGCGCTTGGAGCCGTGGGCCTCCAGGGCCCTTCGGGAGCCGAGGCCGCCATCTATGTTCTCGCGCTGTTCGCCTCCGTCCTCGTCCACGAGTTGGGCCATGCCCTCGTCTCGAGGCGCTACGGTATCAGGACGATCGAAATCGTCATGTTTCCCATAGGCGGCGTCGCCAGGCTCGAGCGCAATCCCAAGCCCAGGGAAGAACTGTGGATCGCCCTCGCCGGTCCCGCCGTGAACATTGTCATCGCCGCGCTTCTGATCACGGCCACTGTTTCGCTCAATCGCACCCTTGATTGGGAGAAAGCTTTCTCACGCGGAGGCGGCGACATGCTCAGCCAGGTCGCCGCCGGCAACATCATCCTCGGTGTGTTCAACCTTCTTCCCGCGTTTCCCATGGACGGCGGCCGCATCTTGCGCGCCATGCTCGCCATGAAGCGCGGTGAGGCGGACGCCACCGCCATCGCCGCCCGCGCCGGCCGCTTCCTCGCTATCCTCATGGGCCTCTACGGACTGGTTGCCGGAAACTTCATTCTTCTCTTTGTGGCCTTCTTTGTCTATCTGGGCGCCGTCCAGGAAACCGCGGCCGTCATGGGCCGCACTCTCACCCAGGGAGTTCCCGTCAGCGAAGCCATGATCACCGACTTCAGAACCTTGTCCCACGGCCAGACCATCCGCGACGCCGCCAACCTTCTGCTGGCCACCACTCAGCAGGATTTTCCAGTGGTCCTCGGCGAACAGGTCCTTGGCCTGCTTGGCCGCAACGGACTCCTTCGCGCCATGGCGCAGGACGGCCCCGAAGCCTACATCTCCGGTGCCATGCAACGCGAGTTCGTCTCCGTCTCTCCCCGGATGGACCTTTCCGAGGCCATGCCGATCCTTTCCCGGGCGGGCAACGTGGCCCTCGTCATGGATGACGACAAGCTGGTCGGTATGCTGACCGGCGAAAATCTCATGGAATTCCTCATGCTCCGGCGCCTCGGCATGGGGCATCGCGAGTGAACGGCCCTCTGCATCGCGTCGTCATTATCGGCGGCGGCTTCGCGGGGCTCTACGCGGCCAAGACCCTCGGCCGCTCCCGCGCCGGCGTGACCGTCGTCGATAAGCGCAACTTCCACCTCTTTCAACCGCTCCTCTATCAGGTCGCCACCGGCGGCCTCTCTCCAGGCGACATCGCCGCCCCGCTCCGCGCCGCCCTCCGCCGTCAGCGGAATACCGAAGTCGTTCTCGGCGAGGTCACGGACTTGGACATCACCAACCGCAGAGTGCTGCTCTCGGGCGGCGCCGCCCTTCCCTACGACTCCCTCATCCTTGCCACCGGAGCCCAGCACAGCTATTTCGATCACCCCGAATGGGAGGCGAAAGCCCCCGGTCTCAAGACCATCGAAGATGCAACCGAGATTCGCCGCCGCATACTCTACGCCTTCGAAGCCGCGGAACGCTCCACCTCCACCGCCGAGCGCCAGGAATGGCTCACCTTCCTCATCATCGGAGCCGGTCCCACCGGCGTGGAACTGGCCGGAGCCATCGGCGAGATCGCCAACAAAACCCTGCGCGAGGAGTTCCGCCGCATCCGGCCCGAAGAGGCGCACATCATCCTCCTCGACGCCACGTCCCGTGTCCTGCCCGGCTACCCCGAAGACCTGTCACGCAAAGCCGAGCGCTCCCTTATCCGCCTCGGTGTCCGTACCCGGAGCGGCGTCCGTGTCACAGCCATCAACGACACCGGTGTGACCATCCACGCCGCACACTCAGAGGAGCACATCACCGCGCGCACCATCTTTTGGGCCGCCGGCGTGCAGGCTTCCTCGCTGGGCAGGATTCTCGCCAACCACACCTCTGTCCCTCTCGACCGTTCAGGCCGCGTCATGGTCTCTCCGGACCTCACCATCCCGGGACACCCGGAAATCTTTGTCGCCGGCGACCTCGCGCACCTCGAACACGATGGCAAGCCCGTCCCCGGGGTCGCCCCCGCCGCCATGCAGATGGGCCGCTATGCCGCGCGCGCCATCCTCGCCCGGCTCGACGGAAGCCCCGCTCCCGCCCCCTTCCGCTATCTCGACAAGGGAAGTCTCGCCGTCATAGGCCGCGCCGCCGCCGTCGCCGACTTCGGAGCCGTTCACATCAGCGGCTACCTCGCCTGGCTGGCGTGGCTGTTCATTCACCTCATGTACATCGTCGGCTTTCAGAACCGCATCCTCGTCTTCATCCAATGGGGCTTTCACTACCTCACTTTCCACCGCGGAGCCCGGCTCATCACTGGCGGAAAGTAGCGTGGCTATCCGCGGCCACAATGTGCTGGCGCTGGCAAGGGGCTTGTTCAAGTAGACTCCACCTGGCGCTCCACGAAGAGACCCATCCAACTCTGAAATTCATAAAAAGGTGCCAGAAGCAGTTGCTCGGAACGATCCCGTACGTGCGCCTCGCAGCCATGATCTAAAAGATCAGCTTTAGCGCAAACTGCACTTGACGCGGGTTGTTCAAGACGGTATTCACGGTTCCGAACGACGCATTCCCAAACGAGCTATCCGGACGGGCGAACCACGGATGGTTGAAGATGTTGAAAAACTCGGAGCGAAACTGCAGGTTCATCTGTTCCGTAATCAAGGTGTTCTTGAAAACGGAGAAGTCGAAATTCGCAGCCGAGTCGCTGCGAGTGTTCGGGAGCACGCGTGGCGCGTTTCCCCAGGTGAACGCGGGAACGGGGGCAAACGCCGCCGTGTTGAACCACCCATACAGCGGGTCGGCGGCGGAACGCTGGTTCGGATCGCCCACGACATTGGGCCGCCCAACAGAGACTGGATAGCCGGATTGCAGTGTGGTGATACCGTTGATCTGCCAGCCCGAGACTAGAACTCCGCCGATGCCGCGGGCATCGGCGAGCAGGGCTTTCCCTCTGCCGAAGGGAAGCTCATAGTTATAGCTCACAACCAGCCGGTGTGTGGAATCAAAGTTGGCGAGTGATTTATCAAGGCGGCGATTATATTGATCATAGTAGCCCGCGTTTTGTCTTCCTGGTTCGAGCCATGCGGTGAAGCTCTCCGTATCGGTGATAGATTTGCCCAACGTATAGGCGGCGGTAACGAATCCAGAAGTGGAAAACCTCTGAGTCACTTTCAACTGCAACGCGTGATACGTTGAATTGCCGACCGGGGCAAGCGGATTCGAGATGCCGGTAAACTGCGGATACGGCAGGAGCGTCTGCTGCCGCGTGATCGTCCTTCCACTCATTGAGCCTGCCGTGACCAATCCAAAGAATGGATTGGGGACCGGATCGTTGAGTGCCGTTCTCAACGCCAGAAAGTTGTTGGGCAGCTGATTCAGCCCGATGCCATGCGGTAACCGGGTACCCTTGCTGCCGGCGTATGCCGCATCGACAACCAGCCCATGGCCAACTTCCCGCTGAAGATCAAAATTCCATTGCTGCATGTAGCCCGGTCTTATTCCTTCCATATAGGTTCCAATACTCTGGCCGATCAGGGTATCGGCGCCAGCGGCACTCCCGGGAGGAGCGAGAAAGCCGGTGGGAAACGGATTGCTCAGCCGGGCGGAAGGTGTTATCCCCCCATCGATCGAACTCAGAAACGGAGTAGACACCGAGTACGCGGGGTTGTTGCCGTTTCCGTTGGTGATCGCCAGGTTGTTCGCTAACCAGAAAATGCCATACCCGCCACGAACCACAGTTTTCGAAGTAAGCGTATAGGCAAGGCCAAAGCGTGGGGAGAACTGGCTGCCGAAGGTGCTGCTCGGTGAGCGATCGCCCTTGGACATGAAAACGAGACCCCCTTTGAGCGGAAGGCCTGTGTATTTCGCGGAGTCTACGGGAATCGCATCGGGATCAAATCGGGAAAGGCGGTTGAAGCGCTCCGTCAGAAACGGCTCGATGGAGTAGCGGATGCCGAGATTCAGAGTGAGCTTCTTGCTTACTCGCCAATCGTCCTGCAGGTACCAGCCAACGTACTTGCTCTCGAGCGCCAAGCGTTCTACCTTCTGAACCGAACCGGCGGCGGCGTACCCCATCAGGAATGACGAATACCCATAGCCTGACGTTAACGACGTGGTCAGCGGGTCCTGGCGGGTAAACGCGGGGTCGAACGAATAATCACCGCTCGAATTATTGCTCTGCGTCCGGTTGTTTTGCATGACGCGATACTGTGCGCCCACTTTCAGGATGTGGGAACCGCGAACGGCGGTCAGGGATCCGCCCACCGAGTAGTTATTCTGAATTCCAAAGATCGTGCTTCCCGTCGATGCGCTGAAATCCGCCATTCCCGCGACATGAATGTTCGGGACGTGGCGCCAGGTGACGCCGTCATCATAGCTCTTGGGAAACCCGAACCGAGTCAGGTCAATGCCGTAGCTCATGGGAATCCGTTCGTCCAGAAACCGCAGGTAGCTGGCCCGCACATCGAGGATTGTCGCCGGGCCAAAAACATAGCTGTCATTCAACGACACGAACTGCGTCTTCTCCACATTCGCCGCGCCATCATCGGCGGGCGTGGTCTTGTTATTGAGAGGATCCCATCCGGAGAGGGATGGCTTCATGTAGGAATAGGACCCGGCGAGCCGGTGTTTGTCGCTGAACCGGTGGTCGATTTTCACGATGAAGTTGTCCTGATCGGTTCGCTGCCCGGACGAGGTCCCAAAGTTGTTGACACGCGTGAATTGGGCTCCCGCGGTATTGGGTAAAGGAAAGAGATAGCTGCTCAGTTTGACCGCCACGGGGTCCAGACGATCGGGAGCGATGACATTCCCCGGAAATGGATCTCGAACATAGGTCCTGCCGTCGGCGGATCGCCGCGTGCTGAGAGGATCGTAGATTGTGCGAATCGCGCCGGAGTTCACGCGGGTATCGGAGAAGTCACCACTCCGCTCCCGATCCGTCGGCACAGTCGCCGTATAGACGCGTCCCAGGTTCTGGCGGAAGCCCTCATACAGTCCAAAAAAGAAGGTTCTGTCCTTTTTGATGGGACCACCCACCGATCCCCCAAACTGGTTGTAGCGAAGGAGCGGTTTCGGACTGCCCGCGCGATTCGAAAAGAAATTACTGGCATCGAACTTATCGTTCCGCAGAAACTCGTAGAGTGTGCCGTGCAGCCGGTTCGTTCCCGATTTCAGGCTGAGATTGATGATTCCACCCGCGGTACGGTCAAACTCGGCGGCGAAGTTATTGGTCTGAACTTTAAACTCTTCGGTGGCATCAACCGGCGGCATGACAACCGCGCCATTCAGCGCGGCGGTCGTGCCCGGCGTCCCGTCGATGAGTACTTCATTGGCATTCGAGATGCCACCGTTGGCGGAGAAGTTTCCCCAGCCGGTGTAGTTGACCGTGGCGGGATTCGAGCCGAACGTTCCCTGCGGGCGGATACCCGGGGCAAGAGCGGCCAGTGCGATAGTGTTTCGTCCGTTTAACGGCAGATCGACGACTTGCCGGTTGTCGACCGTATGTCCGAGATCCGAAGTGGAAGTCTGTAGCGCCGTTTGGGACGCGGAGACCTGAACCGACTCAGTCACCGCACCCACCTCAACCCTGAAATCGACACGCAGTGTCTGGTTAACATGGAGATCAATTCCGGATCTCGTCACGGTCCGGAAGCCCTCTTTTGTGGTGGAAATGTCGTAGATCCCTGGTTCGAGGAGCGGAAGAGTGTAGGCGCCTGCTTCATTCGACTCTACTGTCCGCTTTTCACCCGTCCCCCTGTTTGAAACGGTCAGGCGTACACCAGGGACAACGGCGCCCGTTGAGTCACTGATTACGCCGGTCAACCGGGCTTTCTCCGATTGCGACAACAAAGGCGCGGCAAACATGAACAGAGATACGGCAACGCGGACATTGCCGCGCAGCGGGGAACGTTTCATTGTGGACCTCGATTCGTGGTGGCAATCAGCCGCGTGGGGCTATTTGGTTTCGTTACAAAATATAATCTGAATTTGTGGCACTGTCAACAATTTTTGATGGCGAATCGCGCCGCTTCCATGGGCGAGATTGCACAACGCGCACGGCCATCGGCAAACGGCCTCCGCGCTTGCCCGTCCCGGCAAAACCATACTTGTCAAGAATGACTCCGTCGTGGCGACCACGCCGGTCAGGCTGTCCGGGCCCGGTGCTCCCGTCCCAATACACGCATTGGCGCCTGCCAGTGAGCCTTGGCAACCCCCTACATCCTCTCCTGGCAGGGGGGCGCCGGTTCGGCTGCCGTTCCCGGCCTGATTCGGTTCCACAAAGCGCTACCGTGCCAGTTTCAAGTAGCGTCGAAATCAAGCCGCGGCCGCCGCTTGTTTTGTTGCGGCGTAGAACTATGGAATCTCCTACGATGTAGTTGTGAAGACCAAGACGTCCAAATCGCAAGGGCGGCTGTTAGCCCGCACCGCGATACCGCAGTCAGTGCGCCTGATCAATCGCCACGTGTTGCTGCAACTGATCCGGCTGCGCCAGCCCATTTCGCGAGCCCAGCTTTCCGTCGCCACCGGTATGGTCCGCAGCAACATCTCGAGCATTGTGGACGAGTTGATTGCGGATCGCCTGGTGACAGAGCGAAGCGCAGTGCCGAGCGGCCGCGGGCGTGTTCCGTTACTTCTGGAACTCAACGATAACGGGTATCCACTCTTCGCTGTGAATTTGAGGTCCGCTCATACGACGGTGGCGCTGGCGGGGCTCTCGGGTGATGTCCGCGATCGCCTGAGCATGGAATCCCCCTCTGATCCGCGAGAATTCGTAGCCGTCATCAAGGAGGCGATGCGGGTTCTCGCGGGCAGAAACGGTATTCGCATCAAGCAGGTTCGCAACGTCGGCGTCAGTGTTCCCGGCCTGGCGGATTCCTCCGGCGGAGAGGTTCTTGCGTTGCCCTTTTTTCCCGAATACTCTCGGTACCCTCTCGCGCGTGAGATTGAGCGGGCAACGGGGATTGCCACGGCCATCGAGAACGATTGCAACCTCGCGGCGATGGCCCTGCTCTGGCACGGCGAATCGACCGTGGACTCCCTTTCTAATTTCGTCCTGGTTGATGCGGGCGATGTCGGGTTAGGCGCTGGTATCATGCTGAATCGTGAGTTGTATCGTGGACACAACAAGAGGTTTGCCGCCGAGCTAGGACATATGGTCATAGATCTCAACGGTCCGCCATGCTCTTGCGGCCGTCGTGGCTGCCTGGAGTTGTATGCCACCGATCAGGCGACCTGGCAGCGGTTTACAGGCGCGACTACGTTCGACATTGGAGAATTTCAAGCGCTGGTCGAGGCCGCTGAAGCGGGAGACGCCCCGGCAATTCAGGCATTCCGGCAGACGGAGGAGTATCTTGCCATCGCACTCGGAAACATCGCGTGTTCGCTCAATCCCAAGGTCGTCATTCTTTCGGGCCAGATCACTCGCGTACCAGGCAGCGTGAAACGTATCCAGGCGCATCTATCAGGATCGGTGTTCAAGCCGGAGGTGCGTGCCGCTCCGCTGAAGTCAGACGAATTGTTCCTCCGAGGCGCCATCTGTCTTGCGTCCGAACAGTTATTCCGGCGCCCCTCCCTCGTGACATATGGCTGACCAAACAAACCAGAAAGTGCGTCCGAATATGTGCGCGGGCACAATGCGCTGGCGTCAACGCACGCCCGCTGACGGCCGGAAATGCAGGTCCACTGTATACACCAGCAAGTCCACACGCACGAAATATCGCGCCTCGATGTAAACCCCGTCTTCCGATTTCGTCACCCGGATGTGGTCCACCGGTACCGGAAGTCCGAGCCGCGACGCCTGGTTCGCCACGGCAACCACATACGCCGCCACATCCTGCCCTCTCCGGCTTTCATCGAACGCCATCTGCTCGATGTACTGCTGCAGCCTCCAGTTCTGCAGATACGGCCGGAACAGCAATCCGCAAAACCCCGCCAGAGCAAGCAGCACCGCAATGCCCGCCGCCACGCGCCACCGCGCCACTCCCCGCTCGTTCTTCTCTACCGTCTGTGGGTATCGAGCAGTTCCAGTTCTGTCCAAATGTCCTGATGTTCGGCCCAATCGTTTGGTTCTTTCCCCGTGAGATGCAGTTCCGGAACCTTCAGTGTCCCATGCCCGTAAGGGCAGATGTACTCCGTATGCGGGCGCCCCGTGAGCAGGCGGCTCCACGACCCGCGCGCGATTGGCATGCGCAGCCGGCGCAGACACGTCCGGCAACGGTACTTCTGGTCGAGCACTGACAGGTAGACCAGCCCCGCCGCCGCCAGCCAGAATCCGTACACCAGCGCCGTGTACCCGAGATCGTGCCCCATCTGGTCCAGATGTTCATACAGGAATGGCTGCGGCGCCGGCAGCAACCGCCGGAACACCGGCCACACCGCGGACAACAACGCCACAATTGCGATCAGTTTCGCGGCGAAGTAGCCCCAATATCTCATTCCGCTCGTCTCCTTATGCTTTCATCAGGTTCCGCACCAGGAACCACACATTCGCCGGCTTCTCCGCCAGCCGTCTCATAAAGTACGGATACCAGGCGTCACCATACGGAACATACAATCTGAGACGGTAGCCGTCCATGACAAGTTCCTTCTGAAGATCCCGCCGGATGCCGTACAGCATCTGTATCTCAAAGTCTTTTGCCTTCAGCCCACGCTCCCTTGCCTCTCGAATCGCCTCCCGGACCATTCTTTCGTCATGGCTTGCTATTGCCGGATACACTCCATCCGTCATCAACTTCCGCATCAGACGCAGGTAGTTGGCGTCTACTTCGTCTTTGTTTTGAAACGCCACCGCGGCCGGCTCGCTGTAGGCGCCCTTGCATAGCCGCACCGGAATCCCATCCTTGCACAACTGCTCGATGTCGGCCTCGCTGCGGCGGAGGTATGCCTGAATCACCGCGCGCGCGTTCGCTGTCCCGGCGTGTACCATTCGCACGATGGCCAATGTCCGGTCCACGTACGCGCTCGACTCCATATCGATCTCGATCCGCGTCCCTAATTCCCTGGCGCGCGCGGCCAGTTGTCTCACGTTCTCCCGCGCGTGATGTTCGGAGATGTCCAAACCCATCTGCGTCAGTTTCACCGAAACCGTACTCCCTATCTCGTTATCGGCAATTCCGTCCAACGCCTTCAGATATGCGTCGCGGCTTGTTCCGGCTTCCTCGATTGACGTGACATTCTCGCCCAGGTGATCAAGAGTCGCCAGTATCCCTTCCTTCCGCAGCTTCTGGCATACGGCCAGGGCTTGCCCCAACGTACGGCCGGCGACAAATCGTGACGTGAACCTCGCCGCCGAGGGAGAATTTTGCATCCAATCCCTAAGCCAGTTCTGCCGGGACAATGTCAGGAGCATCGTTCGCAACATAACCCAAGCCTCTGGTGCGAGCCCACTTTCATGGTAGGTCTGATTTTTTCCGGTGTCAGCAGGTATCCTGGGACGAAGGCGCCACACCCATGAAACGATTCGCCGCTATCCCTCTCGTCCTTCTTGCCCTGCTTGCCGGCTCCCGTGCCGCGCCCGCCCCCCTCCCCGCGTTCCGCGATCTCTTCAACGGAAAGGACCTCAGCGGCTGGATCAACGTCAATACCGGCCCCGGCACCTGGAAAGTGAAGGATGGCCTGCTCATCTGTTCCGGCCACCCCATCGGCGTCATGCGCAGCGAAAAACAGTATGAAAATTTCATCCTCCATATTGAATGGATGCACATCGAGCCCGGCGGGAACTCGGGAGTTTTCGTTTGGAGCGGCGCCCGCCCAAATCCGCAAAGCCGTCTCCCCGATGGCGTCGAGGTCCAAATGCTCGAACTCGAATGGCCCAGCCTCCATAAGAAGGACGGCGTCACCCCGCCCATCGCTTACGTTCACGGCGAACTGTTCGGCGTCGGCGGAGTCAAGACCATCCCCGACAACCCCCGCGGCGAGCGCAGCAAGTCCATCGAAAATCGCTGCAAAGGGCGCGGAGAATGGAATACTTATGACGTCGTCGCCGTCGACGGAGTCATCAAACTTTCGGTAAACGGCAAGTTCGTCAACGGCATCAGCCGCTCGTCACGCAAGAAAGGCTACCTCTGCCTCGAATCCGAAGGCGCGGAGATTCATTTCCGCAACATCCGGATCATGGAACTGCCGCCCGGCATCACCTCCCCCGATCAGGCCGCGCCAGAGTTGTGAATCGCCGCCTCACGCGCAACCGCATGGGTTGGGCCTCCGGACAACTCAGCCCGTTGAACCAGTTGTTTATCGGGTACGCCGCCCGGTTCTGCCGTGATGCCTCCTCTCCGGCTCTCGACCTCGGAACTGCCTATGGCGCGGTTGCGCTTTCCGCTCTCGAAGCCGGTTGTCATGTCATAGCCAACGACCTCGACGACGCCCACCTCGCCGTTCTGTTGAGCCAACTGGACGATGCCTCCCGCCCGCGGCTCTCCATCCGCCCCGGCAGGTTCCCGCGTGAGATTGCCTTCCCCTGGGCCAGCCTCGGAGCGGTTCACGCCTCCAATGTCTTTCACTTCCTCACGGGCAACCAGCTCGACTTCGGTTTTCGCGAACTGGCCCGCTGGCTCCGCCCCGGCGCGAAGCTCTTTGTTCAGGCCGCCACTCCCTTTCAGCAGCCCTTTGCCGCCTTTCTTCCCGAATACAGCCGCCGCCTGCGGGCAGGCGTGAAATGGCCGGGATGGATCACAAAACTCAGCGCGTTCTCCTCCCACAGACAGTTGAGTCAGATGCCCCGGTCCATCCACCTCCTCGACGACGGCATATTATCCGCCGCCGCCCGCCGCGCCGGCTTCGAGGTCGAGCGCGCCTGGCTCTACCGCCGGCCCGGCCTGCCCGCCAGCCTTCATCTCGACGGCCGTGAATCCGCCGCTCTCATCGCGCGCCGCCCTTACACATTGAGCGACGCTTGAACAGGCTCGGTAATGCGATCCGCGTGCCAGATGGAAGTGGTTCAAAACACGGCGCGCCCCATTCTCTAACGTCCTATTGTGGAACGCGCTCGTTCCGTCAACGAACGCGCCTTCTACAGCGTTGGGCCGTAGATCGGAATCGCCGCCCCCGTCACCTGCGACGCCTCCGCCGAAGCCAGATATGCGAGCAGGCTCGCCACCTGCGCCGGCTGGACCCACTTCGAGGGATCCGCCTCCGGCATCGCCGCACGGTTTCCAGGCGTATCCATCGTCCCCGGCAGCACAATATTCGCGGATATCCCCGTCCCCTTGTTCTCCTCCGCGATGGTTCGCACCAGGCTCACCAGCGCCGCTTTCGCGGCATTGTAGGCGCCGGCGTGTCTCACCGGTTCCACCGCCGCTCTCGACCCCACCGCCAGGATCCGGCCCCACCCCTCCCTGCGCATGCCCGGCAGCACCGCGCCGAACACATGCAGCGCCGACCGGAAATTCACGTCCAGCATCCTGTCAAATACCTCGTCCCCGGTCTCCTCCACCGGGCCGCCCATCACGAAGCCGCCCACCAGGTGGATCGCTATATCTACCCTTCCCTGCGTGCTCGCGATCCGCTCCACCACCGCCTTCGCCGCTCTCTGGTCTCCCACCTCGGCGGCGTACGCGGTGAAGTTCGGATGATCGAAGTCCGCCTGCTTTATCGATCGCGAAACACCCGCCACCTTCGCTCCCGCTTCCAAAACAGCGCGCGTCACAAATGTTCCCAATCCTCCCTTGGCGCCGGTGATGAGCGCGATCCGTCCTTCCAGTGTCTTCATACTTGCTCCTCTGTGTCTCATCGTATTCCGTTCCGCCTCTCCGTCAAAACCGCCCTGCCAGCGGGAGGAACCTCATCTGTAGGAAGATGCTCCTTATGCCCAATCCTCTCCAGATGGCTGTAATCGGCCAGGGACGCATCGGTGTCCTGCACTCGCTCCATGTTCAGGAACTCGCCAACGAAACCGGAGCCTGCCGCCTCGCCGCCGTCGTCGATACACGCATGGACCGCGCCGAAGCCGCCGCTGCCCGCCTCTCCCAATCGCAGGACTCCCCTGTCCGTCCCTTCCCCAGCATCGCCGCCATGCTCGAAGCAGGTGTTGCCGAAGCAAGCCTCGTCGCCACTCCCACCGCCTGCCACCGCTCGAACGCCGCCGAGCTCGTCGCCGCCGGACACCGCATTCTGCTCGAAAAGCCCCTCACCGGCTCGCTTGACGAGGACCGTGAATTCGCCCGCGAACTCGACGCGCGCCACCCCAACGCCATCATGCTCGCCTTCCAGCGCCGTTTCGACGCCCCTCTCCGCCACGCTCGCGAACTCATGGAGAGTGGAGCCATTGGCCGCGTCTTCAAAATCGTCTCCATTCTCGAGGACTCGAACCCGGCTCCCGATGGCTACGTGAGCGGCGGTATCCTCGCCGACATGTCCGTCCATAACGTGGATGAAATCCTCTGGCTCCTCGGCCGGACTCCCACCGCCGCCGCCGCCATCGGAAACTGCCTCTACAGCCGAAAGCTCAGCACCGCCGTGGAAGACTACGACGACGCCCTGCTCTACCTCTGGTTCCCCTCCGAACTCGCCGCCCAGATCTCGGTGACGCGTAATCACGTCTCCGGCTATCGCGTCGAAACCTGGATCTTCGGCGAAAAGGGCCAGATCCACGTCGGCCGCTTCGAACAGAAACCCCGCGACATCGTCGTCGAAGCCTATGGCCGCGCCGAAACCATCGCCCGCCAGACCTACAAACAGCGCGACTACGGTGAACGGCTGCCCGAATTCGTGGACCGGTTTGGGGCCGCCTACAAAGCCGAGGCCGCCGAGTTTATCGAGCGCTGCAACTCAGGCGCGCCGTTCTCCGTCACCCACAACGACGGCCTCCGCGCCATGGAGGTGATCCACATGGCTTCGCGGCGCTTCGTCACGCCTTAGCCGCCATGCAACGCGTCTCTGTCGTCGATTCCCACACCGGCGGAGAGCCGACGCGCATCGTCATCGCCGGCGGACCCGATCTCGGCTCGGGATCCATGGCCGAGCGGCTCGAGCGATTTCGCGCCCATCACGACGGCTTCCGTTCCGCCGTCGTCAATGAACCCCGAGGCTGGAATGCCATCGTTGGAGCCATCCTCTGCGAACCCGCCGATCCGCGCAGCGCCGCCGGAGTCATCTTCTTCAACAACGCCGGCTATCTCGGCATGTGCGGCCACGGCGTTATCGGCCTCATCGTCACCCTTGCCCATCTCAACCGCATCCGCCCCGGACGGCATATCATCGAAACCCCGGCCGGGGTTGTCCGCGCCGTCCTCCACGAGTCAGGCGAGGTCAGCGTCGCCAACGTCCCCAGCTATCGCAGCGCGGCGGACGTCCCGGTCGAGGTCGAAGACTACGGCCCCATCACCGGAGACATCGCCTGGGGCGGCAACTGGTTCTTTCTGGTCAACCATCACCGGCAGCGGATCGCCCTCGACAACGTCGAGCGGCTCACGCACTGCGCCACCCGTATCCGCCAGGCCCTCGACCGCCATCACATCACCGGAGCCGGCGGCGGCGTCATCGACCACATCGAACTCTTCGGGCCCCCGCAACTGTCCACCGCGGATAGCAAGAACTTCGTGCTCTGCCCCGGCCTTGCTTATGACCGCTCCCCCTGCGGCACCGGAACCAGCGCTAAACTTGCCTGTCTCGCCGCCAGTGGCAAACTCGCCGAAGATCGAATCTGGCGCCAGGAAAGCATCTGCGGCAGCATCTTTGAGGCCTCCTACCGCCGTGCCGCGGATGGGCGTGTGCTCCCCACGATCAAGGGATCGGCCTATGTGAACGCGGAGTCTACCCTTCTGCTGGATCCCCACGACCCGTTCTGCATGGGGATCCCCCGCTGATCCGGCTGCAAGCAAACTTGCTCATCACCGCTCTCCCAGCGGCGCCGGAACCAACGCCAAACCGAAGATCGAAGCGTGTGCTCCCCACGATCAAAGGTTCGGCCTATGTGAACGCGGAGTCTATCCTTCTGCTGGATCCCCGGCCCGTTCCGCACGGGGATCCGCCGCCGATCCCGCTTCAGCGAAGTGCGTATGCGGCCGCCGGTTGCGCCGATGGCTCCGGCTGAAACCAACTGGCCAGGTACTCGTCGCTCACCCTTCTGCGCCGCATGATTTGGCGCCTCTTGTCGATCGCCTTGGGAACGCAGCGCGCCAAACGCCAGAATGCGGGCAACGATGACGGTTCGCTCAGCAGACATCCCCCCGCTATCAGAAGATCCCGCGATAGAATCGGCCACCAGTGCCGCTGCAGCAGGTCTCCCGTGAGGTTATTGATCCGCATGAGGAACCGGTTCTTCACCGAATGCATGTTGAGAACGGGCGGATTGGGCCGCCTGCTGCCCGGCACGATCCCGCGCACATGGTAGCCCACCGCCTCCGGCGTGTACAGGCACTGCCATCCCATCAGTTGCGCCCGCCAGGCGACATCGGCATCCTCGCGATAAGCAAAGAAGTCCGGATCGAAGAATGCTCCCGTGAGAGAAACGTCGCGGATCATCTCCCTGCGGTAGAGCGCCGCCGCCGCGCTCGCCCCGAACACCCACTCCGGACGCGAAAAACGTCCGTCATCCGGCTCGTTCCATCCGCGGTCGAAATGGCGCAGGTTCGGCACGAAATAGATCCCCGCCGAGTCGATGCGCCGCTCCGGCAACGGCTCGAAATCCTGCCCGATTCGCAACAGCTTGCCGCAGATTGTTCCCGTCTTCCGGTCCTGCTCGCCGGCGCTGACCAGTTTCTCGAGAAAGCGGGGCTTCAGCAGAGTGTCGGGGTTCAACGTCAGCACCCACTCACTCCGCGATGCGGTGATCGCCTGGTTCTGCCCCGCCGCGAACCCCACGTTGCGCTCGTTTTGGATAAGCCTGATCTTGTCCCGGAACTCGCCAAGAATCAGCCGTGTACCGTCGAGAGAGGCGTTGTCCACCACCACCACGGCAGCCGGCCGGAGCGTCTGCTCGAACAGGGACTCCAGGCAGCGGCGAATGTAGCGCCGGCTGTTGAAGGTGACGATCGAAACGGTGACGGATCCGGGCATGTTGTGTATTTTCAGATGCTAAGACCCATCCGGCGTGGTTTTCACTACACCACTCCGCGAAATTGCCCGCAAAATATTTTTTTCGCGGGTGTAGTGCAAATTTCACCCCGGCGGTCTTTGTTGGTAGACACTAAAGTGAAAGTAGCTGGTTGCCGCCCCGGGAATTATGCCATCCGACTCCTTTCGCCAGGAACTGGCAGGTCTGCTTCGTTCGGAGCGCGGAGGCGTGACTCTTCAGGAAGAGGTGGCGCGGCTCTTTGAAGAAACGCGTGACGATGTGTACCGCTACCTGCTCACCCTGGGCCTTCATCCGCCTCAGGCGCAGGAGGCTACTCAGGAGGTATTCCTCCGGCTGTATGCCACATTGAAACGCAAGGAAGAGATTCGCAATCACCGGGCGTGGATCTTCCGGGTTGCCCATAACCTGGGGCTCAAGATTCGAGCCCGGCAGAGTTTGCAGCCCTTTGACCCCGGCCTCGAGTCGCGGTTACGTCATCCGGACCGGAATCCGGAGCAGAGTTTGCTCGATCGGGAGCGTGTAATGCAGGTTCATCAGGCCATGGCGGGACTTTCGGAGCAGCAGCGCCGCTGCCTCGATCTGCGCCTCCAGGGCCTCCGCTACCCCGAAATCGGCGAGGCGCTCGGCATCAGCCCCTCGGCCGTCGGCGAATTCCTGCGCCGGGCCATGAATCGCCTGCGGAGGTCTGGCCATGCCTGACGGCGCCTCACGCCATCCCGGTGACGGCCGCTTGCTCCTCTTCGCCGATGGAGAGTTGAGCGCCTCCGAAATGAGCCGCGTGCGCGATCATCTTGCCGCCTGCTGGCAGTGCCGCACCGAACTCGGCCAGATCCAGGAAGTCATCTCTGATTGCGTTCGATACCACAAGACGACCGAAGACTATTTTCCTTCTCCACCCGCTCCCTGGTGCGACATCCGTCGAAAGTTCGCCGAGATGGATGCCGCACCAGGGAGCGTTTCTTTCCTCCATGTGGTGAGACAGGCAATCCGGTCGTTCGCCGCCACGCCGCGGCGATGGGTCCCCGTGACGGCGAGCCTGGTGATCGTTTCCCTGCTGTACCACGAGTTGCGCTACGCCCCCTCGGTTGAAGCCGCCGAACTCCTTCATAAGGCGGTCGCCGTTTCCGCGGCCGAGCCGGCCAAACCGCGGCGTATCGAGATCCGCTCAGGCTCGAAACGCCTGACACGCACCGTCCACCTCGGCCTCGCCCGGGCGGGCGGCCCCGACCCCGTCTATGCCGTGATGGAAGCGCGCTTCCGCTCGGCCGGATATGATTGGGAGGATCCCCTCAGCGCGCGCGCCTTTTCTTCCTGGCGCGACAAACTGCCCGAAAAACGCGATCAGGTGACTCTTCTCCGCGACGCGCAAGCGCCCGCCCACGATTGCTATCAGATCCGGACCACAACCCCGGCCGGCGAGCTCGCCTCGGCTTCTCTCAAGCTCACCGTCGAAGACCTCCGCCCCGTCGAAAGCACGCTTCAGTTCCGCGGCGCCGATCCGGTTGCAATCCGCGAACTGCCCCTCGAACCGCCATCTCCCGAGCCTCCGCTCGCCGGCCTGGCCCCGAAATCTCCTCTGACTGCTCCTTCTTCCCCGGCTCCGGAGCGCGTACTCCCGCGCGCTCCGGAGCCAGTCAGTGCGGCCGAAGAACTGAAAGTCTTCGCGGCGCTGCGCCGCCTCGATGCCGATCTTGGAGAGCCCATCGAAGTGAAATCCTCCGGCTCGCATATTCTTGTCAGCGGCGTGGGGATTCCCCCCGGCCGCCGCCGTCAGATCGCCGCCGGACTCACCTCGATCGAAGGCGTCGAAGTTCAGTTCTCCGAACCTTCCGCCGCGGTTCCAGCGGACATCGCCCCATCCTCGACAGTAGCCACCGTCAATCCGGAAGTGGCCCGGATTCAGTCCCGCCTCGAAGTGGAACTCGGCGGCCGCGCCTCCTTCGAGCATTTCGCCGACCGGGTCCTCGACAGGAATGAGGCGCTGCTTTCCCGGGTACATGCCCTGCGCCGCCTCGCCGATCGTTTTCCTCCCCCCGTCGAGGCTCAACTCTCCGCCGCTGACCGCGCTGTTCTCGCCGGCATCCGCCTCGAACATGCCCAGGCGCTCCTCGAGAGATCCGTCGAGTTGGAGCAGAGCCTGTCCCCCGTCCTCACAGCCATCGGAGCAAAGCCCGGAGAACTCTCTACCACTCTCAACCCTGTCTGGCAGCAGGCCACCATCGAGTTGTTCCGGCAGGCCCGCGCCGGAGAGACCTTGCTCGCTGTTATTCTTGGAGGAGCGGCCGGCAATTCCGTCGCTCCCGATCTCCCCTCGCGGGCGCTCACCTGCCTGACTCTCCTGCGGGCCGAGGCCGAAGCGTATCGGGATTTGACAGCCGCCGCGCGATAAGGGGGCGTCCTTGCGGTCTCGCCGGTGTGTGGCGGCGTGTCTCGATTCGTGGCTCGATTTCCCGCGCGGCTTCCGTGCGTCCTGCCGCGCCGTTCCCCCCGCCATCATCCTTCTCTGCATCCCGCTCGCCGCGCAACAATATACGCACCTGTCCGGCCTCATCCGCGACCCCTCCGATGCCGCCGTCCCCGCCGCTTCCGTCGTTGTGGTCAATGACGAAACCGGCTTCCGGCGCTCCACGCTCTCCCGGCCCGACGGCGGCTACGTGGTCGCCTCCCTCCAGCCGGGCGTTTACAAGATTACGGTCCGTAAGGAAGGCTTCCGTACCGTGATCCAACTCGGCGTCAAGCTCGATGTGGCTCAGCCAGCCCGCGTCGATTTCGCGCTTCCCCTCGGAAGCACCCAGGAAACCATCACTGTCGAAGGATCTCAATCCCCCCTTCACACCGGGGATGCATCGGTTGGAACCCTGGTCACGCGCGACTTCGTCGAAAAACTTCCGCTCAACGGGCGAGGATTGCTCAGCCTTCTCGAACTCGCGCCCGGAACCGTGGTCACTCCCGCCACCCGCGGCGAACCCGGGCAGTTTACCTCGAACGGCCAGCGGCCCAATACGAACTACTTCACCGTGGATGGCGTCAGCGTCAACAACGGGGTCAGCGGCGGCGGACTCCCGGCGCAGGTCAACGGCGGAGCCCTGCCCGGCATGACGGCTATCGGCAGCTTCCACAACCTCGTCTCGCTCGAAGCTCTCGATGAGTTTCGTGTCCAGACCGCTACCACCACCCCCGAGTTCGGCCGCCTCTCCGGAGCCCAGGTGTCGCTCAGCACCCGCTCCGGATCGAACGATCTGCATGGTTCTCTGTTTGAATACTTCCGCCACGAGCGTCTCGACGCGAACGACTGGTTCGCCAACCGCATCGGCGATCCCCGCGCCCCCCTGCGCATGAACGACTACGGCGGTTCGCTCGGCGGCGCCATAAAGCGCAACCGTACGTTCTTCTTTCTGTCCTACGAAGGGATGCGGCTCCGGCAGCCTTTCGCCTGGCGCTCGCCCGTTCCCACTTCCGAGATCCGCCAGGACACCCCTGAAGGGGTGCGGACCGTTCTCGATCTCTTCCCGCTTCCCAACGGTCCCTCGCTCGGCCCGGGACTCGCCGAGTGGACCGGCCGGAACAACCGCCCCTCCGGGTTCGACTCCGGCGGCGCGCGCTTTGATCACGCCATCACCTCCCGCCTTGCTTTCTTCGCCCGCTACAGCGAGACGCCTTCATTCAACTCCTTCGGCAACACCCAGATCAGCGAACTCACCATCCGTTCGAGGAGCATCACCGGCGGCCTCAACCTGCGTATCCGCCCCAACGCGATCCTCGACTTCCGCTGGAACTGGTCTCGCGCGGCGGCGGAATCCGACTGGCATCCGGCCGGAGCCATCTCTCTACCGCCGTGCGCCCTGGCGCCCGTGGCCGAATACTTTGTCCACCTTCCAGGCATGTGCGACTACCTGCTGAGGATCAACATCGCCGGCGTGGGCTCGGTCACAAACGGCCGGGAAAGCAGCCGCGCCCAGCGCCAGTTCCAACTCCTGCCCTCCTTCCTGCTCAACCTCGGAAACCACCAGGCGCGATTCGGAGCCGACTACCGCCGCCTCTCTCCCTGGCGCGGCGACTATACGAGCAGCTTCGCCGTCATCGCCGACAGTCTCCAGGACCTCATCCTCAACAACAATCTATGGATCGGGCGCGCCGGCCCGCTCCAGGCCGCCGCGGTCCTGAAGGAAGTTTCCGCTTTCGCTCAGGACACCTGGCGCATCCATCCCCGTCTCACCGGAACCTTTGGAGTCCGCTGGGAGTACACCCCCTCGGCGCAATACCGTCTCCCCGGCGAATCCGGCGTTCCCGATATTCTCATCCCGATCCGCAGACAGATCTGGTCCCACCGCCTGACCAACTTCGGCCCCCGGCTGGGAATCGCCTTCCAACCCTCCGCGAGCGGCAAGACCGTACTGCGCGCCGGATGGGGCCTCTACTACAACTCGAGCCTCAGCGTTGCCACTGATCCCGTCAACGGCGGTCCCTTCAGCCTTTCTCACTTCAGCAGTCCACGCAACGGATTCGTAGCCACTCTGCTGAGCTATGGTTTCCTGCCGGGAATGCGCCTTCCCTCGGTGCGCGAATGGAGCGCCTCGGTGGAGCACTCCATCGGAAATGCGCATGTTCTCACGGCCGGCTATGTCGGCTCCCGAGGCCGCAACCTCATCCGCCGCGAACTCGGCGGGTTGCCGGAAGACGTCGACACCCTTCAACTGCTCCTCGCCACCAACCATGGCAACTCGTTCTATCACGGACTCCAGTTGCAGTATCGCACCCGCCTGACCGAACGGTTTCAGTCCATCCTCTCCTACTCCTGGTCGCATTCGATCGACGACAGTTCAAGCGACTCCGCCCTTCACTTGGCGGCTGGCGGACTCTCGGCCTCCTCCGATCGCGGCTCTTCCGATTTCGATGTCCGGCATGCCTTCACCGGAGCGGTCTCTTATACCGTTCCTCGCCTGTGGACCGGCTCCCCCATCGCTCCGTTCGCCCGGAACTGGGCCGTGGACGGCATTCTGCGCGCCCGCTCCGGATTCCCCTTGACGGTTCTCAGTTCGGAGAACCTGATGGGCCTGAGCTTCGCCAACGCCTACCGGCCGGATCTGCTGCCCGGAGTTCCTGTGTGGCTTTCCGGCGGCAACGCGCCCGGCGGCAGGGTCCTGAACCGCGCGGCCTTCTTATCCGGCAGCGGCCAGGGAAACCTCGGCCGCAACTCCATCCGCGGGTTCGGCATGTGGCAGACGGACCTGGCCTTGCGCCGCGATTTTCCGCTCCGCGACCGCCGCTCCGTGCAACTCCGCCTCGAGGCGTTCAACCTCTTCAATCACCCCGCCTTTGCCGACCCGGTGCGTTACCTCTCGAGTACTCTCTTCGGCCAGCCGCAATCCATGCTCAACCTCATGCTGGGCACCGGAAGCCCGGCGAGCGGCCTGACTCCCATCCTGCAAACGGGAGGACCCCGCTCGCTTCAAGTGGTTCTTCGCTTCCGCTTCTGAACCGGTCCCGTTCCGGCTCACCGTTCGATAGGCATGGGTCCGAAGACGGGCGCCGCCATGTCCTTCTGATCGGTGACATTGCAATAGGGATCCTTTCCCGCCCCATACCACAGGACGGCCCCGTCAGGCAGCTTCCCCGAAACATGAAGAACCACCGTATCGGGAGCCGCCGCATCGAAATCCGCGCGGAAAATGGCGGGCAGCTCCGAACCCGATGAGTCGTGAATGGTGAAGCCGGAGATTCTCCCACGGCTTTGCAGCCTGCCGTTCACGCCCGAAAACACTACCCGCACCACACCGCCCTCCATCCTCGCCGACACCGGGCTGATCGCATGGCCCCCGAGCGCAAGGTTGGCAAGCCGCCGGCCCAGCCGCTTGTGGTCCTGCGTTCCGACATGAATGCCGTCATCAAGCGAGAGGTCCACCGCCGGCGCCATCCCCGAGTGGGGAATGGCGCGAGCCGCGAGCCGCTGCATCTCCTGCACCTGGTTCCACTCCCCCACGTTGGTCTTGCTCACGTGCCGCCCGATCTGCACATAGTAGAACGGAAGCTCAGCCTGGCCCAGATCCGCGCGGAATGCCGCCACCAGGTTCTCGAACTTTGCCTGGAACCGCGGCGCGGCTTTCGGACTGGCGTCCGATTCCCCCTGGTACCACAGGATTCCCGTAACTTTTCCACCGGCCAGTTTCACGCGGCGGATGGTTGCTCCATAGAGCGAATCGCCCCCCTGGTCACGTAGCGAAGGGCTCCACTGGTCCATCGACGTCCCGCCGTGAGCGCACGGCAGCAACCCCACGGGCACGCCGGTCCGCCGGACCATCTCGACGGCGAAGGGCAGCCCCAATCCGGCGCCTTTCTTGCGCGCGCTAATGTAGGCGGCAAGTTTCTCCCCCTCGAGCCGCTCGGGCATCCCCTGTGCATTCCTGCGCCAATGGACCCTATCCGCGGCGCCCGCCAGCAGATGAAGCGGTTCTTCCGCCAACACCCAGTGGTCCGCCTGGTCGAGACTGTGCACAAGGCCGTTGGGGAGTTCCACGTTCACCAGGTCACCCACGCCCTCCATGTTCGATTGCCCGGCAAGGACCCACAGGTCTCCCACCAGCAGATTGGTGACCGTCCGGACCTCGTCACCCGCCCGCACTTCGACGCGGTAGGGGCCGCCCGTGGGCAGTGCGATGGAGGCCGTCCACTTCGCTCCCTGAATCCTGCCGGCCGCGCGCCAATCGAGGCTGGGCAGGACGCCGTTATTGCCCGCAGCGCGAATCTCGACGGTCCGCCCATCCATTCCCGCCGCGGTTCCCTCGAGCGTGACGGTGGCGTGGCCGCCCGCCTCGCGCTGAAACACCTGGTTCGCGGTTGCGCCGGACACGATTTCAAACCGCCCCGCCAACAGAAATGGCGTGGAAAGCGAAAACAGGGCCGTAGCAATCGCGCAGTGGATGCGGTTCATACAATCCTCCTTGGGGGGATTGCTATTTTATCGCGGACCGCTCCTCGAGCGGGGAGAACTTGCGGGAAACGCGCCAGCATTCAAAGATGCCGAAACTGACGGCGATCGCCGCCACCTTGGCCACCAGGAAGGGCAAGGCGTCTGTCCCGGGCAGACCCGCAATCAGCCAGTATGCCAGGCCGCCGAGGATTCCTCCTCCGAAACCGTCAGCGAACCCCTTCAGGCATCGCGCCGATAGTGAACTCACCTGCCCCTCCTCCGTATGGCCTTCTACTCACACATGCGCGAAGCGGGGCGGCTTTCCCTCACCAGGATCACATTTTTTATTGCCCCGTCCGGACGATGGCCCGCCGGATGCCGCTCAACCGCTCGGCGGCCTTCTTGCGCGCTGCTTCGGAGATGCGGATATTGTTCCGCACCGCCCGCGCGCCGGCCAATCTCGCCAGCCGCGTGGCCGTGCCCTTGCGTTGGATGACGTCTGTCGAGCCCTCGAGGATGGCGACCCCCGATTCCACCTTCACCTGAAAGTTGTCCGCTGAGATCTTGGACCTTGCAAACCGCCCCCGGATCGCCTTCTCGAGTTCGGCATCGGAGACGGGAGTCTGCCGGGCCGCCGTAACCGCCTTCCCCGTAGCCCTGGCCGGGCTCTCCGCCGGGAGCAGAAATGGAACCAGTACAACAGATAGAAACAAGAGCCTCATCAATGAATGAGTGGGCCGCGCCCGCCCGTTTTCTCCCGCCCGGTGCGGAAAAAGCCGGCCACTCAGGGATGCATCGAGCGCAACAGGTAGACGGCGACCTCCGCCGTCAGGTTCGGCAGCGACTTCACTCTATGGTTGCCGGAAAGAAAGTACCGCCGCTCGACGACCCACTCCTGTTCACCGCAAAGCGCCTCGAAGTCCTCAATCGTGAGAAAGTGCACATTCGGCGAGTCGTACCACTCGTAGGGAAACAGCCCCGTGCGCGGAGCGCGGCCCGAAACCAGGTGCGCCCACCGGACCCGCCAGTGCCCGAAATTGGGAAAAGCCACGATCACGTGCCGCCCCACGCGAAGCATCTCCCGCAGCACTTTGAGCGGCTTCAGCGTTTGCTGCAACGTCTGGCTGAGAATGACGTAATCGAAAGCCTGATCGGGATAATCGGCCAACCCCTGGTCGATGTCCCCCTGGTACACCGAAACGCCGCGGGCGATGGCGAGTTGAACCCGTTCACGCGAGATCTCGACCCCCGCTCCCGTGACCCGCTTGTGATCCATCAGCCACTCGATCAGTTCCCCTTCCCCGCAGCCGAGATCCAGTACTTTCGAGCACGGTTCCACAATCTCGCCGATGATGGCGTAGTCGCCGCGCCCGAGCACCTCCTTGATGAGGCGCCGTGCCGGCAGGGGAGCGGAGCCGGTAGCCATTCAGGCCGCATCCTTGTAAACGCGCGCCAGAAATCCGCGGATCAGCTCCGTCTGCTCTCCCACCTCGACCAGGAACGCGTCATGGCCGTAGTTAGAGGACAGTTCGCAGTAGGCCACGTCGCGGTTGCGGCTGCGCAGCGCGCTGACGATCTCGAGGGACTGGTAGCTTGGATAGAGCCAGTCGGAAGTGAAGCTGATCACCAGAAACCGCGAGTAGGCCCGTTCGAGCGCCTGCGCCAGCGACGGGTATCCCTGCGCGAGATCGAACACATCCATCGCCTTCGTTATGTACAGGTAGGAGTTCGCGTCGAAGCGGTCGACAAACTGATTTCCCCTGTAACGCAGATAGCTCTCAACCTCGAACTCGTCGTCGAAGGTGAACGCCGCGGCGCCCTTGTTGCGGAAGCGGCGTCCAAACTTCTCCTTCATCGAATCGTCGCTCATGTACGTAATGTGCCCCACCATGCGGGCGACGGACAGTCCACGCGCCGGCGGCTTGAGCCCGTAGTAGTTGCCGTTGTTCCAATCCGGATCGGCCATTATCGCCTGCCTGCCAACCTCATTGAACGCAATCTGCTGCGCGGAATGGCGCGCCGTGGTGGCGATCGGAAACGCGGCCGCGACGCAATCTGGGTAGCGCACCGCCCATTCGAGAACCTGCATCCCACCCATCGAGCCCCCGGCAACCGCGAGAAGCCGCCGGATGTCGAGGTGATCGATCACCATCTTCTGCAGCCGCACCATGTCCCCGATTGTGATCATGGGGAAGTTCATCGCGTAGGGAGCGCCCGTTTCCGGGTTGATCGACGAGGGACCGGTGGTTCCCCGGCATCCGCCGAGTACGTTGATACAGAGCACGAAATACTGGTTGGTGTCGAAAGCCTTGCCGGGACCGATCATGTTGTCCCACCAGCCGGGCTTGCCGTCTTCCTTGCTGATCCCCGCGGCGTGCGCGTCGCCGGTGAAAGCATGAACGATGAGCACGGCGTTCGACTTGCCGGAGTTCAACACTCCATACGTTTCAAACGCGACATCCACCGGAGCGATGACGGCGCCGCTGTCCAGAGTGATGGATTGGAACTGAACGGACTTGGTTTCAACGATCATCCTGCGTGCAGACTTGATTAGATGATAACAAGGGAGGCGTGGAAGCGGCTTCCTCCCAGGATAGGTTTACGTCCAAACTCGGGTAGACTGTGGATTATGTCCAAGAAGCGGCAATCTCTCAAGAATTCGCCGGATGGTTCCACCCGGCGGGATATGCTTCACTACTCCAACTCCCTGCTCTTACCCGCGCTGTTCGGCGGCGCTGGGGCGGCGATGGCCACCGGCCCGCTCAAGCCCGGCAGGGACATCTACCGCTCCATCGGCGTCGAACCGGTGATCAACTGCCGTGGCACGTTCACGATCATCGGAGCCTCGGTGGAACTGCCCGAAGTGCGCGCCGCCATGGAGGCCGCCGCCCAGCAGTTCGTGCAGCTCGACGAACTCGCCGATGCGGTCGGCCGCAGGCTGGCCGAGTTGACCGGAGCCGAATGGGGCATGGTGTCGGCCGGCTGCGCCGCCGGCCTGAAGCACGTCACCGCCGCCTGCGTGTCCGGCGGCAATCCGGAGAAGCTTCTACGAATCCCCGACCTGGCGGGCCTCGACAAGACCGAAGTCGTCGCGCCGCGGTCCGCCCGCAGCGTCTATGATCACGCCGTCCGCAATGCGGGCGTCAAAATGATCACGGTCGATACCATCGAAGAACTCGAAGCCGCCCTCAGCCCGCGCACCGCCATGATCTACCTGTCGGCCGGAGGATCCGGACCGTTCGCGCTCGAGAACGTCGCCCGCCTGGCCAAACCGCGCGGAATTCCGATCCTCGTGGATGCCGCCGCTGAGATCCTTACCATACCGAATGTGCACCTCGAGCGCGGAGCTACCGTCGTCGCCTATAGCGGCGGCAAGGCTATCTGCGGACCGCAGTGCGCCGGACTGCTGCTTGGCCGTAAAGATATTCTGATGTCGGCCTGGCAGGCGAGTTCTCCGCATCACGGGCCCGGCCGGGATAACAAAGTCGGCCGCGAGGAGACGCTCGGCATGCTGGCTGCCGTGGAAGCCTGGGTGAAGCGCGATCACGATGCCGAATGGAAGAAATGGCTCTCCTACCTCGACACCATCTCGACGCGCCTCTCCAAGATCGACGGAGTCCGGACGGCGGTGCACGAACCCACCGGCCTCTCCAACAAGAGCCCGATGCTCACCGTCTCGTGGGATCCGGCGCAGTTGCATGTCTCGGGCGAAGAGATCGCCGAGGAAGTGGCCCGCACAAAGCCGCGAATCGCCCTCGGAGCCGGCCCATTGTGGCGACGGCGCGGCGCGGAGCCTGAACCCGGACCGCCCAAGACATCGATCAATATCACCGCGTGGATGATGCAGCCCGGAGACGACCGCGTTGTGGCGGACCGCCTGTTCGAGGTGCTCAGCCGCAAACGCGATCCCAAACCCGCGCCGCCGGCTCCGGCCGCCAATCTCAGCGGGCGCTGGGATGTCGAGGTGACCTACTTCAGCAGCAAGAGCCACCATACGCTGACCCTCGAACAGAACGGCAACCTCCTCCAGGGCTCTCATCAGGGAGACTTCTCCGTCCGTGATGTCCACGGCACGATTGAAGGAGACCAGATCAGACTTCAAAGCACGGACGCCAAACCCGGGGACGTGATTACCTTCACCTTCGCCGGCGCCTACGCCGGGGATGGATTCTCCGGACCCGTCTACATGGGCGAATATCTGAACGCGAACTTTACGGCCAGGCGGCGTCCGTTCCCGCAACGCCGGGGCAGGATTATGATTCCGGGCGGTCCGCCGCTGGCGAACTGATCCTCCGGTTGTCCGGCCGCTGGCCAAACTGCTACGCAAGGAGTGTCTTCGATGGCTGAGGATCGCCCCATGGGTCCGAACCCGCTCTTCACCCGCCGAGGCGTGCTCGGTATGTCCACCGCGGCGGCGTCTCTCGCCGCCGCCTCGTCCGCCGAAAAGCGTCCCCGCATCGCCTGCGTCGTCACCTATTGGGCTGCTCCGGGATCGCATGCCGACTGGATCATCACCAAACTGCTCGACGGATATTGGTGGAAAGGCGCTCACACTCCATCGCGGGTGGACGTTGTCTCCGTTTACATCCACCAGCTTCAGGATAGCCCTCTCGGCCGCAAAGTCTGCCGCTCCAAAGGCATTCCCATCTTCCCAACCGTAAAAGAGGCGCTCACGCTCGGAGGAAAGGAACTTGCCGTCGACGGTGTTGTCCTGGTCGGAGAGCATGGGAATTACCATGTCAATCTCGAAGGGCAGAAATACTATCCCCGCTGGTGGCTCTACCAGCAGATTATCCAGGTCTTCGAGCATGCCAGGCGCTCCGTGCCGGTCTTTAACGACAAGCACCTCTCCACAAGTTGGAACGAAGCCAGGTGGATGTTTGACAAGTCCCGCGAACTGAACTTTCCCCTGTACGGCGGTTCCTCGATACCCTTCTATTACCGGAAGCCCGAGATGGAACTGGATATCGATACGCCCATCAAGGCATCGGTGGTCGCTGGCAGCGCCGGAGACGAGGGAAGCCTTTTCCATTGCGTCGATGTGCTCCAGTGCTTTGCCGAACGCCGCGGCGGCGGGGAAACCGGCATCGAGGCCGTGCAATGCATTCGTGGGCCCGAAACATGGAAGTGGACCGAACGCAACCCCTGGGCGGGCAATCTGCTCGATGCCGTGCGGACAAGCTTTAACCTAAAACCCGCGCACTTCCAGCAGAGCGTCCGCGAGCCCTCCGTCTCGATCGTGGATTATCGCGACGGGACGAAAGCGGCCGTCTATTCGATCCCCGATGTGGGGTGGACCTACGCCGGCGACATCAGGGGACGCAACTCTCCCGCCATCATCTCGATGCTTGGCTGGCCCGGGCCATACTCCCAGTACCACGCCGCCAACGCGTTCGAGCACTGGCTCGTCGAGATGATGCTGACCCGGAAGGAGCCGTACAACGCGGAGCGGTTGCTTCTGTCCACGGGGATCGTATCTTACAACATGGAATCGAACTGGGAGAACGGCCGCTATTATCCAATCGGACGCCGCATCAGGACGCCGTTCATGAACATCAGCTACCGCTCCACCCGTGGGCCCCTCTTTAACACCGGACCCCGCCCGCCTGTCATCCCCTACATACGGGGCTTCGAGACATAGATCCTCCCGGCGAAAGCCGGCGAAGGTTTTCGATGTTCGATATGATTGAAAACACCGTTCGCCACGGTGCTTCCCATGCTTTACTTCATCCGCAATTACTCTGAAATTTTCCAGGGCCATCGAATAGTCCGGCTGTTGGTTGCCGCAATCGCCCTGTTGCCGGCCGCCGCGCAGAATCACAGGCAGTGGCCCGATTATGGCGGAGGCCCCGATTCTTCGCACTACGTCGCCCTGGACCAGATCAACAAGTCCAACGTGAACCGCCTGCGGGTCGCCTGGACTTATCCCACCGGAGACAACCGTTCCTATCTGTTCAATCCGGTCATTGTCGACGACGTCATGTACGTGCTCGCCAGGAACAGTTCGCTGGTGGCCTTGGACGCCGCCACCGGCAGGGAAATCTGGATCCATGAAAATCTTCCGGGCCTCTCCACGCGCGGAATCGCCTACTGGGAAAGCAAGGACCGTAAAGACAGACGGTTGATCTTCGCCATCAATGACTACCTGCAGGAGATCGACGCCCGCACCGGCAAATCGATTCTGACCTTCGGAAACAAGGGGCTCGTGGATCTCCGCGAGGGGCTCGGCCGCAACCCCCGCTCCATTCACCGTATTCAGACGGACACTCCCGGCCGGGTCTTCGAGGACCTGATCCTGTTGGGATCCACCCCGGGCGAGGCTTATCTTTCGCCTCCCGGCGACATTCGCGCCTTCAACGTGGTTACGGGAAAGCTCGAGTGGACGTTTCACACGATCCCTCATCCTGGCGAACCCGGCTATGAGACTTGGCCCAAGGATGCGTGGAGATACTCTGGCGGCGCGAACGCGTGGGGCGAGATCACAGTGGATGTGAAGCGGGGGATCGCCTACATCCCCACCGGATCACCCACCTATGATTACTACGGCGCGGACCGGATTGGAATGAACCTGTATGCCAACTGTCTGCTCGCTCTTGATGCGCGCACCGGAAAAAGACTGTGGCATTTCCAACTCGTTCATCACGATCTATGGGACTACGACACAACCGCCGCCCCTCAACTGCTTACCGTGCGCCATGAGGGAAAGCTCGTCGATGTCGTCGCCCAGTCCAGCAAGCAGGGGTTCCTCTACGTCTTCGACCGCGTCACCGGCAAACCGCTATGGCCGATCGAGGAGCGCCCCGTGCCGAAAAGCCTGATGCCCGGTGAACAGGCCTGGCCCACGCAGCCCTTCCCCACCGCGCCACCGCCCTTCGCGCGCCAGAAGATCACCGCCGCCGATGTGAATCCCTATATCCTCACCCCCGAAGAACGCGCCGCCTGGAAGGACAGAATCGCCGGCATGCGGAACGAAGGGATCTTCACGCCGCCCGGTTTGACGGAGACGATCTCGATGCCGGGAGCGCGCGGGGGCTCGAACTGGGGCAGTGGAGCCGTCAACCCCTCCAAGGGCCTGATGTACCTGAATACCCAGGATTGGCCGACAATTTACAAGCTGAGCCTCGATGATCCTCTGGGCAGGCGCCCCAAGGCGAGCGGAGCCAGGGCGGTCTATGCCGCGCGATGTCAGGTGTGTCACGGGGTGGACGGCGTCCGTGCCGGATCCGGCCCGCCCCCGCTCGCCGCCATCGGCAAACGTGTCCCGTTTGAGTCTTTCCGGCGCACTGTCTACTCGGGCAAAGGGGAAATGCCCGGGTTCCCGGATCTGGATGAGAAAACCGCCAGGCGCTTGTTTGACTACCTCACCCGGCTCGAGCCGGCCGTCTCCCGGCAGGAACCCGTGAAGCCCGCCAAGCGCGGACCTGTCGTCGCCTCCGGCGGCGCGCCGGGCGGCCTCGATATGCGCCAGGAGGATCCCAATCCATACACGCCGCTCGGCGGCCCTCCCTATCCGCCGGGCACTGACACCCCCCGTGTTCGCTACTACACCAACTGGGGTCTCTATCCGGACCAGCCGTATATCGCCGGCCCGCCGTGGTCTTCCCTGGTCGCCTACGACCTCAATGCCGGAACGATTAAGTGGAAGGTTCCTCTCGGCCAGGATGCCGAAGCGGCTGCTCAGGGAGCCCGCGACACCGGCGCATTCATGGCCGAACACCACGGCATGATTGTGACATCCACGGGACTCATTTTCATCTCCGCGAGCGACGGCAAACTCCGCGCCTTCGACGAGGAGACAGGCAAGGTCTTGTGGACTTTTTCATTGCCCGCCGCCGCCGAGGGCGTCCCCGCGATGTACGAAAGTCGAGGCCGCCAATACCTGGTCGTTTCGGCGAGTTCGAATATCAATACCGGAGGGGGGCATCCGCGCCGCACCGCCACTGAAGCGGTGCGCACGGACCTGCCCAAGGGCTACATCGTGTTCGCCCTGCCCGGAAAGTGATCGGGTCTTCCTCTTCTTACCAGAAGATGACATTGAGAATCGCCACCAGTGCCAGGATCACAATCCCCAGCGGACCGGGGCGTTTGAACCATGCGATATCCTCGGCTTCCGGCCGCGGCGTGAGCGAATAGACCAGCCCTTTTAGTTCGTCTTCCCGTTTCGGCGCGCTCAGACGGCTGACCGCGATCGTGATGACGAAACAGGCCGTCCAGGCCCAGATCGCGGTCCAGAAGTTCTGCGCCATCTCCGAGGGGTAGTCATGCAGGGCCGTGAGCCATCCGCCCTTGATGCCCGCCATCGAGCCTTTGGGCAATGTCAGGCCGTGATGCAGGGCGGCGGCAAGCGTGCCGCCTAGAAGTCCCGTGAAGGCCCCGTGGCCGGTGGTCCGTTTCGAGAACATGCCGAGCAGGAATGTGGCAAACAGTGGCGCGTTCACGAAAGCGAACACCAACTGCAGAAAGTCCATGATGTTGTTGAAGCGCGTGGCGAGGTACGCCGCCAGCACTGAAGCGACGATCCCGAAGATCGTCGCCATTCT
>JABAQT010000039.1:75192-114300 GCA_019187195.1 Bryobacteraceae bacterium
CCCGCCACGATAAGAAAAAACTGAAGAACTTCATTGTAGATAGCCGAAGTAAGGCCGCCGAGAAAGATGTAGCACAGCACGATAAAGGCGGAAAGCCAGATCGAAGCGCTGAAGTCCCAGCCCAACAGAGCCGTAAGCAGAATGCCCATCGCGTAGAGCGAGATGCCCGAAGAGAATACCGTCATCGCGGCAAACGTGAGCGCGTTGAACCCCCTGGTCTTCTCATCGAAACGGAGTTTCAGGTACTCGGGAACCGAGCGCGCCCGCGAGCCGTAATAGAACGGCATCATGAAAATGCCGACAAAGACCATCGCCGGGACCGCCCCTACCCAATAAAAATGGCTCGTCGCGATGCCGTACTTCGCCCCCGAGGCGGCCATTCCCATCACCTCCTGCGCGCCAAGATTGGCGGAAAGAAAGGCAAGTCCGGTGATCCAGGCGGGAATCGAGCGTCCCGATAAGAAGAAGTCCGTCGACGTTCGCATGTAGCGCTTGAGGGCGAACCCGATGCCGGTGACGAAGCAGAGATAGGTCGCCAGGATCAGGTAGTCAACGGGAGCCAGCGAGATTCGAAACATTGGGAACCATTGTATGCGAGGAGAGGGCGTGTGCCGGAGTCTCCGTCAGAAAGCGCTGGACCGGATGAATCTGCAAGTGCACCATGTCCTCAGCGGCATCGTGGGGCAGACCGGATTGGCGATCGTCGATGCCATTCCGGGCGGCGAACGCGATCCGCGGGCCAAACCGCGGAACGGGCGCATCAAGGCTGACGAGGAAGTGATCGCGAAATCGTTGGCAGGCGACTACCGGCCTGAGCATCTGTTCACCTTGCGGCAATCGCTGGCAGCCTATCGCAGCTACCAGAAGCTGATCGACGATGGGACCGTGAGATTCGCGACCGCTTACACGATGTTCAGTCCTCCAACCCGACTGCGGAAACCCCGGACGAGGCCCGGACTTCACTAAATTTCGTAGCGCCTCCGCTTTCGCTTTCTGGATGGCGCTTCCGGGCAGCGCATCATCCAGTCCCACACGCCCCTTCCCCACGCGGAGGGCAGGAGTGGAGCGGATAAGTCTTGGCCGCCCGAGAGCGCCTTTGGGACCCGGTCCGGGAATATCGCAATGACGAAGCGCGCCAGAAAGTCATGGACAAGTTGGTCCTCGCGTGACGCTCCCTCGCATTGAACCTCCGGTGTACGCAAGAAGCTCCGCACCGAGGCCGACTGTTTCGATCGCCCGGAGGTGGCATTATCATGAACCGTGATCACTGGCGGTTGCACCCCGGCCGGGCGATGTCCTATTATTCATTACAGTTCTATCCGCATTGGCGTTCGTGGCCAATTCGATATTAGTGAGGATGCTAAAGAGGATGCTACACATGAAGAAAATTGCCATGCTCTCTCTGTTCGCGATGTCCGCTTTCGCGGCGTCCTGGACCGGGTACATCTCTGATTCGGGCTGCGGCGCCAAGCACGCCGACGGCTCTCCGGGCGCGGTCAAGTGCGTCATCGGCTGCGTGAAAGGCAAGGGCGCCGCCCCTGTCCTCGTGGTTGGAGACAAAGTGCTGAAGGTCGACGCCGCTTCCAAGGACAAGGTGATGGACCACCTCGGCCACAAGGTGACAGTCAACGGCAAGTTGGCGGGCGACACGGTCACCATCGACAGTGTGTCGGCGGCCAACTAGCGGGATTGAGGAGTGAATGCCGGCGCTGCGCGGATCAACCGCGTGGCGCCGGTTTTGTTTTGCGGCACGGGCGCGGCCGGGGCTCATCGTATCATCAGGAATAGAGATGCCGCGCGCCTTGATGTTTGGTATTGTTCTGCTGCTGTGCTCGGGTTGTGAGCGCAAGCCGGCGACTGAGGGCTTGTTTCTTTCGATCGAGGCGAACCTGAAATCGCTCCGCCAGGTGCCGGGACGGTTCCAGGCGACCCCGCAAAGCGAAGAGTCACCCTTCACCGCTTACTTTCAGCAATCGAACCTTCAAATGGTGGATGAGCAACCGCAAGACGGCAGTTCGCTACGGCGGCGCTACTACTTCCATGAAGGCGGTCTTTTCTACTACCGGGAACTCGAGAACAATCAATTGCAGCGCCAGTTTGTGATTGACAAGGACGGGAAGGTGAAGAACGCGATTCCAGGGGGATTCCCCGGCGCGGATCTGGGGCGCATTGAAGCGCGGGCGGCCGCTCTCAAGGATGCGGCCATCTCGCGAGCCGGGCAGATGTTCGTATTTCCGCTTATGCGGAACCGGTGAACTTCCTGTTTCCGTATGCGGCCATCTCATGACCGGGCAGGGATTTGCGACACGGCGGGGGAAAAGCTACACTCCGATTGACAGGCCGATAAAGGTTGGACGGCGATCGCGCTCGATTTATCCTTCACCGGGTAGAAGGGTTCAGGAACCAGATGGACGTTCCGCGCAAGGGAGTACGGCGAAACAGGATCATCAAACGGTCCGTAGCAGTACTCTTCCTGTTCATAGCGATACCGCTGGCCACCTGGGGTCTGCGGCAGATGAAGCCAGCCGCGCCGCAGGTGGAGCGCGCCTCCATCTGGCCGGATAAAGTGAAGCGCGGCTCGATGCGGATTGACCGGCGCGGCCTCGGCACTTTGGTTCCCGAAGAGATTCTGTGGATTCCGGCGATCACCGATGGCCGGGTGGAAAAGCTGATCCTGCGTCCCGGAGCGAGGGTGAGCAGCAACAGCGTCATCATGGAATTGAGCAACCCGGAACTGCAGTTAGCAATGCTCGACCTCGAATGGCAGGTGCGGATCGCCGAGGCCAATCTCAAGGATCTCCAGGTGAAATTGGAAAGCGCCGATCTGGATGAGAAGGCCAGGGCGGCCCAGTTGCAGAGCGACTATGTACAGGCGAAGTTGAAATACGACCGCGACGAGAAACTGGCCAAGGAAGGGCTGACGCCGGATTTGACTTTGCAACTCTCGAAGGCGGCCGTCGAGGAACTCGGGCGGCGTTTTGAACTCGAACAAAAGCGGTTGGCCATCAGCGGGGAATCCATGGAAGCACAGCTGGCCTCGCAGCGCGTGCAGATTGAGAAATCACGCGCCGCCTACCGGTTGAAGAAAGAACAATACGAAGGTCTGAAGATCCGGGCGGGAACCGATGGGGTGCTACAGGAGATGACTCTCCAGGTGGGGCAACGCGTGACGGCGGGAACCATCCTCGCCAAGGTGGCCCAGCCCAGGAAATTGAAGGCGGAGCTGAAGATCGCCGAGACACAGGCCAAGGACATCCGGATCGGGCAGAAAGCTGTTATCGATACGAGGAATGGGACGGTGGATGGGGCCGTCAGCCGCATTGACCCGGCCGTGGTCAACGGCACCGTTACGGTGGATGTCACCCTTAGAGGCCCCCTTCCCGATGGCGCGCGCCCCGATCTGAGCGTAGATGGAACCATAGAAATTGAACGAACCGATAATGTCCTCTATGTCGGCCGTCCCGTGTTCGGTCAGGCCGGCAGCATAGCGACCCTGTTCCGGATCATTCCCGGGACCCATGAGGCCGTGCGGGTTCAGGTGAAGTTCGGCCGCGGATCGGTGAATACCATCGAGGTTCTGGATGGGCTCAGGGAAGGGGACGAGGTAATTTTGTCGGATATGTCCGCCTGGGATGCATACAACCGCATACGGTTGAACTGAAGTAGAACGAAAATAGTAAATTTTACGGAACCACCCAACGGCTGGTGCGTATTAGAGTCAATGGGGAAGTTCTGAAAGGAGTGGGAATGGGCGAGGCGGAGACGTTGATCCGGCTGGATGGCGTGACCAAAGTGTTCGTCACCGATGAGGTGGAAACACACGCGCTGGCCGGGATCCACATGGACATTAAGAAGGGTGAGTACGTCGCCATCTCGGGTCCGTCCGGATGCGGCAAGTCGACTCTGCTCGCGATTCTCGGTCTGCTCGATTCGCCAACGAGCGGCTCTTATACTCTAAAAGGCGAGCCGGTGGAAAATCTCAAACTTTCGGGGAGAGCGCGCATTCGCAACCGGGAGATCGGATTCATCTTCCAGGCTTTCAACCTGATTGGCGATCTCACGGTGTACGAGAATGTCGAATTGCCACTGACCTACCGAGGGATGGGTTCGGCCGAACGCCGGAAGCGCGTTCACGAATCGCTCGATCGGGTGGGGATGTCGCATCGCGTCAAGCATTATCCTTCACAGCTTTCGGGCGGCCAGCAGCAACGCGTGGCCGTCGCGCGCGCCCTGGCCGGCGAGCCGTCCATCCTACTGGCCGATGAACCCACGGGGAACCTGGATTCGGCAAACGGCGAGGCGGTGATGGAACTCCTGCGGGAGTTGCACCGCGCGGGGGCCACCATTTGCATGGTGACCCACGATCCGCGCTACGCCCGCCATGCCGACCGTTCCGTCCACCTGTTTGACGGACGAATTGTCGAGGAGAATGTGGAGTTGGTCTGATGAATCTACGTCCGCGATGCAACTGGGTGAGCCGCAATCCTGACTATCTTGCAATTGCGGCGATTCTATTATTCACGGGCGCCGCCTGGGTGGTGTCGCGCGTACTCCCCAATCCGCTTCTCATCGCACGGACGGACCGGATGGAGAATGCGGCGCGTCCGCCGTCCTGGGGGATTCGTGATCAGACGCGCCAGGCGAGCGAATGCCTGCGGAGGGAAATTCAGCGGCATAATGAAGAATTCCGCGAGCAGTGTCTGCAATTGCGGGAGGAATTGAGCCGCGCGCGGGAGCAATCCCAGTGCTGGCGAAGCGAGGCGCGGCGGCTGCGGGAGACAATCCGTCAGCAGCTCCGGTCCTTATTGTGCCGGTCATCGAATCTTCGCTTCGGATAAGGCCGAGAGCGAGTCCGGGGTTGATTCCGGGCCGATCGAGGCGGCCCGGCGATGGAGCGCAACAGGATAGACACGAAGGAAGACCGGTAGATGCGGTTTCGTGAAGAACTCGCGGTGGCGTCGATGGCCTTGCGGCGGCTGTGGCGCAACCGGACCATCTCCCTGCTGGTGGTATTTTCGCTGGCGTTGGGGATAGGAGCCAACACGGCGATATTCACCCTGGTGGACGCGGTGTTGCTCGCTCCTCTGCCCGTTCGTGAGCCGGGAAGGCTGTTTTCCGTGTTCACCGCGGACGCGCGGATTGCGGAGCCTCTGCCGGTTTCGTTCCCGAACTATCTTGACCTGCGCGGCCGCTCCCAGGCGTTCGGTGAACTGGCGGCATTCACGTGGACAAAGGTCAACCTGGCGATCGACGGGGAGGTGCGTGAGTACACGGCGGAAGTGGTGACGGATAACTACTTCGTCATGGCGGGTGTTCAACCCGCTTTGGGCCGCCTGCCCGATGCGGGGGACGATGACGCTCCCCTCCCCGCCGTGCTCAGCTATCCGCTTTGGCGCAAGCAGTTTCGCGGCGAAGCAGCGGTGATCGGTAAGACGATCCACCTCAACCGCCAGGCGTTCCGCGTAGCGGCTGTGATGCCGGCGTCGTTCAAGGGATTGGAGAGGGTTGGGTCAACCGACCTGTGGGTCCCCATGCGCGCCTGCCGCGCGGTGCTCGAGATGCCCGGTTGGGTGGACTCGCGCCGCGCCGTGATGTTCCTGGTGGCGGGACGCCTGCGGGACGGAATCCCGAAGGAATGGGCGGCGGCGGAAGCAGACCGGGTGGGAAGGGAATTGGCGAGCCGCTATCCGCTCGACAACGCGGGGAGGAGTTTCTCGATTGCTCCACTCGATGCAGCCACCGAGGGTCCCATGCGCCGCAAGGGAGTGGTGCGGGCGGCCGTTGTGCTCATGAGCGCTTCCGGTCTGGTGTTGCTGATCGCCATTGCCAGCGCGGGTAACATGCTGCTGTCGCGGTCCTCGGTGAGGCGGCGGGAAATGGCCGTGCGGCTGGCCCTGGGCGCGACTCGCCGCAAACTGCTCTACCAGGTGTTTCTGGACAGTGCGCTGTTGGTGATCATTGGATCCGCACTGGGGCTCCTGTTCGGTGTTGTGGGCCGGGAGTTGTTATGGCGCTTCCGTCCGGAGCATCTTTCGGTGGAGGATTTGCGGCTCGGCATCAACGGGCGGGTGCTCGCCTTTATGGCGCTCGTGTCCGTGCTCACGGGGATCGCGGCCAGCCTGCTGCCGGCGTTGCAGTCGCTGCGGGGAGAGATCACGGGAGAGTTGCGCGAAGGCGCGCGCGCGAAGCTGAATGGCTGGAAGTCGCTGCATCTGCGCGAAGCCCTGGTGGTGGGCCAGGTGGCGCTTTCGCTGGTTGCCCTGGTGGGCGCCGATCTTTTCCTGAAGAGCCTGCGCAACATGCGGGCCATTGATCCGGGCTTCGATACGAGAACCATCGCCTCTTTTTCCGTGAATCCGCGCCGGCTTGGCTTGGGGGACTGCCAGCGGCTCGATTTTTATGCAAGTCTTCGTGAGAAATTGGCGGGAATCGGCGGCGTGCAGTCGGTGAGCATCTCATCGAATCCCCTGCTCGGTGAGAGTTCGGTGCGCCGCACGATCCAGTTGCCTGGAAACTCCGGCCGGAGCGGCGAGATCGTTCCCGTGAACATGGTCAGCACGCGCTATTTCGAAACGGCGGACGTGTTGATCCTGCGTGGCCGGGATTTCACATCCGGAGACGGAGCGGGAACCGCGAAAGTGGCGATTGTGAATGAGACGATGGCGCGGCGGTTCTGGCCGGGGGCGCCGGCAATCGGCAAGACGTTCCGCTTTTTTGGCGACGAGGACGAACATACCGTAATTGGCGTGGCCAGGGATGGTGTCTACAATGCCCTCGGTGAGGGGCCCGAGCCCTATGTTTACGTGCCCCTCACGCAGAGCAGTCCATCGAAGGCGTTTGTTCTGGTGCGTGCGGAGGGCGATCCGGCCCGGCTTGCCGGGAACATTGCGGCGGAGATGAAGCGCTTCCGTCCGGATCTGCCCGCCGTCGAGGTGACTCCCATCCGGACATCGATTGAAGAGTCGCTGTGGGCTCCGCGCATGGGCGCGGGTCTGCTGGCGGTGTTCGGCCTGCTTGCCCTGGCGCTGGCGAGCGTGGGTGTATACGGGGTAACCGCGCAGATGATTTCGCGCCGCACGGGAGAGATGGGGGTGCGGATGGCGATGGGCGCGTGTCCTGTGGACGTGATGGAACTGGTGCTGCGCCAGTGCTTCACGTTGATCCTGCCGGGGCTGGCGCTGGGGTCCGTGGCGGCGTTCGTCCTTGCGCGATTCTGCTTTCAGAATCTGCTGTATGGCGTCTCGGAAATGGACCTCGAACCGTATCTCGCGGCCTGCGTCCTGCTGGCGGTGGTGGCGCTGGCGGCGAGTTATCTGCCGGCGCGCCGCGCGCTTGGATTGCAGCCGCTGACGGCGCTTCGCGAACAATAAAGAGGCCGCGCAGGCGGCAGGCGTGGACATCCTAACCAATAAATCGTACAGTAGACATGCGGCCGGTTCCTTTTCACCAGGCTTGCGGATCCCGCCGGTTTTTCGAGGGAGTGACCCGCGCGCCGGACGCGGGCCGCGATTGAAAGGAGACATTATGCAGCGCCGCACCCTGTTGAGATCCGCCGCTGGTTTTGCGTGTCTGCGCCCGGGTTCGGGCGCGCGTGCCTTTGCGTTGTCGCGCGAAACAGCGGGCCTCGGCCCGGAGGAGGCCGCCCGCGATGAGAGGTATTGGCGCGAGATCCAACAGGCGTTTGAAGTGGACCGCAACATCATCAACCTGAACAACGGCGGCGTCTCGCCCTCGCCGCGCCTGGTGATGGATGCGGTGCGGCGCTATCAGGAGTACAGCAACCTGGCTCCGGCGCATGTGCTGTGGCGCGTGCTCGAACCGGAGCTCGAATCCGTGCGCCGCCGCCTGGCGGATGCGTTTGGTTGCTCCGCCGAGGAACTGGCCATCACGCGGAACGCCTCCGAATCGCTCGAAATCTGCCAGTTGGGCCTCGACCTGAAGCGTGGCGACGAAGTGCTCACCACCGATCAGGACTATCCGCGCATGCTCACCACGTGGGAACAGCGCGTGCGCCGTGAAGGCATCGTGCTGCGGAAGATCTCATTTCCCGTGCCGCCGCCATCGATGGATGACCTCTATCAGCGCTTTGAAGCCGCGATTACTCCTCGCACGCGGGCTATCCTCCTCTGTCACATTACCAATCTGACGGGCCAGATCTTCCCCGTGCAGCGCATCTGCCGGATGGCGCGCGGCAAGGGAATCAGCACCATCGTGGACGGCGCGCACGCCATTGCGCATTTCCCCTTCCGCCTGGCGGATCTCGAGTGCGATTACTATGGAGCGAGCCTGCACAAGTGGCTCACCGCGCCGCTTGGCACCGGCCTGCTCTATGTGCGGAAAGAGAAGATCCGCGGCCTCTGGCCGATGATGGCCGCGCCCGAATCCATGGCTGACAACATCCGCAAGTTCGAGGAAATCGGCACTCACCCGGCGGCCAATCATAACGCCATCGCGGAAGCGCTGGTGTTTTATGAAGGCATGGGAGCGGAGCGCAAAGCGGCGCGGTTGCGGTATCTGCGCAGTCTGTGGGTGGACCGCCTGGGGCGGTTGCCGGCTTTCGAACTTTTCACCAGCCGGGATCCGGAACAGAGTTGCGGGCTCGCTACCTTCGGTATTCGCGGAACTGATATGGCGGAGCTGGGCGCGCGGCTTTTCGAGAAGTACCGGGTTCTCACCACTCCCATCATTCGCCAGGATTACAAAGGAATCCGGGTCACGCCGAATGTCTATACGACGCTGAAGGAGATCGATGTCTTCTGCACGGCCGTCGAGAAATTGACCCGCTTCGCGTAGTCTTGTCCGGATTTGCGGCGCCGCGGCCGCCAAGTCTACACATGTTGACCCGCAGTGTGTATCCGAGCTATCAGTGTTTCGCAACCCGCAGCAGCCACACTTGCGCCAATCGCGATTGCCTGCGCCAGTTGAGATGCTGCTCGTTTTCCGGTTGGTCGAAAGTAAGGATCAGCCGGCGGTCCTGCAGCGCCTCCGCCGGGACGGGGAATTCCTTGAATTCACCCATCTCCCTGCCGTCGCTGAGTGGCGTGACGCGGATTCCATCCGCGCGGAGCAGGCACTGGCCGTAGCCGGAGGTTCGAACAACGTAGGCCGCCGTGGAGTCAAGACCTTCGTAAACCATCCTGCGAGGCCACATGGTGGCCTGCCAGGAAAGGCGGGCTCGGCTCCTGCCCTGGTCCCACCACCAGAAGGTTACATTCGATTCGCGGACGGCGCCGGGTTCGATCGAATCATCGATGCCGCGGATGACATGGGGGCTCTTCGAGATGTTGCCGGTGCTGTCATAGAAGCTTCCGGGGCCGGGATTTTCCCAGGCCGCGAGAGCCTGAAGGCGGCGGCATTTTCCGGCTTCCGATGGAAGCGCGCGCACTTTCCGGAATTCATCCTCGAGCCACCAGCGGTTGTTCAGAGGATAGTCGACGAAGTCGAGAATGGCGCCGCGCTCTTCGCCGCTCGCGAAGTATTTTTCCACGCTCGTCTGGAGCCCGATCGAGTGGAACAGCCTGTCGCAGAGTCCGAAGATGCGGGCGCGGATTTCCGGGCTTTCCGGTTGGTTGACGGCGCGATTCAGAATATCGTCCGCCCGCGAGATGGCTGTTTCGGAGCCAAGTTTGTCCGCCTGGGCGAGGATGCCGTTGGCGCATTCCTCGAGCCGTGTTTCGCGCAGCAGGCGGCGGCGGACGTAAGCGTCGTAGTTGGCGCGCAGGAGGCACATCTGCCAGCGCCAGTTGGTTTCGAGCCGGGAAGCCTTGGCCTCGAGATCTTTCCACAGCAGCAGCGTGGATTCGACCGCGCCGTTATCGCGAAGGGGTCCACGCCAGTTCTTCTCGAGTGCGAGGATGCCGTCAGCGGCTTCGTACGCAACGTCCGGCTGGAAGAAGACGCGCGCGTAATCGGCGAGGATGCCGCGCACGGAACTCTTCGGGTCCCAGGCAAGAGAACTCCAGACGACCTTGTTCACATCATCATGGGCGCCGTCCGAATAAGAGATGAAGCCGTCGCTCCAGGGCGCGAACCAGTTGTGAATGACTGCGTATTCGGTGGGACGCGGATTGATGGCTTCGCGGCCGAGCGTGAGAGCGTATGCCTGGTCCCACGAGGGGACCTCGTACTGGCTGAGCTTGTTGTGTGTGATGTCGGGATAGAGCCGCAGTTGATAGCGCGCGGGAAGACGCCGGCGGGTTTCCTCGATGGGCGGGCTCGAAGGGCCGGCGACAAGTCCGCCCAGCCAGTCAGGGGACGAGCGCTCGATGTACCGGTAGATGTCATCCATCTGCTCCTTGTTGAACCATTGGAGAGAGAGCCAGATCTTCGCCCGTGGGTGTACGGGGCGCATGAGTCTGGCGACATCCTCGAGGAACGGGAGGACAAGATCGGGAGGGTTGCGTCCAGGGTCGCCTCCGGGAAAGAAGACGCCCGTGAGGGTAGGGCTGTCGCGGAGGAGTTCCCGGTAATCGGATAACATGCGCGAACGGCGGGCGGAGTCCCTGAGGTCGAAATCGGCGGGAGTCCACACCCAATAATCGAGGCCATAGCGGGCGCAGATTTCGCTGATGGCGCGGTTCATCTTGCCACGGTCCACCTTCATGACGGGCGACGGGCGGCCGTCCTGGAAGGGGATGTTCTCGATGCTGTTCGTGCCGAAGAAGGTGAGTTCGCGGATGTACTGCTCGTATTGGGCGATGGTCCAGGCGTCATAAGAGTTGGCCGTGTTGCGGTAGCCGAGTTGATGCCCACGGATGGGGTAGGAAGGGGAAGAGGCGATGTCGAGCGTTGCGGGGAATGAGAGTCTGCCCGGAGCCCACTCGAGGACGCGCAGCAGGCGGCCCACGCCAAAGAGAACACCGCGCGGACCGGCTCCTCTCACCCGGAGAACGGGCGCGGCATTCCGCTGTTCGAGATACAGATGGTAGCCTTCGGCAGTCCCGGAGTTGTCCGCGCCGAGTACGATGGCCGGACCTTGAGCGGGCATTTCCGTCGAGATGGGCAAGCGGATGCCGGTGCGCTTTTCAATCTCTTCGGCCAGGACCGTGGCGGCTGTACGTTCGGCGGGTGGAAGCGCGCCTGTCCGGACGACGATGGAGGCGCGGGCCCACGCGACGGGGGATGAAGCGCCGCCGGCGGCCTCGATCAAGGCGCGAACCGGGCGGACGGCGGCGAGAATGACCTCGGCGCGCGGTTTTTCCATGCGGTCGAGAAGGGCGAGTTGCGCCCGCGCCCAACCGGTGGGCGCGCTATGCGAGGGCAGGTAGTCCAGTGCTCGAAGGCCGATGCCGCCGAGCGTCGCCAGATCAGCGGAAAGGCCCTCCACCTCGCGCAGCATGGGACTCGACTGGAAATAAGGCGCCAGCCGCTGATGATTATCACGCCAGCGGATGAGCGTCCCACGGGCGGTGTCCGGTGATCGCGCGTTCACCGACCGGATGGCGGCGCTGTCTCCGCTGGCGGCATCCACCATGCGGTTGAGCGGCGTGTCCTGGGCGTACCGCCGCGCCGTCTCGCGTCCTTCGATGCCAAGGGGGTCGAGCGCCGAGGCGAGTGTGCGGAGCGCATCTATCGGGGCCTGGGGAGCGATGCGCCGCAGCATCGGACCGGCATTCCGGTTGTGGCGCGCGCCGCGCAAATCGAGGCGGCGGCTGATCTCCTCGAGACGTTCATACATGGCGGGGACTGAGACGAGCGAGGCGGGTGACCAGAAGCGCTCGGCGATGGCGGCGGTCTTCGGCCAGATTCGGGAGTCGATGGTTTCCGGGCTGATGAACTCGGTCCACATGCAGGCTTCGCCGCCGAGGATACGGGCGGCTGCTTCGGAGGGGAGGTTCGCGGCCGGACCCGCAAGCGGATCCACGGAGTAATACTTGCCGGCGGATTCGAGGTGGTCCAGATAGTAGCCGTAGGATAGAAGGCCGCGATGGCCGCTCCGGACGGCGGCGGCTAGCGAGGCGTGGTCGCGCCAACTCTGCACCACGACATCCTTGGGGAGATCCGGGTGCAGTACCTCATCCCATCCCATCATCGTCTTGCCGTGCCTGTTGACGATGGCCAGAACGCGCCGGTTGAAGTAGGCCTGCAATCCGGCCTCGTCCTTCAGATTGTGATTGCGGATGAATGTCTGGATGGCGGGGTTCCGCTTCCAGTGGTTGCCGTTGACCTCGTCGCCGCCGATGTGGAAATAGCGGCCGGGAAAGAGCGCGGCCATTTCGCCGATCAACCTGTCGATAAAGGCGTAGACGGGTTCGCGCGTGGGATCGAGCGCGGGGTCGTAGATGCCGAAGGTGTGGATGATCGAGTAGGGTCCGGGGGCGCTGGCGAGTTCGGGGTAGCCGATGAGCCAGGTGGCGCAATGGCCCGGCATATCGAATTCGGGAACAATGCGGATACCGCGGTCGCGCGCGTAGTTGATGATATGGCGGATGTCGTTCCGGGAGTAGAAATCGCCCTCCGTGCCGAGCGTGTGAAGCTTGGGGAAGACCTTGCTTTCGACGCGGAAGCCCTGGTCGTCGGTGAGGTGCCAGTGGAAGACGTTGAGCTTCACGGCTTCCATGGCATCGAGCGTGCGCTCGATGACCGGCACCGGCATGAAGTGGCTGGTAACGTCGATGAGCAGGCCGCGCCAGGGGAAGCGCGGCGCATCTTCAATGGATACGGCGGGCGCGAAGAATCCGTCCGCGCCGAGCGAGACGAGTTGCAGAAAAGTCTGGAGGCCACGCATGGCTCCAAGAATTGTGCCGGCGGTGAGACGCGCCTGACGGGGGCTGACTTCGAGATGATAGGCTTCGGAATCCCCAAGTTCATCCGGCCGGTCCGCGGTCTGCAGGCAAGTGATGAGCAAGGTGGCGGGGGAAGCGCCGGCGCGCGCCGTGGACAGCGGGATGCCGGTTTCACGCGCCAGTTGAGCAAGGAAGCGGCGGGCGGCGCGGTCCAGGCGGGCGGGCGGCGGCGCGGTGAAGCCGATACGGAAATGTCCGTCCACGATAAGGGCTCCCGAACCGCGCTCGACTCTCGAGGGCATGGGCATGAGCGCCAGGTCCGGGGCGGCGGCCGCGCCAGGCACGGCGGCGAGCAGGCTGCAAAGCAACAGTTGTCTTGCGGTCATGGTTCAGAATTCGAACTCCGGAGCCTCGCCCGGCGAGCGGCGCGACTGGATGAGGTGATACAGGAAGCCGGCGGCAAACCATGCGGCTCCCACCATTTTTGCCGGTTTCGACAGGTTTAGCCAGATCGAGAGGCAAAAGAAGAAACCGAAAGCCGGCAACAGGACGCCGGAAAAATAGCCGTGTCCGGGTTCGAGAAAGCGGACGCGGAAAGAGTGGCGGATCACGGCCGCGTTGACGCCCATGAACGCCAGGAAAGCGCCGAAGTTGATCAGTTCAGCGGAGCGTTCGTAGTTGAGAACCAGCGCTCCGGCGCAGGAGACGGCGCCCACGAGGATGACGTTATACACCGGCACGGACGACCGCGGCCCAAGTGTGGTGAAGAAGTTCGCGGGCAGCGCTCCGGCGCGTCCCATCCCGTAGAGCAGGCGCGCAACTCCGGTCTGCGCGGTAAGTCCGGAGCCGATGTTAGCCACGATGAGAATGAGCGCCATGGCGTGGAACAGCCACTCCCCGCCCACCTTGCGGCTGACGTCGAGAAAAGCGGTTTCGAGGTTGGGAAAGGTATGGTAGTCGGGCCAGACCATCTGCGCCAGGTAGACCTGCAGCCCGCCGAAGATTCCGGTGAACAGGCAGACGGCGACGGCGGCCAGCAGAATGTTGCGGCGCGGATTCTCCACCTCCTCGGCGAGTGTTGTGACCCCGTCAAAACCTCCATACGTCAGCGCGGCGACCGAGGTGGCGGTGAGAATCGCGCCGGTGTGGAACGTCCGGGGGTCGTAGAAAGGCCGGGCCGAGACGAGAGCGCCCCAGTGCCCGCCGCCAAGCAGCAGGCGCAGGGCGAGAACGAGAAACGCGGAAATCACCACGGTCATGATGATCATCAGCAGCAGGTTTGCGCGGGCGGTGAACCGGATGCCCCGCAGGTTGACGGCGGTGATGGTTCCGGAAAACAGCACGACCCAGACCACGTAGGGAACTTGCGGCATGAGTTTGCCGAGAGTGAGCGCGCCATAGATTGTGCAGATGAGAGGAACCAGCAGGTAGTCGAGAAACATCGCCCATCCAGTGAGAAAACCGAACCGGCGGTTGAGGCCGCGGCTCACATAGGTGTAGGCGGAACCGGCCGAAGGGTAGAGGGCGGCCATGCGTCCGTAACTTACCGCCGTCAGCGCCATGGCCACCATCGCCAGAAGAATGGTGGTGATGGCGTGCCCGTTCGAAAGTTGCTGGGCTATGCCGAAAAGCGGAACGGGGGCTATCGGCATGACAAGAACGATTCCGTAGAGGATGAGGTCGGAAAGAGAGAGGACACGTTGCAGGCGCGGTTTGGGGGGCGCGGTCATGCGGGAAGTGACTTTCCGTTCCAGAGTAGAGTGGCGGGAGTGCGGAAGTCAATACATTTCTACCAATCTTAATAGAAATGCTTGGCGCATAGACGATCTCGTCGGCTTCTTTTTGCCGGATTCGTTAATAATCGCTTGACGCCGTCCGGGAATGTGATTAGGCTGAAGGAGAGCTGATCTCCGCGCGATGAAACGAGTGAATGGAAAAGCTGAGCGGGACCTACACATAGTCGAGGCGGTGGTGAGGCGGCACGGTCCGATATCGCGGGCGCGGATTCACGAACTCACCGGCATCCGGCCAAGCGCCACCTCGCAACTGGTGCGGCGCCTGTTGAAGGAGGGCCGGCTGCTCGAAGCGGGTGTCGAGGAAGGCAGGCTCGGGCGGAAGGGCGTTCTTCTCGAACTGAACGAGGCGTATGCCTCCGCTCTTGGCATCGAGTTCGACGATGAGACGGTGACGGCCGGGGTAACGGACTTGCATCCGCGCATCCGGCACAAAGTCACCGCGCGGACGCTCCTCGAGGAAGGTACGGAAGGACTGATCCGGCAATTGCTCGATGTGGCGCGGAGGGCGATTCGTGAAGCCGCCGTGCCGGCGGCGAGCCTGGTGGGCATTGGCGTGGCCGATCCAGGCCTGGTGGACAGCCAGCGGGGGGTGACCGTGACCTCTTCCACCATGCCCTTCTGGAAGCAGGTGCCGCTCAAGGAGATCTTCGAGCGTGAGTTCAACACGCCCGTGCAGGTGGAAACGAGGACCCGCGCCAAGGCGGTCGCCGAACACGAGGAAGACCTGGCCGATGGGGCCGGCAGCATGGTGTATGTCGACTATGGCAGCGGGATCGGAGCGGGGCTGTACGTCGATGGCCGGCTTCTTTACGGGCAGGGTTCGGCGGCCGGCGAGTTCGGGCACACCCACGTTACGGAAGACGGACCCATCTGCAATTGCGGGAGTTTCGGATGCCTGGAAGCGTTTGCGGGCATCCGGGCGGTGGAAGCGCGCCTGCGCCGCATCATCGCCGAAGGCGGCCAGACGGACGTGCTCGACATGGCGGACGGGGATCCGGCACGGATTACCGGGTGGATGGTGTTTCAGGCCGCAAGCCGCGGAGACAAGGCCGCGAGCAGCATCGTCGCCGAGGTTGGGCGTTACCTGGCGCTAGGCATTGCGAACCTGGTGAACCTGTTCAATCCGGGAGTCGTGGTTCTGGATGCCACTTTGGGGGAGGCCGGGCAGGAGTTGCTGGAACAGATTTCGGGAATCGTGCGGAGGAAGGCGCTGCGGGAGTCGGCCGCGCAGGCCGTGATCCGCTACGCGCGCGTCAGGGAAAGCGCCGGAGTGTTGGGCGTGGCGCGGATCGCACTGGCGAAACACTTCGAGATTCCCGCGTTCAAACCGCCGCCGTTTCTGCTCGAAGAGCGCGGCTATGGGAAATAGGAGGTACAAGTGAACCGGTTGGCATTGTTTGGCGGAGATCCGGTGAGGGTGAAGCCGTTCGCCTCGTGGCCGGCGTTTGACGAGCGGGAGGAGCGCTACGCGCTCGAGGTTATTCGTAGCGGGAGGTGGTGGCAGTACACCCTCGGCGAGGCGGTGGATGCCGGCGCATCGTCTTCCGCTCCATCAAAGGTAGCCGAGTTCCAGCGGCGCTTCGCGGACGCGCAAGGAGCGCGTTTTGGGATCGCTTGCGCCAGCGGGACGGCGGCTCTTGAAGTGGCGCTGCGGGCGATGGGGGTAGGACCGGGCGACGAGGTGATCGTTCCACCCTATACGTTCGTGGCGACGGCGGCGGCCCCGCTGCTGATCGGCGCGACGCCCGTTTTTTGCGATATACAACTCGAGACCCTGAACATGAGTCCGGAGCGCTTCGAGCAGGCGATTACACCGCGCACGCGCGCAGTGATTCCCGTGCACTTCGCCGGGTTGGCCGCTGGTATGGACGCGATCCTGGACATCGCCAAGCGGCACGGAATCGCCGTGGTCGAGGACGCCGCCCACGGTCATGGAGGGACGTGGAAAGGGCAGGGGCTCGGCTCGATTGGAGCCGCCGGAATCTTCAGCTTTCAGGCCTCGAAAAACATGACCGCGGGCGAGGGCGGCCTGATTACCACTAATGACGAAGACCTGGCGGAGATCTGCGAATCGTTGATTTGGGGCGGGCGCCATGCCGGGCAACCGTGGTACACGCATTACCGGCTCGGATGGAATTACCGGCTTACGGAGTTTCAGGGCGCCATCCTGCTGGCGCAACTCGAGCGGTTGGCGGAGCAGACCGCGCGGCGGCAGGCCAATGCCGGATACCTGACAGACAGGCTGAGAGGGATTCCGGGCATCCGTCTTCTCGAGACGCCGGATTCCGCCACCGGACACGCGCACCATATCTTCGCTTTCGGGGTCGAGGCGAAGGAATTCGGCCTGACGCGGGAACAGTTTCTCGAGGGGTTGCAGGCTGAAGGCATTCCGGCATCCGGCGGCTATGCGCATTCGCTATTCCGCAATCCGATGTTTCTTGATCCGGCTCTTGGGGTGGACCCGGAGAAGTACATGGCGCTGTGTCCGAACAGTGAGAGGGCATGCCAGGAGATGGTGTGGCTCGAACACCGCCTGTTGCTTGGAGATCAGGACGATATGGAAGACATTGCACGCGCTGCCGGGAAGTTGCATGAGGCGCGGTGGGAGTTCGAAGCGGCGGCGCACGCCGGGACGTAATTCTACCGGATGAAACAAAAACGTGAGTAGCATATCGGACGCTGCTGTAACATTCTTGTCGTTATCGTCAAAAAATACTTGACGCCCACACTTCTACCGATTAGGATTATGTGAGCGTGAACCTGGGGTCCTGACATTTCTCACCCCCCGCTGTTTCTTGGGCCGCAATCGCTGTATACACAGGAGCAGGTACATGAAATCGATCTTGATGCGGCTGATGCCGCTGAGTGCCTTGTTTTGTTCGTTCGCGGCGGCGCAGGAATTCCGCGCCACCATTTCGGGAGAAGTGACCGACCCCACCGGAGCCGCCATTGAAGGGGCGAAAGTGGTAGCCTCGAGCGTCGAGCGCAACGTTCCCTACGAGGCTGTTACGAACGCTTCGGGACGGTATATCATCCAATTCCTGCTGCCGGGCAAATACGTGCTGACGGTGGAAAAGGACGGCTTCAAGAAATTCGTTCGCGAGGGAGTGGCGCTGCTTTCGGCCGACAAACTCTCCATTGACGCGCGGTTGGAACTGGGCGGCGTGGCCGAGAGCGTGACTGTATCCGGCGATGTGTCGCTGCTGCAAACCGAGACCGCCACGCGGCAGAGCGTCATTGAGAACCGTATCCTCGAGAATGTCCCTTCCGGCGGCCGCAACCTCTACGCGCTGCAATACAACGAACCGGGGGTGGTGAAGACGAGCACTTACTGGGGATCGATGGAGTTGTACGCCTTCGGCAACGTGAACGGCGTTTCGATCAGCGGTGGAAGGCAAGGCGAAAACGAGACCGTACTCGATGGCATAACCAACACCAAGAGCGATCGCGGCGTGGCCTTTGTTCCCTCATTGCAGGGCACGCAGGAGTTCACCATCCAGACCAACTCCTATGATGCCCAGTTCGGGCGTGTCGGCGGCGGTGTAACCATGATTACTGTCAAGAGTGGCACGAATGCGTTCCACGGCCAACTCTACGAATTCCTGAAGAACGAAAAGCTGCGCGCCAATGACTGGGTGGCTAATAAGGATGGGGAAGAGAAGTCCCCGTTCAAGAACAACACGTTCGGCTTCGAATTCGACGGTCCCGTGCGCATCCCGAAAATCTGGGATGGGAGGAACAAGGCGTTCTTCATGATCTCGATGGAAGGGCTGCGCGAGCATACGCAAGGCGGACAGCTTCGCTCGATTCCGACCGGCGACATGTTGAAGGGCGATTTCTCGAAACTGCTGAACAACAGCGGCAACCAGGTCACCATCTATGACCCCCTCACCACCGTGCTCGGCCCGGACGGCAAGACGTACCAGCGCACCCCGTTCGGTGGCAACGCGCTGCCGGTGTCGCGCATGAATCCGATCTCGACCAAGGTCGCCTCCTACTACCCGGCGCCGAACCTTCCCGGCGAAGGACCCGCGCAACTCAACAACTACGCGAAGCTCCTCCCGCAAACCAATACCTATGATTCCTGGCTGGGGAAGATGGATCTGATGGCGTCGGACCGGAGCCACGTATCGTTCCGCTACGGACAGACTCCTTGGCTGAACTACGCGAAGCTTGTCTGGGGCAACAATCCAGCCGAACCGAGCAATGAATATCCCTCCTCCCGCGTGGCCCGCAACTGGGGAGCGGACTGGACCTACACCCTGACGCCCAGCCTTGTGTTCAACCTCCGCGGTGGACTGGCGCGATACGAGGGATTTTCCGGAAACACTTTCGGCGTGGGCTTTGATCCCACGCAACTCGGATTCCCCTCTTCGCTGACTTCGCAATTCGGGGCATTCATGTTCCCGCGTTTCAACATGGGGAACTACTCCGAACTCGGGCCGCAGGGCGGCTACAGCTATTCGACCAATGACGCCTGGAGTCTCCAGCCGAACATCGCGCTGACGCGCGGGCGCCATTTCCTGAAGGTGGGGACGGAGTTCCGCCGCTACAACGACAACTCGATCAGCACGGGCTATGCCAGTGGCGTCTACAATTTTGACGCGGGCTGGACTCAGGCCAATCCGCTGCGCGGCGATAACGCCTCGGGCAATGAGTTCGCCTCGTTCCTGCTCGGTTATCCTTCCGGCGGCTACGTGGACCGCAACATTTTCCCCGCTTTCCGTTCGAAGTACTACGCGGCGTTTGTGCAGGATGATTTCAAGGTGAACAGCCGGTTGACGTTGAATCTCGGCCTGCGGTGGGACTATGAGAGCCCGCGCTTTGAGCGCTACAACCGCATGTTGCGCGGGTGGGCGTTCGGGCAGGCGAGTCCCATCGCCGCGGAAGTGAAGGCCTCCTCCGCGGCCGCCGGTTGTCCGGCCTGCGTGGCGGGCCTGACGGGTGGTTTGCTCTACGCCGGATCGAGCGGGGACGCGCGTTACGCTTTTGATCCCAAGAAAGCGAACTTCCAGCCTCGCCTCGGCGTGGCCTACCGCGTGACCTCGAAACTGGTCCTGCGCGGCGGCTATGGATTGAGCTATCTCGGGGCGTCTACAAATGGACAGTTGGTCGGCTTCAGCCGACAGACCCCGCTTGTAACCTCGACCGACGGCAACCTGAAGCCGGCGATAAACCTGTCCAATCCCTATCCTTCCACCATCTATCCCGGCGGGTTGCTGCAGCCCATCGGCAGCAGCCAGGGCCTGGCTACGAACCTCGGACAGAGCGTGACGGCGCAATATCTCGATCGGCCGCTGCCTTACTCGCAGCAATATTCGGCCGGGTTCCAGTATGAATTGCCCGGGGGCTGGCTGGTGGATGCTTCCTATGTCGGCAATCAGACCAGCCGCCTGCCGGTTTCCCTCGGCCTGAACTTCGTGCCGCTGGACGTGCAGAACAGCATCCCGGTGGACCAGCGCGCGGCGTACTTCAACGGCTCGGTTCCGAACCCCATGGCAGGGCTGCTGCCGAACTCCGGAATCAACGGCACGACGGTTCCGCGGCGGCAACTCTACTACGCTTATCCGCAATACAGCGCCGTCACCATCACCGACGTGCCGATCGGGGGCCAGCGCTATGATTCAGCGCAGTTCAAAGTGACGCGCCGCTTCTCGCAAGGCTTCACGGCCACGATCGCCTACACGATCGCAAAGAGCCTCGAACGGGTTTCGGTGTTGAATCCACAAGACGTCAATCTGAACAACCTGACGGCGACGCAACTGGAAAAGCGCCTCAATCAATACGACGTGCCGCAGCAGTTCTCCGTCATCGGCACCTACGATCTGCCGTTCGGACGCAACCGCCGTTTCTTCTCCGGCATGAACCGCTGGGTGAACGGGTTCCTTGGCGGATGGACCGCGAGCGGAGTCTTCATGTCGCATTCCGGTTATCCGATCACCTTCCCGAACGCCGCCCCGCTGGTGGCGCAAAGCGCCAAGCTGAACGACAGCCAGAGGGACGCCCTGGCGCAAAAACTGGGGCGCCCCCAGTATGATCCCTCCTATGACATCTGGTTCGACACGTCCATCTTTCCCCGTACGGCCGGACCGGCTCCGTTCACCTTGCGCAACTTCCCGACGCGTTTCCCCGACGTGCGCACGAAGCCGCTTAACGTAACGGATCTATCGCTGTACAAGGAGTTCCTCATCAAGGAGCGCGTCCGGTGGCAGATCCGGCTCGACGGCCACAATGCGGCCAACTTCCCATGGTTCGGCGCTCTCGATAGCAATGGAGCCAATGTGACCAGTACGATGTTCGGGCACCTGCGCGCCGACATCGGCAACGAAACCCGCGTCGTGGTGGCCGTCATGAAAGTGGTGTTCTAAGTTGATCCGGGGTTTGTGCATCGCGGCGCTCCTGTCCGGCCTAACCATCGAGAGCGCGGAGATCCGGCATGTCTATAGTCCGGCCGAAGGGCTGCCGTCGATTGATGTGCGTTGCGTGGCCGCGGCCGGAAACCGGGTGTGGGCGGGGACGGGGTCAGGGCTGGCCTATTTCTCCAGCGGTTCGTGGCATGGCGAGAAGCGATTTCCACTTGCGGTGGCGGCGTGCGCGGCGGACGGCGATGCGCTCTGGTTTGCATCCGGCGGCGCCCTGCACAGGTGGACGGATGCGGGTGTGAAGCGCGAAATCGCGCTGCCGGGCGATGTTCAGGCTATCGCCGCGGCGCGTGGAGATGTGTGGATTGGAACGGCGGAGGGAGTGTATCAGGTGCGCTCCGGCCGCGCCGTCAGGGCTCCGCTCCCCGTCGCGCGCGTCTCCGTTCGCCAGATCGCGGTCAATGCTTCGGGCGAGGCGGCCGTGGCGGCCGGCGAAGGACTCTTCGTACTCGAATCGGGAGAATGGAAGCGGCAGTTTCCGCGCCAGGGCGAGCGCAGTTGGGCGCCGGTGGATGTGCGCGGCGTAGCTTATGACGCGCGCGGAAGGCTTTGGTTTGCGAGCCCGCAAGGCGCCGGATGCCGCAACGCCGGGACGTGGAAACTGTATACCGGTCTTGAAGGCTTGCCCTACGACGACTTCACCACCATGACGGCGGGTGAAGACGGGGTAGTGTGGTTCGGCACGAAGCTCGGAGCCATTCGCCATGACGGACGGAGTTGGGAATACCGCCAGGGCCTGCGCTGGCTGCCGGATGACGGCGTACGGGCCATCGCCGTGGCGGGAGCGAACGCGTGGTTCGCCACGGCGAAAGGCGTGGGAAGAATCGAACGCAAGCCGATGACGCTGGCTGAAAAGGCGCGGTTCTTTGAATCAGAGATCGACAAACGCCACCGCCGCACCGAATATGAGTACGTCATGTCCGTCCGCCTGCCCCAAGCCGGCGACACCAGCGAGTGGATCCAATCCGACAGCGACAACGACGGACTGTGGACCAGCATGTACGGCGCGGGGGAGTGCTTTGCCTGGGCGGCGACTCACGATGCGGCGGCGAGAAAGCGCGCGCGGAAAGCGTTCGAGGCGTTGCGTTTCCTTAGCCTGGTGACACAGGGCGGAGAACACCCCGCGCCGCCCGGCTTTCCCGCGCGGGCCATTCTCCCCACGAGCGGCCCGGATCCGAATGTCCATGACTCGCCCGATCGCGACAAGCGGACCCGCGCGCAGCGCGACCATCTGTGGAAAGTGTTGTCGCCGCGCTGGCCGAAGAGCGCGGATGGGAAATGGTATTGGAAGACGGACACGAGTTCCGATGAGCTCGACGGACACTATTTCTTTTATGCGCGGTATTACGACCTGGTGGCGGACACGGAGCAGGAAAAGGACGAGGTGCGCGCCGTGGTCCGCGCGATTACAGACCACCTTCTCGAGCACAACTATTCCCTCGTTGATTGGGATGGGACCCCGACACGATGGGCTATCTTCGACCCCCATAGCCTGAACGACAACCACATCTATTGGGCCGAGCGTGGTCTCAACTCCCTCAGCATTCTTTCGTATCTCAAGGTGGCCTGGCATGTGACCCGAGATGCGAAATACCAGGACGCATACGTCGGGCTGGTGCGGGATCACAAGTACGCCTCGAATGCCATGGTCCCGAAGATCGCCGCCGGGCCCGGTTCCGGCAACCAATCCGACGACGAGATGGCGTTCATGAGCTTCTACGACCTGCTGAAATATGAGACCGACGCTGAGTTGACGCAGAAATACGCGCTTGCGCTGGCGAACTACTGGGCGCTCGAACGGCCGGAACTGAATCCGTTGTTCAACTTCATCGCCGCCGCGAGCCTCGAAGGAAAGACGTTCACCAGCGCTTTCCGGACAGAGGATCTGAGCGCGAACGGAGATTGGAAGGCCGACTCGATCGACACGCTCGAACGGCTGCCGCTCGACCGGATCGACTGGAGGCACACCAACAGCAAGCGCAAGGACATTGTCCATCTGCGGAGCTACCTGGGGGATGACAGCGAGGAGATGGCCGGCACGGGAATGAGAAGAAACGGCAAGGCCATTCCCGTCGATGAACGCTTCTTTTCCTTCTGGAACCACAACCCCTACCGGTTGGACAGCGGCGGAAGCGGGCATACCCTCGCGGACGGGGCGGTATTTCTGCTGCCCTACTACATGGGCCTGTACCACCACTACATCCAGGAATAAATATGTCGGCTCCCGGGGTGGGCATGGCAGCCGGTGTGAAAACGGGCGGTCTCTATTCGCCGGCCCGTATCCGGTCGATGGACCAATTCCGCGGCTATACGATGGCGGGAATGTTCCTGGTGAACTTCGTGGGCGTCTTCAGCGCCGTTCATCCGCTGCTGAAGCACCACAACACGTATAACAGCTACGCCGACACGATCATGCCGCACTTCTTTTTCGCGGTGGGGTTCTCCCTGCGGCTGGCGCTGCTCAAGAACATCCGCAACATGGGCCGTCGCTCCGCCTACCGCAAAGCGGTGATTCGCTGTCTGATGCTGATTCTCACCGGCCTGGTCGTATATCACCTGGACGGCTCTTACAAGACCTGGCGCGACCTGGCGGCTCTCGGGTGGACGGGCTTTTTCGCCACCAGTTTCTGGCAATCGCCGTTTCAGGCCCTGGTGCACATCGGCGTCACCAGTCTGTGGGTTCTGCCTGTCATCGCCGCGAGCGCGCGCCTGCGCATCGGATTTCTGACGGCGAGCGCGCTCGCCCACCTGGGCCTCTCTTACTGGTTCTGGTATCCGCTGCTCAACGCCAGACAGGTGATCGACGGCGGCCCGCTGGGATTCCTCTCGTGGTCGATACCCACGCTTGCCGGTTCGTTCGCTTATGACTTCGTCACCAGGAACGGCCCTCAAGCCGCGCTGAAACCATTGTTGAGGTGGGGAGCCGCGCTGAGCTTGTTCGGGTACGCCCTCTCCTGTCTGAACGCAATCCTGCAGCCCATACAGACCAGCGGGTGGACCAGGTGGCTGGCGAATCCGCCCTTCCTCCCGCCCTCCCGGCCCGTGGATCTGTGGACGATGAGCCAGCGCGCCGGATCCAATTCCTATCTCTGGTTTTCCGCCGGCTTCTCGCTTCTCGTCTATGCGCTGTTCGTATGGTTGTCCGACCTCAAGGGCAAGCAGTGGGGAATGTTGCGCGTGTTCGGCTTGAATCCGCTGGCCGGTTACATCATCCACGATATGATCGGGGATGCCATCCATCCGTTCGCCCCTCCTGATTCGCCCCTCTACTGGGTGCTGTTCGTGTTCTCGATCTACTACGCCGTCCTCTGGCTGTTCCTGTGGGGCCTGGACCGGCAGAAGATCTACCTGCGCATGTAATCGCCGGCGGAGCCTACACGGCCTGGATGACGGCGCTGACGGGTTTTGAGCCGACGGGAATCATGGTGAACAGGGCGGCGGGGAACCTGGACTTGCGGGCCGTGGACTGGATGAGAATGACCGCCATGTCACCGCTTCGTCTGTTGAGGACCAGAGCGTACTGGTTGTTGGGCGTGATGACGACGTGCGTTGGTTCGGAGCCCACCTGCGCGACAGCCACAACCTTCCGGGAATCGATGTTGATGATGGTCACCTGATTGGATTGCGGGTTGGTGACGAAGAGGAATTCCGGAGAATTGGGGGTGGCGGGAGAGGCGGCCATGGCGGCCGGCGCGCGGCCGGCGAGAACAGTCTGGTCCACCTGTGTGCTGAAGGGGAAGACGATGGCGACGGCATCGGAGCCTTCACCGGTGATGAACAATTGTCCGCGATCAGCCTTGTAGCAGAAATAGTCAGGGCGCATGGCGAGGGGAAGGCGGACCACGACGCGAGTGGAGACGGTGTCGAAGATGGACAAGAGCCGTTTCTGAAGGTGGGCGGCGGCCCACTGGCGGCCATCCTTGCGAAAGCTGACGGCTCCGAGGGGAGATCCGCAATCGATGATCTTCAGGCGTTGGGATTCCAGGTCCGCCAATCCACAGGAGCCCATGGATCCGAAGCTGATGATGGCGCAGGGGTCATCGAGCGAGAGATCGAAGGAGACGGGTTCGTAGGGAAGAGGGATGCGGCGCAGCACTTCCATGGTTTCAAGACGTACCTGGACCAGTTGCAGGGGCTGGTTGAGGAGCACCCACAACGAGTCTCCACGTGGGCTTAGGCGCATGTGGGTGGCGAGGCCGCCGAGAGCGGTCCAACGCTCGCGGCGTAGTTGTGTGGCGGAGATTTCGTGAATGGTTCCGGTGGAGGGAGTGAGCGCGTAGACCACCCGGCGGGCATCGTGGCTGACGAGTTCGGTGGGCGCGGCGTCGAGGCGGACGTGCCTTACCAGGGCGAAGGCGTTGAGGTCGACGGCGGCAACCACGTGGCCGTCTTCATTGGCGACGAAGGCGAAGCCGGAAAAGGGTTTGGCGCGGCCGGAACAACCGGCGAAAGTGACAGCGGCTCCCGACAGGAACGAGCGGCGGGTGAAGGAGTGATCCATCAAGGCGGATGCTTTCAGTTTCGCACGGTTGAGCAGGAAGCAGCGGGTTGTGAATTCACCGGAAGAGTTAACACTTGCGGCCAGAACATTTCGGCATCTCGATCGTACATATGGAAAACGGACCATTCGCGGGGCTCAGGTCCGTTTTCAAAGCAATTCGCCAGCGAGGAGGTGGCTAATGGGACGGGTGTTCTTCGTGTGTCTGACGGCATGCGGCCTGTTCGCGCAAACCAGCGTGAAATGGGATTCCGTGCTGAACCACGCGACGTGGCTGGCGCGGCAGGGCAAGTACGCGGAAGCGGAAAAGGCGTACCTTGCCGCCATCGAAGAGGCGCGCGGCTTTCCCGCCGAAGACATGCGTCTAGCCAATGCCTGGAACAACCTGGGGGCGCTCTATCACCAACTCGGCCGTTATGAGGAGGCGGAGAGGCTGTATACGCAGGCTCTGCCCGCCTACGAGAGATTGCGTGGGATGGCGCGCGCTTCCTACTCAGCGGTATTGAACAATCTGGCTGAAGTGCGCAGAGTGCGCGGAGATTTTTCCGGAGCGGAAAAGCTTTACCGGGAAGCGATCGAGGTGAGGGAGAAGATCAACCCGGAAGACGTGGAACTCGCCTCGCCGCTCAACAACCTGGCGGTGATGCTGAATCAGGAGGGGCGTCCAGGGGAGGCCGAACCGCTGGTACGGCGGGCTCTGCGGCTATGGGAAGACACTTATGGGCCGAAGCACAGACAGGTGGCGGCGGGGTTGAACACGCTGGGCGAGGCATTGAGGCTTCTTGGGCGGGAAGAAGAATCGGAGCAGTGCCACCGGCGCGCAGCCGAATTGCGCCGCGAAATTCTTCGGCCCGATGATCCCGAACTGGCGGCCGGCCTCAGCAATCTCGGTTCGGTGCTCAACCGCCAGGGAAAGTATAGCGAGGCGGCACAACTCTATCGCGAGGCGATAGCGTTGCGGGAAAAAGCGCTGGGTCCCAATCATCCGAAGCTGGCTTTCCTGCTGAACAACCTGGGGACGACCCTGCAGAAGATGGGGAAGAAGAAGGAGGCCGAGGATCTTTATCGCCGTGCCATGGACATAATGGAAGCGTCGGGCGCGGCGGGAAACCCGGAATACGCGAAGGTGGTGGAGAACCTCGGGGGGCTGTTCCTGGGAGCGGGGAAAGTGAAGGGCGCCGAGGCGCTGTACACGCGGGCGGTGGCGGTGAGGGAGAGGGCGCTTGGGCCGCGCAGCGGCGCCCTGGCGGACTGTTACGAATGGATGGCCGGCTTCTACCTGCGGCTTGGGCGCCTGACGGAGGCGGAGCGGTACTTGAAACGGGCCATCGAGACGCACGAAGCCGCGTTCGGACCAGCATCGGGCGAGGTGGTTCGAAGCCTGAAGCTGCTGGGTGACCTATACACGGCGGAGAAGAGAACCGCCCAGGCCGAGAACGTGCGGCGGCGCGTCGACTCGATCGAGCACAGTTTCCGCTGAAGCGCTCAGCGGGACGCGTTCCTTCTGCGATGATGGAAGGAACACATGGCGAACACTGGAATGCTGGCCCGCTGTATAGCGGGCGAGGTGAACGCGGAGTATTTCGAGGAGCGCATCCGGAAGGAAGAGCCGCGGCTGCACGCATGGGTGGAAACGAGGCTCGAATCCCATTCCACCGGCGGCCCGCTGAAGGGCGTTCCCTACGGCGCCAAGGATATCGTGGAAGCGCGCGGATACCGGACCACGTATGGTTCGGCGCTCTTTGCGGATCACATCAGCAGCGAGGACGCGGCGCTGGTGGAGCTGCTGCGATCGAAGGGCGCGTTGTTGCTGGGCAAGACGCAGACCACCTCGTTTGCTTACTTCGATCCCGCGCCGACGCGGAACCCGCACAAGCCTGATCACACACCAGGGGGAAGTTCGAGCGGATCGGCGGCGGCGGTGGCGGCGGGAATGGCTCCGTTCGCGATCGGGACGCAGACGCAGGGTTCCATCATCCGGCCGGCCTCCTTTTGCGGGGTGGTTGGGATCAAACCGACTTTCGATCTGCTTCCGGTGAAGGGAATCATGCCGTTTGCCCCTTCACTTGATACGGCGGGATTTTTCACGCAGACGGCGCTGGATCTGCGGTTGCTGTGGCAGGCGCTGGGAAATGGAGTGGATTCGGGGTTGCCGCCGGTCTACGGGATGATCGAGCCGCCGGTGGACCCGGAGATGCATGAGGCTTTTCTGGAGGCCATTCAGAGCCTGAGCCAATATGGCTGCGTCGTGAAGCGGGCCGATCCGCCAGAGAGTTTCGAGCAGGCGTTGAACGCCGTGCGTCTGATTCAGACCTACGAGGGTGCGAGAACGCTCGAGGAGACATACAAGCGGCACGGCGCGGCGGTGGGGAGAAAACTGGCGCAGTTGATTCAGGATGGGCTGGCGATGCCGGAGGAACCCTACCGCGAGGCGCTCGAGGTGTTGGTGAAGGCGCGGCGGGAGATGGCTGCTTTGTTTGAAACATATCCGGTGATTTTGTCACCGGCCGCGCCCGGGCCGGCTCCGTTCGGGCTGGGGTTCACGGGGGACCCGCGCTGCAACGCGGCGTGGACGGGGCTGCACGTTCCGGTGATTTCGATACCCATGCCTGTGGCGGAAGACGCGCTGCCCATGGGCCTGCAAATGGCAGCGGGGGCGAACCAGGAAGCGCTGCTGATCGCGGCGGCATGCCACTGCCAGGCATTGCTGACAGCGGGGGCGAAGACAGCTTCCGCGTAGGTCAGAATAGCCAGTCGCGGAGGCGCGGCCATTGCTGGGCGAAGGCGATGGCGGAAATGGCGAAGTAGAGGACACTGCAGCAGACAAGGCCCACGCAGGAGAACCAGTGGGGGCGCAATTCGCGGGGGAGCAAGGTGAGCAGCACCCAGAGAGTGTGCAGTCCGGAGATGGCGAGCGCAATGTTCATCATCACGCCGCTGGCCACGGCAAGCACAAGCGGGTTGGGAGTTACCTTCAAAGTGATCAACCCCCATACGCCGTAGAGGGCCAGGATGGCGTAGTAGACGTACTTCACCTTGTTGCCGTCCACCTTTCTCAGCCGTCCCGCTCCCATCCAGATGACATCGGTCCAGCGGCGGCAGAGGTTATCGAGCTGGCTCACCTGGGTCGGCGCCATGATGAGGAAACCGCACAGCAGGGTAAGAAACCAGAAGATGGCTCCGTGCTGATCGGAGAAGGCTTTGGCCGACATGGCGGCGACCGCGTTGCCGTCGACATTCTTCACGCCGCGCACGAACTGGTAGCTGAACATGGCGGGTAAAGCCATGCCGAGGATGCAGCCGGGGAGCCAGAGGATGAGCTGATCGCGGCGGACATGGCGCAGCCAGCCGCGAAAACGGGAGATGTTCTCTCCATTCAAATCGAACGTCTTGCCGGTGTGAGAAAGTTTGATGGTGCGCCCGCCGACGGCGCTGGGGATGGCTCCCACGTTTCTGCCCATGCCCCAGCCTTTGTCGCGCGCGTAGTTGGAGAAGGCGCTGTTGGTGAGTCCTCCGGCTCCGGCCACGGCCGCGAACGCGGCCAGCGTGGCCCAGTCGAAGCCGCCGGGGGGAAGAGACCCGAAGCGCGCGAAGCCGGACCCGATTTCCCACCACGTGGAGGGCTTGACGAACACGGCCACGACGAAACCGAGGAAGGCGAGGACCAGCGCCAGTTTGACGACCATCAGCTTCTCGAGGGCGTTGTAGATCTTGCCCCCGAAGATGAGGGGGACGAAAGCGGCAAGGAAGATGGCGTAGCCGAGAGTCTTGACCAGCGCCTCGTCGGCGCCGGTAGGGAGGCGGCCGAGGATCACGGCGGCCAGCGGCACGGCGGCGTTTGAGGAGAGGTAGGGCCACATTCCGCCGGCGTCGAAGAAGAGATAGAAGAACGTCCAGAACTTCGGCCCCGGCCATGTGCGGAAGAAGCCGACGAAGATCGTCTCGCCGCAAAAGAGCGCATAGCGCATGACGGCGAGGTTATAGAAGACCTGAAGGATGATGGCGAGGGTGGCGATCCACATGACGCGCCCGCCGTACTGCGCGGTGACGAGCGGTCCGAACAGCCATTCGCCGCCGCCGATGTTGGCTCCGACCATCAGGAGCCCCGGGCCGATGAGCGAGGTCCAGCGGGCGGCGAACCGCTGGGGCGGTTCCGGCAGCGCGTCCTTATCCCAGTCGGTAAACCCCGTGGTCATGAGGGGCCATGGTATCAGAGAGTGAAGCGCAGGAGGCGGGAAGCGTTGGCGTTGTACACCTTGCGGAGGATGGAATCCGGCAACTCGAGGCCGTAGATGCGCCAGCGGCCCTGGGGCGGAACGGGCGCGGGGGCATAGTCGAAGTATTCATCCCCGGTTTCGAGGAAGCGGAAGTAGATTTCGTAGAGTTTTTCGCCGAAGATCTGTTGAGGGGTTTCGACGCCTCGAGGCACGGCATCGGTGCCGAAAAGGATGCGGTCCTGATACCTGTCGAAGAACCTGCGCGCGGTTCGCGGCTGCCTTCCAAGTTCGCCGATGCGGGCGGCGATTTCGACGTACATGTTCGGATACTTGTCGAGCGCGGCGGCGACGTTGGCGAGGTTCTCGGCGAAGTTGCCCACGTGGAGCGTGATGAACTGAGTTTTCGGGTGCCGCTCGAGGACACGATTGCGCGCGGCGAGGATTTCGGCGTTGCCGGGGAAGTCGCGGCCGTGGAAGGACCAATCCGGATGGTTGTTGAGCTCCTCGAAACGTTCGTTGTAACGGTCCGTGGCGAGGAAGAACGCGGAGGGGTCGGAAACGTGGATGGCCACGGGGAGATGGTGAGCGGCGCAGGCTTCCCACATCAGGTCGAAGCGCCTGTCGTCCACTTTGACGAGAGGTCCGGAGGTGATGTTTTCGCGCAGGTAGAGACCCAGGGTCTTGAGCACCTTGAGGCCGCGCGCGCCGTCCCTTGCGGCCTGAGCGACGGCATCGGCCTGTAGTTTCGCGTAGCCGGGCTGATTGGCCTTATCCCACATGGGCTCGGTGAAGGTGAGGAAGCGGCCCGGATGCGCCTTGTCGTAGCGGGAAACAGCCTCACGCAAGCCGTCGCCGTAACCGCCGGTGAGGTTCACCATGGTGTGGAGGTTCGTGGCGTCCATGACGGGAAGAAGTTCCGAGGGAGGGGCGATGAACTTGCGGTCTCCGGTGAGAGAGACGCCCTTTTCCGCGCGCGCGGCCCAGGAGAGGTGTGCATGAATATCGATGACGGGAAAGCGCGCGCGGGCCACCCGGGTTTCCCTGACGTGGAGCATGGAGCGAGGCTGGTAATCCGTGATGTCGAGGGATTTTTTTTGAGCGAGGGCGGCCGCGCCGCAAAAGGACAGGAGGGCTTGCCTGCGAGTAGCCATAGAAACGGGATTGTAGCAATTCCGAATGATCCTGATAGTTTGCGGACTGGCGGGATGAAAGCGATCAGCGGATGGCCGCGGAGGCGGTTCCGGGTTTGAGGCGCGCAGTCATGTCGGCGAGGGCTGAACCGAAGTCGCGAGGCGCGGTGATGGTGTAGGCAAGGCCGCGGTAGGCCTTCAGCACCGAGTCGATGGCGCCCTTCCAGGGGTTGCCGGTGGGATCGGGATTGTAGTTGAGGTAGAAGACGGGAACGCGGGTTTGGGCGTTTTCCTCGATGGCTTCCTTATCGAGTTTCCTGTCAAGCATGACCTTGGGGCCTACGAGGATAATGGCGTCCGGATCGCTCGACCGCGGACCGGCTCCCTTGAGGCCGACGTGTTCAGTGAGAAGCGAAGCCAGGAAGCGCGTCTTGCTGTCGGGGTCGGCAAGCTGGCGGTAACCGACAGTGCCGGTGTGAATGCCCCTGACCGCTTTGCCGAGGGCGGGGAAGTCGATCTTCGTGACATTGTCTTCGCGATAGATGACTTTCTCCTCCGACATGTTGAAGGCAGTGATGCTGAACCGTCCCACCCGCGGGAGTTGAGCCACGCCCCGGAGCATGGCGACGAGCGCGGCCACATCGCGAGGCTTCATGGCTGAATCGCTGTCGTTCGTAGTCGAGAAGTTGACGAGGAACTGAATGTGCAGCGGTTGACCGGCAGTGAGTTGTTTTGGCGGGCTTTGCTCGGCGAAGGGATCTTTGGGGGCCTCGGCTATGGTTTCCGGAGCAATGCCGGGCAGCACTCCCTTTTCGTTGGGCTTAACGGTAAACTCCCAGTGCGTGGAGCAGACATGTTCGCGTCCGTCACGCATCAGCCAATCCACGTGATAGTGGCCGGGACCGGCGAGAAACTCGCCGGAAACCTCGGCAGCTCCGCCGGTATCCTCCGCGATGGAGGGAACCTGGATGCGGTCCACGAGGAAGAAGGACTCTCCCGGCCGGGAGTCCGGCGTGATGCGCGCCATGATTCGCAATCGTTGGGGGGGACCGATCAAATCCCGCATGGGAATCAGGGCGTTGTATCCAATGTGCGCGCGGAGGTCGAAGTCGAGTTGAGGACTGACGGCCGCTACCTCGCATTGGAGATCGGTGCGTTTTTCCTCTGATTCGAAGATGGCCAGGTCCGAGCCGAGGATGTGAAAACGCGATGTATTGAGAACAGTCTGCGAAGGGCAGAGTTCAGATATCGCGAGGCCTAAAAGCAGGACCCGGACAGAGGGTTTGCCGTGCGCCCACATGTTGGTTTCCTTTGTGATGGTTCGTGATTCAGCGGCACCTAACCACCATGTTAGCGCGCGAATCCGGACGCGGCAGGTTCCACCTAGCGGCGCGTCAGAAGCAACCGGATACGCGACCAGAGCGACGCGTCCGGGGGAGGTGACGGCGGGGAAGGAGAAGGAGCGCTGAAATCATTCAGCCTGCCGGGCTCCTTTTCCACTGCTTCCTTTTGAACCATTCTCACGCGGTAGCCTTGAAAGACAAAAGTGCGGCGGAAGCGCTGCGCTTCGTCATTTTCGGTAATCAGAGTGAAGCCGGGCAGGTCGAGCGTTTTCCTGCCCTCCGTAACCTGGACGGTTTTCAGCAGGACGGGATAGTATCCCTTGACTTCGCGCTCGATGTAGGCCGTCTCGTATCTATGGCGGCGGACGTTGTAGATGAAGACGCGGAAGCTGTCGAAATCGTAGTTCTCGAGCGAATGACTGAGCGTGGTCCAAAGCCAGTGGTTCTTTTTCACGCCCTCATCGACGACCTCGCCGAGGGGGAAATAGGAGGTGATCCGCTTGCCCTCGGCGTAGTGCGCCACTTCGTCGGGAATGGCCATGACGAGCATGCGTGTCAACACCCAACCGGCTTTCCTGTCCGGCAACCGGACCAGCGTCCAGTCGTCCATCTTCACACTGGGGTTGTTATCGGGCAATTCGGAGCGGGACATCTCCCGCCAATCCTCAGGCAGTTTAGGGGCGGGAGGCATCGGAGGCGGCTCGAATTCCGGTTTCTGCTCACTGGAGGAGGACTTTGCGGCCTTGCCCTTCGCGGACTTGGACTTCCGGGCACGGGGACGGGGCGGCGGCACAATGCCGGCAAGGGCGGAATGGTATGGGACACGTGGGGCCACGAGACGCGCCAGGACTTCCGCGGAGCCGCCCGGAGGAATCTGGAACGGGCTGGGGGATTGACGGTTCGGTTCGGTGTGGACGTTGAGGGCGTCATACACCGTTGCCCTGCCTTGCGAGGGCATGGCGCCGGCGCGCGACCGGGTTTGTTGAATGCCCTCCATCTGCCGGCTGGAGAGCAGGTTCCGCCCGTCGACCCAGCCTTCCGTGCCGCCCATGTTACGGACTTTGAGGAATCTCCGGCGGACCTGCAGGACCTCGAGCCGCTCGCCGTGTTTGAGAACCGCTACGGTTTGAGAGCGCGTGCTGAGGTCGGTGCGAAGTGGCAGCGACGCCGGTCCGACAAATGCTTCGCCGATGGGGCGGGCCTTGGGTGTTTCCGAGCCGCAGGAAGCCAGCAGGCATACGAGCCCCGCGAGGAAGATATTACGACCGTGATGCATCAATCCACTAGGCGGAGAATAGTCCCGATTGCTAGTCTAGCAGGAGATGGAACAAGATCGCGCCGCCGAACCAGCGGTTCAATATTATTGTCCGGGCTGCGCAAAGGCGGTGGAGAGGCCGCTGGTGTGCGGAGATTGCCTGGCCGTGATTTGCAGGGAGTGCGGCACCCCGCTCGAGGTGATGGACGAGCTGGGGATGGGATAGCGGCGGGATCAGGGAATGAAGGTCCGCAGGAGGCGTCCCTGGCCGCGGAGCGCGACCGAGGAATCCGCCGTGAGTTCCCAGACTTCGCCTGGAAGAAAGGGCTCGTCCTCGATGAGGCCCTCTCCGGAGAGAACGATGAGCGCCTGTGTTCTGGGGCTGATGACTCTGGCTTCGCCGTTGAGCAGGAGTTGTTCGGTGTGGAAGAACGGGCAGCGCACGGGCAGGGTGGCTCGCGGGGGAGATGCGCCGAGGTGGGAGACTTCGAGAGCCTTATCGAGGTGCAGTTCGCGCGGACGCCCGTAATCGAAGATGCGGTAGGTGATGTCGGAGCGCTGCTGGATTTCGCAGAGGGCCAGTCCCGCTCCGATAGCGTGCACGGTGCCGGATGGGATGAAAAGGGTGTCGCCGGGGCGGACCGCGATCCAGTTGAGCAGGGCGTCGATGGTGCCGGTTTCCGCGGCGTGGCGGAATTGTTGGGAGGAGACGCTCTCGCGGAATCCGATGGCCACGCCGGCGCCGGGAGCGGCCCGCAGGATGTGCCACATTTCGGTTTTTCCGGAGCTGTTTTCGTGCTGGCGGGCGTAGTCGTCGTTGGGGTGGACCTGGACGGAGAGGCGGTCCGTGGTGAAGAGGAACTTGATCAGCGGGAGCCTGCCGCCGGCGTCGAACCAGACTTCTCCTATTTTGGTTTCCGGATCCGGAAACCAGGGGGAAAGCCCCGTCGAACCCCACAATTTTTCACGGAACGACGGGGCAATGCGAACTGCCGCTGGCAAGTTCAGTTCGTCTCCTTGAGGAAGGTTTCAAAGCGGTCGAGGCCCCGCTTCAATTCCTCCATGGACGTGGCGTAGGAAATACGGACGTGTTCGGTGGTGCCGAAAGCCTCGCCGGGGACAACGGCGACCTTCGCCTGATCGAGGAGCTTTTCGGAGAAATCCATGGCGGAGTGAATGCCGTTCCTGCCGAAAGCCACGCTGATATTGGGGTAGGCGTAGAAAGCTCCCTTGGGCTCATTGATCCTGACGCCGGGCATGGAGCGAAGGCGCGCGATCACATAATCGCGGCGGCGGCGATATTCGGCGAGCATGACGCCCACGGAATCCTGGGGGCCGCGCAAGGCTTCGACGGAAGCCTTCTGGGCGAAGGATGTGGGATTCGAGGTCATATGGCTCTGCAGCTTATTGATGGCGCTGATGACCGGCTCGGGCGCCAGGCCGAAGCCGATTCGCCATCCTGTCATGGCATAGGTCTTGGAGAGCGATCCGGCGACAATCACGTTTTCCTTGCCTCCGGGAAGGGCCGCGATCGAGAACGGTTCTTCATCATACAGGAAGCGGCAGTAGCATTCATCCGTCATGAGGATGATCCCGCGGCTGCTGGTCAACTGGTAGATTTTCTCGAACTCCTCGCGGCTGAGGACGCCGCCGCTCGGATTGGAGGGGGAGTTGATGAGAACGATCCTGGTGCGGGCGGTGAGATGCGGCTCGATCATGGCGGCGGTGAGAGTGAAGCCGGCATTCTCATCGGTGGGGACGAAGACGCATTTTCCGCCGGCATAGTTCACCACGTCTTTATAGGTGACCCAGTAGGGGACGGGGATGACGACTTCGTCGCCGGGGTTCACGAGCACCTGCATGAGGTTGAAGATGACGTGCTTGCCGCCGACAGTGACAATACATTCATTCGGCTTGTAGGAGGTGCCGTAGTCGGTGGCGTGACGTTCACAGATGGCCTCTTTCAGCTCCTGTGTTCCGCCCGCCGGAGTGTACTTGGTGAAGTTGTCGCGGAGCGCCTGGATGGCGGCTTCCTTGATGTTGTCCGGGGTGGGGAAGTCCGGCTCGCCGGCTCCAAAATCCACCACATCCACTCCCTGGCGGCGCAGTTTACCGGCGGCGGCGGCCACCTTCATGGTTGACGATTCGCTGATCAGGGAGATCCGTTCCGCGAGTGCGATTGCTGCAGTAGTCAAAGCGTATACCCTCAAACTTTCAAGGCTTGTTCTTTCAACAGACGATCTTTCAAGCTGGCCTCGACCGGCGGCGGAACCAGTCCGCTGATGTTTCCTCCGAGCCGGATCACTTCCTTCACGAGATGGGAACTGATGAAGGAGTGGGCTTCGGAGGCCATCATGAAGACGGTTTCGATATCGGGCCGAAGGCGGCGGTTCATGAGCGCCATCTGAAGTTCCTTTTCGTAGTCGGAGATGGCACGGATGCCGCGAATGATGAGCGAGGCTCCGCGCAGGGCGGCGAACTCCACCAGAAGGCCGTCAAAGGAGTCGATGACGACGTTGGGGTAGCCGGAGACGACCTGGGCCAGCATCTCCCTGCGCTCGGCAACGGTGAACAGCGGGTGCTTACTCTCATTGCGGAGGATGCCGACGATGAGGCGGTCGACAAAGCCGGAGGCGCGGGCGATGAGGTCGAGGTGGCCGTTCGTGATGGGGTCGAACGAGCCCGGGTAGATCGCCACGAGTTGAGAGGATGGTTGGCCCACTGGACGTAATCATTGATTTTATCATTGCGGGCGGGAGGTTTCCTTAACAATTCGGGCGAGGCGGGCCGGGAGTTTTGCGTTCGAGCAGGCGATTCCGTACAATGAAGAGGTTCGCGGGAGTAACTCAATGGTAGAGTCACAGCCTTCCAAGCTGTTGGTTGCGGGTTCGATTCCCGTCTCCCGCTCCATTTCCTGGCCGGCATAGCTCAGTTGGTAGAGCATCTGATTTGTAATCAGAGGGTCGGGGGTTCAAGTCCCTCTGCCGGCTCCAATCGAACATTCTTCAGCTTTTCCCGGCGGGCAAACGGGCAGACATCCCGCGGTTTGTGATACAGAAGGATCATGCCGACATCGATTCCGCGCCGGGGATTTCTGGCGCTCCCCATGGCGCTTGGAGCCGCCGCGCCGCTGCCTGCCGCCGAGAAGAAGTGGGAAGGGATCTTCGTGATCATGCAGACGCCCTTCCTCGAGAACCTGGAAATTGACGAGGAATCCCTGCGCCGGGAATCAGACTTTCTGGCGCGCGGCAGGGTCCACGGCATTGTGTGGCCGGCAGGGGCCGGGGAGACCACCTCGATCAGCTATAACGAACGGATGCGTTATTCCGAGGGGGTGGTGAAAGAAGCGAAGGGACGCACCACGGTATTGATTGGAGTCCATGGAGCGAACAAGTTCGAGGCCATGGATTACGCGCGTCACGCCGAGAAGATCGGCGCGGACGGTCTGCATGCGCTTGGTCCGGCCGATGGGGCCTCGGACCCGGAAATCCTGGAGGATTACTTCCGCGCAATCACGTCGGTTTCGAAGCTTCCGCTGTCGGTGCAGGTTTCAACGCCGGGGATGACGACGGATTTTCTGCTGCGGCTGGCGGATAAGCTTCCCACGGTGCGGATACTGAAGCTCGAGGGCGGGGACATTCCGCATGATGTGACGCGAGTGATCAAGGAGCGGAAGCGGATGCTGATCCCATCCACCGGCGGCGGGGCGATGAACTTGTGGAACGAGATGGAGCGCGGATCGGGAGGGACGATGGCGGGCGCGGGATTCGCCGACATTCAGGCGCAGATCTGGGACTGGTTCCATGAGGGGAAGAAGAAGGAAGCGCACAGCCTGTTTCTGAATTTTCTGCAATCGGCGGTGCTCGAGCGGCGCACCACCTACGTTATCCAGAAGGAGATATTGCGCCGCAGAGGCATCTTCCGGACGGTGGTAATGCGCAGGACAAGGAAGTTCACCATGGACGCGGAGGATTTGAGGGAGTTGGACGAGATCATGGAGGCGCTGCGGCCGCACTTCCGGGTGTAAAGGGGGTCAGTTGGCGTGGATGGTGATTTCAACCGACACCTCGCGAGCCGAAGAGGAGACGGCTGACAGGCGGGCCGGGCTCGAGGCGGGAAGAACGGCTTTGCGGGCGGCGAGACTTGCGTCCGGGGGCGGCGCCTTGTCGCGTTCGCCGGCGGCGTGCATACGCTGACGGTAGGATCGGGAAGCCACATCTTTCGAATCGGAGGCCGCTTCGCGACGAAAGACGAGGACCAGTCTTGGGGCTCCGGCGGCGGAAAAGCCGCCTGTTTGGGGCACCGTGGTGGTCTGTTCACGCAATAGCGGCAGACCGGTCAGGATGGGAGTCTCAAGGCCGGCTTCGTTTCGGGAGTAAAGATAGAGGATGCCATCGCTGTTTGGAGTCACCTCGAGGCGGAGCGAGTCCGTGCTGGATACGGATGGCGTGGTGACGGGGAGATAGCGGCCGTCCGGGTCCTGGCGCAGCAGGGTGTAGGTCAGGGAGAGCGCCGGGGAGGGTGGAGGCGTGGAAGCGGGAAACCCGCCGATGACACCCGCGGGGCCGGCCGGCGCAGGGGCGTTGGTTGGGCGCGATTGTTGGGCTTCCTCACGGAGCGGTTCCAGTTCTTTTTTCGAAAGCTGTCCAAAGGCGGGCTTTGATTGCCGGCTCTCATCGAGGCGCTCTTGCGGCATAGGAGATTGGGGGGCGTTCGGGATTGGGGGAGAAGCCTCGATGTTCTTGCGTTCCCGAGGCTGGGGCGCGGGTTCCCGCCGGGCGGCCAGAGGCGGCGAGGGGACGGAAGGAGTGATGGTCCGGGCGGCGGAAGGCGGCGACTGTGCCATTTGCACGGCTTTCTGGCGCGGGGATGAGCGGTTGATCACGACGACGATAAGGACGGCGGCGGCGAGCGCGCCGGCCGCGGCATACGCCGGCGGAAACCAGCGGGTCAGGCGGCTCCAGAGGGAGGGCTTTGGCTGCAAGGCTTCGAGGAGTCCGGCTTTGACGCCGGGTTGCTCGAGAAAATCCTTAAGGGCTTGTTCTTCCATGAGGGCGTCAAACAGATGCTGATCATGAAGGGCGGCGTCGAAGAGCCTCTCCTTTTCCTGGGGAGATAGATTGCCCGAGGCGTAGCCGCCGATCATTTGGCGGAGGCTGTCCGCGTCGCGCGGATGGTGGTTGCCGGGGTTCATAACCGCGCCTCCCAACTGCCTCCGAGGGCTTCGAGCAACTGCTTACGGCAGCGGAAATCCCAGGTATAGATGGTATTGATGGACGCTACCTCGAAGAGCGCCTGAATTTCGGGGAAGGTCTTGCCCTCGAGTTTGTAGCGGATTAACCGGCGACAGCGTTCGCCGAGGGTCTGTAGGGCAGCGGTAAGGCGGGCGAGGCGCTGATTGTGCTCGGCCTGTTCAGCGGGGTTGAGCCGGAGGTCGGGCAACGGCAGGTTGTCCGCGGGGAGCGGGTTGTGTTCACCGCGGCGGATTTCCATGCGTACGCCCGACATGATTCTGAACCTCGCAATCTTTAAGGATAGCGGCAAAAGCTCTGTGAGATCAGTGACATGCGAATACTTCTCATGAAGAATTCGAAGCACCTCCTGGGCCACATCCTCGGCTGACTCCCTTCGATAACGAGATGCCGCGAAGGCGACAATCCTTTCACGCAGCAGTTCGAGTATCTGATCCCGTTCCACGGTTTGGCGAGAAACCCAATTCTAA
>JABAQT010000028.1:0-4101 GCA_019187195.1 Bryobacteraceae bacterium
GCGTAGCCAGCCCACTTTTCGGGTAGAGTATCGAGGGAGAATATGGCCGACACCGGACACACCGGCACGCAAGCCCCGCAATCGATGCACTCATCTGGATCGATATAGAGCTGAGTCGCTGTATCGAAATCCGCTTCGTCCTTTCGCGGGTGAATGCAATCCACCGGGCAGGCATCAACACATGCCGTGTCTTTCACCCCGATGCAAGGTTCTGCAATGACGTATGCCATGTTTCCTCCTTATTCCGGCCGCCCGGACAGACGGGCAGCCCTCGCTGTTACTCCTTCACACATACGAACGCGATCGCCTCCAGATGCTCTCGGTATTTCCGGAAAAGACTGCGCATTCGGGCGACGCGTCGCAGTGCGTCCGGCTTGCGCAGCAGGTTGAACGTGAAACGAAGCGCGCCGGGGACCCCCTCATCCCGAACCAACCGCCCCGGTTCGAGCAGGCGCATCGGCGTCCGCCCTTCCCACACGACACCCAATCCTGCGCACTCCAGCAACTTCCGCCACTCCGCCGCCGTAAGCGGCTGAACGCCTACGTGAATGTTCAGCGACAGAGTCCGTTCCATCTCACGCCGCATCTCGCTGCCGGCGTCGTCGGGCACGATACATAGCTCATGGATCCCGTACCTGCCGCCACGCCGCAGGAGTCTTCGCGCCTCGCCGAGAATCCTCATCTTGGCCGGCGTGGTCTGCATCGTAAGCATCGCCTCTCCATACACCACCGTGAATGCTTCCGATGGCAACCCCGTGCGCTCCGCGTTTCCACACAGGCAACGCACGAAATCGCCCGGAAGCGATTCCGCAAGCCGGGCGGATGCTCTTTCGTCCTGTTCCACCGCCGTATAACTCCGTGGCTGCCGCTGAAGCGTCAATCTCGCGGTTACGCCCAGCCCCGGAGCAAGTTCCACGACATGATCCCGTCCCCCGATGGCAAGCTTATCGAGCAGATGCTCTGTCAATTCCAACCCGCCGGGCCGCAGTACCCGTTTGCCCAGGCTTGCGAGCAGCCAGTGGCCGGGCATCCTCTCGGTGGATATGCTTCGCGTCGCGCCGGCCTGTTGCGCATCGTGTGTACCTGTGAACTGCACCTCTTGCCTCCTCTCGACAAAGTCTTCGCGATTCACGGCATGCTGGGCGGATGGAATGCCTGACTAAAAGATATATATCAAATGCATCTTTTGTCTGTCAAGCAAATTTGGCCGGATCGCCTTACACATCCCACACCCAGTTGCCTTTCTCGAAAAAACTGATGATGCCGTCTTCACTGATCTTCAACGCCCAACCGTAGTGCGAAGCCGCCACGGCTGCCATCGTCCTCCCGCCTCCTTGCGCCGCTCTGTTTGAACCCGCTTCGCTCTCGTTGTGCCTCAGGATCGCTCCAAAAGCCAGCAGCCTGCCTCCCCTGTCGAATACAACCCCGCCGTCAATTGTCGCCAGCGGCCTCAGAACCGCGGGACTGAGGTCCGCCGTCCGCTTTCCGTTGAGCAGGTAATACAGGCTCCGCTTCGATCCGGCGCGCCAGGTTCCCGCCGTTTCGTACTCCTCGTGCGCCAGCAGGTCCGCTGGCGAGACGAGTCTGACCGCGGAAGCCGAATCATCGAGGATGGCGAACAGGCCTCCGCGCCTGGCGTCCGCCAGGTCAAACGCCACCTGGAGCACCAGTTTCGCCAGATCGCTGTTTCCAATTGCCTCCGCCCAACGCCGGTACTTCCATTCGAAGTCCGTCAGGCGCCAGCATCCGTTCAGAAACGAGAATGTCTGCACACCGCCCGAGAAGGCCTTGATCTCTCCGTTCGGCGTCAGGACCAGGCAGAGGTTTTCGTTGCCGAGCGTCGCGCGGCAGTGCGGTCTGTAAGCGGAAGGTCCCGGCAGGAGAGGAGAATCCTGCCCCGCCGCCCACTCATCGAGATCCGCAATGTCGATCCATCGTCCTTTCGCGTTCACCAGCGCAACAGTGTGGATCCCATCGCAAAGCCGCGGAAAGGAACGAATCGAGGTCAGCGCGGACGAATACCGGAGTCCGTCGCCGCCCGCTTCCTGCCCGGGCGAACTTCTTCCAAGCAGCAGCGCTCCTGTCGAGACACGCCGGTTTTCATGGGTCGTGAGGGCGCTTGACCGCAACACTTCGATTGCGTCGGCGGCGCGGTCCTGCTGCTCGGCCAGGGTTTCGAGGTTCTCGTACGGCGCCGGATCGAGAAACGCCGAGACATATCGGTCCTCGGGCAGGCCATGAAACAGGTGGAAGTTCCTGGCCGCGATATCGGGATTGAAAAGCGCCTGGTAGCGCGCCGTCAGCACGCGTCCGATCGCGTGAATCAGCCGTCTTTCGTTTTCCGTAAATGGCCGTCGTGCGCGGCGCAGGGAATAACCCTGGCCGAGCCACTCAAGCAGCACCCGGTCCCGTCTCATCCGCCCGGCTTTGCAATCACACCACAAATCCGCGCGGGCAACGGCCCTGCGTCCATCCGCCTCGAGACGCGCGGCCGGAAAGAAATGGCTCAGTCCCTGGGCAAGAAAGTCCGAATAGAGAGCCCCGCCGAAATGCGAACCCCCAGCCGCCGGAACCCGGCAAAGCGCGGGCGCGAAGGAGTCGCTTCGCGGCATGCTCCAATCACATGCAAACATCTCCTCGTTGCCCGGGGGCGTCATCGTACACTCCTGTCCGCTCTTGCCAAACCTCCGTGAAATTTGTATAACTAGTATGTGAAATGCATCTTTTGATGTCAAGGTAAACTTTTCTGATGAAGCTTACCGCCTATACCGACTACAGCCTTCGCGTCCTGATGTATCTCGGCCTTCGCGGTGAGCGCCTCACCACCATCAGCGAGCTTTCCGGAACCTACGGCCTCTCGGCCAATCACCTGATGAAGATCATTCACAACCTCGGTAAACTCGGCTACATCGAAACCGTTCGCGGCCGGGGCGGCGGAATGAAACTGGCCGGCGCGCCGGAAGAGATCAACCTCGGGCAGGTGATCCGGCAAATGGAGCCGGATTTTGCCGTCGCCGAGTGCCTTGATCCCGATCATCCTTCCGCCTGCATCATCATGCCGGCATGCAGGCTGCAACTGATCCTCGGCAAAGCCGTCGAGGCGTTCCTGGATGTCCTCGATAATCACACCCTCGCCGATCTCCTGCAGAGCAGGACACGGCTAAAGTCTTTGCTCAAGATCGAGCTTGTTGAGAGCCGGCCGAGTTGACGGCCTGGAGAGTTGGAGAGATGAGATGGATACTGAAATGAAGATCACGGCAAAGGGTCCGCGATACGGATTCGAGCGAGGCTTCTGTCTGCCGGATGTCGAGTTCATCACCATCGCGGGCGCGCGCAAGCGCCTGTCGGATTTCAAGGGCCTGAGCAATCTCGTGGTTATTCTCACGGGCGAAGGCGGCGCCAGCCTCCCATCGGCCATGGCGGAGGCGGATGCCGCCATCAGGAGTCATGATGGACATGTCATCGCCGTGCTGCCGGCGGCCTCCCCAGCGGCATTCTCCTGGCCCTTCGACGTTGTTGCCGATCCGGATGGCGCGGTTCGCGGTCATCTCTCCTCCGGCGGTCCGCCCCGGCTCACCGTGTATATCACGGACCGCTGGGGCGAGGTGGCATTTGCCTGCCGCACGGACCGCGGAGATCCCCCGCCTCAACCCGCCGGCCTTCTCGATTGGCTCGCCTTTGTCGATCACCAGTGTCCGGAGTGTTTCCCGTCGGAATGGCCCGCATGACGATGATCGCCGCCGGCTCATCACCTGGGAAACACGTTCGCCGCGCACCACCAGCGATGCGTTTCCGCGGCCAGCAAGCCCGCGGCCGGATCGGCGGCCGTGAGCCTCGCGGCCTCTGCGTCCGGAATGCGGTTGAAAATGACTATCTCCACCGCGGATTGATCCGCCAGCACTTCACCCGCCGCCACAATCTTCCCCCTTGCTCTCAGCCCCGCCCAATACGCCGCGTGTTCCGCCATCAGCGCCGGATTCGACTCCTTGCCCGGCCGCCGCAAAATCAGAAACGGATGCATGCCCATTCCCTCCGGCGTGCCGGGCCTCTCCTCGTGCAACCTTCTGTACTCATCGCCGATGCCCGCCGGGCCGCGCCATG
>JABAQT010000028.1:4201-74274 GCA_019187195.1 Bryobacteraceae bacterium
GGCAAGTTGGCGCGCCTCCTCCCTCTCCCGCGTAACAAAAAAGAACACTCCACTGATCACGGGCGGCGTGTCATCGAAAGGGCCGGCCGCGACCAGCACTCCACGGCGGGCCATCTCACGGATATTCGCCATGTGAGCCGCCTGCATGCGGTTAGCTTCTTCCGTGCCCAGCGCCTTCCGCTCGGGATGACGTTTCAGAAAGACGATGTGGTAAACGCGAGTCGCGTGAGGTCCGGAAAAGGATTGGGCGGCGGCTGGAAACGGCCCGGACCACACCAGAAGCTGCACAAGTGCCAGACAGCGGCAAGCCATAGCGCCATTATCGCCGGAAACTTCGCGCGCGGCGGGACTCTACTGGGCAACCTTCAATCGCGCCTGCGCGCGGTTCAGCGCATTGAGCGCCCGCGCGTAATCGAGATTCTCTTTCATCGTCGCCAGCCGTTCCATGGCGCGCTTCTCGGCGGCTTGGGCACGCGCCGAGTCGATCTCGGAAGGCTTCTCGGCGGCCATCGCCAGCACGCGGCACGTCTCTGCCTGCACCTCGATCACCCCGCCCGCAACGGCCAGACGGTGCCGCTCCCCGTTCACGACATAACTCAGCGCGCCGATTCCGAGTTCGGAAAGCAGGGGCGCGTGGCCCGGAAGCACGCCGATCTCCCCGCCGGCGGCGGGCAGTTGCGCCTCCGTCACCAACTCTTTCACAAGCAGGCGCTCGGGCGTGGCGATCTCGAGTTCGAAGGTGGCCGCCATGGGGCGCTCTAGCTCCCTTTCTTCATCTGCTCGTTGCGCTCGAGCACATCTTCGATCGTGCCCTGCAGATAGAAAGCCTGCTCCGGCACATCGTCGTGTTTGCCGTCGCACACCTCGCGGAAGCCGCGGATGGTGTCCTCGAGCTTCACGTACTTGCCCTTGATGCCGGTGAACTGCTCGGCCACGTGGAAGGGTTGCGAAAGGAACCGCTGCAACTTGCGCGCGCGCGCCACGGTGAGCTTATCGTCCTCGGAAAGTTCGTCGATTCCGAGAATGGCGATGATATCCTGAAGATCCTTGTAGCGCTGGAGAATCTGCTTCACCTTCTGCGCCGTGGTGTAGTGTTCAACGCCCACAATGCGCGGATCGAGAATGCGCGAGGTGGAAGCGAGCGGATCCACCGCCGGATAGATCCCGAGCGCCGCGATGTCGCGCGAAAGGTTCGTCGTCGCGTCCAGGTGCGCGAAAGTCGTTGCCGGAGCCGGATCGGTGTAGTCGTCGGCGGGCACGTAGATCGCCTGCACCGAAGTGATCGAGCCCTTGTTGGTGGATGTGATGCGCTCCTGCAACTCGCCCATCTCGGTGGCAAGGTTCGGCTGATATCCAACCGCTGACGGCATGCGGCCAAGCAGCGCGGACACCTCCGAACCGGCCTGCGTGAAACGGAAAATGTTGTCGATGAACAGCAGCACGTCCTGGCCTTCTTCGTCGCGGAAATACTCGGCGACCGTGAGGCCCGTCAATCCCACCCGAAGCCTCGCCCCGGGCGGCTCCGTCATCTGTCCATAAATCAACGCGCACTTCGACTTCGTGTAGTCCGTGGGATCCACCACGCCGGACTCCTGCATTTCAAGCCACAGGTCGTTGCCCTCGCGCGTCCGCTCGCCCACCCCCGCGAACACCGATACGCCGCCGTGCTTCATGGCGATGTTGTTGATCAACTCCATGATGATCACGGTCTTGCCGACGCCCGCGCCGCCAAACAACCCGATCTTGCCGCCGCGCAGATATGGCTCGAGCAGGTCAACCACCTTGATGCCCGTCTCGAACATCTGCAGTTCCGTCGACTGCTCTTCAAATGACGGAGCCGGACGGTGAATGGGGTAATGCTTCGCCGCGTTGACCGGACCCATGCGGTCCACCGGTTGCCCGATGACGTTGAGCACTCGTCCAAGCACTTCCTTGCCCACCGGAACGCTCACCGGTTCGCCGAGCGAGATCGCCTTCATCCCGCGGACCAGTCCTTCGGTCGGCTGGAGCGCGATCGCGCGGACTCGGCCTTCTCCGATGTGCTGCGCCACCTCGGCAATAATGTCGATCGGTTCGGGAACATCGAACCCCTCCGAGGTGATGCGGATGGCGGTGCGGATCACCGGCATCGCGCTTTCGGAATATTGCAGGTCGAGCGCCGGTCCGGCGACCTGAATCACTTTGCCAACGACTTGGGTTGTGGTCTGCATTTACCTACTCCAGAGCGGCGGCGCCGCTGACGACTTCAATAATTTCGCGAGTGATGCTGGCCTGCCGCACGCGGTTGAGGAACAGCGTCAATTGTTCAATCACCTTCCCGGCGTTGGTCGAGGCCGATTCCATGGCCACCATGCGCGCCGCGTGCTCGGCGGCGGCCGATTCGAGTATCGCCGCGTAGATCATGATCGCTACATAGTTGGGAAGCAGGCGGCCCAATAACTGGTCCGGCGGCTGCTCGAAAATGTAGTCCATGGTCTTCCTGCCTTCCGGCACGGGAACCGGCAGAATCTTCTTCACCGTGAGCCGTTGCGACATCACGCTCTTGAACTCGTTGTAGAGGATGTAGACAGCATCCGCGTCCGAGTTCGCATAACGTCCGGCCGCCTTTTTCGCGATGCCGTCGGCGTCGGCGAACAGGCTCTTGTCGAAGATCCCCGTATGCTCGCCCGATATCGGCTGGTCGCGGCGGCGGAAAAAGTCGCGGCCCTTCCTGCCCACCGCTTCGATCTGCACTTCAACCCCGGGCTTGTCCTTGATGAACGACTGCGCGCCCTTGATGAGGTTCGAGTTGAACGCCCCCGCCAGGCCGCGGTCGGATGTCAGCAGTATGAGTTGAATCCGCTGCTCCTCGCGCACGGCAAGCAGCGGATGACTGGCGACGCGCTCATCCCCCGAAGCCGCCGCCACCACATCGGAGAGCAGCTTCTCGTAGCTCGAGGAAAACGGCCGCGCGGCAATCACACGCTCCTGCGCCCGCCGCAACTTCGCCGCCGCCACCATCTTCATGGCCTTGGTGATCTGCTGCGTGTTCTTGACCGAACGAATCCGCCGGCGTAGGTCAATCAGGCTCGGCATGGATTAACCCTTGTTTGCCGCGAAGCGTTGCTTGAATTCCTTCAGCACCGAATTCAATTGTGCCTTGATCGAGTCGTCAATGTCCTTCTTTTCGCGGATGGCGGTAAGCAGGGCGGGATGTCCGTTCTCCGTATAGCGGACCAGTTCCTCCTCGAACTTGCGGCATTGCTCGACAGGCAGGTCATCCAGATAGCCGTTGGTGGCGGCAAAAATGATCAGCACCTGCTTTTCCACGGGCACGGGCGAAAACTGTCCCTGCTTCAGAATCTCGACCAGGCGCGCGCCGCGATTGAGCTGCTGTTGGGACGCCTTGTCGAGCTCCGAGCCAAACTGCGCGAAAGCGGCCAGCGCGCGGTACTGTGCCAGTTCCAACCGCAGCGTCCCCGCTACTTTCCGCATCGCCTTGATCTGGGCGCTGCCGCCCACGCGGCTCACGGAAATGCCGACGTTGATCGCCGGACGGACGTTGCTGTTGAACAGATCGGCTTCCAGAAAGATCTGCCCGTCGGTAATCGAAATCACGTTGGTGGGAATGTACGCCGAAACGTCGCCGGCCTGCGTCTCAATGAACGGCAGCGCGGTCAGCGAGCCCCCGCTCTTCAGTTTCGCCGCGCGCTCCAGCAGGCGGGAGTGCAGGTAGAACACGTCGCCCGGAAAGGCCTCGCGTCCCGGAGGACGCCTCAGCAGAAGCGAAATCTCGCGGTAGGCCGCCGCCTGCTTCGAAAGATCGTCATAGATGCACAGCGCGTGCTGGTTGCGGTCGCGGAAGTACTCTCCCATCGCGCAACCCGAATAGGGAGCCAGGTACTGCATGGGAGCGGGATCGGACGCCGTGGCCGCCACCACGATCGTGTAATCCATGGCCCCATACTCCTCGAGCGTCTTCACCACCTGCGCGACCGTCGAGCGCTTCTGGCCAATGGCGACGTAGATGCAAATCACGTCGCCGCCCTTCTGGTTGATGATGGTATCGAGCGCCACCGTGGTCTTCCCCGTCTGCCGGTCGCCGATAATTAACTCGCGCTGGCCCCGGCCGATGGGCACCATGCTGTCGATGGCCTTGATCCCCGTCTGCAGCGGTTCCTTGACGGGCATGCGCTCCACAACCCCGGGCGCGATGCGCTCGACCGGAAAATATTCGGCCGCCTCGATCGGCCCCTTGCCGTCAATCGGCTCACCGATCGCGTTTACCACGCGCCCCACCAGCCCCGGGCCCACGGGAACGGACATGATGCGCTTGGTCCGGCGAACTTCGTCGCCTTCCTTGATCATTTCGTAATCGCCGAACAGCACCACGCCCACCTGGTCTTCCTCCAGGTTCATGGCGAGCCCGGTCACGCCGTGTGGAAGATCCACCAGTTCTCCGTACATGACGTTCTCAAGCCCGTGGACACGGGCGATGCCGTCCCCTACCGAGATGATCGAACCCGTTTCTTCAACGCTGATCGTCTTCTCAAAATGTACAATCTCCTCACGGAGTAGCCGCGTTATTTCATCCGCTCGAATCTGAGCCATAAATCCTTACCTTACCTATGCGTCTTCGCCGAGACGTCTGTCAGGCGCCCGTGGACAGCTCGCGCCGCAGGGTTTCCAGTTGCCCGCGCACCGAACCATCGTAGACGGTGGAGCCGATGCGGGCCACCACGCCGCCAAGCAGCGCGGGATCGATCGTGTAGCTGCACTTCACGTGCTTGCCCGTCAGCCGGGAAAGCTGCGCCTCCAATACCGGGCGCAGGGCGGGATTCAATTCGGAAGCCGAGGAGATCTCCGCGCGCGCCATGCCCGTACGCTCGTCCAGCAGACGCTCAAAGGCGTCCCGAATCTGCGGAAACAGGTCGGACCGCCGGTTCCGGACCACAATGAAAACAAAGTTGCGCACCAGCGGATGCACGTTCAGCATGTCGCAAATCCTGCCCATCACCGCCTTCTTCTGCGTGGGAGTGATGGCGGGAGTAATGAGAACACTCCGCAGTTCATTGGAACCCGCGACAGCGGCCTCGATATCACGAAGATTGCCGGCGATCGCGGCCGGCTCCATGCTTCCCTGCGAACTCATGACGACATCCACAAGGGCGTTGGCGTATCGGGTGGCGGCGGCAAGCGACATGGCGTTTTAGTGGGAGACCTTCTTTGCTGCAAGCTGCCCGGTGAAATCCGTGACCAGCTTGTCCTGGGCCGCCGGGCTGAGCTGATCCCTCAACCGCGCGGCCGCCAGTTGGATGGCGAGATCCGCCGAATAGACTTTCAACTCCTGGCGGGCGAACTTCGTCGCGGCGGCGATTTCATACTCCGCGTTGGCCTGCACCTTGGCCAGGATCTTTTCCGTTTCCGCGCGAAGCCGCTCTGCCTCGGCGGCCGCTTCCTGCTTCGCCGTTTCGCGCATCGCGTCCATATCCGCTCCCAGACGCGCCACCCGGCGTTCGATGTCCGCCACGCGCGCCTCGGATTCCTCGCGCAGCTTGCGCGCTTCCTGTAACCCGCCGCGGATCTCCTTGTTGCGCGATTCGAAATAGGCCGGTGCGTGCTTCGAGATGAGATAACCAAGTCCCCCGGCGAGGACAGCGAAGTTTGCCCACTTCCACCAGATGCTCGGCTCCTTCATCCCCCCGCCATGTCCGCCGCCTTCCTCGGCCGCGAATGCGGGCGCCATCGCCAAAGCCAGCACCACCAGAATGCGCGTCACGCGGCTCTCCCCTGCAGGACGGTCTCCGCGATCTCGGCGGCCAGCGCCCCGCTTTCAGCTTCGAGCGCCTGGCGCGCGGCGGCGGCTTCGGCGGCAATCTGCTCCTTCGCCGCTGCCACCATCTCCTTGGCGCGCCGTGAGGCTTCGGCGATCTGCGCCGCCTGCCCCGCCTGCCATTTCTTGCGGGCCTCTTCCTGTTCCTTGTATATCTCGCTGCGAACCCGCCGCAGGGACTCCTCGTACTGCTTTGCTTTTTCCTCGGCCTTGGCCAGGCTTTCCTGCGCGCGGCGCCGCGCGCCGGCCGTTGCCTCATCCCTTTCGTGCAACACCTTCTCGAGCGGCTTGAAGAATACGCCTTTCAGATAGAAATGCAGCAGGATGATGAGCAGGAAAGTCGGTATGGCGTTCAGCAGAATCCCACCGAGCGCGTTTAAAGTGGCTTCCATTGCGGAGACTATTGGGAAATCGGAACTCTGCGGAGAGTATTACGTCCTCTCTGCAAACTGTCAGAATAGCACGCGCCTTTGTGGGGGTCAACCGGATCAAAAGCGGTTTTATCACGCGGTCTGAAGAGCTCGGCCGGCCCGCAATATCGTCTCTACTGCAGCGCCGCCTGAAGCGTGCCCATCATATGCAGAAGCTCCAGCCGCGCCTTCTCCGCCGTGTATTGCGCGTCAAAGTACAGAATCCACTTTTCCTGTTCCTGAAACCGGGCCTCCTCGAGTTGCCGTAGCGTGGCGCGCCCCTCCTCCACCTGTGCCAGGAAGATATTGACCTGGTCGCGAGCAATCTCGAGGTCCAGACGGGCAATCTCCCGGCTCTTGCCCGAAAGTTCCACCTGCCGGTATGCGTTCCCGGTATTCAGGGAGATCCGGTTCCTGGTTTGAGCGCTTTGCGTCCGCAGGGCGCTCAGTTCCCCCTCCGCCTGGGCGGCTTCGGCAAGCGAGGCGGCGCTTGGAAACAGTGGAAGCTGAAGAGAGATCCCGATCTGGCCGTTATTGCGCTGGAACTTGCGAAAGAAGTCCTCGTAGTTATTGAACCGCGCGAAAAGACCGTACTGTGCGACCAGATCCACGCTTGGCAAGTGGTTCGACCTGTACTGCCGAATCTCGTGCCGCTTGGCCAGCATCGCGGACTCCAGCCGGCGGAGTTCCTTGCTGTTATCGAGAGCCTGTTGCACGCTCGCCTCTTTCGATTGGGGAATGTCGGGAACGAACAGTTCGCTCGAGACCGAACGGACACGCTCGCCCGCGGACAACCCGAGAACGCCCGCCAGCGCCCCCTCCGCGCTCTCGCGTTCCTGGCGGATCTGCTCCAGGCGGAGCAGGGACTTGGCCACGGCCAGCGCCGACCGTTTCGCTTCAATCGCCAGTTCCCTACCCTCCTTGACGCGCGCCTGCACGGTTTCATCCGTGTGCCGCAGGCTATCGATCTCGCCGCGCACGGCCTCTTCCGTTCGCGCCCACCGCGCCGCGTCCAGATAGAGAGCGGCCGTCCTTAATACGATGCTGTCCCGTTTGATCTGAGTGTCGATGGCCGCCGTCCGGGCTTCCTGAATCGTCTGCGCCACATGAAACGAGTAAGAGCGATTGAAGATCGAAGAGACGGCTTTCGCCTGGACAATGCTCGGAGCCGCCCCCTCGATACTCATCGGAAAACCATTGCTGTAAGCAAGTCCGCTTCCGGCGAAGACCTTGGGACGAAACGGGTCCTTAGCTATGCGGATGGCAAGATTGGCCTTCTGTTCATCGATACGCGCCAGAATGAGGTCGGGGTTCTCACGCAGCGCGAGTTGGACCGCCTCCTTCAGGCTGATGGTTTTCGTTTCTCCAAATAGCGAAGCAGCAATGGCAAGTCCCAAGACAAATCGCATATCCCCAGTATGGCCGAAGGGGAAACTAAGCGAGGAGTCTCAGGAACCGGCCTGGCGGAGCAGTTTCAGCGCTTCGTCCCGCGAAGGATCGTCAGGCGTAAGCGAGCATTGGAGATATCTCTTCAGCAGAACCTTCGCTTCGTCAATGTTACGTTTTGTTTCGATGTAGGTCGCGGCCCGCTCGAAAAGCACCTTGGGATTATTGGGAGCGATCTCGGCGGCCCGCTGGAACGCCGCTTCGCTCTCCTGATGACGCCCGTGCTTGGCCAGGAACTTGGCCAGATCAAGCACGCGCCCCACCTGCGAGGGTGCGGCTTCCACCGCCCGTCTCAGTTGCTCTTCGGCCGCCCCGAACTGCTTGTGATCTTCGTCAAGACGCGCCTGCGCGTAATGGCCTTCCGCCGGATCGAGCTTCGCTATGCGCTGCGCCAGCGCCTGGGCCTTATCCTTGCCCCCGCCAAGAAAACCGGGAGCCTCCATGTAGTATTCAAACAGATCGTTCATCGCCAGGATGTTCCGCGGATCCAGTTGCACCGCCGCCTCAAACTGCTGGCGAGCCTTGGAGGCATAGCGGGGAGCCAGAAAGGGAGACGAGGTTTCCGCCCGGCGCCCGTAAGCCCGCCCCAGCCACAGATGCGCCATCGAGTCGTTCGGTTCGAGACTTACCACTTTTTCAAAGACCTCGCCGGCCTTCTTGAATTCGCCTAACATGAACCAACTCTGCCCCATGAGCAGCAGCGAATCTGTATCTTTCTTGTCTTTGAGAAGTTGAATCGCCTGTTCGTATTGCGTCGATTGATACGCTTGCCGCGCCGCCGCGTAGTTACCCGGCTGCGCGGCCGCCCACGTACACAGTACGGCGGAAAGTAAGATCTGTTTCAACACTTGCTTCTCACCCGGTTAGATGCAGTATACCAGGGAAAGGTATCCACATACGTATCATCGGCAACCGGCCACACCAAACTGTACGATGCGGAAAGGAATTTCGTTTCAGGGAAATGCGGCGCAAGGCTTGCCGCCGGGCTCCTGAAGCGAAAGTTCGAGACATCCCCCTTCCTGGGGCTTTGCCGCCTGACTCCCGTTCCAACTGATCGAAACTGGAGCCCACGCCGGGGGAACCATGATCTTCAGAGCCGATACCGTGCGGCTAACGATCATGATTTCGCGCGAATCGGAGAAATACGATGCCTGCACGCGGGCGGTAAGTACTTCCTCCCGCTTACGGAGACGGTAGTGGGTGGTGAGGCGTATCTTCTCCTTCCCGCGCTCGATCGTCACCGTCACGGGCCGTTCCTCCGTGATATGGCCCATCAGTTCCCGGTAATGGCGCGGATCCGCGATGCGGGTCCCCGATAACATCAGGATGCGGTCGTGAAGCTGCAGCGGACCCTTATAGTCAGGCGGAAGCCACTCGACGGCCACCCCCGGACCTGGTTCGTCCGGCTTGAAACCGAAGCCGCCAAAATCGAGAGAAGCTCGCGGATCGGGCGGAATGCGGCTGGAAAGGACGGCGTCGTTGCGAAGCGAAGCGTCGAATCGTATCGGAACCACCCAGTAACAACGGGCGAGCGCCGGGTTCCCCGTCTCGCAATCGATCTTCGCCGGGTACTCCGTGTAGCGGTGGCCCGCCAGAAAATCGAGCGCGGCCTGCGTAGTGGGGGATTCGAGCCGCTGGATGTTGAACCCGCCCGTCAGTAGTTTCTGGTACGGTGCCGCATACGCCTCTTTCTCCTGCGGGGAAACAGCCCACGCCACGGGAACGAGGCTGGTGTTGGCCGCGAACAGACGGTCTGTGTCAATCGCAAGCTTCGGATCGCCGCCGATGGCGAGCCCCGCCGACCACAAGTAGGGCGCGCGCGCCACGGCGTAGAAAACCATCGGTGAAGCGGGACCGGAGCCGCACAGATACATGGGTGCGCTCGAAAGCTGCAACCGCCGCCGGACATCCTGCACCAGCGCGTCCAGCATCTTCACCCCGGCGTCGCCGCCGGCGATAGTCTGCGGCAGAACAAGCGTCCATTTGCGGATGCTCGCAATCTGTGACCAGTTCTTGAATTCGGCGGCAGCCGTCTCGGGCTGCGCCGGGAGCACGACAAGAACGGGCGCGCCGGCGTCTCCCGCGGCATGCAGGTAGGCAACTTCCTGTCCGGAAGCGGTAAAACGGATGGGCTCGGGCGATTGCGCAAATGCCGCGGCGGCGAGCAGGATAAGCGACAGCATCTACTCCCAGTGTACGATCGCCGGGATGAAGAGCCTCCTCCCGCCGCTACGCGCCGCGCGCCCGCGCCAGGTACACCAGGGCGTCCGCTGCGTGCTCATCGCCCCGGCGCTCCCGCCGCGCCTCCCCATGCCGGCCCGTCAAATCACCCGCCAGCGACGTGACAAACCCCATCACCAGCATCCGCAACGTCGCTCCGCCCGGCTCCACCACTCCGCTAACCTGTAGCCCCCCGCCGCGCTGAAACTCCTCGATCGTCCGGATGGTTTCCGCGTCCGCGATGCCGTCCACCGCAATGAAATGCGACGTGGACCGGGCAACGTAGTCGTTCAGCAATAACTGCACGAGGCGGACATCCTCCGAGCGATTCTGCCCGCCTCTACCGACTCCTCCTTGGATGAACTTCATTTCTCCATGCCTCGGTCATGAAAATAGTGAACCTGGGATGAAAAACGTTACACACCTCCGCGATTCACCCGCTATTCCGTTGACATCCACGCCGGCGCTGGCGGAAACTGAAGAAGTCGTTCGGTACGCCCACCTCAAAACGGGCGTGGCAAGAGGGAACCCGGTGTGAGTCCGGGACTGCCCCGCAGCGGTAACCAGGAACGAAAGCCGCATGAGACGCACTGGCGCTCGTTGAAGCAGCGCCGGGAAGCGGCGGCGAGTAGGAAAGCACAATGGCCTGGAAGTCCGAAGACCTGCCGGCGATGTCCGCAGACGTGCGCCTTCGAGGGGAAGGACATGGCCATAGCCAAACACCACTACGTTACACTCGCTCTTCTTGCAGCCACTGCCTGCCAGGCGGAAGAAATCCGCGGCAGGGTTCTTGATTCTTCTCATGCCGCCGTTCCGCGCGCCTGGGTCACGCTCTACTCTCAAAGCGGCCCCGATGCGCGCAACACGCGCAGTTCCGATTCCGGCGATTTCGCCTTCGCGCAAATCCCGCCGGGAGCGTACCTTCTATCGGCAAGCGCGGCGGGCTTCGCCCAAAGCCCACCTCTTCGTTTGCGCCTGGAAGGCGGGCAAACCGCGTCCCTGGACATCGTTCTCGATGTGAGCCGCGTCGCCCATCAGGTCACCATCACAGCCTCCGGCACGCCGCTCTCCGTCGATTCCACCGCCAAGGCCATCACCGTTCTCGACGCTGCCTCCATCGAGCGCCGCGAGGAGTTTTCGCTGAGCGAAGTCCTCAGGCAGGTTCCGGGAATGCGCGTCCAGCAGTTGGGCGGCCCCGGCGCTTTCACCCGCCTTCACACCCGCGGCCTCCGGTCTTCCGATACCGCCGTCCTCATCGATGGATTCCGCTTTCGCGATGCCGGCGCTCCCCAGGGCGACGCTTCGGCCTTCCTGAGCGACCTCCTCGTGGTGAACCCGTCCCGTGTCGAGGTTCTGCGCGGCTCGGGCTCCTCGCTCTACGGCACCCACGCCATCGCCGGCGTCGTGCAGGTGGTGACCGATCCCGGCGGCGGCCCCCTTCACGGTGAAGTCTCCGCCGAAGGCGGCGGACTCGGAATGTTTCGCGGGCTGGCGCGCATGGGCGGCGGAGCCCTCGATAGCCGGCTCCAGTTTTCCGCCGGTTTAACCCATCTCAACGTCACCCGCGGAGTGGATGGCTCCGACCAGGCAAGAAACACCAGCGGGCAGGGCTCGCTCCAGTACGCCTTACGCGGGAACACGCGCCTCAGCGCCCGTCTGTTTGCTACGGACGCTTATACCGCCCTGAACTCGACCCCCTTCGCCGGTCCTGACGCCAACCTGCCGCCTTCCGGACTGGTCCCCGCCATCCCGCTCGCCTCCGGACAGATGGCCCTCGCCGACGCCGGGTTGCCCTACGCCTGGGGAAACGCCACCTTCGCGCCTTCCCTCAATGATCCCGACGCGAGCCGCAAAGCGCGCGAGGTTTCTTCCCTCCTCAGCCTCACCCACAACTTCACCCCGGCCACCACTCTGCGCCTCGGCTACCAGGCATTGACCACATCCCGCGACAATTTCGACGGACCCGGCGGAGCGAGTTTCCAGCCGCTGTTCAACAACAACGCCCTCTATGACGGCCGCATCGACAACGCGCAGGCCCGCGTCGATTCCCAGTGGGGAAAGCGCCACCTGCTCACCGCCGGCTATGAGTTCGAACGCGAGCGCTTCACGAATCTCGCAACGGATCAGAATCCCGACCCCGCCTCGCGCGTCTTTGCCCGCGCCCGCGTCAGCGAAGCCTCCCACAGCGTGTTTGCTCAGGATCAGGCGCGCTTCTTCGACAGCCGGCTCCTGGTGTCCCTCTCCGCCCGCTGGCAGGGGTTCTCCCTCAACCAGCCAAAATTCGAGGGCGGCGCGCCGGTGTACGGAACGGGAGCGCTCTCCGCGCCGCCCGATGCCTTTACCGGCGACGGGGCCGTCGCCTGGATGGCTCGTGCCGGCACCAAACTCCGCGCCCACGTAGGCAACGCCTACCGTGCTCCGGCGCTCTATGAACGCTTCGGCGCGTCGTTCTATAACGGCTCCTTCTTCGCCTATGGGGACCCGCGCCTGCGGCCCGAGCGCTCCATCGCCGTCGACGGCGGCGTCGATCAGTACTTCGCCAATTCGCGCCTGCGCGTCAGCGCGACCTACTTCTATACGCGCCTCCAAAGCGTCATCGCCTTCGGAGCCTTGCAGTTGGGGCTCGATCCGTTCGACCGCTTCAGCGGCTATCTGAATACCCGCGGCGGGCTGGCCCGCGGCTTCGAAACCAGCGCCGAAGCGAGCCTCATCCGCGGCATGAGCATCTCGGGCTCCTATACCTACACCCGCTCGCAGGAACGAACGCCGGTCTTTAGCGGCGGGCTCCTCCTCTCCCCGCGGATCCCCCGCCACCTGGCCACCATCCTCATCACCAAGCGCTTCGGTAAACGCCTCGACGTCACCTCCGACATCGCGCTCGCCTCCAACTCGTTGACGCCTTTCTATACCGGAACAGGCACACGCGCGTTCGTGTTCCCCGGAGCCCGCAAGGCGGACCTTGCCGCGTCCTACTCCATCCTCGTACGCGACCGCGCATCCCTGCGGCTCTTCGCCCGCGTCGATAACTTCCTCAACCGCACATGGTATGAAGACGGGTTCCGCGTTCCAAAGGCGTGGGCCGTGGGCGGCATCAAACTTGTCTTCTAACCACAAGGCATGGCGCGGCCGGCGCAAAGCGAGGCCGCGCCCTCAACCCTCTCGCTCCCCGCCTACCGCGTCCACGACAGATTGATATTCGTCACCGAGCCGTCCTTGATTTCGATGTCCTGCTCCTGCCTGTGGAAACCGTCCTTCACCAGCGCCAGTTTGTGCGCTCCCGCCAGCAGCGTGATCTGCGCCGGCGTCTTCTCGGGCCGCTCCCGCCCGTCGATGAATATGGCCGCGCCGGGCGGTGTGGTCTGAATGACCACCGTTCCCGTCGCTCGCTCCATCACCATCACCTGCGAGTTTTCTTCCGGCATCAGGAAAATCCGTTGCTGCTCGCGATAGCCGCTCGCCACCGTGGCCAGTGTATGGCGCCCCGCTGCCAGCGTCATTTCGCAAGGCGTGGTGCACATCAGATTCGGCTGCCCGTCGAACATCACCTTTATCCCCGGCGGGGACGTGACAACACGCACCGCCGCCTCCGCTGCCTGCGCCTCCTCCCTAACGGGCGTCTTGCGTGGCGCCGGTTCCGCTTCCGCTGTTGCCGGCTTTTCTTCCACGGGTGGCTTTGTCTGCTCCACCGGTGGAGGCTCGGGTTCGGGACGGGCCGCCGCCGGCCCCATGGCCGATGGCTTGGTCTCGTCGTTCACCGCCATGGGGACCGGTTGTTCTTCTGCTTTCCGCGCGGAATCGTTCCGGTATAGAAGCATGTTCAGGCCCGCCGCCATCAAACCCACCACGGCGAACCCCGCCAGAAATGCGAACACAGGCGGACGCCTGCGCCGTGTCGGAACCGGTTCCATGCCGCGCGGCGCGGCGGCGGCGGCGCCCGCGGGCTTCGCTGCCCGTGCCGGTTCCGCTACCGTCTCCTGCTCGTCGATCACTCCCTGGCGCGCCGGTTGCCAGTTCGGCCGCGCCTCACACGCGTTGCGCAGCGCCTTTACAAACGCCTCGCAGTTCGGAAACCGCGCCTTCGGGTCTTTGTTCAGCCCCCTCCGGATCACCACGTCGACGGCCGCGCCGAGAGTCGAATTCAGCCGCTGCGGCGAAATGGGCTCTTCGTGCACGATCTTGAACATCAAAGCCGGCACCGTGTTCCCCGTAAATGGTCTCTCCCCGGTGAGCAGTTGATAGGCGATAACCGCCAAGGAGAATTGATCGGCGCGCCCGTCCACGGGAAGATCCGATATCTGCTCCGGCGGCATGTAGCTTGGCGTGCCGAGCACCATGCCGGTGCTCGTCGCCTGCTGCGAGGTGAACTTCGCCACCCCGAAATCCGTGATCTTCACCGCTCCCGCCGAGGTCAGCATGATGTTCGCCGGCTTGATGTCGCGATGCACAATGCCACTGCTGTGGGCATAGTCGAGCGCCGCGGCCGCCTTATCGAGAATGTGAAACAGAAGGCGCTTGTCCACCGGCCTTTCCGCCATCAGCCTCTCGAGCGTCGGACCGTCGACATACTCCATGAACACGTAGCACACACCCTCGGATTCCTGGATGTCGTATATGGTGACAATCCCCGGGTGCGAGAGAATGCCCGCCGAACGCGCCTCGCGGAACAGCCGGTCCCGCAAAAACTGCCGCTCCTCGTCGCTCGCCGCCTCCGACAGGCGGATCGTCTTGATCGCCACCGTGCGCCCGATCGACGGATCCTCGGCCCGGTACACGACGCCCATCGCGCCTCTGCCGAGCTCCCCCGTGATCCGATATCGCCCGATCTGTTCCATCCGGAAGGCCATTTTATTGTAGCAACCGGCTTCGCCCGTCCACCGTGCTGGTACAATCGAATTTACACACACCATCATGTTTCAATCGTTGTTTGGCTCGACCGCGGAGAGCGAGCCGAATCTCCTCGAACGTCTGAAAAAGGGCATCGAAAAAACCCGTACCGGCTTCGTGTCGATGATCGAGGACACCCTCCAGGGAAAGAAGGAAATCGATTCCGACCTCCTCGAGGAACTCGAATATTCCCTCATTACCGCCGACATCGGCGTGCGCACTGCCACCGAGATCCTCGAAAGCATCCGCCAGCGCGTCGATCGCAAACTCGTGAATGACGCCGGCGAACTCCGCGCCATGATCCGCCAGCATCTCCTTGAAGTGCTCGAATCCGTCGAAAGACCGGTGCCCACCGTCACCCAGCCCCCGGCCGTCATCATGGTCGTGGGCGTCAACGGCGCGGGAAAAACCACCACCATAGGCAAACTGGCCCGCCGTTTCCACGACGAGAAACGCAGCGTCCTGCTGTGCGCCGCCGACACATTCCGCGCGGCTGCCATCGATCAGTTGGAAGTCTGGGGCGAACGCACGAAAACCGAAGTCATCCGCCAACTGCCCGGCTCCGACCCGAGCGCCGTTCTCTTCGACGCCCTCCAGGCCGCTCGCGCGCGCAAAGTCGACTACGTCATCGTGGATACCGCCGGCCGCCTCCACACCAAAGCCAACCTCATGGCCGAACTCGAAAAGATGGGCCGCACGGCCAACAAAGTCATTCCCGGCGCTCCCCATGAGGTGCTGCTCGTGCTCGATGCCACCACCGGCCAGAACGGCCTCGAACAGGCCAAACACTTCACCCGGACCAGTGGCGTCACCGGAATCGTCCTCACGAAACTCGACGGCACCGCAAAGGGTGGCGTGGTCGTCGCCATCGCCCGCGAACTGAATCTCCCCATCCGCTACATCGGCATCGGTGAAAAAGTCGAGGATCTGCTCCCCTTTGAACCCGAACGCTTTGTAGAATCCCTGTTTGAAACCTCATAATCATTCCATGGACCAGGATTACCTCGCCCAGGCGCTCGAACTGGCAAAGCAGGGAGTCGGGCAGACCAGCCCGAATCCAACCGTCGGCGCCGTCGTGGTGCGGGATGGCCAGGTCGCCGGCCGCGGCTTCCATGTCTATGCTCTGAAGAAACACGCGGAAATCGTGGCGCTTGAACAGGCGGGCGAACTCGCCCGTGGAGCCTGCCTCTACGTGACCCTCGAACCCTGCTCCCACCACGGCCGCACCGGCCCTTGCGCGGACGCCGTCATCGCCGCCGGCATCCGCAAAGTGACCGCCGCCATCGAGGATCCCAATCCCCTGGTCGCGGGTGAAGGCTTCCGTAAACTCCGCGCCGCCGGCATCGAGGTGCAACTGGACGATCGCCATGCCGCCGCCGCCCGCAAGCTGAACGAAGCCTATATCCATTTCATGAAAACCCGCCGGCCGTTCGTTACCCTCAAATCGGCCCTCACGCTCGACGGTAAGATCGCCGCTCCCTACGATAACGATGGCTGGATCACCAGCGAGCGAGCGCGCGCTCACGTGCAGACCCTGCGCCATGCCTCCGATTGCATCCTCACCGGCATCGGAACCGTCCTCGCCGACGACTGCCTGCTCAATGACCGCTCCGGCCTCCCCCGCTCCCGCCCCCTCCTCCGCATTGTGCTCGACTCCCAACTCCGGCTGCCCCTCGCCTCGAAGATGGTCTCCAGTTGCCGCGCCGACGTGCTCGTGGTCACCACGTCCGCCGCCGCGCCCTCCCGCAAAGCCGCCCTCGAACAGGCCGGGGCCGAAGTGGTGGTAATGGACGGCAAGGACGGCCGCGTCGACCTTCGCGCCCTGGTGAACTGGCTCGGCCGCCGGGACTATCAGTCCCTCATGATCGAAGCCGGCAGCCTCGTCAACTGGGCGGCTCTCGAATCCGAAGTCGCCGACCGGGTCTTTTTCTACTACGCGCCGAAGATCCTCGGCGGATTGCAATCGCTCCCGGTCGCCGGAGGCAAGGGAAGACATCGCAGGCGTGACGCCATCCAGTTGGAGAACGTCACCCTGCATCAGATTCCGCCCGATGAATTCGCGGTGGAAGCGTATCTGAGGAAATCGGTGGATGTTCACGGGAATCATTGAGGAAGTGGGCGTGGTGGAATCGCTCGAGGCCCGCGAGGCCGGGGCGAGGTTGCGGGTTCGCTGCTCCACCGTTCTCGCGGACGCGGTGGAGGGTTGCAGCATCGCCGTCAACGGAGTCTGCCTCACCGCCGTCGGTCTGCAGCCCGCCTCCTTCGCCGCCGACCTCGCCCCGGAAACCCTTCGCGCCAGCGCCCTTGGCTCTCTGCGCGCGGGAGCCAGGGTGAATCTCGAACGCTCCCTCGCCGCCGGAGGACGGCTGAGCGGCCACATCGTGCAAGGCCATGTCGACGCCACGGCCTCGTTTCTCGGCCTCGAACCCCTTGGCTCGGATAACTGGTGGCTGCGGGTCCGCGTGCCTCCCGAAGCCGCGCGCCTGCTCGTCTATAAGGGCTCCGTGGCGATTGACGGCATCAGCCTCACCATCGCCTCCATCGAAGGCGATGTGCTCTCCGTCACCATCGTGCCCCACACCTTCCGCCACACCACGCTCGGAACGCTCAGGACCGGCGATCGCGTGAACATCGAATGCGATATTGTCGCCAGGTACGTGGACAAACTGCTGGGCCGGATCGAAGTGCCCGGCGGCCTGACCATCCACAAACTGAAAGACCTCGGCTACTGATCAGCCGCTCTGTAACTCCATCATGATCTCGCGCGCCGCCTTGCGCGCCTCTTCCACCTGGTTGATCTCGAAACTGATGGCCCCCACCTTGGCATGCCCCCCGCCCCCGTAACGCTCGCAGATAGTGGCGAGATTGTGCGCCAGCGGCCGCGGAGCCCACGGATTGGATCCCACCGACACCTTCGTGCGGAACGTCGAAACGCTCACCGACACCGTGTACAGCGAATCGGGAAACAGGTGGTAGGGAATGAACTTGTTGTATCCGTCCAGGTCCTCCCCCACCAGGTCGAAAAACACCACTCCGCCCTCGCACACCGAGCGTTCGCGTATCACGTCCACCGAACGCAGGTGGCGCTGGTAGAGAGGACGGTAAAGATCCTGCACCTCGGGTTTTTCTATGATCGCGCCCAAACGCTCATGCATCATCCAGCGGATCATGCTCTGCACAATATCGGATCCCTTGGATCCCTCGATAACCAGCGTCAGTTTCATCGCCGCCGCGCCCAGTTGCACCGCCTCCTTGGCGCTTGAATACTGCGCTCCGTCGATGATATCGGCCCACTCCACCAGCTCGCCGAGGTCCTCCGCGTTGTACCCCCACTTCTGCCTCGCCGCCGTCGCGATGAACTTCGTGCACGAGCGGAAACTCGGATCGTACAGCTTCTTCCCGCTCGTGTCACGATGGAAATGCTCGGCGTCTTCCACCGACAGAAACGCGCTCTGGTGATGGTCGAACCACCAGGTCAGCTTCGGGTTCGGCGAATACTTGAAGTCGACAATCGCGTTCTCGTCGCCGTCAAACAAGCCGTCCTCGAACAGTTGCGAAGCCTTGTGCGCCATCCCGGTGTACACAAACTCGGCATCCGGGGCGATCGTATCCCGGTAGAAGCGGCTGAAGAACGCCGCGGACGCTGCTCCATCGAAGCAGTGGTCATGGTAGAGGACCCTTACACGCATGGTTCGCTATGACGAGCGGAAAACTCATTAGCTTGCCTCAAATGCATGGGAAAAAGCAAGTGTGTGGGAATTGTCCGCCCGTCTCTTCCCCGCCTCCGGAACGTTCCGATGTACAATACAGGGCGATGCGCACCGTTCTTCTCTTCCTGCTGAGCGCCGCCGTGGCGTTCTGCGAAATCCGTGTCGGCATCGTCGGCACCGATACTTCCCACGTCATTGCCTTCACCAGGATCCTGAATGACCCCTCGAACCCCAGTCACGCCGCCGGGGCGCGCATCATTGCCGCCTACAAAGGCGGCAGCAAGGATGTGGAATCGAGCTATACGCGTGTCGACAAGTACGCCGAGGAACTCAAAACCAAGTACGGCATCGAGATCGTTCCCGACATCGCCACCCTTTGCGGCAAGGTCGACGCCATCCTGCTGGAAAGCGTCGACCCGCGCCAGCACCTCGCGCAGTTCAAGGAGATCGTCAAGTCGGGCAAGCCCGTTTTCATCGACAAACCACTCGCGTCCACGCTCGAAGATGCCCGCGAAATCGCCCGTATCGCCAGGGAGAATCATGTCCCATGGTTCAGCACATCCAGCCTCCGCTACTCCGACGTCTGCCTGAACTGGCGGTCGGATCAGAACCAGGGAGTCATCACCTGGGGTCCGGGTCCTTTCGAAGAGCACCAGTATCTCGACCTCTCCTGGTACGCCATCCACCCTGTCGAAATGCTCTTCACTTTGATGGGCCCAGGCTGTGAAGAAGTGACCCGGGTTGCCGGCAAGAACATGGATGAAGTGACATGCCGCTGGAAGGGCGGGCGCATCGGCACGGTCCGCGCGCTACGCCCCTACGGCGAGTACGGAGCCGTGGTCTTCCGCCCCAAGGAAGTCCTTCAAAGCGGACCGAAGCTCAAGGTCGACTACGCGCCGATGATGAAACAGATCGTGACGTTTTTTGAAACCCGGCAGCCGCCCGTGCCGAATGAAGTCACCCTCGAGATCTTCTCGTTCCTCGACGCCGCCCAGCGCAGCAAGGAAGCCGGCGGCAAGCCCATGCGGTTGCGTTAGCGCGCCGTTCAACCCGGCCATGCCCCCCGAGGATTTCCCCGAACCAAGTCCTCACGACCTGCGGACCGTCGCCGCCATGGCCGTCATCGCATCCGCTGCGGCCACCTTCCTGCACGAAGCCGTCGGACATGGCCTGACCGCCTGGGTTCGCGGCGATATACCCACCGAACTCACCAGCAACCATCTGTCTTCGGTGCGAACCGATCATTGGGTGGAAGCCGGCGGCACCCTCGTCAACCTCGCCGTGGGCGCGATTGCCCTCCTGCTCTCCCGCTCGCGCGGCGAACGCGCTCTCAGCCGCTACTTCCTCTGGCTTCTGGCCGCCCTCAACCTGTTGCCGGGAGCCGGATACTTCCTGTTCTCCGGTGTCCTCGGAGTAGGCGACTGGCAAGCGGTCATCAGCGATTCCTCCCACCAGACAGCGCTCCGTATAGTCATGGCGTCCGGCGGAACCCTGCTCTACATCGCCGCGGTCCGCTTGCTGGCGGTGGCGGTGAAGCCGTTCGTGAGCGAGAGAAAGATGTACAATCGCGTGGGCCGGTGGCCCTACTTCGTGGCGGGGCTATTCAGTTGTCTTGCCGGATTCTTCGATCCCATGGGTCTGCCGCTGCTCATCCAGTCCACTGTTCCGGCGGCGTTCGGAGGCTCCTCGGGACTGCTATGGGCGGACAGTCTCCTTCCCGGGGAAGACTCGAAGCTCCGTCTCACGGTCGGCCGCTCGCCGTTGTGGTGGGGCGCGGCGATCATCGCCGGCTTTGCCTACGTCGCCATTCTCGGACCCGGAATCCGCTTCGCGCCCGGGGGATAAGACGGCCGGACGTCTCGATCCCTACGGCAGAACCACGCCCCGCTCGGCCAGCAACTCCCCGGTCCGCTGCATCAACAGCAGCATGTTCCGCCGGTAGCCGACGTTCTGCGTCACCAGGTTCGATTCGGCCTGCGTCAGGTCCGCCTGCGCCGACAGCACGAAAAAGATCGTCGTCGTGCCCAGTTCGTACTTCTTCTGCTCCGCCTCGACGCGCTTCTGAGCCAGGTCCCGCGCAATCACCGCCAGTTTCACGCTCGCCCGGCTCTGCTCCACCTGGTTCACCGCCGTCAGCACATCGAGACGCGCCGTCTGCTGGTCGGTTCGCAGTTGCAGCATGTCGGCCTTGCGCTGCACGGCCGCATCCGCCAGATCCGCCGCCGCGCGCCGGTCGCGCAATGGAAAGCTCAAGGTCAGGCTGAAGTTGTAAGTCGGAAAACCAAACCCGAACATCTGATTGAAAGCGTCGCTGACGCCCCCCGGAATCGGCACGATCGGACCGGTCGAAGTGAGACTCGATCGTGGGAAGAACGTCCCGCCCCGCCCCGTCGTCGTGTATCCTCCGCCAAGGCTCAGATTCGGCAGCAGGGCGTTCTTCGCAATGTGAATGTTCAGATCGTCCACATCGAGCGACTGCCGGTCTGACCGCAGATCGGGGCGCAGCATCATCGCCTTCTGGACCATCGCCTCCTTGTCGATCTCCGCGTTGTCCGAAGGAGCGGTCACCGGCTCGGTGAGCACCACCGGCAGTTTCCTCACCTGCGGATCGAGATCCACGCCGATCTGCCGCCGCAGCGCGTCTTCGGTCTGAGCCAAACGGTAACGAGCCTGTGTCACGAAGATCTCCGCGTTGGCGTACACCGCCTGCGGCTGATAAATATCCAGTTGCGAGGAGGCGCCCAATTCGAGTTCCCGCTGCGCCCGCTTCAACGAAACGTCCGCCAACTCGAGCGCCTTCTCCTGCACCCTCAAATTCTCCCGCGCCTCGATCACGTTCCAGTATGCGGTCTCCGCCGTCGCCAGCAGCCGCAACATCGTATCGGCGAAATTGTACTGGCTCACCCGCAGCCGGCTCCGCGCCACGCTGATCGGCAGCATCGTCACCAGCTTGCCGCGGCCCCGCAACAGCGGTTGTGTAAACGACAGGTTCAGATTGGTGGTGAACGCCGGATTAAACGTCACGAACTGGCTGTTGGTCGACAGTTTCTGCCCCGTGAACCCGCCGGTCACCTGCGCGCCCGTCGATAACGTCTGCTGGTATTGGAAATTCCACGGCTGCGAAAGCTGGCTCAGAGTCGCCGCGCCCGCCAGCAGGTCCGTCGAGGCCGAGTTCGCGCGCGTCGCCGCGAACCGCCCCTGAAACAGGGGATCGAAGATCGACGCCGCCCGCGTAATCGCGTTGCGCGGCTGTTCCACGCTCAGGCGCTGGATCTCGATGTCCGTGTTGTTTATCAGCACCAGGTCCATGTAGTTCTTCAGCGACAACTCGAGTTTCCCGTTCACGATGAAGTCCTGAAGCCGCGCGGGCGGCCGCAACTCCACGTGCGGAATATGCGGCGTGAAATGCTGCCGCAGCCAGTCCTTCTTCGGAAACACCGGAACATTCAATCCCTCCGACAAACCTTTGTCGATGGGCGGATCCTTCAACTGCATGCCCGTCGATGGATTCTTCACCGGAATCCCGTCCGCGGACATCTGTTGGGCAACCATGGGCAAAGCCCCTGCGATCAGGGCACACAATAAGACCGTACGCATTCCTATGAAATCCTCACCTGGCTAAACACCTATTCGTAGCGGATCGCCTCGATCGGATCCAGCTTCGCCGCCTGTACGGCGGGATAAATTCCGAACAATAACCCGATTCCCACCGACACGCCGAAAGCCACCGCGATCGACGACGTCGTCACCACCGTCGACCACCCGGCCGCCGCCGCGATTACCTTCGACAGCGTGAAGCCGAACGCGATGCCGATCAACCCGCCAAGAATCGAGATGAGCACCGCTTCGGTCAGAAACTGGCGGACGATATCCGCCTGCCGCGCGCCGATCGCGCGCCGGATTCCAATCTCCCTGGTTCGTTCGAGCACCGTGGCCAGCATGATGTTCATGATTCCGATTCCGCCAACCAAAAGCGAAATCCCCGCGATACAGATCATCACGATGCTGAAAATCGACTGCGTCCGCCGCCGCTGCTCGAGTAATCCGGCGGGCACCGTAACGGTGAAGTCCCCGGCATCCTTGTGCGTCGCCGACAAAATCGCGCTCACCACGTTCGCCGTCTCGACGGAGTCGTTGTTTTGCCGCACCTTGATGTAGATTCCGTCAATCTCATCCTTCAGGTAGCTGTTGTTGTCCTCGAACCGCCGCATCACGGTGTTGAGGGGAGCGATCACGAGGTTGTTGCGGTTCACCACCTCGAGCCCTTCCACATCGGAATCGGCCGTCGCCTGCTGCGCCAGCACCCCCACCACCTGAAGCCAGACATCGTTCATCTTGACGTACTTTCCAACCGCGTTCTCATACCCGAGCAGGTTGACCTTTGCCGACTCCCCCAGCACGCACACCGTCGCCGAATTGGCGTTGTCGGTGTCGTTGAAGAATCGCCCCTCCACAACCTTGAGGCTGTTGATCTGTAGATAATTCGGATCCACTCCGATCAACAGCGGCGGGTCCTGCGCGGTCTTCGGAAGCACCTTTCCCGGCTTGAAACGTTTGCGCGGGGTGAGCGCTTCGATGCCCGGAACGTTCTCGGCAATCGCGCGGAAGTCACGAAACGTCAATCCCGGCGACACCTGGCGGCGCGCCTGCAACTCGTTGCGGTCCACCGCCTCCTTCGCCTCGATGATGATGTTGTTTACACCGAGCAGGTCAATATAGCTGATCATCTCCTTCTCGACCCCAGCCGTGATGGCAAGCATCGCCACCACCGCGCCAACGCCGAAAATCATGCCCAGCATCGTCAGCCCGCTTCGCAGCTTGTGCACCAGCAGGCTCGACAGCCCCATGTAAATTTCAGGCAGATAACCTGAGAGCATCGCTACTTCTTCCCTCCCGGCAGCGCTCCCATGGCCCCGCCTTTCGTTTCGTTCGATCCCTTCTTGGCGCCTTCCTTGGCGAACGGATCCGCCAGCGCCACCAGTTCTCCCGGCGTCACTCCCGAAGTCAGCACCACGGTCGATTCCGTCCGGCGCGATACCACCACCGGGCGCTCCTCGAACACCTGGTGCTTGCGAATATAGACAAACGGCTTCCCTTCCCGCTCGAACAGCGCCTGCGACGGAACGTGAACGGCGTTGGGAATCCTCTCAACGATGATCTCGACATCCGCCAGCATCCCCGGCCTGAGCAGCATTTCCAACTGCGCGTCATCCTCCGGCGGGGGAGGCAGTTTGGCCGCGTCGAGATCCTTCTGCGTATATCCGGTCCCCGGTTGCACACCGCTGAATCCGCCGCTGTCGCCGCCCCGGCGCCCACCCATCATTCCCTGTGGCAGCTCGACTCCCGCCTTCTTCAACTCCACCTGGAGCTTCTTCCGGAATTCGGCCCTCTCGGCGTCATTCATGTCCGCGACGCTCTTGCCGCCCGATGCCTTCTGCGTCGCGGCGCGCATCTTCGCGCGCTGGTCCGCTGTCAGCCCTCCCATTCTGCCGCCTCCGCCGCCCCTCGTGAATCCGGATGGCGAACGCCCCTGCGCCTCGCCTGGAGCCGAGCCAAACTGCGCCATTCCCTGCCCACCGGCCCCACCCGGCGCGCCCGCCCCGGCTGCGTTCATCATTACCGCGTCGCCGCCCATCACGAACGGATTGGCCGCCACCGGCTTCTTGCGGTTCGCCTCCGCCGTCGCCAGCACCTTGTTGATCTGCTCGCTGGAAGCGCCCAAAGCCGTCAGCAGTTCCTTCATATCCACCGAAAACACGACATCGAACTTCTTCGCCGGATCATTCGAGAACACGTTCGCGCTCGCCGTTCCGCTCATCGTCTTGATCTTGCCGTGCAGCGTCTTGTTCGGGATCGAATCGAGCCGCAGAATTGCGTCCTGGCCTTCCCTCAGGTTCGCCCTGTCCAACTCCCCCACCCGGCTGATCACTTCAAGCTCGGAAAGATCCAGCACATCCGCCACCGGCATTCCCGGCTGCACCTGGTCGCCCTCGCGAATGTCGGGTATCTGCATGCCCGGCACGAAAAAGCCGCCGGCGCGGTTCTGGCGGATCGCCACCAGCCCCGTCATCGGAGCGAGCAGCTTCACCTGCATCAGCCGCTGCCGCTCACGGTTCAACTCCAGAATGGACTTGTTCTGCTGCTCCTGAAGCACCGCCAACTCGGCTTCCGCCTGCTGCAGCCGGCTCTTGATATCGCTCTCGAGCTGCTTCAGGCGCCTTCGCGCTTCCTCGAGATTCAAATCGTTCTTCTTCGCGTCGATGGCTGAGAGCAGTTCGTTGCGCTTCACTTCGAGCTCCGCGCGCCTCACCGCATATCGCGTGCGCAGCAGTTCCACTTGGTCCTGGTTGTTCCGGATGGCCAAATCGGCCTTCGATTTCTTGATCTGTTCTTCCGTCTGGTCGAGCGCCAGTTGTTTCTCCTCGATGCGGGACAGCAGTTCGGAATCGTCGAACTCCACCACGAGGTCTTTCTCCTTGGCCAGCGCCCCGAGCGACGCCATCCGCGTCACCTGCACCGTCCCAAACAGGTTGGGAGCCGTCAGCGTGACCGAACGCACCGCCCGCAATTCGCCGCGCGAGTAGGTGCGCACCACCACGTCGCTCTGCCGCACGGCCGTCGTCGCCACCTGCTGTTGCCGGTGCGGAAGAAGTTGGAAAAACCGGTAGGCGTAGTACGCGCCGCCCGCGACTATGCCCAGCATCACCAGCCGAAACAGTATTTTCTTGATCACAGCCTTATCCCGCTTCCGTCATAACTTCTTGGCGCGCTTGGCGGCTTCAATCGGATTCTCGAGGGCCACCATCTCGCCTTCCTTCACGCCGCTCAGCACTACCATCTCGTTGTCGTTGCGCTTGCCCACCGTGATCTCCCGGATCACGAAATGCTGTCCCCGCTGCACGTACACCGCCGGCTTGCCGTTGTGCGTGAAACTCGCCCTGATGGGAATCAACAACGCGTTCGGCTGGCTCTCAATCACCACTTCCGCCGTCGCGCTCATCCCCGGACGCAGCCTCGAATCCAGTTTCTTCAACTCCGCCCGCGCCGGAAACGTCTTCTCCGAAAGACCCATCCCGCGGTAGATCACCTGCGCGATCGGGCTGATCCAATCGAGCTCCGCGTGAAACTCCTTGTCCGGTATCGCGTCCACGTTGATCCGCAACTCCTGCCCCAGTTTCAGCCTTCCGCGGTCCACCTCATCCAGCTTCAGCTCGATTCGCATCTGGGAAAGATCGGGAATCTCGGCGATGGCCGCGCCGGTCCATGCCTGATCCCCTTCCTTGAAGGGCGGGGGGGTGCTGCCGAACGACCCCGAACTGCGGAAGTTCGGCAGAATATTCACGATCCCGTCATTTGGAGCCCGCAGCACCATCTTCGACAGGTAGCTCCGCGTCCGCTCCATATCCCGGATCGCCTTGTCCTTTTTCTGTTGTAGCCGGTCAAGATCGGATTTCTGCGTGACATCGTGCGACTTGACCGTGGTCTTCACCTGCCCCAGTTCCCCTTCGGAAATCCCCACGTCGATGCGGTTCTTCGCGCCATCGATGACGCTCACCACTTCCGCCTTGCTCGCCTCGAGCTTCGCTCGCTCGAGGTTATACTCGGCCGTCATCAGGTTCATCCCGTCCATCTCGTCCACGATCCGGTGCGAGGCTTTCGTTTGCACCACCTCGCTGTCCACCGTGCGCACGCCCGTCTGCCGCTCGAGCAACGCCTGCTCCTGCGAGGCGGCGTCGAACTCCACCACCACTTCGCCCTTCCTCACGGGCCTGCCTGATTCCGCCAGCTTCACAATGCGTACGTCGGGCACCTGCGGCGCGCTCAGAACAACCGAATGCACGCTCTTGATTTCGCCGCGGGTCTTCACCGAAATCACGAACTCGCCCCGCCTCACCTTCTGTACCGGCACTTCCACCTTGGCGGTGCTTACATAGTATTTCTGATAGGCCGCATAACCGCCGGCGCCGAGCGCCGCCACGGTCACCGCCCAGGCAATGACTCGTTTTTTCCGGGAACCGGCCTGCCCTAATCTCTGCTTCGGCTTGACATCCTTCGACATAGTCCTGCTTTCGTCCTATACCCCCGGCTTCCCGGATGCTGCAACAGCGGACGGCTCCTCCGCGACGATCTCCCCGGCCTTGAGGCCGCTTTCCACCGCCACTCTGAGATTGTCCGCCGGTCCAAGACTCACTTCCCTCCGGGACCAGCGATCGCCGGCTTTCACGTATACATAGCTCTTGCCCGAAGACGAATCCTCAACTACCGAACCGAGCGGCACGATCGCCTCCGCCTCGCTCTCCTCCACCACGACATCCGCGCTGACGCTGAGGTCTGGAATAACGCGCGGATCCATCTTTTCCAGCTTCAGCCGCACCGCAATCTCTTTCAGAAAACTCTCGCGCGCGCTGTTGGTGCTGCTCGGCATCGCCGCCACGGAGTAGATCTTGGCCGGCAATACCAGGTCCGGAAACGCGTCGAATCTCACCGTCGCCTTCGCTCCCACGCGCATCCGCTCAACGTCCACCTGGTTTACCTTCGCTTCCACCACCATCGAGTTTGTGTCCACGATCTGCATGAACGGCCTGCCCGGAAAGATCTGGTCGCCTTCCTGCACCTGCCCGCGATCCCCGCCCCGCCAGATCTGCATCATGACCGCGAGCCCCTCAATCGGGCTCTTCACCAGCATCTTGTCCGCGTTCTGCTCGGCCAGCCGTAATCCGAGTTTCGATTCCTGCAGGTCCATCTCGGATATTCGCACTTGTGCCTTTTCGCTGGCATTCACGTACGGAACCTCGGTCATCAACTGCTTCAGCCGCGCCTCGGCTTCCTCGAGCGCCAGCCGGAACCGCTCGCTGTCCATGGCGGACCGCACCGGTATGGTCTTCAAATCGAGCTTCGCCTTTTCCACGTCGGCCTTCGCCGAACGGATGGATTGCTCATGGGCCGTGCGCGTCACTTCCAGGTTGGCCAGCATGCTGCGCATGTTCAGCGCCTGCTGATCCACGCCGGACTTGTAGTCATCCACGCGCAGCAGCATGTATTGGCGGTCGAACTCCGCCACCGTTTCCCCCTTCTTCACCATCGCCCCGGGGAGAACCAGTTTCTGAAGGACGCTTCCAAAATCACGGCCACCACCGCCGCCGCCGCCACCGCCACCGCCGGGTATCGAACTGGCGGTCGAACCCAACCCGTCGCCCCCCATCGTCGTGCTCGACGTCGAACCTGCCGCCGTGGACGTGGCCGCGCCCCGCGACCGTCCGCTTCCGGAGGACGAACGGCTGGTTGCCGCCTTCAACGCATTGGCGGCGCTGCGAACGCCCACGCTCGAGGATGCCGTACTGCCCGTACTGCCGCCCGCGGACGAATCCGAACCGCCGCCCAAAACCGTGGAGTTGCTCGTCACCGTCCCCGTCGCCGAGGAACCCGAAGAAGTGCCGCTGCCCGTCGAACCGCTCGAGGAGGAGCCGGTGCTGGCGACGGACGTTGATCCACCGCCCCCTCCACCACCGCCCCGGTTGCCCATGAAAGCGCCACTGCCGCCCGAAAAGCTGCGGCTGCCGCGCAGCCGCGGCCCCGTGATGGTGACATATTTCTCGGGAGCCGTCGTGCCTGTCAACCGGATGGTCTGCGTCACCGTGCCGGCCGCCACCCTCGCCGTCCGTATGCTCGCCACGGCGGCGCGCTTCGCCGCTATGGCGTCCTCGGCCAGCGTCCGCTGATAAGCCCAGTACAGGCCGCCGCACACGGCCGCCACTCCCAGCAGCCACAACCAACCGGTCCTTCTCGGCTTTTCGGGAAGTGGGGATACAGCGATCGGTTTTCGATCGGGTCCGGCCGGGCCCGGAACCGGCGCTGGGGCGCTACGTTGTTGCATAGCTTAACCTTTCGGCCATGGTCTTTCGGATAGGTCTCCGCGAGGTTCTACGACGATTTGAGTTGAGAGACGTTGTAGCCTAAGGCTCTACTGTATCTCAGAAAGTAAGACGATGGGGAATCCGAAAAGGTTATTCAATACAGCAATCTTAGAGCCACACCGGCCCTTCGACGCCGCAAGGCCGCCCTGCCAGTCAATCTCGTGCAACTTCAGTATACGGGCGTCTCATTCGTAACAATAATCGGTTCGCGAGGGGATCGCGCCCCGCTCTTTCACGGCAGTCCCTCTCCCTTACCCGCTCATCGATGCCAGAAATTCCATGTTGCTGCGCGTCTTGTTCAATTTGTCGAGCAATAACTCCATCGATTCGGTCGGCGACAGCGGATTCAGAACCTTCCGCAGCACCCACACACGGTTCAACTCCTCCCGCGGCAGCAGCAACTCTTCCTTTCGCGTTCCGCTCTTGTTGATGTCAATGGCGGGAAACACTCGCTTATCCACCAGCTTCCGGTCAAGATGGATCTCCATGTTGCCCGTTCCCTTGAACTCCTCGAAAATGACGTCGTCCATGCGGCTGCCGGTATCGATAAGCGCCGTCGCCACAATCGTCAGCGATCCGCCTTCCTCGATGTTCCGCGCCGCGCCGAAAAACCGCTTCGGCCGCTGCAATGCGTTCGAATCGACGCCGCCCGAGAGCACTTTGCCTGAGGGTGGAACCACCGTGTTGTAGGCTCGCGCAAGCCTCGTGATCGAGTCGAGCAGGATCACGACATCCCGCTTGTGCTCCACCAGGCGCTTCGCCTTCTCGATCACCATCTCCGCCACCTGCACGTGCCGCGCCGCCGGCTCGTCGAACGTCGAACTGATGACCTCCCCCTTCACCGACCGCTGCATGTCCGTCACTTCTTCCGGACGCTCATCGATCAGCAGCACGATCAGCACTACTTCCGGGTGGTTTGTCGTCACCGAGTTCGCGATGTTTTGCAGCAACATCGTTTTTCCGGTGCGCGGAGGAGCTACGATCAGGCCGCGCTGCCCCTTCCCGATCGGCGTCAGCAAATCCATCACCCGGCCGCTGTAGTTGTCCCGCACGGTCTCGAGCTTCAACCGCGAATTGGGATAAAGCGGAGTCAGGTTGTCAAAGAAAATCTTGTTGCGCGCTTCCTCGGGCGGCTCGAAGTTGATCGCGTCCACCTTGATGAGAGCGAAGTAGCGCTCGCCTTCCTTCGGTGGCCGGATCTGACCCGAGATCGTATCGCCGGTGCGCAAATCGAAACGGCGGATCTGCGACGGCGAAACGTACACGTCGTCGGGCCCCGGCAGGTAGTTGTACTCAGGCGCGCGCAGAAAGCCGAAACCGTCGGGCAGGCATTCGAGCACACCCTCGGAGAAAATCAACCCCGACTTTTCCGCCTGCGTTTGCAGAATCTTGAAGATCAACTCCTGCTTGCGCAACCCCGCCACGCCGGGAACTCCCAGGTCCTTGGCAATCTGGTTGAGCTTCTGGATCGACATGTCCTTCAACTCCACCAAATCAAGCGTCGGGGCCCCGTTCTTCGCCGTGCGCTCCGGCCGTTCCGGCCGCTCTCCGTGCGGCCGCGGGCCTTCGATCGGACGTGCCTGTGGTTCGGCGGGTTTGGGAGCCTCGGCAGCCGCCGGAGGAACCGCTGCCGGCGCGGGAGCCGGCGGCGTGGGAGCGTGACTCGCGCCCGCCTGGACGCTGCTCGCCCGCCTCCTGACAATCGGCCCCGTTTCGCTCCTGCCTTCCGGCTTCGCGTCCGGCTTGCCTTCCACCTTGGCTTCCACCTTGCTTTCCACCTTTGCCTCGCCCTTCGCATCGGGCTTGGCATCCGGCTTCGCCTCGGGCTTATCGGCCTTTGCCTCCGCCTTCTCGGCGCTCTTCGCCTCCCTCGGCTCGCTCTTTTCCGGCTGCTCAGCCGGCTTCTCCGTGGAGCCTGTCACGGGATCTTGATCTTCGAAATTGCTTGCCAAATTTCCCTCACTCCCTGGCCTGTTCCGGCCGAGAAAGTCAGCGGCATCTGCTCCGGGTTTCCTTCCCGAAGCGCCGCCATCGCTTGAACCCTCTCGCGCTGAGTCTTCAGCTTATCCATCTTGGTGGCCACCACCAGGCACGGATGCCCTTGAAACTCCAGCCACTCCTTCAACTCCACGTCCATCTCCATCCAGCCGCGTCTGGCATCGAGCAGCAATAAGCACAACCGCAGGTTCTCCCGGGTCGTCAGATAACTCTCGATCAGTTCCTTCCACCCTTTGGACTGTTGTCGGGAGACTTTCGCGTATCCATAGCCCGGCAGGTCGGCAAAATGCCACTTACCCTCTACCCGGTAAAACTGGATTGCCTGCGTGCAACCCGGAGTGGCGCTGGTTCGCGCCAGCCCTTTTTTTCCCACCAGGCAGTTGATCAGACTGGATTTGCCAACATTGCTCCGCCCGAGGAATGCGATCTCCGGCAATGTCCCCGCCGGAAAAAGCTCAGGCTTGACTGCCCCTATTATAAACTCAGCGGACATCATTTGCCGGACACCCCCGCCGCGGCCCCGGTCCACGGCGGCGTTCCTCGTCTTCCCTGACGCCCCTTAGTGCGTCAGATTCTCTTCCGCCGGACGCTGCGCAATCTCCACCGGTTGCGAAGCGGGCGTTATCGGCAGCGGCTCGATCTCGCGCTCGAGCGCCAGTTTCAGCACTTCGTCCATCGACTCGACAAAGTGTAGCTTCATCTCATTGCGTATGTACTCCGGAATGTCGGGCAGGTCCTTCTCGTTATCCCGCGGAAGCACCACTTCCCGGATCATATGCCTGTGCGCCGCCAGCAGCTTCTCCTTCAGCCCTCCAATCGGCAGCACGCGCCCGCGCACCGTGATCTCGCCCGTCATCGCAATGTCCCCACGCACGGGAATCGTCGTCAGCGCGCTCGTGATGCTGGTTGCGATCGTAATTCCCGCCGACGGCCCATCCTTCGGGATGGCTCCTTCCGGCACATGCAGGTGAATGTCCAGATGCCGGTAGAAATCCCGCGGCAATCCAAGCGTATGCGCCCTCGAGCGCACATAGCTCATCGCCGCCTGCGCCGATTCCTGCATCACGTCTCCGAGCTTCCCCGTCGTCGTCAGCTTTCCACGCCCCTCCATGATGGTCGCTTCGGTGGTCAGGATCTGTCCCCCCACCTCGGTCCACGCCAGCCCCACCGTGACGCCTACTTCGTTCTTCTTTTCCGCTCCCTGGTCCCGGAACTTCTGCGGACCCAGCAACTCGGCTACCTTCGCGGGGTTGATCACCGCCTTGGGCGGCTTCTCCTTGGTCGCCTTCCCGACTACTACCTTCCGCCCCACCTTCCGGCAGACGTTCCCCACTTCCCGCTCCAGGTTGCGGACCCCGGATTCGCGCGTATAATGCTGCACAATCTCCACCAGTCCGTCATCCTGAAACTCGATGTCGTTGTCCGTCACCCCGGTCTGCTTCATCTGCTTGGGAACGAGAAACCGCTTGGCGATCTCCATCTTCTCGAGTTCCGTATACCCCGACAACCGGATCACTTCCATGCGGTCCTGCAACGCCGGCGGTATGGTGTGCAGCACATTCGCCGTGGCGATGAAAAACACCTGGCTCAAGTCGTATTCTACATCCAGGTAATGATCCATGAACATGTAGTTCTGTTCCGGATCGAGCACTTCGAGCAGCGCCGCCGACGGGTCCCCACGGAAGTCCGTCGACATCTTGTCGATCTCATCCAGCATGAAGACCGGGTTCTTTGTCCCTGCCTTCTTCATCATTTGCAAAATCTGTCCCGGCAGCGCGCCGATGTAGGTCCGCCGGTGCCCGCGCACCTCCGCCTCATCCCTCACGCCGCCCAGGCTCAGCCGCACGAACTTGCGCCCCGTCGCCTTGGCGATCGACATCCCGAGCGACGTCTTGCCCACTCCCGGAGGTCCCACAAAGCACAGAATCGATCCCTTCGGATCCTTCACCAACTGCCGCACCGCCAGAAACTCGAGAATCCGCTCCTTGATCTTCTCCAGCCCGTAGTGGTCGTTCTCGAGAACGTTCTGCGCATAGTTGAGATCGCGGATCTCCTTCGTCTTCTTCTTCCACGGCACCGCCAGCATCCAGTCCAGGTAGTTCCGCGATACCGTCGATTCGGCCGACATCGGAGGCATGTTCTCGAGACGCTTCAACTCCGCCATCGCCTTCTCGTGCGCGTCCTTGGTCATGCCCGCCATCTCGATCTTCTTCTTCAGCTCATCGATCTCGCTCTTCTCGCCCCGCCCGAGTTCCTTCTGGATCGCTTTGATCTTCTCGTTGAGGTAATACTCCTTCTGGGCCTTCTCCATCTGCCGCTTCACGCGCCCCTGAATGGTCCGGTCCATGTTGAGCTTCTCAATCTCGATGTCAAGCATCTCGGCGACGCGCGTCAGCCGGTCCACCGGATCGAAAATCTCCAACAGTTCCTGCTTCTCCTCGATCGTCAGTTGCAGGTTCGCCCCGACCGTATCCGCCAGTTTGCCCGGATCATCCACGCGGATAGCCGCGATCATCGTCTCGTAGTTCAGGTTCTGGCTCAGCTTGACGTACTGTTCGAAAAGCGCCGTAACACGGCTGATCAAAGCATCCAGTTGCGTCCCCGTCTCCACGCGGTAGTGGAATGTCTTCACCACCGAGCGGAAAAATCCCTCTTCTTCGCTCACGGATACAACTTTCGCCCGTTCTACGCCTTCGACCAGCACCTTGATATTGCCGTCCGGGAGCTTCAGGCTCTGGACAATGTTCGCCACCGTCCCCACACTGTAGATCTCGTCCGGCCGCGGATCATCGACCGACGCATCGTGCTGCGTCGCCAGGAAGATCTTCTTGTCGCCGTTCAGAGCCTCCTCGAGAGCGCGTACGCTCGATTCCCGCCCCACCACGAATGGAGTCATCATGTACGGAAAGATGACCACGTCGCGGATCGGCATCATCGGCAAACGTTTTGTGTCGGATTTTTCCTTTGAGGTAAGCATGTGTTTCAGGGGATTGACCTTCGCTTCAAACAGTCCCGGCTTCGGAATACTTCTCTAACGGCGCCGCCCCGGGCGGCTCAGAGTCCGGTAACTCCACGAGGAAACCACGCGTGTCCGCGAGCGCCTCAACTAACCTGCCTTCTCGAGCAAGGTTAAATTGATCTTCTGCGACAACACCATCTCTTTGGTCACGACGAACTCGCGAACCTTCTTATAGGAGGGGACATAGTACATCAGATCGAGCATCATGTCCTCGAGGATCATTCGCAATCCTCGCGCCCCCACCTTCCGTTCGAGCGCTAGCGACGCGATGGCATCCAGGGCGTCGTCCGTAAATTTCAGTCTAACATTTTCGTACTCGAACAGTTTCTGGTACTGTCGCGTGATGGCGTTCTTCGGCTTGGAAAGTATCTGGATCAACGCCTCTTTGCTGAGATCCTCGAGCACCGCCACCACCGGAAGACGTCCGATGAATTCAGGAATGAACCCAAACCGGATCAGGTCGATCGGCTGTATCTGCTCGAGCAGGTTCAGATCCCTGCGCCCGGAATAACTGGAAGCAGCCGCCTTCTTTTCGCCTTCTTCCCCGTTCCGGAACCCGATCGACCGCCGCCCCACGCGCCGCGAGATGATCTTCTCGAGTCCAATGAACGCGCCTCCGCAGATAAACAGGATGTTTCCGGTGTCGACCGGCGTGAACTCCTGGTGCGGATGCTTGCGCCCGCCCTGCGGCGGAACGTTCGCCACCGTCCCTTCCAGGATCTTCAGCAGCGCCTGCTGAACCCCCTCCCCCGATACATCGCGCGTAATCGACGGATTCTCGTCCTTGCGCCCGATCTTGTCGATTTCATCGATGTAAATGATCCCCTGCTGGCAGCGCTGCACGTCCCAGTCGGCGTTCTGCAGCAGGCGCAGGATGATGTTCTCGACATCTTCGCCCACATACCCGGCTTCCGTCAGTGTGGTCGCGTCCACGATCGCGAACGGAACATCCAGAATCCGCGCCAGCGTTTGCGCCAGCAGCGTCTTCCCCGTTCCCGTCGGTCCGATGAGCACGATGTTCGACTTCGACAGCTCGACCTCCGTCGTGCGCTGCTTGCTCATCTGAATCCGCTTATAGTGGTTGTAAACAGCCACCGCCAGCTTCTTCTTCGTCGCTTCCTGCCCTATGACGTACTGATCCAGGTACTCCTTCAGCTCCAGCGGCTTGGGGAGTTTATGAGGAGCCCCATGGGAGTGATCCTGGCGGTCGTCCTCCAATATCGAGTTGCATACGGCGATGCATTCGTCGCAGATGTAAGCTCGGGGATAATCACTGGGGGAAGAAATGAGCTTGCCAACTACGTCCTGACTCTTGTGACAAAACGAACATCGTAGCGTATCGTCAGAACTGGTACGTTTCACAAATTAGGCTCCCACGCCGGAAGAAACCCCGGCACTCACGAGCATCGGCATCCTACGCCCTTATTATCTCCTGCCTCCGTCCGTCTGGCAATGGACTTGTTTGGCTGGCTTTGTTTTCGTAACCTTAATTACAGTTCACGCCCCCCTTCCCACCCACTTCCCCCTCTCGAATTAGAAATCAAAAATTCACATACATTAATCTGTCACGTTTGCGATATTCATGTCACAATTCTGTACGGAACGTGGTTGCCGTCCAACGGGTGCAAACCCCATGGCAAACCCCGTCCAGGAGCGCCGGGAATGCCTGTCTTGAAAGTGGATCTGCAAGAAGGTTTTTCGGGTGAGACCGTTGTTTTGCTCCTCAACGGGAGCGAAGTCTACCGGGGCACTCCGAAGACGCGTACGCAAATCGGCTTTGCCGACACCCGTTCTTTCGATCTTCCTTCTCCGCAAGCCACGCTCGAGGTTTCCACTCCCCGGTCCGGCGCTTCGAAATCGACGGTCCTGGATCTCTCCCGGGACCTCTATGCCGGCGTATCGCTCGCCCCGGATGGCAGCATCGTGATCCATCCCTCGAGCGAGCCCTTCGGGTACGTCTGACGCGCGCGCTTTTCCAGCGGTTCGGCGCGCGTCAGGTTGCTCGCGATCAGTCAACTTCATTCGGCTCTCCGGGGAAAGGTGTTTCTTCACTCTCCCGGGGGCCGCCGCGCGCGGCACGGCATCCCCGCCATGCCGCACGGTTCAGAAAAAGGAGAGTAATCGTGGCAAATTCCCATTCCAAACACGACGCCATTCAGGAAGCCGTCGCCAGAATGAAAGCCGAGGAGACCATCGAGGCTACCAGCCTTCCAACCCCAACCATCCCTCTGCCGCTGTTTCTGCCCAACAGCGGCCTCTATACCTACTCGCTGCTGCTCCCCCTGGAGCCTCTCCCCTCCATCCCAACGCCGATTCCCGTCCCTATCCCCGGCCCCGCGCCCGGGAACGGCCCCACGGGCGGCGTGGAAGCGACGGAAGCCGTTGCTCCTTCGCCTGCCTCGCTGCTGCTTCCCTACGAGGAGCTGCGGCTCGACGTCGATGGCAACTACCCGCAAATGAAAGCCAGCGGACAGATATCCGGCTTCCGGGTCACCCCGGCCTACTGGATTGCCGACGTCGTCAAGACCGCCTCCAACACCTACGAGGGAAACATCTGGTACAAGGACGGCAATCTCTCTCTCATCCCTCAAACCAACGTCAGAATCGAAGTCAAGCGGACCCTCTTCTCCCCTCAAAGCGCCAAAGTCACCTTTACCGGGGGAGGAGCCTCGATCAAAGTCCGCGCATTCAAATATAAGTCCCGGTATTTCCACCCCGTCAACTTTGAATTCGACACCGCCGAAGGCGTCACGCCGGTGCTCTCCTACAACACCGGCTCCCATCCGAACCGCCCGGCTTCGCTCCCCGCCGAAAACCTCAGCATTGCCACCGTCTACCGCCGCACCGGCTTCAATGTCACCATCTCCGGATCGGGCGGCACGGTCCCCATCGCCGAAGCAGGAGCCAACGCCAAGTGGAGCGACATGGAAATGCATGACGCCATGCAGATCCACTGGTCCAAGTTCACCAACGCCCCCCGGTGGGCGCTCTGGACCTTCTTTGCCTCGCTCCATGAAATGGGAACCAGCCTCGGCGGCATCATGTTCGATGACATCGGCCCCAACCACCGCCAGGGCACTTCGCTGTTCCTCGATTCCTTCATCAAGAACGCCCCGGCCGGCGACCCCGCTCCCTCCGCCTGGGTCAACCGCATGATCTTCTGGACCGCCTGCCACGAAATGGGCCACTCCTTCAACCTCGCCCACTCCTGGCAGAAGAACCTCGGAGTCCAGTGGATTCCCCTCGCCAACGAACCCCTCGAACGCAGCTTCATGAACTACCCCTACAACGTCCCCGGAGGCACTTCCGCCTTCTTCTCGGACTTCGAGTTCCGTTTCAGCAACACCGAACTCCTGTTCATGCGCCACGCCCCGTTCCGTTTCGTCGAACAGGGCAACGCCGACTGGTTCGACCATCACGCCTTCCAGCAGGCCAACGTCTCGCCCGAGCCGAAATTCTCGCTCTCGGTCGAGTGCGCGGGCAAAACCCCCACGTTCGAATTCCTCGAACCCGTCGTCGTGCACCTCAGCCTCAGAAACATCACTCCCCACCCGCAACTGGTCGAGCAGCAACTGCTCGCCTCGCCCGAGCATATGACCATCGTCATCAAGAAGCGCGGCAAGCCCGCCCGCGAATTGATCACCTTCTCCCAGCGCTGCTGGCAGGAAAACTCCAATGTCCTCATGCCCGGCGAGGAAATGAAGGATTCCGTCTTCCTTGTCGGCCGCAACGGGTGGGATATCGCCGAGCCCGGCTACTACACCGTCCAGGCCTGCGTTCATCTGCCCAACGAGGACATCGTCTCCGAGCCCGTCGCCATTCGCATCGCTCCGCCCAAGGGCTACGAGGAGCAGCACATCGCCCAGGATCTCTTCTCCGATTCGGCGGGGCGCGTGCTCAACTTCGACGGCTCGCGGTTCCTTCAATCGGCAAACGACACCTTGCGCGAACTCGTCGAGCGCTTCCCCAACTCGAAAGCCGCGATTCATGCCGCGGTCGCCCTCGCCGGCCCCTTCGCCTCCGACTACAAACAGGTGGCCGTCGACGGGGCCAGGCACACCCTCAAGGTCAGCAAAGCCGATCAGAAAGAGGCTCGCCAACTGCTTTCTCCCCTCATCGATGAGCCGCAGAAGGCCGCCGCTACCCTCGGCCAGATTGACTACGATTACTACCACAATCGCTTCAAACCGCTGCTCGAGGAAATGAGAAAGGCGGCCAGGGCGGGACGCTAACCAGTCCGCGCAGTCTCCCGGCGGGATGGCGCCCCATGCCGCCATCCCGTCATTTCTGCGGGTGATCGATACTTGCTACTAGAATGAGATCGTGGTTCTCCACCGTCTTGCTCTTTGGCTCTGTCTCGCCCTTCTATTCACTGCCTGTGGCCGGAAAACCGCCGCTCAACAGGAACCGCCGCGTTCCCTCGATATTCCGCGCAGCGCCGCCGTCGATCAGGTAGCCCGCTTCCTCGGCGGCGTCAAATCCACCCCCGGCTCTCCTCTCGCCGGCCTCGAAAAAGATCCGGCCTGGCGCTGGCACCGCATCGACTTCAACCGCATGTGGGCCCGCTTCGAGCAGGACCGGCTTCCAAAGCTGCGCGACTTCCAACAGAAGTCCATCACCGGCCATTCCTTCCAATCCGCCACTCTCTTTTACCCCTTCGGCGGCCCGGACATCCTCACCGCCCACACCTTCTTCCCCGATAAGAAAACTTACGTCCTCGTGGGCCTCGAACCGCCCGGCACTTTGCCCAACATGGACGCCATCCGCAAGCTGAATCTCGAACGCTATCTGCCGCGCGTTCGCCGCACCCTCGGCAGTCTGCTCCGCAGCAGCTTTTTCATCACCGCCAACATGGATGCCCAGCTCCGCGGCCAGATCACCGACGGCGTCCTCCCGGTCCTGCTCGTGCAACTGGCGCGCATGAACTGCGATGTGCTCGGCTACCAGCCCGCGACGTTGGACCACTCGGGCCGGCTCACCGCCCGCCGGAAACAGGAAGGCCGCGCCTCGTCCCTGCGCAACGACGCCGTCGCGCTCGACTTCCGCTGCCCCGGAGCCGGCCCTCAGCGTCTCGTCTACCTCTCGGTGAACCTCAGCAACTCTCCTCTGCGCGCCAACTCTTCCTTCCAGGCCTACATTGACTCGCTCGAACCGGTTACCACCTTCATCAAGTCCGCCTCCTACCTCCCCCATCGCAAGGACTTCTCCGAAGTGCGCTCCCTCATCCTGAAGGGCAGCAGCGGAATTGTGCAGGACGATACAGGCATTCCTTTCCGCCTCATCGACAAAGGCAAATGGGACGTGCGCCTGTATGGAAACTATACCCGCCCCTATGGCGCCAGTTTCCGCTACCTCGAGCAGCCGGACCTCAGGAAAGAGTTCGAACAGGGCCACGGCGCTCCTCTGCCCTTCTTCATAGGCTACGGCTTTGGCCGCGCCCCCTCCACCCTCATGGTCTTCACCCGCAAGGGTTGACCTCGCCTGTCTTTCCCCGATGGCCGCGAAAAAGTAGCGCCATTAGTAATACCATGGAGCCGATGAACCGCAGAGGCTTCTTTTCCCGTTTCCTCGCGGCCGGAGCAGCTCTTCCGGCCGCCCAGGCCCAATCCGGCCGCCCCGTCGCGCCATACGACGATCACGGACCACTCGTCATCGAGCGCCCCCGCTCCGGCAAACCCCGCGCCGGCCAGGTCGCCGTCGCCATTCAACCGCATGCCGACGACATCCCCCTCTTCGCCGCGGGCACCTTCTTTAAACTGCTCGACGAGGGAGCCACCGGCTACATGATCCGCGTCACCAACGATGACATGGCCGGTCCCGGCTGGTACGCCGAAACCGTCACCACCAACGAGCGCGACGTCAACGCGCTCGACAAGGTCCTCGGCGTCAGGAAGCGCTTCGACCTCAACTACAACAACCACATGATGGACAACATCGCCCGCTCGGAACTCCGCGCCCGCTTCATCTTCCTGTTCCGGCTCGTGAAAGCCGACATCGTCGTCTCCTACGATCCCTGGGGCCACTACGAGGAGAACCCCGACCACTACGTCACCGCCGCCTGCGTCGAAGCTGCCTGCTGGATGGCCGGAGGCTCCAAGGATTACCCCGAACACTTCGAGGCCGGCCTCAGGCCTCACGGCGTCCGCGAAAAATACTACTTCTCCCGGTTTCAGCAGCGCGTCAATCGCGTCGTGGACATCGCCCCCTGGGTCGAAAAGAAAATCGACGCCAACCTCCAGAACAAAGCCCAGGGACCGGCCGGCGAAAACGGAGCCCGCCTCCGCGCCCGCCTCGATAAGGAGGGCAGAACGCTTCCCCTGCTCGGCTCGAACGACGATACCGCCAACCGCAACTACATCCGCGAATTCGTCCTTGCCCGTGACCGTGAAATCGGCAAACGTTTCGGCCTGTCCTACGCCGAGCAGTACCACTACATCGGCCCCGAGGAAAATCGTATCGAAAATTACATCCGGCAAAACGCCAGGCCGCGTTAGCCGCGAAATTCTCCTCCGGCCCTATTAAGAAGTCCGAATTCCGCCGATCTCTGCTCCGAGCGCAATCACTATGTTTCAGATCTTCCTGATTGCCTCCGATCATGTGCGGTTCCGGCTGCTGCAGTATGCCGCGGTCGATTCGAAAAAGGTTGGCCTCGTCCGGACCTTTGACCGCTACCCCATAGCCGGAGAACTGTCTCGTCACCTTCACACCGCCCCCGATGCCGTCTTCCTCGATTTCGCCGATCGCGCCAAGGCGCTCGGCCTCGCCGCCGCCCTTCGCGCCGATTGCCCTGATATCCCCATCACCGCCATCATCAATGACCCGGAAGACAGATCCTGGCTGGCGGACGAAGGCATCGTCTCCACTCTGGTTTATCCCTGCACCACCGAAGATTTCGAGTTCGCCCTTCACGTAGCCATCCTGTCCGTCAAAACCTGCGTCAACCCCGATCTCTTCGCCTTCCTCCCCGCGAAAGCCGGCAGCGGTTGCAGCACCATAGTCCTCAACACCGCCGCCGCCCTTGCCAACAGGCTCGACCGCAAGACTCTTCTCATCGAGGCCGATCTTCGCTCCGGCGTCCTCTCCCTGGCCCTCAACTGTGAACCTCCAGGTTCCACCCAGCAGGCTGTCCGGCCCGAACAGGAAATCGACGCCTTCGCATGGGACCGCTGGTGCGCGTCCTACGGTCAACTCCACCTCCTCCTCAGCAACCGCTCCATTCCCGAAACTCCACCGAGTTGGAGCGAATATCACGCGTTGCTCGACTGTGCCGCCGCCTGCTATCAGAAGATCCTCGTGGACCTCCCGGAACTGGTGAATCCCGGAACCTCGGAAATCGTCCGCAACGCCGCGGCCGTCTTCGTCGTCTGCACGCAGGAGCTTCTCTCCCTCCGCCTCGCCGAACAACGCTTCAGGGAACTGGCCGGCTGGGGCGTCAGGGAGGCGAACATCCGCGTCCTCGTCAACCGCTGGCACGATACCGAACTCTCGCGCGACGATGTGCTTCGCACCCTCCGCCGCCCCATCGACGCCGTCTTTCCGAATAACTATCGCGCCGTTCGCAAGTCCCTCCTCGATGGAGAAGCCGTCGGCGAGGGGTCCACTCTCGGAGCCGCCTTCCTGCAGTTCGCCGGTAAACTCGCCGGCCTTCCCGCCCCTACCCATGGCCGCTGGTCGAGGGTCCTCCACTCCCTCGCCCGCCGCTAGGCGACTCCCCGCTCCCCCTCGTAATCCGTAAACCCGGAATACGGCACAATGAAATCAAATCATGCTCGCCGCCTTCGATCCGCTCGTCCGCCAGTGGTTCTCCGGACGGTTCCGCCAGGCGACCGAACCCCAGATCCGCGGCTGGGCCGAAATCGCGGCCGGCCGGGATACCCTCATCTGCGCTCCCACCGGTTCCGGCAAGACGCTCGCGGCCTTCCTGTTCTGCCTCGATGCTCTCGTGCGTGCCGCCCGTGATCACACTCTCGCCGCCGAAACCCACACGGTCTACGTCTCCCCTCTGAAGGCTCTCAGCAACGACGTCCACGGGAACCTCGAACTCCCGCTCAAGGAAATCGCGGACCTCGCCGAAAAGCAGCGGATCCCGCTCGCGCCCATCCACATCGCTGTCCGCACCGGTGACACCCCCGCCTGGGAGCGGCAACAGATGGGCCGCAAGCCGCCCCACATCCTCGTCACCACTCCCGAATCCCTGTACATCCTGCTGACCGCGGAGCGCTCCCGCCGGATGCTGCGCTCGGCGCGCACCCTCATCGTCGACGAGATCCATGCCGTTGCCGGTGACAAACGCGGCGCTCACCTCGCGCTCTCCATGGCCCGCCTCGAAGCCCTCGCCGCCATCCGCCCGCAACGCATCGGGCTTTCCGCCACCGTCAAGCCGGTCGAGGAGATCGGCCGCTTCCTCGGCCCCGCCACCCGCCTCATCGACGCCGGCCACAGTCGCGCCTTGGACATCGCCGTCGAAGTGCCTCGGGATGAACTCGCCCCCGTCGCGAGCAATGAAACCTGGGCCGAACTCTACGATCGCATCGCCAACCTCATCCTCTCTCACCGCACCACTCTCGTGTTCGTCAACACCCGCCGCCTCGCCGAACGCGTCGCCCACGCCCTCGGCGAGCGCCTCGGCGCGGATCAGGTCATCGCTCACCACGGCAGCCTTGCCCGCCAGACCCGCCTCCGTGCCGAAAGCCGCCTTAAGAGCGGTGAACTGCGCGCCGTCGTCGCCACCGCCTCGCTCGAACTCGGCATTGACATCGGCGCCGTGGATCTCGTCTGCCAGATCGGCTCCACCCGCTCCATCTCCGCCGCCCTCCAGCGCATCGGCCGCGGCGGCCACAGGTTGGAAGCGATGCCCAAGGGCCGTATCTTCGCCACCACCCGCGACGAATTGATCGAATGCGCCGCCCTCGTCTCCGCCATCCGCAACGGCGGCCTCGAGCGCATCGAAGTCCCGCAAAACGCCCTCGACATCCTGGCCCAGCAGATCGTCGCCGCCGCCTCATCCGAACCCTGGGAAGAGGACAGGCTGTTTCAAACCGTCCGCTCCGCCTACCCCTACCGCGCCCTTCCCCGCGCCGATTTCGACGCCGTCCTCGACATGCTCTCCGAAGGCATCGCCACCTCGCGCGGGCGCGCCGGGGCCCTCCTCCATCGCGACCGCGTCAACGGCCGCGTCAAAGGCCGCCGCGGAGCCCGCCTCGCCGCCATCACCTCCGGCGGAGCCATCCCCGACAACGCCAACTATGCCGTCATCGCCGAGCCGGACGGAAAATCCGTCGGTACTCTCGACGAAGACTTCGCTGTCGAAAGCATGGCCGGTGACATCTTCCTCCTCGGCACGCATTCCTGGCGCATCAAGCGCATCGAATCCGGCCGCGTCCGCGTCGAGGACGCCAAGGGAGCCCCTCCCACCGTCCCCTTCTGGTTCGGCGAAGCCCCGGGCCGGTCCGCCGAACTCTCCGCCGAAGTCTCCCGCATCAGGGAAGAGATAATCGGGCGCGGCGCGGAAGCCCCGCAATTCCTCATGTCCGAATGCGCCCTCGACGAAGCCGGCGCGCGCCAGGCCGTCACCTACCTCCAGGCGGCCGCCGCCGCTCTCGGAGCCCTGCCCTCGCGGAATACCATCGTCGCCGAGCGCTTCTTCGACGAATCCGGCGGCATGCAGCTTGTCCTGCACGCTCCCTTCGGATCCCGTATCAATCGCGCCTGGGGCCTCGCCCTCCGCAAGCGCTTCTGCCGCACCTTCAACTTCGAACTGCAGGCCGCCGCCACCGACAACGGCATCGTCATCTCGCTCAGCGACCGGCATGCCTTCCCCCTCGAACTCGTCTTCGAATTCCTCCGCCCCGATACTCTCGAAGACGTCCTCACGCAGGCTCTTCTCCCCGCTCCTCTCTTCACCGCCCGCTGGCGCTGGAATGCCTCCCGCGCTCTCGCCCTTCCCCGCTTCGCCGGTGGCCGCAAGGTCCCCCCGCCCATCCAGCGCATGCGCTCCGCCGACCTCCTCGCCGCCGTCTTCCCCGATCAGGTCGCCTGCGCCGAGAATCTCTCCGGCCCCATTCGCATCCCCGATCATCCCCTCGTCAGGGAAACCATCTCCAACTGCCTTCATGAAGCCATGGACATCGATGCGCTCCGCCGCATCATCACCGCCATTCATGACGGCGCGATCCGCGCCATCGCCGTCGAAACCACCCAGGCCTCCCCGCTCTCCCACGAAATTCTCAATGCCAATCCCTACGCCTTCCTCGATGACGCCCCGCTCGAGGAGCGCCGCACCCGCGCCGTGCAACTGCGCGGAGCCCTGGGAACCGACTTCTCCAAGGGAGTTGGCATCCTCGACCCCGCGGCAATCGATGAAGCGGGCCGCGATGCCTGGCCCACTGTCCGCGACGCCGACGAACTCCACGACGCGCTCCTGACCCTCGTCACCCTGCCCCCCGCCGCCGAATGGAGACCCTGGTTCGACGAACTCGCCGCCTCCGGCCGCGCATCCGCCATTACGCGCGGCGGAAAGACATTCTGGATCGCCGCCGAACGCCTTCCTCTCGCCTCCGACGCCGCCGCCACGCTCCGCGGCTGGATGGAATCCACTGGCCCCGTCACCCCGCTCGCGCTCGCCGGTAAGCTCGCCTTCCCCATCGGCGAAATCCAGCAGGCGCTCGCCCTTCTTGAAGCCGAAGGCCAGGTCCTCCAGGGCTGTTTCACCGCCTCCGGCGGCGTCGAATGGTGCAACCGCCGCATCCTCGCCCGCATTCACCGCCTCACGCTCGGCCGCCTCCGCCGCGAAATCGAACCCGTCACCGCTCTCCAGTTCCATCACTTCCTCTACCGCTGGCAGCACGCCGCGCCCGGCGCTCAACTCCGGGGCGTCGAAGGCGCCCTCGAGGTCATTCGCCAGTTGCAGGGCTACGAGATCCCCGCCTCGGCCTGGGAGAGCGAGATCCTCCCCCGCCGCGTCCAATCCTACGACCCCGAATTCATCGATAGCCTCTGCCTCTCCGGCGAGCTCATGTGGGGCCGCGTCTCCCCGCACCCCGCCCTCGAAGAGGGAAACACCCGGCACATCCGCCCCACTCGCATCGCTCCCATCACCTTCTTCCTCCGTGAAGACGCCCCCTGGCTCATGTCGCCGCCCGTGTCTGGCACAGTCAACCTCTCCCACCCCGCCCGCGACGTGCTTACCGCCCTCGAACAGTTCGGAGCCTGCTTCTTCGCCGACATCGTCCGCGCCGTCCGCCGCCTCCCGAGCGAAGTCGAGGACGCTCTCTGGGAATTGGTCGCCGCCGGACTCGTCACCGCCGACGGCTTCGAAAATCTCCGCGCCCTCATCGATCCCAAACGGCGTCGCGGTGAAGGCCGTAAACGCCTCGCCCGTCCCCGCCACGCCGCCGGACGTTGGGCCATCCTTCGTCACATCCCCGCTACTCTCACCCTCTCCGAACGCGCGGAGTCCGTCGCCCGCCAACTGCTCCTGCGCTGGGGCGTCGTCTTTCGCGATCTGCTCACCCGCGAAACCATCGCTCCCCCCTGGCGCGACCTGCTCCCCGTCCTGCGCCGCATGGAAGCGCGGGGAACCATCCGCGGCGGCCGCTTCGTCGCGGGCTTCACCGGCGAACAATTTGCGCGCCCCGAAGCTCTCGATCTCCTCCGCGGGATTCGGCGCGAACTGCCGGAAGCCCTCTCCCCCCTCGATCCCGCTCCCGCCGATCCGCTCAACCTCGCCGGCATCCTCCTCCCCGGCCCTCGCGTCAGCGCCCTCACGGCGCGCCACGCCGGCCAACCCGCCGCCTCCCCACACACACCCACACCCGCTCCCCGCATGGCAGAATGAACCAAGATGCCCCCGACCCGCCGCGCCTTTCTTGCCGCTCCTCTCGCTCCCGCGCTCGCCGCCGGCAAGCGTCCCACGGATATCCGCATCACGGACCTCGATTTCTCTTTTGAAGACTTCCTCTACCGCGCCCCCTACAAGTTCGGCGGCGTCCCTGTCGACCGCGCCACCATCCTCAATGTTCATTGCACCGTGCGCACCAACGCCGGCCGCGAAGCCAAAGGCTTCGGCTCCATGCCCCTCGGCAACGTCTGGAGTTTCCCCTCCCGCTCCCTCTCCTACGAAACCACGCTCGATGCCATGAAGAAGCTCGCCGCCCGCGTCGCCGCCGTCACCCGCTCCTACCCCGAATCCGGCCATCCCATCGAAATCAACACCGCCCTCGAACCCGCCTACCTCCAGGCCGCCGCGGATGTTTCAAGAGAGATCAAGCTCTCCACTCCCATCCCCAAACTCTGCACCCTCGTCACCGCCAGCCCCTTCGACGCCGCCATTCATGACGCCTTCGGCAAAGTCCACAACCGTAGCAGCTTTCAATGCTATGGACCCGATCTCATGAGCCGCGATCTTTCGGCCTTCCTCAATGCCGATTTCCGCGGCGAGCGGCTCAACCGCTACATCCTCCAAACGCCCACTCCGCGCATCAACCTCTATCACTCCGTCGGCGGAGCCGATCCCCTCCTCGCCCGCGACATCCGCAAGCGCATCAACGACGGCTTCCCCGAAACCCTCCCCGAATGGATCCGCTACAACGGCCTGCACCACATCAAGATCAAACTTCAGGGCGACGAACTCAAGTGGGACATCGAGCGCGTCATCAACATCGACCGCATCGCCAATGATACCCGTCCCCAGGTCGACTGGCGCTACTGCGTCGATTTCAATGAGCGCTGCCCCAACGTCGGCTACCTCCTGGAATTTCTCCACAAAGTGAAGCAAGCCACCCCCAAGGGCTTTGAACGCATCGAATATATCGAACAGCCCACCGCGCGCGACCTCCAGGCCGATCGCCACAACGTCATGCACGAAGCCGCGAAACTCCGCCCCGTCGTCATCGACGAATCTCTCACCGGCCTCGACATGCTCCTGCTCGCCCGCGAAATGGGCTACACCGGTGTCGCCCTCAAAGCCTGCAAGGGCCAGAGCCAGGCCATGCTCATGGCCGCGGCCGGACAAAAATACAGGATGTTTCTCTGCGTCCAGGACCTCACCTGCCCCGGAGCCTCGCTCCTCCACTCCGCCGGAATCGCCTGCCACGTCCCCGGAGTCTCAGGCATTGAAGCCAACGCCCGCCAGTATCTGCCCGCCGCCAATAAGCCCTGGGAAAAGAAGTTCCCCGGCATCTTCGTCATCAGGGACGGAACCATGGATACTTCCCATCTCACCGGTCCCGGCCTCGGAATCGTTTAACCCGCCTCTAAAAGAACGATCGCCGCCCGCGCCGCAGAAACGCCGGCACATCCACCTCTTCCACTACCTTCGCCGGCTCGTCATGCGACACCTCGCCGGCCTCCCCGACCCCCTCCACCGGTTCCTCCATCGGCGCCGCGCTGCTCACCGGAAGAGGCTCCACCGCTGAAGGCTCCGCCGCCCCCTCGGGCATCATCGCCTGCTCCGCCGGCTTCTCGAACACTCCCCGCGCCGGTTCAAACGGCTCCACCTTCGCCTCGTGCGGAAATCCCGTCGCGATCACCGTCACCTTCACTTCGTCATTCATCCGCTCATCAATCACGATCCCGAAATTCACCTGCACGTCCTCGTTCTGCGCCGCGTCGCGAATCAGCGTGCACGCATCGTTGATGTCGTGCAGCGAGATGCGGCTCGATCCGGTGATGTTGATCAGGATTCCCCGCGCTCCCCTCAACTCCTCTTCCTCGAGCATCGGACAGTTGATCGCCTTCCGCGCCGCTTCCATCGCCGCGCCCTCGCCCTTCGCCACCGCCGTCCCCATCATCGCGTGCCCCATCCCCTGCATGATCGCCCGGATATCGGAGAAGTCCCGGTTGATCAAACCCGGCGTGTTCATGATGTCCGAAATCCCGGTCACGGCCTGCTTCAACACATCATCGGCCACGCGGAACGAATCGAGCAGCGGCGTCCCCCGCGGCATCAGCGCCGTCAGCCGCTCATTGGGAATCTGGATCAGCGTGTCCACCGTCGAAGCGAGATGCGCCATCCCCTTCTCCGCCGCCTTCATCCGCCGCGCCCCCTCGAACAGAAACGGTTTCGTCACAACCGCCACCGTCAGCGCGTTCAACTCCTTTGCCAGCGACGCCACCACCGGAGCCGCTCCCGTCCCCGTTCCTCCTCCCAAACCCGCCGCCACGAACACCATATCCGCGCCGTTCAGTATCTCGATAATCTGCTCGGTGTCCTCGAGCGCCGCCTCATGCCCTACGTTCGGGTCCGCGCCCGCGCCCAAACCGTTCGTCATCTTGCTGCCGATCAGCAGCCGGTTCGGGATCGGTGAGGTATGCAGCGCCTGCCGGTCCGTGTTGATGGCGTGAAACTCCACCCCCTTCACTCCATCCACGTACATCCGTCCCGCCGCGTTGCAGCCGCCGCCGCCCACTCCGATCACTTTGATCTTCGTCCCGGCGGGCGCGTCATCCTGAATCTCGAACTTGAGCGCGTCCATTCTCGAATCATTTTGACGCATTTCTTCTCCCGCTTCCCGTACCGGTTCGCTTTGGTCGCTGATCTCGTCAAATAACATCGGCTCTCTCCCTTCGTTCGAGATTACTTGAGCACCAGGCCCACCAGGCTCGGAACCTTGCGCTTCGGTTCCTTGTGGGATTTCACCCGCGCCGAGTACATCGCCAGTCCGGCGGCGGTGGTCCAGGCCGCGCCGTTGATCTCCTCGGGCCAATCTTCCACGCCTACCACCAGGCCGTTCCGCGCCTGGCAGTTGAGCACCCCCTCCGCCATGTCGCACATCCCGCTCAACAGCGCCCCGCCGCCCGTGAGTACGATCCCCTCAAACAGCGATTGCTCCATCCCCGATTTCGACAACTCGCCCTTCACGTGGCAAAACAACTCCTCCGCGCGCGCCTCGAGAATTTCGTTCAGCAGCCGCCGCGGGGCTTCGCGCGAAGCCCGCCCTTCAGGCGACGGCAGTTCAATGTAGCTGCTGTCCGAAGTAAAACCCGGAATCGCGCACCCGTACTCCTCCTTCAACTGCTCCGCGTCCTCGTAGGCCACCTTCAACACCTGCGACAGGTCGCGCGTGAAGTGATCCCCGCCGATCGGAATTCCCACCGCCCGCAGCAACGCGTCCCCGTCATGGATCACCAGGCTCGAGCCGTGCGCCCCGATATCGAGCAGCGCTACCCCGCGCGCCCTGTCTTCGCTCAGCACGCTCGCATACGCCGCCGCCACGGGCTCGAACACCGTCTCTTCCACCGCCAGGTGCGCCTGGTGGATGGCGCCCACCATCGCCTGGTGTTCCCTCGACGAGCACGTCACCACGTATACGTTCGCCTCGAGCCGCGAACAGACCGCTCCTCGCGGATTGCGGAACCCTGCCCTCCCGTCCAGCGTGAAATCCATCGGCATCATCTGGAGCACGAAACGGTCGTCCTCCAGCCGCACGCGCGATGCCAGGTGCACCGCGTAGCTCAGATCCCCCTGCTCGATGTGGCGCGGCCTCCCGAATTCATAGACCCCGCGGCTGCTGAAGCCCTGCACCGTTGTCCCGCTCACCCCGGCCACCACCGCTTCCACCGTCACCTTCGCCCTGCGCTCCGCTTCGCGCACGGCGTATTGGACGCTCTCCGCGATGGCCCCGGAATCCGCCACTCTCCCCTTCGTCCATCCCTTCCCCGGCGATTGCCCGTACCCGAGAAAGCGCAGGTTCCCGTCCTCGAGCGCCAGAATCACGCACCGTGTCCACGCGCTCCCCAGGTCCAGCCCGGCCGCCAGATGAAACTTGTGGTTATTGGCCACTTTCATCTCCTTCCACGGCCGTAATCCGGTCGTCAATCCGCAGGTCGAACGTCCTTGCCTTCGGACGCGCATTGTGGATCCCCGGATAGTTCGCCACAAAATTCCGCACCCTCGAGTGGAAGTTCCGGTTCCCCATCCGCGCCATCACCACGTCCCCGTTTACCCGCATCGTCGCTTGCAGATTGTCCGGATCATGCACGTCCACTTCCGAAACAGCCGCCGCCTGCTCGCCCATCTCCCGCAGCATCCTCATCGCCAGCCGCACGCGCGCCTTGCGGTACGCCTCCGCCCCGCGTCCGCTCAGCCCCGTCAGCACTACGAAGTTCTCGAACTTCTCTCCCCTCGGCATCGGCAGCAATACGCCATCGGCATCGATCAGTTGAAACCGCGGAGCCCCCTCCGGCGAACTCACCTGCGCGAACGCCACCGGCTTTCGCTCCACCAGGTTCACATCCACGCGGTTCGGCCATCTCCGCGACACCGTCGCCTCTTCCACCCACGTCACCGCCAGCAGGTTCCGTCTCCGCTCCTCCACCGGAAACAGGTACAGGCTGCGCCCGTAATCCGGCTCGAATACGCGCAGGATCTCCGCCTTCGATGCGCGATGCATCCCCGTGATGCGCAGCCCCGGCGGATCCTGGCCGTATTCCTCCGGCCCCGCGAAGTGGAACCGCGCATCCTTCAGCAGGAACGACTCCACCTGGTGGAAGCCCAGCGCCAGCAGGAAAGCCGCCGCCAGCGCCGCGAACGGCAGTACCCAATAAAACAAACTGACGCGCGTCTTCTTTACAACCTGTCCGTCACGTTCCTTCCTCGACGTCCGGACGCGCCGCGCTCCCCGCGGCTGCGCCGCCTCCTGCCCCTCCCGCTGCTCGAGCAGCGGGTACTCCATCTCATCCGTCACCGATCTGCGGGCCATGTTACCTCCTGACTGCCTGCCTGGCGCGCAAACTCTCCAAAATTCGATCTCCCGCCTGTGAGACGCTCCCTGCTCCCAACGTGATCACGGCGTCGCCGCTACGCGCCGCCTCCGTGATCAGGCGGATCCCTTCCTCCATCCCGCCGGCGTATTCCGCCGACTTGTGCCCGAAATTCCGCAACCGCTCCACCAGCGTCCTCGCGTGCACCCCCTCCATCGGCTTCTCCGAAGCCGCGTACACGTCCAACACCCACACCATGTCCGCATCGTGGAATGAACGCGCGAAGTCCTCCATCAGCGCCGCCGTCCGCGTATAGCGGTGCGGCTGAAACAATACCAGCACACGCTCATACCGGCATACGCGCGCCGTCGCCAGCGTCGCCCGGATCTCCGTTGGATGGTGCCCGTAATCGTCGATTACCGTTACCCCGTCCACGCTCCCCCGTATCTGAAACCGCCGGTCCACCCCGCTGAAATTCTGGAGCCCTTCCCGTATCTTCTCGACCGGAACCTCCAGCTCCAGCGCCACCGCCGCCGCCGCCGCCGCGTTCAGCACGTTATGCCGCCCCGGCACGCACACCCGGAATGTCCCCAGGTCCCGCCCCTGCAGCTTCAGCCCGAATTCGCTCTCCGCCGGCCCCGCCGCGCACGACGTGATGATCAGATCCGATTGCGGATTCACGCCATACGTCACGCATCGCCGCTGCACCCCCGGCAGGATCCGCTGCACGTTCTCATCGTCCAGGCAGAGAATCGCCGCGCCGTAAAAAGGCACCTTGTTTACGAACTCCTTGAACGCCGCCAGAATCTCCTCGATCGAACGATAATGGTCCAGGTGCTCGCGGTCGATGTTCGTCACCACCGCCAGTATGGGAGCCAACTTCAGAAACGATCCGTCGCTTTCGTCCGACTCCACCACCAGAAACTCGCTCTTGCCGACCCGGGCGTTCGCGCCGCCCATGCCTCTCACTCTTCCCCCCACCACCACCGTCGGATCGAGCCCCGCATGGCTCAGCACCGAAGCCGTCATCGATGTCGTGGTCGTCTTCCCGTGGCTCCCGCCCACCGCGATGCCGTACTTGAGCCGCATCAGTTCCGCCAGCAGTTCCCCGCGCGGAATCACGGGAATCTGCAGCCGCCGCGCCTCCACCACCTCCGGATTCATCGGATCCACCGCCGAACTCACCACCAGCGCCTTCGCGCCGGCCACGTACGAGGCGTCGTGCCCCTCCCGTATCTTCGCCCCCAGCCCCGCCAGCCGCTCCGTCACCGGCCCCAGCTTGAGATCCGATCCCGTAATCTCGTACCCCATGTTCAGCAACACCTCGGCGATGCCGCTCATCCCGATGCCGCCGATTCCCGTGAAGTGAAAACGCTGGGGCTTAAAAAACATTTTTATGTCTAATTGTTCCGGCTTCCCGCGCGGGTGTCAACTCCTTTTCCGCCTCCCGCCCGACGCCTCCTCTTCCAGAATCTCCGCCGCCCGCCGCGCCGCTCCCGGCCGCGCGAACTGCCGCGCCGCCTCTCCCATCCGCTCGAGCGCGCCCGGAGCCTCCGCCAGGCTCCGCACCGTATGAAACAGCTCCTCTCCCGTCATCTCCCTGTCCAGCACCAGGCGCGCCGCCCCCGCCTTCGACATCGCCTCGGCGTTCCGCAACTGGTGCTCATCCGCCGCGAACGGATACGGCGTCAGAATCGACGGCTTGCCCGCCGCCGCCAGTTCCGCCACCGCCCCCGCCCCCGACCGGCATACCACCAGGTCCGATTGCGCGAACGCGCGCGGCATGTTCTCGATGAACGGCGTCACCTGCCCGTCGCACCCCAATTCCCGGAACGCCTCCGCCAGCCGTGCGTAATCCTGGGAGCCCGTCTGGTGGATCCAGCGGATCGCCACCTGGTTGGCGCGGAACAACCGCCAGCTCGCCTCCCCCGCGTCGTTCAACCGCCGCGACCCGCGGCTCCCGCCCGTCACCAGCACCGTCAGCTTCCCGCCCGGAGTCTTCTTCGGAATCTCGAAAAATTCGCTTCGCACCGGCAAACCCGTCATCTCGATCCGGTCCGCCGGAAAATACTCCCTCGCTTCCGGAAAGCTCAGGCATGCGCGCGCCGCGATCTTCGCCATGTAGCGGTTCGCCATCCCCGGCATCGCGTTCGGCTCCATCAGCACCACCGGCCGCCGCAGAATCCACGCCGCCAGCGTCGCCGGACCCGCCACGTATCCCCCCATGCTGAATACCGCCGCCGGCCGGTACCGCCGGATCAGCCGCATCGATTGCGCCACCGCCGCCGGCAACTGCCACACCGTCCGCAGCGTCTGCTTCCACCCCACCCGCTTCAATCCACCGATCTCGATGAACTCCAGCGGTATGTTCTCCGGCGGCACCAGCTTGCTTTCGAGGCCCTCCCTTGTCCCCACGAAAAATGCCGCATGTCCGCGCCTGCGCAACTCCCGCGCCACCGCGATCGCCGGAAACACGTGCCCGCCCGTGCCTCCGCCCGTCAACAGAAACGTGAACCGCGCGCCGCCTTTCCCCGGAACGGACGTCTTCTTCCTCTCATACAGGTGGCGTATGCGTACTCTCATCCGCTGCCTACCCCGCGTGATCGCTGACGCTCATCAGTATGCCGAGCAATGTCAGCGTGCTCAGCAGGGAACTTCCTCCATAGCTGATCATCGGAAGATTCATCCCCTTGTTGGGAGCCATGTCCAGCACGACGCTCATATGAATCAGCGCCTGCGCCAGCACCAGCGTGCTCACCCCCAGCGCCAGAAACCTCCCGAAGTCGTCCGTAACCAGCCAGTACAGCCGGACCCCGCGATAAAAAATCAACACGAACACCGCCAGCACCCCTGCCGCGCCCACCAGCCCCAGTTCTTCCCCCACCACCGCGTAAATAAAATCGTTGTGCGCCTCCGGCAGAAACAACAGCTTCTGCCTGCTCTTCATCAGCCCCAGCCCCCCAAACCCCCCCGATCCCACCGCGATCTTCGATTGCCTCACCTGGTATCCCACATCCCGCGACGCCAGCGACTTGTCCGCCTGCTTCCGGATCCAGCCCTTGGGGTCGATCACGCTCAGCACCTTATATTCCGGATCCAGGTACCCGATGACTCTCAGGATCCGGTACGGCTTCGAAAGGATGGCCGCCGACACCGCCAGCACCCCCGCCGCCAGCGCGATCAGAAAATACCGCCGGTCGAGTCCGGCGACATAAAATACCGCCGCCGCCGTTATCATCAACACCGCCGCCGTCCCCATATCGGCCACAATCACACTCCCCGCGAGCACGCTTAACGCCAGCGCCGCCGGCCCCACGGTATGCTTCGTGTTGATCGCGTTCAGCCGCCGTGTCACGAACCACGCCAGAAAGATCACCAGCGCCGGCTTGGCGAACTCCGACGGCTGGATGCCCGCCGTCCCGATATTCAACCACCGGTGTGTCCGCCCGTCGCGGAAATACGCCGCCACCAGCAGCCCCAGCACGATTCCCAGCGGAGCAAAAGCCCACGTCGGTCCGTCCAGGCTGTGATAATCCTTCCGCTTGAAGTACATCAGAACCGCGAACGACACCACCGCCCAGCCCACCTGGCGGTAGAGGAAATACTGCGGATTCCCGTAGCGTACGCCCGCCATCACGCTCGACGCGCTGTACATCATCACAATCCCGAAACACACCGTCAGCACTACCGAGGTAAAAAGTATCCAATCCGTCTTGATCTGCTGGGCCATGCGCCTATCGCTCCCCCCGGTTGATTCCCACAATCTTAGCAACAAATGTTTTAAACATTCTGCCCCGATGTTCGTAGTTCTCGAACTGGTCAAAACTGGCGCAGGCCGGGGCCAGCAGCACCGTATCCCCCGGCCGGGCGCGCCCGGCCGCGTACCGCACCGCGTTCTCCAGCGTCCCGCAGCGCTCCACCGGAGCCGCGTCCCCGATCTCCGAGGCGATCTTCTCCGCCGCCGCGCCGATCAACAGCGCCGCCCGCGCCTTCTCCTTCAGCGGCCCGGCCAGCGGCCTGTAGTCGCTCCCCTTGTCCTTGCCCCCCAGAATGATCCACAATCCGCCGCCGAATGCCGCGATCGCCTTCAGCGTCGCATCCACGTTGGTCGCCTTCGAATCGTTGTAATACGCCACTCCGTCCGCCTCGCGCACGAACTCGAGCCGGTGTTCGACTCCCGGAAAGCTCCGTACCGCCGCGCGGATCCCCTCCATCCCCGCGCCCGCCAAATGCGCCGCCGCGGCCGCCGCCATCACGTTCTCAATGTTGTGCCGCCCCCTCAACGGAATCTCCGTTGCCGGCATCAATCCCTCCCCGCCCCGCTCGATCCAGTCTCCTCTCAGCCGCCATTCCGCTTCCCGCCCCTCCACGCTGAACCATACCGGCGTCGACGAGATCCCCGCCGCGTATCCCCTCACCGTCGGGTCATCCGCGTTCAACACCGCCCAATCTCCCGCTCCCTGTGTCTCGAACAACCGCCGCTTCGCGGCCGCGTACGCCGCGAACGTATGATGCCGGTCCAGGTGGTCCGGTGTCACGTTCACGCACACCCCGATCGCCGCCCGGAACCGCTCCACGGTCTCCAGCTGAAAACTCGACAACTCGAGAACATTCCACTGGTCTTCCCGCGACGATCCCGTCATCCCCGCCGGAGCCAGCCCGATGTTCCCCCCCACTTGGCAGGCGATTCCACACTCCTTCAGCAGGTGCCCTGTCAGCGCCGTCGTCGTCGTCTTCCCGTTCGACCCCGTTATCCCGATCACCGGCCCCCGCAGATACCACGAAGCCAGTTCCACCTCTCCAATGACCTTCGCCCCGCTCTTCCTCCCCGCCTCGACCTCCGGCAGATCCACCGGTACGCCCGGCGACAGCACGATCAGGTCGAAGCCCCGGAACAGGTCCACGCTCTGCGCCGAAAACGCCACGCCCAGCCGCTCCAACACCGCAACCGCGCCGGCAATCTGTTCCACCGGCCTCGAATCGGTGCCCTGAACCCGCGCACCCTTCTCCACCAGCAGTTCAATCGCCGCAAGCCCCGACTTGCCGAGGCCAACCACCAGCGCCTTCGAACCTGTAAGATCCATCGCCCCGCTACCTCAACTTCAACGTCGTCAACGCGAACAGCGCCATCACCAGGCCCACGATCCAGAACCGCACAATCACCTTCGATTCGTGCCATCCGATCGCCTCGAAATGATGGTGCAGCGGGGCCATCTTGAAAATCCGCTTCTTCCGCAACTTGTAGCTGCCCACCTGCAGAATCACCGACAGGCATTCGATCACGAACACCCCGCCCACGAACAACAGCAGAACCTCCTGCTTGATCAACACCGCGATCGTCCCCAACCCTCCCCCGAGCGAAAGCGAACCCACATCCCCCATGAACACTTCCGCCGGATGCGCGTTGTACCACAGAAACGCCAGCGACGCTCCGGTCATTGCCCCGCAGAACACCGTCAACTCGCTCGCGCCCGGCAACCGCGACAAGTCGAGATAGGTCGCAAACTGCGCGTGCCCGCTCACGTACGTCAGCACCGTCATCGCCCCCGACGCGATGATCATCAATCCGATCGCCAGCCCGTCCAGTCCGTCCGCCAGGTTTACCCCGTTCGCCGCCCCAACCAGCACCGTCTCGAGAAAAAGAAAGTAGAACACGAACGCCACCGGGTATGTCCAGGGGCTTCCCAACATCGAATTGATCAGCAGGTTCGGCCGGTAGGACTTCACAAACGGAATGTTCATCTCGGTCGAGTACATTCCCTTGGCGTGCAGCGCCAGCAGGAACATTCCCACCACCAGGGCCGCCAGCACCTGAAGCAGAAACTTGCCCCGCGCCGTCAGCCCCAGGTTCCGCATCCGCTTCATCTTCGTGTAATCGTCATAAAAGCCGATCGCCCCGAAACTCAACAGCCCGAACAGCGCCACCCATACATATGGATTCCGTAGATTCGTGAACAGCAGCGTCGGCACCACAATCGACACCACAATCAGCAGCCCGCCCATTGTCGGCGTCCCTGCTTTCTTCTGATGCGACTTCGGCCCGTCCTCCCGTATATGCTGCCCGATTTGAAAGTCCCGCAGTTTGCGGATCAGCACCGGACCAAGCAGGATGCCCAGCGCCAGCGCCGTCAGGCTCGCCAGCGCCGTGCGGAACGTGGCGTATCCGAACAGCCGGAACACGCTGATATTCGGGAATAGCTTTTCAAAAAACAGCCAGTACAGCATCGTCTATCCCAATGCCCTCTCGAGGGCAAGCTCCACACGCGTGCCGCGCGATCCCTTCCATAGGATGACATCCCCCTGGCGCGCCATCCCCTTCACGAACTCGCCCGCCTCCACCGGATCCTCGAAAAAATACGCCGACCCGGCCGGCAGGCCTGATTCCACCGCCGCCTCCACCGCGCACCTCGCCGCGCCCCGTATCCCGACAAGTACATCCGTTCCATTCCTCGCGGCCTGGACTCCCATCTCACGGTGCAGCGGCTCCGACCACTTCCCCAACTCCAGCATCTCTCCGAGCACCGCGATGCGCCGCTTCGCCGGCGTGTCCGCCAACAACTCCAGCATCGCCCGCGCCGCCCCCGGATTCGAGTTGTAGCAGTCGTTGATGTGTAGAATCCCGTTCCTCTCCACCACCTTCCCCCGCATCGCCCCGGGTTCGATCGCCTTTGCCGCCTCCACAACTTCCTCCGGACGGATTCCATACACCGACGCCACCGCGATCCCCGCAAGCAGGTTCGAAATGCCGTGGCGGCCGGCCAGCCTGCTTTCCATATAGGAGCCGCCTACGCGAAAACGCACTCCATCGAGAGAATACCGCACCTCCTCCGCCCGCACCTTCGCCCCTTCGGAAATTCCGTACGTCAACACGCGCCCTTTGCAGTGTTCCCCAAACCGCGCCACGCGCTCGTCGTCCGCGTTCAACACCGCCACGCCGTCCTCGGGCAGAGCCTCGATCAGTTCGCGCTTGGCCGCCGCCACTTCTTCCACCGAACTGAAGTTCTCCACGTGCGCGTACCCCACGTTGGTCACCACGCCCACGCGCGGCTTCGCAATCCGCGCCAGCGCCGCGATCTCTCCTCCGTGGTTCATCCCCATCTCCACCACCGCCGCCTCGCTCTCCTCGGCGAGCCGCAGCAGCGTCAACGGCACTCCGATGTGGTTATTCAAATTTCCCACGGTCTTTCCCACAGCCATCCGCACTCCGAGCATCGCCGCGATCACGTCCTTCGTGGTCGTCTTGCCCGCGCTGCCCGTCACCCCGATCACCTCCCTCCCCCATTGCTCGCGCGCCCAGGAACCGAGCGCCTCGAGCGCGCCCTGCGTATCCTCCACCACAACCAGCGTCCTTCCCGCCTCCCAATCCGGCGGCGCGTGATCCACCACCGCCGCCGCCGCACCCCTCGCGAACGCCTCGCCCAAATAGGCGTGCCCGTCGTGATTGGGCCCGCGCAGCGCGAAAAACAGGTCCCCCCGCTCGAGCGTCCGCGTATCCACGCTCCACCCCGTGATCTCCGCGTCCGCCCCCGGAACCGCCGCGCCCAGCGCCCCGGCGACCTCTCTGATCGAAAACTTCATCCCTGCTTCCGGCGGTAGCCGAACTCCCGCAACACCTCCCGTGCCTTCTCTCCGTCATCGAAAAGAATCGTTTGATCCCGCAGAACCTGGTACGTTTCGTGCCCCTTCCCGGCGAGCAGGATCAGGTCCCCCGGCCGCGCTTCCTCCACCGCGAGGCGAATGGCGCGCGCCCGGTCGGCTTCCACCAGGTGCGGCGTGTCGTACCGCCGCAACCCCACCAGCGCGTCATTGATGATATTCAGCGGATCCTCCGAACGCGGGTTGTCCGACGTCAAGACAACGAAGTCGCTCAACTCGCCCGCCGCCATACCCATCAATGGACGCTTGGTCCGGTCCCGGTCCCCGCCGCAGCCGAAAACCGTGATCACCCTCTTCGGTTTCAGGCTCCGCGCCACCCGGATCGCGTTCCTCAACGCATCCGGCGTGTGCGCGTAATCCACTACAAAGAGAAATGGCTGGCCTTCGTCCACACGCTCGAAACGCCCCGCCACCGCCTCGCATTCCGCAATTCCCGCTGCAATCATTCCCAATTCCAGTCCATATGAAATTCCCACTCCGCACGCGGCCAGAATGTTGTACACATTCACCTCGCCCACCAGCCGGGACCGCACCCCCGCCGCCGCTCCCCCATACCGCAGCGTGAACCGCAATCCGTCAAATCCAAGCTCCACGTCCTCCGCCCGTACCGCCGCGCCGCTTCCCAGCCCGTACGTGAGCGTCTTCGTCTCCTCCCCGGGAGCCAGCCGCCGCCCGTATTCGTCGTCCGCGTTGATCACCGCCCATTCCGGAGCCCCCGCTCCGTTGGCGAAAAACAGCGTCCGCTTCGCTTCGAAGTACTCCTCCATCGACGCGTGAAAGTCCAGGTGGTCCTGGCTCAGGTTCGTGAACACCACCGTATGAAACTGCAGCGCGTAGACCCGCCCCAGCGCCAGGCCGTGCGAGGAAACCTCCATCGTCACCTGCGTCCCGCCCCTCGCCCGCAACCGGTCGAACAACCGGTACAGATCGAGCGATTCGGGAGTCGTGTTCACCGCCTTCAGCCGCTCCCCAGCCACCTGGTTCCCAATCGTTCCCAGCACCGCGGTCACCTTCCCCGCATGCCGCAGCACCGCGTCAATCAGGTAGGTTACCGTCGTCTTCCCGTTCGTCCCCGTGACTCCCGTCAACCTCAGGTCCCGCTCCGGCGCTCCATGGAAGTTCCGGCACGCCAGCGCCAGCGCTCGCCTTCCATGCTCCACCTGAATCCATGGAATTCCCTCGCCCTCCAACTCCGGCAGTTCGCTCACCACGGCCACCGCCCCGCTCTCCATGGCCTGCCGCGCGTACCGCCGCCCGTCGTCCCGCGCCCCCGGAAACGCGAAAAACAGATTACCGGACCTTATTTTCCTGGAATCATACTCCAGCCCCGTTACCGCGCGATCCCGCACCTCCACCGGGATTCCGGTGCGCACGGGCACACCCGCAAGCACTGCTCTCGTGTCCATATCAGCGCCTGAACTCCACCACCACGTGCTCGCCCGGACGCAGCGGCGCCCCCGGCGGCGGATCCTGCGCCCACGCCAGCCCCGATCCCCTCGCGTCCACCGCGATCCCCGCCGGAGCCGTCTCGTTCAGCACGTCGCGCATGGTCTTCCCCAACAGGTTCGGAACCCTCGGGCCTTCTCCCGGAAACGAAGCCATCTGCAATCGCGCGCTCACCGCGGGAGCCGGAGCCTCCGCATCCGCCGCGGCCCCTTCCGGAACCGGAGCCGGCGGCGCGCTCGCGGCGTCGTTGTCGTCCCCGCCCGCCGTCTCCGCTGGCGAACCCTTGGCAATCTGCACATCGTCAATGGGATCCTTCGGAACGTCCAGTATCCGCAGCGCCACCGCCGCCACCTCCCGGAACACCGGAGCCGCCACCGTCCCGCCCCAGTCCGGCGAGCCGTTCATCGTAACCGCCACCACGATCCTCGGATCGCTCATCGGGGCCATCCCCATGAACGACGCGTTGTACTTGTGCGTGTACGTCTTTGCCTGAAAATCGTATATCTGCGCTGATCCCGTCTTCCCCGCGACCGTGTACCCCGGAATCCGCGCCCTCGTCCCCGTGCCTCCCGGCAGCACGACACCGTGCATCATGCTCCGCATCTTCGCGGCATTCAACGCGCTGATCACCTGCACCGCCGGCGACTCCGGCTCGACCTCCACCGGTTCCCCCGCCCGCTGCCGCCGCAGCACAATGCGCGGCTTCACCAGAAATCCATTGTTGGCCACCACCGAACAGGCTTGCGCCAGTTGCAGCGTCGTCACCGTTAACTCGTGCCCCATCGGCACTGATCCGATGGACGTCTTCCCCCACTTCCGCGGTTCAAATACCTGCCCCGGCGACTCCGACGGCAGTGGAATCCCCACCCGCTTGCCGAACCCGAATCGGGTGATGTACTCGTACAGGTTCTTCACCCCCACCTGCATCCCGATCTGAATCGCCCCGACATTCGACGAATGCGCCAGCACCTCCCGCATCGGAATCACGCCCAGCCCCGCGTGCGAATCGTGAATCACCCGTCCGTACAGGCTCATCACCCCTCCCATGCAGTTGATGGGCGATTCCGGCTGCAACCGCGTCGTCTCGAGTGCCGCCGATAACGTCACTACCTTGAATACGGACCCCGGCTCGAAGGGAGCCGCGATCGCCAGGTTCAGCCGCGCCGCCATGCCGTCCCTGCCCGACGGCGGTTCATTCGGATCGAACGTCGGATAGCTCGTCATCGCCAGGATGTCGCCGTTGTGCGGATTCATCACCACCACGCTGCCCGTCTTGCAGCGGCACGTCCCCATCGCTTTCCGCAACTCGCGCTCCGCCACGTATTGAATCCGCTCATCGATCGTCAGCGTGATGTCCTTGCCCGGCTGCGGCTTCGATTCCACGATCGATTCATAGCCCCGGTTCGTGACATCCTTCATCACTCGAACCGAGCCCGGAATCCCTTCCAACTCCTCCTGAAGCCCCAATTCGATTCCGCCGTTGCCCCGCTCCTCGCTGTCCACCCCGCCCAGAATGTGCGCCGCCAGCGTTCCCTTCGGATACGTGCGCACCGTCTCGTCCCGGAACTCCACCCCGCTCAACTTCAACATCGCCACCCGCTCGGCTTCCTCGGTGCTGATGCGGTGCTTCACCCACATGAACCCCTTGCCGCTCGAGGCGTACGCCTGCAATCGATCGAGCAGTTCGCTCCTGTCCAGGTTCAATACGCGTGCCAGCACCTCCGCCGTCAGCGGCAAGTCCGGCATGTGTTGCGGGTTCGCCACCACGCTCTTCAGGGTCGTGCTTACCGCCAGCGCTTCGTCATTCCGGTCCAGAATGGATCCGCGCCGCGCGTGCGCCTCCATCACCTTCTGCTGCTGGTGTTGCGCCAGCATGAGGTATTCGCTGTTGGAAAAGACCTGCAGGTGGATCAACCGCAGGAAGACGATGAGGCACCAGCCGAGCCCGATACGCGCCAGCTTCCTCAGCCGCTTCGCGGCTGCTTCATCGGCCGGAGGCTCCGGATTACCCCCGAAATCTCGATTGCCCGGTGATCTCTGCATTGACTGCCTTCCTCGCCCAGGATGTCCGGCCGGTGGGGGATGCCCGGCTGGCTATGTTGTGCTACCGCGCGCCGGGATCCGCCGGAGCGCTTCCCGCTGGCGCCCCCAGCTTCACTTCACGCCCCATCGCCATCACCGGCCTGCTCTGCTCATCGAGATGAATCACACGCCCAGGGTCGGGATCCACGAATTCCTGCAGCCGCGCCAGTTCCGCCAGCCGCTCCGGACTCAGCAGTTTCGCTTCGCGCAGTTCCAACTCCGCGTTCAATGCCTGCAGCCGCTTGTACTCCTGCTTCAGATCTTCAATCTGGTAGCCCGCCATCCGGCGATAGCCGACAGGCAGCCCCAGCCCGATAACCAGCGCCGTGCACACGCTCGCCGCGCCGATCGTCTTCCAACAGAACTTGCCCGTCCGTGGATCCTGTTCCCGGATCACGTGGCTGTTATCGATCCTCTTGACATGAAAGCTCACGTCTTCATTTGGAAACGGACGCAGCCGGCTGTCCGTCACCTTCGGACGCGCCTCCATCCAGCGCGCGTCCACTCGTGTGCTGCCCTTCCCCAACAGGCGGTCATACAGTGTCGTCAGTGTTGCTGCCATGCGATTTCCCTCTCTCCCGCTATGTCATCCTTACCGCGCGTAGCTTCGCGCTGCGCGACGCCGGATTCTCCAGCACTTCCTTCTCCGCCGGTTTTACGACGTGCTTTGTCAAGATTTGCGCCCGGCCTTCCCTGGCCAGCCGTTGAAACCCTTGCTTGACCGCGCGGTCCTCCGTCGACATGAACGTGATCACCACCATCCGCCCGCCCGCGGCCACCAACCCCGGTCCTGACTCGAGCAGCGCTTCCAGTTCCTCCCGCTCCCGGTTCACCGCAATCCGCAATGCCATAAAGGTGAGGGTCGCGGGGTGCAGCCGCCCCGTCCTCGGCACGGCCTCCTCGATCACACGCGCCAAATGTAGCGTGCCTCGAATCGGCCGCGCCCGGACGATTGCTCTGGCTATTCTCCGCGCCCTCCTTTCTTCGCCGAGTTGATAAATCAAATCGGCGAGCGCCTTCTCGGCTTCGAAATTGACGATCCCGGCCGCCGTCGGCCCTTCGGTGCGATTCATTCGCATGTCTAAAGGGCCGTCCGACTGCAGAGAAAATCCACGCTCTCCTTCTGTCAGTTGATAGCGGCTCACTCCCAAGTCCGCTACCAACCCGTCTACTTGTGCTACTCCACATGCTGCCAATGTCTTCGCCAACTGCGAAAAACTGCCCTGCCGGTACCGGATCCTTTCCGCCCACTCCCGCGTGTTCTCCCGCGCTATCTCGAGCGATTCCCCGTCCCGGTCGCTGGCGATTACCAAACCGCCCTCCAGCCGTTCCGCAATCAGCCTCGTATGTCCCCCGAGCCCGGCCGTCGCATCCAGATAAATTCCTCCCGGACGCACAGCCAAGTGCTCCATCACTTCCGCGCCCATCACAGGTATGTGAAGCGGCCCCATACATACCTATTTGAGCCCCAGTTCTCTCAGATACGCTATCTTCGCCGCCAGGTCTTCCTCCGCCTCGCGGCATTTCTCCTCGAGCACCTGCTGGCTGTATACCAGGAACACCCCGTCGTGAGCTTCCATCCACACCTGGGCGTTCTCGATCCCCAGCCTCCGCCTCAGTGTCGTCGGCAACAGCAACCGCCCCGCCGAATCCATCTCCGAAAGGTCCCCGTACAGGTTCGCGCATAACAAGACCTGTTCTCCCACCGCTCCTGCGCGATTTGTCATCAAATCTTTGTTCGCCATCCACACCGGGAGAGTGTACACTTTGAGCGTGGGCAGTTTTAATGTCAGGTCCAAACACGTCACAAACACTTTCGTCGCCTGCAGCGCCGTCAAGTATGAGGCAAACTGTACCGGCAGCTTCAAACGCCCTTTTTCGTCCACTTTGGCTGGATGCAGCCCCAGCGGCGGGTCGATTCGCGTCGGAGATGGGGGCGTCGAAACCATTTTTTAACACATTCGACCACTTTCGGCCACCTGAGCGATTCTGACACATTCACCTTTTCAAGGCAATACCTTTTTTCCCTCCTTTTTTTCGTTTCTCCTTTTGTTCTCTTCTACATCCAGCCCTATCTACAAGTAGTAGCTGCACTCACCACATCCACATCCCCTTGCACCCTCTTCCGTCATCCATAGCCATTCTTTCCGTTCCACCTTCCCTCTACGCTTCCCGCCTTCGCCCGGTGGCCTAAAGTGGCGGTTTCCAGTCCCCCCCGCCGCAAGTGAAATTTCTGCCACAATGCCTATGGAAGCAGTCCTCATGAGCCCCTATCCATCCCGGCGTCATCTTTTCCTTACCTTCGCTGCCACCGCTTGCCGCCCTCCCATCGAACCGGAACTCCTGCCCGACGCCGGACAACTCCCCGACTTCTCCCTGTTCACCGAAACCGGAACCCCCTTCTTCCGCCGCGACCTTGCCGGCAAAGCCTGGGTCATGGATTTCATCTTCACCCGCTGCACCCTCGTCTGCCCCCGCCTCACCACTCAAATGCGCGCCATCGAACAGCAGGTGGACTCCCTCCCCGTTGGCCTGTTGTCCATCTCCATTGACCCTGAATACGACACCCCGCAACGGCTCCGCGCCTACGCCGCTCTACACAATGCCCGCGCCCCCCGGTGGCGCTTCCTCACCGGCGAAAAAGCGGCCATTCGCGCCCTCCAGGTGAAAACCCAGCGCCATCTCGACCCGGAGGAAATCACCGCTCACAGCAAGCAGTTCTACCTCCTCGATGGCGAAGGCTACATTCGCGGGATATACTCAATGACCGTACCGGGAAAGCGGCGGGAGATCCTCGAAGACCTCCGGAAACTGCTCCGCAACCCCGCCCGCCCGGAACCGGGAGAAGCATGACACGACGCACGCTATTGATGGGAGTCGCGGCCGCCCTTCAAAAAGACCGCATCGATGCCGCGATGGCGAAAGTACGGGCCGCTACCGCCGGTGGAGAAGTCGCCGCCGCCGCGCTGCTCGTGAAGCAGGGGTCCGAGGTCACCAACAAGGGCTTCGGCAAGGCTCGCGGCCCCGATGAAGTCTTCCTTCTCGCCTCCATCACGAAACCGATGACCGTCACCGCGGTCATGAAACTCATCGAGCGCGGCAAGGTCTCTCTGTCCGATCCCGTCAACCGTTACATCCCTGAATTCCGCGGTGGCGACCGCGGCCGCGTCACCGTCAGGATGCTGCTTACCCACACCTCGGGTCTTCCCGACATGCTTCCCGATAACGAAGCCCTCCGCAAGCGCCACGCCCCTCTCAAGGATTTCGTCGCCGGAACCTGCCGCGTCCCGCTTCTCTTCCCACCCGGAACCCAGGTGAAGTATCAGAGCATGGGCATCCTCCTCGCCGCCGAAATCGTCGAGCGCGTCTCGAACATGCCCCTCCGCGACTACCTGAAGAAAGAGGTCTTCTCCCCGCTCGGAATGAATGCCACCTCCCTTGGAATGGGTGGACGCCCTATCGCCGCCACCGCCCGTTGCCAGGTGCCCGAATCATCCGATTGGGATTGGAACAGCCCCTACTGGCGCAACCTCGGAGCCCCCTGGGGAGGCGCTCTATCCACAACCTCCGACGTCGCCCGCTTCCTCGAATTCTTCCTCCACCCCCGCGACGGCATCCTCAAGGCCTCCACCGCCGGAAGCATGATCCGCAATCAGACCGCGGGCCTCGACAGACCCTGGGGCTTCGGTTTCATGATCGAACCCGGAGCCTTCGGTAAGACCTGCTCCCCGCGAACCTTCGGCCACTACGGCTCCACCGGCACCGTCGCCTGGGCCGACCCCGCCAAGGATCTCATCTGCGTCCTGCTTACCACCAAACCCGCCGCCCAATCCCGCGCCGGTCTCCTCGGCCCTGTCTCCGACCTCGTCGCCGCTGCCGCCTGATTGGAACAAGTCAGTTCGCTCTCAAAAGAGGATCTTCGCCACGAACTCCATCTGCCGGTTCAGATTCGCCTGGCTCGAAATAATCCCGAAATTCGCGTTCCCCAAGCTCGTATTCGGCGCGCTGAACACCGGATGGTTCAGCACGTTGAACATCTCCGCGCGGAACTGCAGCCTCACCCGCTCCACCAGCCGGAAATCCTTCGACAGCGTCAGGTTTGCGTTGTTCATCCCCGGCGACCGCACCGTGCCGATATACGGGCTCACGTTCCCATACGTGAAATCCGCCGGTTGCGCGAACGCGCTGGTGTTGAAATAATTCCGCAGCCGGTTCACAATCGGCCCGCTCACGCCCGACGATGGATCCCCCACCACGTTCGGACGTCCGCTTCCCGCCCCCACCGTTCCGCGCGCCAGGGTGAACGCCATCGGAAACCCCGCCTGGTACACCTGGAACGTCGAAAGCATCCACCCGCCCGCCAACAGATCGAGCGGCCGCGAAATGTTCGTGCCGAACCGCCGTCCCTTCCCGAACGGCAACTCCCACGTCGCCGTCACCGACAACCTCTGCGGCACGTCGAACGACGCGTACGAGCGCTCCGCCTGCCGGTTATACACGTTGTCCGGATTCGTCATGTCGCTCAGGTTCTTCGCGATCGTATACGAGATAAGCGCCGTCAGACCATGCGACATCCGCTTCTCCAACTGCATCTGCACCGAATGGTAGTGCGAATTTCCATACGCCGGAGCGATTCGCGTAACCCCCGAATACTGCGGATACGGACGCAACAGTTGCGACCGCGCCACCGTCGCTCCCGCCAATGGCCCCGATGTCAGAATCCCGAAGAACGGATTCGGAACCACCTGCGTCAGCGCCGTCCCCATCGAAAGATACTGCGGATCCAGTTGATTCACGTTCTGATTGATCGCGCCCGTGAAATCCGAAGGCGGAGCCGCCAGGTAATACGCCCTGCTTCCCACATATGAAGCGGTGAACACCGTCCCCGCCGCTACCTCCCGCTGGATGTCGAAATGCCAGTTGTGGAAACGCGGGATGCGGTCCCCCGGATTGGCGAACGAAACATTGTTGCCCACCAGCGTCAGCAACCCCTGCGAGTTGCCGATTGCCGGAAGTTGCCCGATGGGAAACGGATTTCTCAGCACGTCCTTCGGCGTAATCCCGTCCTGCGTGGTCACCATCGGCGTGGTGTTGCTATAACCCGTCGCGTAAACCGTCCCCACCTGCGGGATATACGTCAACGCGTACCCTGTCCGGATCACCGTCTTCGGAGTGAAGTTGTAAGCAAGCCCGATGCGAGGCCCGAAATCAGCCTTGTCCGGATCGAACACCCCGCGCGGCAAACCGTCGACGCCCGCGTACAACAACCCTCCAGTCAGATTCATCCCGGGCACTTTCAGCGGATTCGGAGCCCCGTATGCGAAACCCCGCGTCGTCCGGTTATACCGCTCCGTCGTCGGCGTCTGGTAATCCCATCTCAACCCCAGGTTCAATGTCAGCTTCCGCGTCACCCGGTAATCATCCTGCACGTAAAGCCCGGTGTAGAGGTTCTGAATCGAAAGACCTGTCGCGTAGTCGATCGAACCCCCACTCGCATAGCCGTATAGGAACGTCGCCATCCCCAGCCCCGAACTCGCCACCGGAGTATCCGCCCGCGGGCCGCCCGTATTCGCCGTATTGAAGGAAAATGTCCCCGACGGGTTGCCGCTCGTCAGAAAATTCCCCCGGAACAGGTTCAATTGCACCCCGGTCTTCAACATATGCTTTCCCTGCTGACGCGAAAGATTCGATTGCAGGGAATAGTTGTACCCGGGCTGCTGCTTCCACCCCACTCCTCCGAGCGATTCGAACCCCGTAATCGAGATTCCCGGAAAATTCTGATACTGCGCGCCCTGTACAAACGACTGCGGAAAACCAAGCGATGCCAGGTCGAAGCGCGCTGAATACGGCTCCTGCTGCTCCTTCCCGCTCGCGTACCCCACCCTCACATCCAGAATCGTCGAAGGATTGATCAGGTATGTGTCGTCTACCGCTATCCCCATGTTCGGCCTGTGCACCACGTTGCGCCCCGGCGTCGCCAGCCCCGGAAAATCGTAGTTGAAGTTGAAGAATGCATCCCCGCGGTTGGCGCGCACAAACATCTGGTGCTTTTCCGTCAGCTTATGATCAAACTTCAAAATCCATACATCGCGTGTCTGCGGCCATTTGCTCGACTGGACGTAGTTGGTCACCCATGGCGTCGCCGGATTCACGTTCGGATTGTTCGGAGCGGGCCAGTAGTTCATGATCTTCTGCGCCACCGGATCCTGCATCGATGCCGGAATGATATTGTTCGGCGCCGGATCGCGCATCGGCGCCCCGTTCACCATGTGCACCGAGAAAGGATCATAGATCGCTCCCTTGAACTCCGAAAAATCTCCCGTCCGCATCTTCGGCGTCGGCACGTTCAGCCGCGGACCCTGCCCGTTGCCCTCGCGCGCGCCCTCGTAGTTGAAAAAGAAGAATGTGCGGTTCTTTCCGTTGAAAAGGTGCGGAATCACCACCGGTCCTCCCAGCGAACCTCCGTAGGTGTGCGCATTGTAGGGAACCAGTCCCTGTCCCGCTCCGCGCGGAAAGAACAGGTTCGCATCCACCGCCGAATTGCGCAGGAACTCGTACAGCGAACCGTGAAAGTCGTTCGTTCCCGACTTGATCACGATATTCGTGAATACGCCCGCCGCGCGCCCGTACTCGGCCGGCAGCGTCCCCATCAACAGCTTGATCTCTCCCACCGCTTCCGTCGATGGCACCCACGGCGATAGATACAACCCTCTGCCCACGTTCACCGTGTTCGAGACTCCGTCCACCGAAACCTCTCCCGACGCTGGCGGCGATCCGTTCGCCGTGAACAATACATTCGTCCCCGTGTCGCTCGGCCGCGTGTCTTCAAAATATCTGTTCCCCACCACGCCCGCCGCCATCATGTACATGAACAGGCTGCTGTGCCCCTTCCACGGAATATTGACCACCGTCTGCTCGTTGATCACCGACCCGAGCGACGATGAATCCGATTGCACTGCCGTCACCTGCCCCGTCACCTGCACCGTCTCCGTCGTCTGTCCCAGCGCCACCTCCACATCCACGCGCAAGGTGTCGTTGATGCTCAGCTTGATTCCATCCCTCACCGTCGTCTTGAATCCCGCGGCAGCCACCGTCAACGAATAGTTGCCCGGCGCGACAAAAGTGAAGATGTAGTGCCCACCATCGTCTGTCTTCGCAGTACGCTCGATAGTGGTATCGATATTTCGCAGCGTCACGCTCGCCCCGGCGATCGTCGCATGCGTCGGATCGGTGATATCCCCCTGAACCGTCCCACGAAACTCCTGTCCGGAACCAACACCCGCGAATAACAATGAATAAAGAATCAGATAGCGAGACACGGCAGCCTCCCGAATTGGTCGTTACCCCCGTAGCCGCTTCCTTCGCTACGGGTTGAAGTGAGTATATACTCACTGCCTCGACAACACAACCGACACTCGACTATCGTTATCGCATCGCGCGCATTGTTATCCTATTTCCCCACCCAAATCTCCTCTTCCTTCCCCTTTGCCGCTATACTGCAAGTCGATGCGCATCCTGCTCGCACCTGCACTCTTCCTGCTCCTCGGCGCCTGCGGCCCCGCGCCCAGGCCCGCGCCCCCATCCAAGCCGGCCGAACTGCCCAAACCCGCCGACGAGTCCCGCCGCTTCCCCCACGACAATCTCGTCGAAACCAAGGTCGTCGACAGTGCGCTGCTCGGCAAGCCGTTCATGCCCGGCGGCACCCTCGCCCGCTACAAGAAAGGAAACCGCGAGTTTGTCATGTTCGCCGGCAAACTCCCGTCCCCCACCGGCGCCGCTCTCCTTCTCCTGGATTGGAAAAAGTCGCTCGTCGGCGCGAAGCTCGTCCCCTCCTTCGGAGGCTACTTCGGCATGGATGACAACCGTCCGGTCTTCGTCTTCCCCAAAGGCAACTGGATCGCCGGAGTCGCCGGCCTGCCCGAAAAAGAGGCTGACCTCCAGGCCCGCGCTCTCGCCTCCCGTCTCAATTGACGCTCCTCACAAATGGTGGAACGACTCCGGCTTCTCCTCTTCCATTCGCACCGTCTGCTTCTCGAGCGACCGGCTCACCAGGTCCTTTGATCCCAGCCCCACCGCCAGCGCCAGCGCCAGCACGATCCCGCCGAACAATATCCCGAACGCCAGGTCCACAATCCGTCCCCCGATCCCCAAGTGATTCAGCGCCATCGCCGCCGTCAGCACAATCACCAGCCACTTCACCCCCAGGCTCAGCAGCCGCGCGTAGTGCAGGTTCATGTTCACCGCCCCGATCAACACCCCGCGCGCCAGAAACCGCGCCAGAAAATTCCCCGCCAGCAGCAGTACAACCGCCGCCGCCAGGTTCGGCAGGTACGCAAACAGATTCATCACCAGTTGCGACGTCAGCGTGGCGTCGAATGCCGCCACCCCGATCAGCAACCCCACCAGCACCACTCCCCACGATGCGATTCGAGCCACCAGCAGCGATGGGCTCTTCCCCGGAGACCAGTCGCTCAACCCCGAAAATCCCCAACTCGCCAGCCGCTCGTCAAAATCGATTCCCCGCAGCGACCGCCGCAGTGTATGCCCGATGATCCACGCCAGCGCCATCGAAAACAACAGCGCCACCACCAGCGCGATGAATCCCGGCAGCATGTGCGCCACCCCCGTGATCACCTGCTTCACTGATTCGTTCAACGCATCTTCCACTTGGTCCCACATACTTCTTTCCTCCCTTCACGGGTTAAAGCGGTCCGGCCATCTCCAACGCGACAACAGGTACGGTTTGTGCGCCTCATATGCCAGGCAAAGACGCTC
>JABAQT010000028.1:74374-83724 GCA_019187195.1 Bryobacteraceae bacterium
ATGCGCTTCCCATACAAAGCGCGCGTCAACGGATACAGGATTCCGATGTTGATCAACCCGTCGAACTTGTGCTGCCGGTAATAAGGAACCGTCAGGTCGCAGCTTCCTTCGAGCAGCGGTTGCACCATCCCTTGAACCGACTCATGGGTGATGCTCTCCAACTCCGATCCGATCAACGCGCATGCCTTGGCCCCCACCTTCCGGCCTACGTCAAACAGCGCGCGAAAGGGGTCCGCCGTCCCCTGCCCGGCGCCCGCCAGACGGCCCACCTCGAGCGGAAATCCCAATAGCCGCACCCGGTCCTGCTCCCCTTCATACCCGCCGTCCGCAATCGCCGCGTCCGAATGCAGAATCAGGACCTTCCCCTCCACCACTTTCCGCGCGGCCTCGCTCGTCCTCTCGATCGCCCCGCGCGCCGCTTCCTGCCCGCCCGCCGTCCCCAACCCGATCACCACATCCGCCTGCCCGGCACGCTCCAGACTCTCCACCATGCGTCATATCCCCAGAGAGAGAATACCCAGCAACGGAATGCGAATCCACCCCGGACGGTTGTTCAGTTCATACCGCAGCTCATAGAGCGCCTTATCGAGCAAATAAGCTTCCAGCAGTGTGCGAAGCGCTCGCCGGTCCGCTGGAAGAAACCCCGCTTCCTTCACCGTCGCCAGGTACGCCCGCAGAAACTGCGACGCCGTCGCGCTCTCCCACAGCCGTCCCCAGGGCTCCAGCCGGCTGTAATCATCCGGACGCCGCGCCGTATAGTTCAACAACGCCGCGTACGCCGCGTAGCTGAACGAACGCAGCATGCCCGCCACGTCCTTCAACGGAGAATGCTTCGACCTCCGCTCCGCCAGCGGACGCGCCGGCTCGCCTTCGAAATCCAGAATCACGTAATCGTTCTTCACCCGCAACACTTGCCCCAAATGATAGTCGCCGTGGATCCGCGTCCGCAGTCCCCCTCCCTCCAGTTCCTCGATCGCGTGAAAACGGTCCAGAAACTGCCGCCTTCTTGTCAGCACGTATCCCGCCTGCTCCACCGCCTCGTCCGGCAGCTTCGACAGGTTCTCCTTCAACGTATCGAGCACCGACTGCGCATGCTCCCGCAACGTCGCGGCAAGTGCGTGGAGATGCTCCCGCCTCATCGGCGCCGGCCTCATCGCCTCATTCTCATTCGCCGCGCCGAGCGCCGCGTGCATTTCACCCGTCCGCCGCCCCAGAATCGCCGCTGAATCGAGGTATATCCCCAGATGCTCTCTCGCCAGTTCGGGCGCGTCGCCTTCCGATAGCTCGAAAATCGTCTTCCCTCTCGCGCCATCTCCGGGAAATGCCACCGGCGCGCAGTCTTCGTAGTAATGATCCAACTGCTCGAGGGTCCATTTCCATCCGTCCCCCTCGTTCTCCACCAGCCCTTGCGCCATCGCCAGCGTCGACAGTTCCTGCCCGTTGACGTATTCGAGCGCGCCCGCAAACGGCGGTATGCGCTCGAAACGCGTCTTCTCCGTCAGATACTGGCCGATCTCGCAATCCGGGTTCGGCCCCTCCTCCTGCCGCCGGAACAGCTTCACCATGAGCCGCCCGCCGTAAAGAATCGACGTGTTGCTCTGCTCGGCCGCGCAGCGCGTCGCCGCCAGCGGTCCGTCCAATGCCCCCCGCGCCTCCGCGTATGCCCTGCCCGCCACCCCTCTGATCACGCCTCGCTGCGTGGGATACTCCTTCCCCTTCTCGATCGCCTCGAGCAGCGCCGCGTTCGCTCCCTCGTCAAACGTCGCATCGTACAATACCCCCAACCCCTTCGGCGTCGAAACCGGACACAGTATCCCATTCACGCTCGCCTCTTCCACCTCTTCCGCCCGGTGCCCCACCGCCATCGCCAGCGGTAGAAAGTAAGTCTCCGCCGGCCCGCTCTCATACTGCGCCTCCACCAGCGCCAGCGCCCTCTCCGGACGATCCCACTCCCCCCAATCCACAACCGCCGCCGACCGCATCCGCCGCGACTTGCTCCCATACCACCGCTGCTTCGCCAGAAACCGCGGCAGCACATTCGTCTCCAGCATCTGCCGTGAAGGCCCGCCAAGCAGGCTCTCCATGCTCATACCGGCCGGAACGGGCTCCTCCGCCAGCGGCTCCTCCACCGCCTCCTGAACCCGCTGCAACTCGAACCACAAGAACCCATACGGACCGAGCGTCAACGGATACGGCCGCTTCGTAATCACCGGAAAATCGACATAGCCCAACATCTCCACCGGCTTGAGTCCCTCAAAACCGGAAAGATCCAGTTCCACCGGCTGCGCAAACCGCGAAAGATTCGCCACGCACAACACCTGCTCCCCCTCGAACCGCCGCGTATACGCCATCACCTTCCGGTTTGTTGGATGCAAAAACTCCATCGTCCCCCGCCCGAACACTTTGAACAGCTTCCGCAGCGCGATCATATTTCGCATCCAGTGCAGCAGCGAGGATGGATCGCTCTGCTGCGCCTCCACGTTCACTGCCTCGTATCCGTACACCGGATCCATCACCGGCGGACTGTACAACTTCGCCGGATTCGCCCGCGAAAACCCGCCGTTGCGGTCCCCGTTCCATTGCATCGGCGTCCGCACCCCGTTGCGGTCCCCCAGATAGATGTTGTCCCCCATCCCCATCTCATCGCCGTAGTACAAAATCGGCGTCCCCGGAAACGAGAACAACAGACTGTTCAGCAGCTCGATGCGCCGCCGGTTGTTGTCCATCAGCGGAGCCAGCCGCCGCCGGATGCCGATGTTGATCCGCATCCGCGGATCGGCGCTGTAGGCCAGATACATGTAATCCCGCTCTTCATCGCTCACCATCTCCAGCGTCAGCTCATCGTGATTCCGCAGGAAGATCCCCCACTGGCACGTCTCCGGAATATCCGGCGTCTGCCCCATGATGTCCGTTACCGGCATCCGGTCCTCCAGCCGCAGCGCCATGAAGATCCTCGGCATCAGCGGAAAGTGAAACGCCATATGACACTTGTCCCCGTTGCCGAAATAGGCCAGCACGTCGCTCGGCCATTGGTTCGCCTCCGCCAGAATCATCCGCCCTTCATAGTAGGTGTCCATCTCCTCGCGAATCCGCCGGATCACCGCGTGCGTCTCCGGCAGATTCTCGCAATTGGTCCCGTCCCGCTCCACCAGGTACGGAATCGCGTCCAGCCGCAGCCCGTCCACCCCCATGTCCAGCCAGAATCGCATCGCCTTCAGCACTTCCTCGATCACCGCTGGGTTATCGAAATTCAAATCGGGCTGATGCGAAAAAAACCGGTGCCAGAAATATGCCTTCGCCACCGGATCCCACGTCCAGTTCGATTTCTCCGTGTCCGTGAAAATAATCCGCGCGTCCTTGTACTTCTGATCCGAATCGCTCCACACATAAAAATCCCGCTCCGGCGACCCCGGAGCCGCTTTCCTCGCCGCCTGAAACCAGGGATGCTGATCCGATGTATGGTTGATCACCAGTTCCACCATCACCTGCAGCCCGCGGTCGTGCGCCGCCTCCAGAAATGCCCGGAAGTCCTCCATATTCCCGTAGCTTGGATGGATGCTCAGGTAGTCCGCGATGTCATACCCGTCGTCGCGCAACGGTGAGGGAAAAAACGGCAGCAGCCAGAGGCATGTCACCCCCAACTCCTCGAGGTAATCGAGCTTCTGCAGCAGCCCTCCGAAGTCGCCCACCCCGTCATTGTTGCCGTCGAAGAACGCCTTGACGTGCATCTCATAAATGATGGCGTCCTTGTACCACAGAGGATCCGGCGCGCTCCCCGCCCGCTTCATCGGCCCTCCACCTCCGCGCCGCGGTACAGAATCGCCGCCGGCATTTCACTCAGCGCGTCTCCTGCCCCGATCACGGCCTCCCCGCCCCGTTCCTCCACCTCCACTTCCTCCCCTGTCAGCGCGTTCCTGTAGAGGCCCGGCTCCATCGGTCCGCGCATCGCCGTTCCGCCCCAGCTTTCTCTACTGAGCGCGGCCCCGTTCAGCGATGCGAACAACCTCCCCGCCGCCACAATCACCGCGCCCGCGCCTCTCCGCCGCCCGAAAGCGATCAGGTGCCCCGCTCTCGGCCCGTCCACCTTCAACGGGATGTAGGATCCATCCAGAAAGACCTCCCGCATCCGTCTCCGCAGACGCAACCCCGCCGCTGTCGCGAACAGTTTGATGCGTCCGTCTTCCCAATGCTCCAGCAACTCCCGCACGTATGCCCTGCCTTCCTGACGCCCTCCGAGCATTGGCTCCATCTCCTCGAGAAGCCTCGCCCGCAACTCGAAATCCACCGGCCGCCGGTTGTCCGGGTCCACCAGGCTCAGGTTCCACAACTCCGACCCCTGGTAGAAATCCGGCACCCCTGGCGAACCGGTCTTCAACGCCAGTTGGGAGAGTGAGTTCATCATCCCCAGCCGCGCGATCCGCTGTTGGAACGGCAGGAACAGCGGCAGGAACAACCGCGAGTTTTTTCCCGTCAGCACGCGCTCCACAAACCGCGAAACCGCCGTATCGTACTCCTCCGACGGATTGATCCAGCTCGTGTGTACCTTCTCCTCCTTCACCGCCTTCCGCATGTAGCCGCGCATGCGTTCCACGAACTCCGCCCGCGGCGGCCCGTCAAGACCCGCCGGCCACGCCCCCAGCAGCGCCTGGTAAAACAAATATTCATCCCCCCGGTCCGGAGCCGGTTCCCCACCCACTACCGTTCTCGCCGACGCGTTCGCCCGCGCCCACCTCGAGATCATCGTTTGCCACTGCCCGGGAATCTCCGAGAGCGCGTTGATCCGCGCCCGCGCATCTTCCCCGCGCTTGGTGTCATGCGTCGAGGTGGCCAGCATGCTCAGCGGCCAGCACTCAAGCCGCTTGCGGTTCACCTCGTGGAAGCGCTCCACGGACCTCCCGAACACCCCCGGTTCCCCACCCACCTCGTTTAGCGACACCAGCGGCCCGTACCGGTAAAATGCCGTATCCTCCATCGCCTTCGCCTGCACCGGACCCGTGTACTGCTGGAACTTCATCGCAAACCTCACCCGGCGATCATAATCTTCCTGCCGCACTTCCGCGCTCTTCACCGGCAGCAGCATCGACCGGACGAAGTGAAAGGTCGAAGGCTCCATCGCCGGGTTCCGCCGCAGCGCCTCTCGCACCGCCCTGTCGATCGATCTCTCGTCAAGCTCCGTCCACCCCAACGGCGTAAAATAGCTGCGATACACCGGAAAACACGCCACAATTTCCCGCAATGCTTCCTGTAAACTGTCCAGCGTGAAGTCGCGGAACCTCCGGTGCCTCTCCGAAATCCGGTTCAGATCGTGCGCCAGCACGTTCAACTCGCTCGCCATCGATGTCGCGATAATCAGCTTCTTGCTCGCGTACGCCACCTCCGCGAACGAGTCCCCGCGCCCCGTAAACCGTTCGTACAGTTTGCGGAAATCATGCGCCCGCCCCGCGTCGGCATAGAGCCCGTTCACCTCGTTCAGAAAATCGTAGCCCGTCGTCCCGTGTACGCTCCACTCGCGCGGCAGCGATTCCCCCTCGCAAAGTATCTTCTCCGCCACCACATAAATCCGTCTGCCCGGCCCGAATGCCTCCGCCAACTGTTCAAAGTATCCGCGCGGATCGAACAACCCGTCCACGTGGTCCAGCCGGATTCCGTTCACCCAACCCTCCCGCGCCAGTTGCGAAATCAGCGCGTGCGCCTGCGCGAACACCTCCGGCTCCTCCATCCGGATTCCCGCCAGTTCGTTGATGTCGAAAAACCGCCGGTAGTTGATTTCGTGCATCGCCGTCCGCCAGAACGACAGCCGGTATGCCTGCAACTCCAACAACCCGTGCAGCAGGTCGAATGACCTGCTCTGCCCCGGCGTCCCATTGAACAGCTTCACGTTCTCTTCGATGTACCGCCTTATGCGCGGGCACTCCTCCACCACCGTCTCCAACCGCTGTTTGGCTACTTCCTTTTCCCGCCTCCTCAACGCCACCTGCTCCGCGCCCGTCTCCGTATATGCCGGAATATTGTCCATGTGGAACAAAATACTCAGAAATTCCACGAAATGCCCGTTGTCCGCGCCCAGCGCCGCCTCGAGGGAATCGAGGTTGTGCCGCAGCAGCACGCGCAACTCCCGCGGATTCAGCGGCAGGTTCAGATCGTAATACCGCAGCCGGAACGCCCCGCCTCTGTACTCGATCTGCAACTCACCCTTATCGAGCGTTACTCCGTACTGATCCCCCAACACCGGCAGCAGAACCTTTCCCTTCAACTCCGCCTTCACCGGATCCCAGTCGATGTCGAACCACTTCGCAAACGGCGAAGAAGGTCCGTTCTCCAATACGCTCCGCCACCACGGATTGTCCTGCGCGTCCACCGCCATGTGATTCGGAACAAAATCCAGAATCACCCCGATCCCATGCCGCTTGAGCCTCGCCGCGAACTCCCGGAATCCCGCCTCCCCTCCCAGTTCCGGATTCAGCCGCGAATGGTCGCAAATGTCGTACCCGTGCGAACTCCCCCGCTTCGCCGCGAACACCGGCGAGCAGTAACACTCCGTCACCCCCAACTTCTCCAGGTATCCCGCCAGCTTCGCCGCCGCCGCGAACCCGAAGCCGCCGTTTAACTGCAACCGGTAAGTGCTCACCGGAACACGCTCAGGCTTCTCGAGCATGCGATTCCCTCTCTTCCCCCATCAGCACCGCCGCCCCTGCCCCGCGGAACTCCATCCGTCCCTCCTCCAGCGCCGGAGCGGCCCCGGATTCCCCGGCGTAACGCGGATCCTCCGTCGTGAACGACACCCGCCACCGCACATCCGCCGGCAGGCTCACCGTGCCGCTCCCTCTCAACCGCACAACAGCCAACACCGGGGATCCGTCCCTCGCCGTCCGCCGCGCCAGAATCGAGTCTTCTCCCGCCGCTGTCACCACCCCCTCCGCCGGAACCAGCCCTCGCCTCACCCTCAACAGATCCTGGTACAGTCTCCATACCCCGCCATGCGGCTCCCTTCCGCGTTCCTCCCAATCGAGGCGGCAGCGCAGGAACGTCGCTTCGCTTTGCGGATCGGGGATCCGCTCCCATGTCTCCTGCTCGGCAAACGCCGCGAACCGCCGGAACTCCCTCCGCCGCCCCTCTGTCACCAGCCTGCCGAGTTCCTCATGATGATCCGTGAAATATTGAAACGGAGCCGTCGCCGCCCACTCCTGCCCCATGAACAGCAGCGGCGTCTCCGGCAGCAGCAGCAGCAGCGCCGATGCCGCCCGCCACGCCCTCCCGTCAATCTGGTGGTGCAACCGCTCGCCGAATGCCCTGTTCCCAATCTGATCGTGGTTCTGCAAACAAAAGATAAAACAGTCTTTTGTCAAACCGTCCGTCTCCGTCCCCCTCGCCCCTCCGAAATGCGCCGCCGGCTGCCCCGTGTAAAACCACCCCTTCCTCGCCGTGGCCGCGATGCTCTCCACCGTTCCATCGAAATCCTCGAAATACCCGTCACAATCCCCGGCCAGCGCCCTCCTCATCTGGTGATGGAAATCGTCCGACCACAAGGCGTCGAGCCCCCAGCCGCCCTCCCGCTCCGGCTTCAGCATCCACGCCAGGTTGCGCGAGTCCTCCGCCATCACCATCGCCTTCCGGCCCCCTGGCGAACAGTGCACGGCGGAAGCAATGGACGCCACAATGTGCCGCCGGCTGTCATCCACAATCGCGTGTGTCGCGTCCAGCCGCAGCCCGTCGAAATGATACTCGTGAATCCATCTCAACGCGTTCTCGATCACGTAATCGCGCACCGCCTCGCTCTGCGCCCCGTCGAAATTGATCCCCTTTCCCCACGGGCTCTCATGCGCGTTCGAATAGTAATAACGGCTGTAAACCGATTGATAGGCCCCATCCGGCCCCAAATGGTTGTACACCACGTCCAGGTACACCGCCAGCCCTATCCGGTGCGCCTCGTCCACCAGCCTCCGCAAGTCGTCCGGCCGTCCATAGCACCGCGCTGGAGCAAACGGAGCCACGCCGTCGTATCCCCAGTTCCACCGCCCCGGAAAATCCGCCACCGGCATCAGTTCCACCGCCGTTACGCCCAGTTCCTTCAGGTACGCCAGCTTCTCCGCCGCTCCCGCGAACGTGCCCTCCCCGGTGAACGTGCCCGTGTGTAATTCATACAGCACCACCTCGCCCGGATCCACTCCACGCCACCCGCCATCCGTCCATGGAAAATGCCGCCAGTCCACCACCTCCGAAGGTCCGTGGACCCCCTCCGGCTGATACCGCGAAGCCGGATCCGGAAACGGCCCGCGCCCATCCACGCGGTAGCGGTATCGCTCCCCCGCCCCCACACCGCTGATCACCGCCGCATGAAACCCGTCCGCCTCCCGCGCCATCCCGTGCGCGCCCCCGCCATCCAGCACCACTTCCACGGTCTCCGCCTCCGGAGCCCACACGCGAAACCGCGTCGCGTTCCCGTATACGTTCGCTCCCAGGGCCGGTTCCCAACTCAAGCCTCACCTCCCGGCGCCATCCGGATCAAACAGCGACAGCTCACCGTCATAGGTAATAATCGAAGTCCTTCTCCGTCCGCGCCCGCTTCCTCAGCCGCAGAATGCGCGCCGGAGCCGGTTCCGGAGACAACTCCACGAAACTCCGTCTCCCCTGCCACAGGTACCGCGCTCCGCTCAACAGATCGTGCGCCTGGAACGGAACCCCTTCCTCGATCCCCAACCGCTCCAGTTCAAGCGTCACCCATCCTCTCTGCGTGTGGAACGGGTCCAGGTTCACCACCATCACCACCGCATCCCTCCCGCCCTTCAGCGCCTTGCTGTAACACAGCAGCAGCGGATTGTCCGTCGCATGGAAATGAAGCCCCTCGTCTCTTTGCAGCGCGCCATTCTCTTTCCTGATCCGGTTCACCCGCGCAATGAACTCCTTCAGGCTCCATTCGGAATTCAAATCCCGCTGCTTGATCTCATATTTCTCCGAATGCAGGTACTCTTCGCTGCCCGCCTCGAGCGGCGCATTCTCGCACAACTCGTATGCCGGCCCGTAAATTCCATAGCTCGCTCCGAGCGTCGCCGCCAGCGTCAACCGTATGAGAAACGCCGCGCGCCCCCCCGTCTGTAGAAACTCCGGCAGAATGTCCGGCGTATTCGGCCACAGGTTCGGACGCAGATACTCCCGTAGTTCCGTCCCCCGCAACTCCTCGAAATATCGCGTCAGCTCCTCCTTCGTGTTGCGCCACGTGAAATAGGTGTAGGACTGGCTGAACCCCAGCTTCGCCAGCCGCGCCATCACCTTCGGCCGCGTGAACGCCTCGGCCAGAAACAACGCCTCCGGATACTGGTCCTTGATCTCCGCGATCACCCACTCCCAGAAAG
>JABAQT010000028.1:83824-108923 GCA_019187195.1 Bryobacteraceae bacterium
CAATCTCTCCCGGTCCGCCCCCTCCGCCCGCCTCGCCGCCTCTTCCACAAGCTCCGCCCCGGCGAGCGCTTCCACTCGCCCGTCCTGCCCCGCCGCGATCCGCTTCTTCAAATCCCGCCGCCACGTCCCGAAGTGATCCACCCACCCTTCCAACGTGTAGCGGTAGCGCCCCTCGCTCACCGGAAACTCCCCCCGCCAGCGGTCGTTTCCCACCGCCTCCATCGGGACTTCCTTCCACTCGCGCTCGCCCTCCCGCCGGTACAGCACACAGCACCGGATGTCATCGTGCCCGTCCGCGAATACATCCGCCTCCACTTCCACCACATCCCCCTTCACCCGCTTGATGGGGAATCGCCCGCAGTCGATTTCCGGACGCACGCCTTCGATCACCACACGATTCCTCATGTGTACGGTGGAACTCAACCACTCCTCCTCTTTGGATTACGGTGGACGGCCGGATTTGCGGGAGCGCCGCGCTAGGCGCCGTGTGGCGCGTAAGCGCCTCCAACCCCTCCATGATGTCATTCACGCTTCCGCCGCGACTATCCTGCGAAACCGTGACATCGCCGGGAAAAACAGGGTAGTTGCGGCTAAGCCGCCTCCGCCTGCTCCACCGTCTCGAAAAACGGAAATACCCTGTCGAGCCGCGTCACCCGGAATGCTTCCCGCACCGCCCCCGCCGCCGCCGCCATCCGCAGGCTCCCGCCCTCCACCGCCATGATCTTGTTGTAGCTCGCGATGAACCGCCCGATCCCCGTGCTGTCGATCCGCGTCACCCCGCGCAAATCAAACACGAAACGCCTCACTCCCTGATCGAGAAGCGACTCCACCAGCCCGTCGACGCCCAGGTTCTCCGCCCCCATCATCATCTTCCCTTCCACGGTGACCCGAACCATCGCCGGACCCGACATTTCATGACGCACCGAAAGCATGGCTGTTACAGAGTTTTCGAGCATACCATCATTTCACCGGCCGCCGCGCCCCTTCTTACGCTCAACTCACGTTCGGTTTTCCCGATGTGCTATGTTATACGTTTCAACCTATGGCATACGTTATCGCTGAACCCTGCATTGGCACGAAAGACACCGCCTGCGTGGATGCCTGCCCCGTCGATTGCATTCACCCCAGGAAGGACGAGGGAACCTTCGACCAGTTCGAACAGCTCTACATCGATCCCGTCGAATGCATCGATTGCGGAGCCTGCGTGCCCGTATGCCCCGTCTCAGCGATCTTCGCCCTCGACGACCTCCCGGAAAAGTGGGCCAACTACGCCGAAAAGAACGCCGCCTTCTACGGCCGGTAACTGGCAATCGAGGTGTCCGTCTCCCATACCGTGACGGCCTGAATTCGTACCGGAACAGCCGATCCCCCCTCGGCCAAACCCTTCCCCACCTCATCACAGAAGTACTTGGCGATGTTCTCCGCCGATGGATTCAGTTCGGTGAACGGCGGCAGGTCGTTGATGAACTGGTGATCCAGATAGGCCATCGTCTGGCGAAGGATTCTCTTCACCTCCACAAAGTCCACCAGCAGCCCCGTTACCGGATCCACCGCTTCGCCCTCGATCGTAATCCGCACACGGTAGTTGTGCCCATGCACGTTCTCGCACTTGCCGCGATAGTTGCGCAGGGAGTGCCCCGCCGCGAAACTGTCTTCCACCGAAACTTCAAACATCGAAAAAACTCTCCACCTCGTTCCAATCCATCGTAAAGCGATAGTCCGGAAGACTATCGAAAAAGACCTGGCCGTAGCGCTGCTTCGTTATGCGGTTGTCCAGCAAGACCACGATGCCGCGGTCGTTCCGGCCTCTGATCAGCCGGCCGAACCCCTGCTTCAGCGCAATGGCCGCCTGGGGAATCTGATAATCGTAAAATGGATTCCCGCCGTTCTCGCGTACCATGCGGATTCTCGCGTCCACCACCGGATCGCTCGGCACTGCGAACGGCAACCTATCTATGATAACGCACGATAATTGCTCGCCCGGCACATCCACCCCTTGCCAGAACGATGATGTGGCGAACAGCACCGCGTTCGGCGTCGAACGGAACTCCTCGAGCAGCGCGTGCCGCGGCCCCGTCCCCTGAAGCAGCGCCGGATACTCGAGCGCCATCGAGATCCGGTCATGCGCCGCCCTCATCTGCTGGTAACTGGTGAACAGCACGAACGCCCGCCCCCTGCTCAACCGCAGCAGCCGCAGAATCTCCGCGCACGAGGCTCCCACAAACTCCGCCGCTCGCGGGTCCGGCAGATGCTGTGGAACATAAAGCAGCGCCTGCTTTGAATACTCGAACGGACTCGCCACCGCCAGCGTTCGCGCGTTCTCCGCCCCCAGGCGCGTCTTCACGAAATCAAAACTCCCCGCCACCGTCAACGTCGCCGACGTCAGAATCACCGTATCCACCCGCTCGAACAACTTCTCCCTGAGAAGCGAGGAAACGTCGATCGGCGTCGCCTGCAAATGGCACGTCCGCCCCCGCCGGTCCACCCAGTACACAAACCCCGCATCCTCGCTCTCCATGAAAAACCGTACCCGTTCATGAATCCCGCGCGCCCGCCGCAGGATGGGGATCATCTCCTCCGGAGCCCCCTTCACCAGCTCCAGGTGCGTCCACGCCAACTCCAACCCGCTCAGCAAGTCCTCGTAGACCTCGCTATGCTCCTCGAGAAACGCCCGTTGCCGCGCGAATCCCCCGCGCCCTTCCCCCTCTCCGAACAGCCGGAAAAACCGCTCTGCCGCGTCCTCTAATTGCAGCAGAACCCGGTCCAGCTCATTCGACCCGAAGGCCTTCCGGCGCGACAGCGCCGCCACGTCCCGGCAAAACTCCCTTACCTGGAAATCGCTGACACTGACCCCAAAATAAGACCCCGCCGTCTCCTCGATCTCGTGCGCCTCATCGAAGATGATCGCGTTGTAGTCCGGAAGAATGGCCCCGTACTCGTCGTCCTTCACCGCCAGGTCGGCGAACAGCAGGTGGTGATTGACAATCACGATGTCGCTCTCGTGCGCCCGCTGGTGCATCTGCGTGATAAAGCACCGCTCGAACTGCGGACACTTCTGCCCCGAACACAGCTCCCGCCGCGCGTCCAGTTTGTTCCACGCCGTCGAGTATTCCGGAAGCGTCCGGATCTCCGCCCTGTCCCCCGTCTCCGTCGTCTTCTCCCATTCCCGGATCACCTGAAAGTCGGCGATCTCCTCCAGCCCGTCGAGCATCGCCTCCTTCTCGGCGTCGTACAACTTCTGCCGGCACAGAAAGTTCCCCCGCCCCTTCATCAGGCTCACTCTCAGCGGCTCGGCGAACTGCTGCCGTAGAAACGGAATGTCCTTGTGGTACAACTGCTCCTGAAGGTTCTTCGTCCCCGTCGAAACCACCACCCGCCGCCCCGACAATATCGCCGGAACCAGGTAAGCCAGCGTCTTCCCCGTTCCCGTCCCTGCTTCCACTATCAGGTGCCGCTTGTCCTGCAGCGCCGACTCCACCGCCTCCGCCATCTCCAACTGCCCCGGACGGAACTCGTAATTCGGATGCCGGCGCGACAGCGCCCCCTTACGCGAAAAGAACGCCCGGGCGGATTGTGTTGCCGTTGACATCCCCTATCCAAGTATAGTGGGACCACCCGCCGCCCCCGCTCATGCGTAAATCGGATCCAGCCTCTTTTCGACGTACTCCATCGAGCGCTGCAAACTGTGCCGCGGGCTCACCCGTGCATAGTGCAGGTCCATGTTGATCCAACCCTTGTAACCAACTCCCTTCACAATCCGCAGGATGCCCTCCAGGTCCACCTCCCCGTCCCCGTAGTCCACGTTCCCCAGCAGGAACGTCCCGTTCTGCGAACCCGCCTTCTCCACCTTCCCGTTCGGCAATCGCAGGTCATGGTCCAGGTACTGATACTTCGCATCCACCAGGTCGAAGAAGATCAGCCGCTCCGCGTATTTCCGGAACAAACCCATGATGTCGCAGTTCGCCATGTACAGATGCACCGTGTCCGGGCACCAGTGAAACTTCTTCGGGTCCGTCTGCCTCAACAGTTGCTCGATCTCGTCCTGCGTTTCTATCAACTGCCCCTGGCTGTGGTTGTGCAGACCCGTCCGGATCCCATACTCCGCGCACACATCCCCCAGGTGGTTGTAGAACAGGCACGCCCGCCGGATATGCTCCCTCTCCAGAACCTTGTTCACCCGGCGCGGCGAAAAGGTCACCAGCTCCGTCGCCCCGAAGCGCTTCAGAAACTCGCACGCCCGCCGCGCCGCCTGCTCCATCGCCGGCTGCTTCTCCGGATCATCGGCCGGACCGCTGAAAGACAACGTCGCGATTCGCAGATCCCTCTTCGACAACTCCTTCTCGAGCTGCGAAAGGCTCATCCCGATTCGCTCCACGATCGACGGCCACCCCGTGAACCGGTACCCGTTGAAGCCCGTGTCCCGAATCACATCGAGCATCTCCGTGTACGGCAGCGTACCCGTGTCGCGCCACTGCGTCGAGGTCCAGAGAAAGCTGCTCACCGACCATTGAATGTGTGGACGCTTCCCTGGATAGAAAGCCGCCGCGCGCTCGCGAAGCGCGCCCAGCGAGGCTGCCAGTGCGGAAAGTGCTTGCCGGCGATGCATACACCAGATCTTTTCACAAATCCGCCCCCCGCTTCTACTCCGACGGCAGTCTCACCTCGAGCCTTAACACCCCGCCCGTCCCTTCAATCGACGCGCTGCCGCGATGCGCCTCCGCAATCCTCTTCACGCTCGCCAGCGCGAGCCCCGAACCCGGTGGAAGATGCGGCGTAAACGGCTCGAACAACTCTGCCGCGTGCGCCAGCAACTCTTCCCCTGCCTCGCACGAACATTCGAACGTGGCGTGCGCCCCATCCCTCTGCAGTGAGACATGCAGCGGCTGCTCGGTCCGCGCAATCTGCCGGAATACATTCAAAATCGTGCGCACCAGGTGCTGCCCCTGCGCCGCATCCATCAGTACCAGTGGAGCCGGACTGCAGTCGTTCCAATCGAGTTCCACGTTCTGCTCCACCGCCTGCGCCATCACGTGGTCCGTGATCATCTCACACAAATCCACCCACGCCGGGCGCGGCTTCGCCGCCTGCGCATAATGCACGGCGTCCGATAAAATCCAGCTCATCTGGTGGACCATCTGCTGGATCTTTTCCAACTGCTGGCCGGCTCGCGTGTCCGCCCCTGAAAGAATCAACTGAAGATAGTACGCGGCCGTATCGATCGTGCTCAACGGCTGGCGTAATTCATGCGAAAGATGGCGCACAACGGCGTCGAGTTCCGGAGGCTGCCCCGCTGTGCGGCAACCGGCCTCTGGAGTGCTGTAAAGAACTGCGGCTTGGGCCATTGGATTGTTGTATGAATGCGCTCGGTTCGGGTGAACCACTCTCGGGGGACTCCATTTTTATACCCCAGCCGCATAGGTGAGTCAACGCCCATTTTGCGGGTATTTTTCTGGTACTCCTGGCCGCCAAAGAGGAAGCGAAAATAGTCCTAGAAACCTACATGCCAGATGTCTCGAAGCGGCCACCGGAAACCGCGAAGCACCGGATCCCCGGAAACACTCTTCGGTTTGTCGGCTATCACCGGAGCCCGCCCCGCTCGATACACATGAACCCGCTGCTCGAACGGATCAATCAGCCATCCGGGCAGGACTCCGTTATCCGCATACTCGATCATCTTCTCTTCCAGTCCCGCCAGTGAGTCCGATTCCGATCGGATCTCCGCCACGAACTCCGGGACAAGCCGCGGAAACGCCCTGCGGCGCGCTTTCGGCATCCCGCTCAGCCGCTCCTTGCTTACCCACGCCGCATCCGGCGAACGTATCGCCCCATTCGGCAGTTCAAAACCCGTCGAGGAGTCAAAACATTCTCCTGTTCCATCCCTTCGAGCCCAAATGCCCAGGAAAACGGAGAGCTTATGGTTTCGATTGCCGGACTCGAGGCTTGCCGGAAGCTTGATTCGGATCGCTCCATCGGAATCGCGTTCCAACCGCCAATCCGGATTCTCCTGGCAGAACCGCCAAAAATCTTGCCGGGGCAGGGCCGGTGGACGGATGGTGTTCAACCTCTTTGCTTGTGATTTGTAGCAGCACATCCAGGAATCAGACGCCGGCCTCCTCACCGCGAATACACCGTCAAATTCTGCTTCGTCGTCCCCCGCCACTCCTCCTGCGCCGGCGCTCCGTACTTCTCGAACCACCTGTCCAACTCCGCGTCCAGGCTTCGCTTTACCTTCTCATAGTCCGGATCACCGGCATGGTTCGTCCTCTCTCCCGGATCCCGTTCCAGATCGTATAACTCGCTCGGCCACTCCTTGGTCCGCCTCACATACTTCAGGTTCTCCGTCCGCACCCCCCGCACATACGAATACTCGAAGTACAGCCGGTTCCTCCACCGCGGATGCTCCCCCCGCAGAAACGGCGCGTAGCTCCGCCCCGGCCGCCGCGCGTCCGGCGGAGCCTGTATCCCCAGATAATCCAGAATCGTCGGAAAGTAATCGTAACTCGAAACCATCGGTGACAGCACCTGCTTCGCTGCAATCCGTCCCGGATGGCTCCAGATCAACGGCACTCGAATGGACTCCTCGTACATGTTGAATGGCCACGTTCCATTCCCCTTCCCCCACACCCCGTGATGCCCCGCGTTCCACCCCTGGTCCGCCGTGAAGATCACCAGCGTGTTCTCTCTCACTCCCATCGAATCGAGCTTCCGCAGCACCTTCCCCATGTTCGCGTCCACTCCCGAAATCAGCGCCGAATATCCGCGCTTGTTCTCCACGCTCCCGTGCAGCTTCCGCTGACTCCCGTTCTGCCACGGATGAATCGGTTCGTTCGGAAAGCACTCGAACTTCGCATTCTTGTAAGGCGCCCGGTACTCCTCCGGCTGAAAGTCGAGCGGCGTGTGCGGAGCATAGAACGGAACCAGCAGATAGAAAGGTTTCTCCTTCACCGTGTCCAGAAACTCCACCGCGCAATCGCCCACGCTGTCGGTCTTGAACTCCCGCAAATGCACCCGCGCCCCGTTCTTCACAAACTCCTGGTCGCGGTATGGTCCGCCCCCGCCGGGCACCGTCGCCCAATACGAAAAACCCTCCTGCGCCTTGTCGTCCTCCCCCATGTGCCACTTGCCGCACATGCCGAGCGTGTAGCCGTGCTTCGCGAGCACCGACGAGTACGTCGTCTTTCCGCTCAGCCAGTGCCGCGTGTGCTCCCCGAAGCTGTCCTCCGGCCGCAGCCAGTCCTGCACTCCATGCACCGAGGGAATCGTCCCTGTAATCCACGTCATGCGGCTCGGTGAGCAAACCGGCGTGCACGCGAAAGCCCTCGTGAACCGCGCCCCTCCCGCCGCCAGCGCATCCATGTTCGGCGTATGCATCTCGCGGCACCCGTATGCCCCCATCGCCCACGCCCCGTGGTCATCCGTCATGAACATCACCACGTTCGTCTTCTTCTTCGGCGCAAGCGGAGCCGCGCTCAAGCTCCCAAGAAACGTCCGGCGATCCATGCAGCTTACTTTACACGGCCAGCAGGTACGCCCGCACCGGCCTCCCCGTGATGCGCTCCAGCGCCACCGCATACCAGGCAAGCTGAGCCCGGTAGCGGGCCGCCATCGTCTCCACATCGAGGTCCGTCTTGAAGTCCACCACCACCCATCCACCCTCTTCCTCGAATGCCAGGTCGATGACCCCCTCGAGCAACCGCTTCTCTCCCGTATGCGCCGTCACTGGGTATTCCCGGTGCAACCGTCTCGCCCTCCGCGCTCTCTCCAGCAACGGATGCAGCAGCGCATTGCGCGCCGCCGTCGCCGCCGCCTCCGCTTCCTCCCTCGGAGCCGCCAGCAGCCGCGCCTCCAGTTGCGCCGCGGCCGCAATCTGTTCCCGCCTCGCGTCGAGAGGTATGTTCCGCAACGTGTTGTGCACCAGCGCCCCGAAACGCTTCCCCGTGGGCCGCGCCGTCGATCGCGCCGTCCGCTCCAATTCGATCCCGCCCTCCCACGCGGGCGGTTCCATCGCCTCGCTGGCGATGGTCAGTTCCAACGACGGCCGCCGCGCCCTCTCAAGCAGCGCGTCACGCCGCCCCTGCCATGCCGCGTGCGCGGCCAGTCCCCGCTCCGCCGCCCCCCCATCCTCCGCGAATATCTCCTTCTGCCGCGCCGCGAAGCGCTCCTCCCCTCCTTCCGAAACCATCGCCGGATCCCACCACACCACCGGATGCCCGCCCACCCTCCCATAATGCAGGCCCGGACGCACGCTCGTCTCCTCGAAATATTCGGCCGGACGGTTCAGCACGCTCACCTCGCCGAAATCGGGACACCCCGCCGCCGTGTGCGGCCTCCTCCTCGTCTCCGCATGCGGATACACAGCCTTGTTCAGCGGCGATACCCACCCGTTGCGCTCCGCATCCCCCACCACCGGAACCACCAGCAGATCCCGCGCCCGCGTCGCCGCCACATACGCCACCCGGATCCCCTCGGCCTGTTCCCTCTTCTTTTCCAGCTTCTCCTCGGCAATCAGCTCGAGCGGCGAACATCCGAGCAGCCGCATCGCGCATAATCCCGCGCCGGGCTCGATGTAGCGCTCCGGAGCCTCGTGCGAAATGTTCGCCGTCATGTCCGCCAGCACAACCACCGGAAACTCCAGTCCCTTGGCCGAATGCACCGTCATGATGCGTACCCCTTCGGCCCCGTCCTCGACCGCGGGAGCCTCCGCCCGTTCGCTCTTCCGCGACAACTCCTCCACGAATCCCCGGAACGAAATCCCGCTCGTGCTCTCATACTCTCTCGCCAGGTCGATCACCCGCCTCACGTTCGCCAGCACCTGGTTGCCCGCCGGACGGGACGCAAACGACGCCCACGCCCTCGTCGCCTCAAACAGCAGATATAGCGTCTCCGCGATCGGCCGCCGGTTCCGCTCCCTGTGCAGCTCCGCCATCAGGTCCAGCGCCTGCTTCACCGCCTCGTACTCCGCCGCCATCGACTCGGGATAACCGTGAAATGGATGGAGCCGCCGGTATTCATGCCGGAAACACAGCAAAGTGTGATCCGGAATGGCGAACATCGCTCCCTTCAGCGTCGCGAACACCGCCAGTTCATCTTCCGGCCACTCGATCGCCGTCAGCGCCGCCCGCACCGTGTCGATCTCTTCCCGTTCATGAAAGCTCTTCGACCCCACCAGCAGATGAGGAACTCCCCGGTCCTCGAGCGATCGCGCGTAATCGCGCGTGATATCCCTTCCATAGTTCGTGAAGCGCCGGAACAGAATGCAGATATGCCGCGGCTCGATCGGGACCGGCGCCCCTCCCTCCGGTTCCACCACCCTCCACCCGCTCTCCCGCACCAGCCATTCCACGAAACCCGTCACCGCCCGCGGCAGACATTCGTCAATCGCCTTGTTCGAAATATCCCGCTTGCCGTATGGCCTCGGTGCCGGAAGCGCCACCACCGCCGGTTGCCCTCCCAACTCTTCCCTGTACGGCTCGAGGGGCGCATACTCCGCCTGCGCCGCCTCTTCGTCCCCTGTCATCTCCGCGCTGAACGCCGCATTCACGCACTGCTGAATGCCCGGCGTTGACCGGAAGCTCCGGCTCAACCGCACCAGGCCCACGCCCCGCGCCTCCAGGCTCGCCCGCAGAATCCGGTATATCTGCACATCCGCCCGCCGGAACTTGTAGATCGATTGCTTCGGGTCCCCCACCAGAAACAGCTTCCCCGGAGCCGGAGTGATCTTCAGCAACTCCGTCTGCCGCGTGTCGCTCGCCGAAAGCAGCAGCAGGATCTCCGCTTGCAACGGGTCCGTATCCTGAAACTCGTCCACAAACAAATGCGAGTACTTTTGTTGCAGATAGCCCCGCACCTCGGCGTTGTCCCTCACCAGGTTCCTCACCTCCAGCAGCAGATCGACGAAATCCAGTTGACCCGCCCGCCGCTTCGCCTGGTCATACAAGTCCACCAGTTCCCACATCTCCTCCCGAAGTTGCGCCGCCAGGTCCGCCTCCGCATACGGACGGAAATTCGCCAACGCCTGAAACAGAATCTTGTCCGGAACCTGCCGCTCCCGCCGCTTCCAAATCCGGTGGAGCTTGAACAACAGCCCCTCCAGCATGTCGTAATCCCGCGGCTCGCGCTCCATCCACACCTGCAGATCGCGCACCGGCTCCATCAATTCCGCCTTGTAGCGGCCAATGTGCGGAACCAGCGTCTTCACATGTTCCAACAGTTGGCCGATCACCTCCTCGCGCGCCAGCGGAGGCCGCTTCCAGGCGCGCGGAAAATCCCGCCACTCGATCAGGCTCCAGCCCGCGTATTGCAGCGACTCGATCGGCGTCGTGTCCTGGTCCCGCTGCTCCCTCACCGCCAGCCGCGCCAGCGCTCTCCGCAGGCCCGGCGCGTCTTCGTTCAACTTGTTCTGCAGCCACCGCCGGAAGACCTGTTCATACACCCGCCGCGCGCCGCGCTCATCCAACTCCTCGAAGTCCGGATCAATCCGCGCCTCGACCGGGCGCTCCCTCAGAATCTGCGCGCAAAACGCGTGGATCGTTCCAATCGCCGCCTCCTCGAGATGCGCCAGCGCGTGCTCCAACCGCGCCTCCTCCCCGTCCCGCGCTTCTCCCCGCATGCGGTCGAGTTCCTGCCGCAGCCTCAGCTTCAACTCCCCCGCCGCCTTGTTCGTGAACGTCACCGCCACAATCCGGTCGATCGTGGCCAGCCCTGCCCGCAGCACGTTCACGATCCTCCGCACCATCTCCGACGTCTTCCCCGTCCCCGCCGAAGCCTCCACCAGCAGGCTCTCCCCCAGTGAATGGCGGATCCGTTCCCTCGCCGCGCCGTCTCCCGCCCCCGCCCCCGCGATCATGAAATGCTCCTCAACCGCTCCAGCGGCTCGATCCGGCCCATCCGCGAAGCCCGCTCCACATTCCGCTGCCCGGCCTCCGTCACCGCCACGCTCACCCCCGTGTCTCCAGCTCTCCGCGTGCGGTAGTATAAGCGCGAAAACTTCACCGGCTTGCCGCCAAGTCCTCCGCCGTCACCGCGTACAGCGGCGGCTGAAAAATCAACCCTCCGTGGACTCTCCCCCAGTGAATGGCGGATCCGTTCTCTCGCCGCGCCGTCTCCCGCCCCCGCAATCATGGAATGCTCCTCAACCGCTCCAGCGGCTCGAGCGGCGGCTTGCGCTTCACCCGTTCTTCCTCCCTCGGACCGCACACCATCCGGTAATCACACCACTCACACTGACCCTCCGATGGAGCGGCCGGCAAACACACGCTCGCGATTCCGTCGTCAATAATCCGCAGCGCCCGCTCCACATCCTGCCGCGCGCCCTCCGTCACCGCCACGCTCACCGCCGTGTATCCGCCTCTCTGCGTGCAGTAGTACAAACGCGAAACCTTCACCGGCTTGCCGAACAGGTCCTCCGCCGCCAGCGCGTAAAGCAGCGGCTGAAGGATCAGCCCTCCTCCCGTGTGGCGCGGAACCTGCGCCGGAGCCTTTCCCGTCTTGTGGTCGGTGATCCGCAAGACATCCCCCTGCTGCTCGATCCAATCAATCGACCCTCGCAGCGGAATGCCATCGAGAATCCTGGCCGGCCGTTCCACGCTCTCCGCATCGCGATGCTCATCGGCGGGCATCCCGAAAGCGAACTCGGCGTACCGCCGTTCCCACCCGGCCGCATCCTGCCTTCTACGCCGCAGCCAGCCCTTCAGGTCCGCCCGCAAATCCTCCACCTCGCTCCTCCAGACACGCGGAATCGCCGGAACCAAATCGTCCTCGAACTTCGCCGCCACCTCGTCGAGCGCCGCATCCGCGAATTCCTCGAACTCCTCCTCCGTCCGCGCCCTCCGCGCCAGTTGAAACAGCGCTTCGTGGAACAGCGATCCCCGTGTCAGCGGGTCCATCACCTCGAGCGCCGCCGCATCTTCCCGCGGCCTCAGCCGGTGAATCCCGTGCAGCAGAAAGCGGTAAGGACATGCCGCGAAATGCTGCAGCGACGATGCCGCCCACGGCCGCTGTTTCAGCCTGTGCGGAGCCAGCGCCGCCCGCGTCTCCTCGCTCGCCTTCATCAGCCCGTCCGCCGTCTTCCATTCCCTGTCCCAACGCATGTACCGCGCCCGCAGAGAACGCCCCACATGCGCATTCAGGTGGAACAGGTACCGTCCCCATCCCCGGATCTTCTCCCGCGGTTGCCGCGTCGCCTCTTGCAGAAACGCCAGGTCGAACTCGAGCGCGTCCACCGCCAGTTGCGGGTTCCTCGGAGCGGGCCACCCCATCCGCGTCATCGCCCCCGCCGCCGCCCGCCGCTCGAACTCCTTCAACTCCGCCAGCCGCCCCTCCGCCGCCCTCCCCACTTCCATCGCATAAAACGACGGAACGCGCGCGCGGTTCTGCGTCACGTCCATTCGCGGATACGAAACCACCAGCCGCCGCCGCGCCGCTCCCACTCCCGCGTGCAGCCGCAGCCGTTCTTCCGCCACCCTGTCATCGCGCAGCGGCAGTCCCTCCGCCACCTCCCGGCGGTAATCATCGAGCAGCAGCGGATCCTCGAACGCTTTCCTCGGAAATACACCCTCCGCCAGCCCCGGGAGAAACACCACCTCGAACGAGTGCCCGCGCAGTTCATCCACCGAGCCGATCCACACCTGCCCGTAACGCCGCTTCCTCGGCGGTCGCCGCAGAAACCGTAACCGCTCCGTCAACACCAGACAGACCTCGTCGAGTGTCACCGGACCCGCCTCCCCCATCGCCCATAACTCGTTCAAGGCCAGCAGAACGGAATCCGGATGACGCAGCGTCATCTGGGCAAGCTCCGACAACTGCCCCAGCCATTCGCCCCAGATCGCCTGCCGCGGCAGCTCGTCCAGTCTCCGGATAATAGGTAACGCCAGGCGCTGCAGATTCCCCAGCAGCTCCAGTTGCCGCCCTATGTGTCCCGCCTCGGTCTCGTCCTCATCCTCGAGCTTCGAAAGCCGCAACCTGTACTCGTTCTCCAGTCCCCGGAGCCGCCTCTCCCACCGCTCCTTCCCGCCCACCACCGCCGCATCCACCAACAGCCGTTCCCATGCCGCGGGCGTCGCCGGAGCCGCCTCTCTCTCCTCGATGACTTCCGGAATGTACTCCGCTCGCGCAAGCAGTTCGTCCTCCGTCCCCATCCACGACGCCTTCCCCGCCGCCATCGCCCTCCGCGCCTCCACCCTCGCCTCGCCAAGCGATAGATACTCCGCGAATCGCGTCGCCGGAAAATCCTCCGCCGCGCATGCGAGCAGCGCCAGAAACGCGCGCCCGGCCGGGTCCGGCCGCACACTCCCCCTCGTGAAATAAAACGGAATGCCCGCCCGGTTCAACGCCTCCTCGAGCAGCGGCTGATACCGCTCCGGAGCGCGCAGCGCGACCGCCATCCCGTCAAACGGCAGCCCCTCCTCCGCAAGTTGATGCATGCGGCGCGCGATCTCGATGCATTCCAGCCCCTCTCCGGCGGCGGAAAAAAAATCGGCCGTCCCATCCGTTGCCGCCTGTCGCGGCGCCGCCGGCGCGAAAAGATGCGCCCGCAAACGATGCAGCGAGTCCTCGCCGCCCTCTCGCGCCCGCTCCGCCTCCACTCCAAGCACCGCCCGCAGACGCCCCACACTCCGCTCATCCCCCTCGAGCGCCAGCGCCAGCGTCCGCGGAGCCTCCGCTGCCAGCCGCCCGATGAACTCCCCCACCAGCGCCGAATGCACCGGCACATCGAGCAGCACCAACGGCAAGCCGCGCGGCGGATGGACATCTCCCCCGCTCACCGCCATCTCGAGCATCGCCGGAAAATCCGCCAGCCGCGTCTCCTCGAGTAGCTGCTCATACGCCTCATGCAGCGCGCTGAGATCCTTCCCCCGCAATCCAACGGCGGCAAGGCGGCTCCCCGCCCGCTCCAGCCGCAGATCCCGCAGCGTGCGCGCCAGCGCCCGCGCAAACCCCGGACTCCCGGCCACCGGAGAAAAGTAGGATAGCCGTCCCTCCGCCCTCACTCTATGCGCCGCGCGCGCCGCCAGCGCCTCCGCTCCCAGCCCGTTCAGCGGAGCCAGCCCTCGCTCCGCCATCACCGGAGCGGTCAGGTTCGCCACCAGTTGCCCCACCGTCAGGCGGTGCACTCCCGCCACGCTCCCGCACCGCTCGCGCACAAAATCATCCGCCGCCCCGCGCGTCGCCGCCAGCGCCAGCACCTCCCCCGACGCCGCGTTCTCCACCGTGAACCGCGCTGCTTCCTTCAACAAAGCCTCGTAACCGCAAACTGAAACGAGCCGTTTGCTCAAGACCACCCTCCGTCGAACACCGCCGCATACACGCTCAGCGGAGCCAGTCCCCGCTCCGCCATCACCAAAGCAGTCACGCTTGCGCACGAAGTCATCCGCGCCGCTCCTTCAACTCCGCCCGCGACAACCCGCAACGCGCCTTCAGTTCCTCTTTCATCCGCGCCTCCGCGAAATGCGCCGCACGCGCCGCCATCGCCGGGACCGTCAGGCTCGCCGGCATTTTCCCCACTGTCATGCGATGCGCTCCCCCCAACGCTCGCGCACGAACCCATCCGCCTCTCTGCGCGCCGCTTCCTCCAACAAAGCCTCGTAACCGCAAACTGAAACGAGCCGTTTGCTCAAGACCACCCTCCTTCGAACACCGCCGCCTACACGTTCAGCGGAGCCCCCCGCTCCGCCATCACCAAAGCAGTCACGCTTGCGCACGAAGTCATCCGCGCCGCTCCTCCAACAAAGCCCCGCAACCGCAAACCGAACCGGGGCGTTTGCTCAATACCGTAACTCCTCCAACTCCGCCCGCGACAACCCGCAACGCGCCTTCAGTTCCTCCTCCGTCATCGCTCCGCTCCCGAGCGCCCGCAGAAAATAGCCGTGCAGCCCGCGAACCGTGGCCGCGTCATCGAACTCCGCGCCCACCCGCGTCGCCTGCGCCGATTGCGCCAGAAAGTTCTTCATCCGCGCCGCCGCTTCCTCGAAATGCGCCGCGAAAAAGTCGAACACCGCCGCATACCGCGAAGGAAGTTGCGCCGGATGCAGATCCCATCCCTGATGGAAGCCGCAGGCAAGCGCGCGCTGGATATCCTCCCACTGCTTCTTCCACGCCCGCTCCACATCTTCCCTCGAACCCGCCGGAAGTATCCGCGTCGGGCCGTCCGATACCCACACCCCCGTCCCCGCCAGTTCCACCAGCATCTGGTTGCGCGCGTATACGCACAGCGGATGCCCCAGGTCTTGCGCCGCCGCCGGCACGCCGCAGGACGACGCGAAATCGTAAGGACCGAAGTGCGCTCCCCGGATCCGCGGCCCCGCCGCCCCCACCATCCCCCTCAGGTTCCTCAACGCCTCCGGAGTCTCCACCATCAACTCCACGCGCGCCGGAGCCTCCAACTCCTCGAGCGCCCGCACCAGCGCCGCCACCTCTTCTTCCGCCGTCACCTTCGGAAGCGTCACCGCGAAGTTGCCCGGCAGCGCTCCGCCCGTCTTCTCAAGCAACGTCCGGAAAAACACCTCGAGCGTCCGCTTCCCGCGCGCCCGCCCGTGCCCGCTGAACGACTTCAAACGCAGCCCGAGAAACGCCGGAAGCGTCCCCGCGCTCATCCCGAGCGCTACTTCCCCCGCCGCGCCCGCCGCGTGCCCGTCTTCCTCCTCGTCCCGCCGGTAGCCGTACCCGTCCTCGAAATCGATGCGGTAGTCCTCAACCGGCTCCCGGCGAATCTTCGCCTCCACACGCGCCGCCACGTCCCCGGATATGGGCAGCAAATCGCCGTGCCTCTCGAAAACTTCGAGCGCAATCCGGCCGAATTTCGCCCCTATATCATGACGGAAAAGATGCGCCCCGCCGTAAACAGTATGTATTGGTTGCCGCGCCGTAGGTTGCAAAGTCACTGTTCATATCTTGCCACCTATGGGACCCCTCAATCCCGCGCTATCCCCAACTGCCGGATCTTCTCCTGCAAACTCTGCCGCTCGAGCCCGATCGCCGCCGCCGTCCGCGTCACGTTCCCTCCATGCTCCCTCAACTTCCGCGTCAGGTACTCCATCTCGAACAGCTTCCGTGCCTCCCGGAAATCAGCGGCCTCCAGGTACGGTTCGCTCTTCGCCCCGCCAAACGGCAGGGACTCCGCCGCCATCTTCACATCCGCCGCCGTCACCCGCTCCGACCGCGCCAGCACGAACAGCCGCTCCACCGCGCTTCGCAACTGCCGCACATTTCCCGGCCAATCACTCCCACTAAGCAGCATCATCGCCTCGCGCGTCAACTCAGGCCCCTCCCGCTTGTACTTCCGCCGCAAATCCCCCCAGAACGACTCCACCAGCAGTGGAATATCCTCCCGCCGCTGCCGCAGCGGAGCCAGGTACAGCGTCATCCCCGCCAGCCGGAAATACAGATCCTGCCGGAATCTCCCCTGCCGGATCGCCGTCTCCAGATCCTGGTTCGTCGCCGCCACAATCCGCACGTCCACTTGCGCCGGCCGCGACGCGCCCAGCCGTTCCACCATCCCCGTTTCCGCCGCCCGCAATATCTTCGCCTGCGTCGCCGGCGTCATATCTCCGATCTCGTCCAGAAACAGCGTCCCGCCCGTGGCCAGTTCGAACTTCCCCGGCCGCGCCCCCGCCGCCCCCGTGAACGCGCCCTTTTCATATCCGAACAACTCGCTCTCCACCAGTTGCTCCGGCAGCGCCGCGCAGTTCAACGCCACCAGCCGTCCTCGCCCCCTCGCGCTCCTCGCGTGGATCTCCTGCGCCAGCAGATCCTTCCCCGTCCCGCTCTCCCCTAGAATCAGCACCGGAAGATCCGTCTGCGCCACCCGCTCCGCCATCAGAAACACTTCCCGCATCGCCGGCGAATCCCCCACCATCCGCCCGAACTGCCCCTCCCCAGCCAGCCGGTCCCTCAGGTCCTGCAACTCCCGCCGCATCGCCTCGTGCTCGAACGCCCGCTCCACCACCAGCCGCAGTTCCTCGAGATCGTACGGTTTTGGTAGGTAGTCGAATGCCCCGCTCTTCATCGCATCCACGGCGATTCGTTCCGATCCGTACGCCGTGATCATGATCACCGCCGGCGAATGTACACCCGCGTTCAATTCCTTCAATAGCGCCATCCCGTCCTCGCCCGGCAGCGTGTAATCAAGCAGCATCACCTGCGGATTACCCGCCCGCATCGCGCGCCGCGCCGCCTCCACCGTCTCCGCCTCCAGCACTTCGTACTGTGCCTCGAAGGCCCGCTTCAGCGCGAAGCGCGCCGCGGCCTCGTCATCCACCACCAGTAGGGTTTGCGGCATGAAGAACATGGCAATTATCGCAAACGAAAAACGTAGCGGTCCGCCGCCAGCCAGTTGAACAGATACAACACTCCCACCGTCAGCAGGTTCGCCCCGAGCAGCGGAATGCCCGGAAAACACGCCATCATCCGCATTCCGAACAGGTTCCCCAGTATCGAAACCACCCCCGTCGTGTACTGGAATCGTGGAAACCGCGTCCCCGGACACTCCCTCTCCGCCCACGTCCATCTCCGGTGCCAGTAGTAGTTGTGAATCACCGCCGTCTCCACCGCCAGCCCCGTCGCCCACAAATAGTGCAGCCCCAAAAAATCATGGAACAGCTTCAACGCCGCAAGCTGCACGGCAATCCCCGCCAATCCCACGGCGTTGAAGCGCATCCATCTCCTCATCACACACGCTCCGCTTGATACAGCTCCCTCGTGTTCCTCCCCACCGTCACCGCCAGCACCGTGGCCATCGCCGCCGCCGCGATCGCCCCCGCAATGTCGAAAAACAGCATTTCCGGTCCGAAAATCGTAGTCACCGGCCGGAAAAACGCCACTGTATTCCCCACCCCCAGCAATATCCTCATCTCCGTCGGCCCGAACTTCCACCACGAAATCGAAAACACGCCCAGGGAATGCGCCGCCAGGTACGATTGAATGGCCAGCAGCAGGTACCCGAGCAGCATCGCCACCGCCACCGCCGGGCTGATATAACCCGAAAACGCCATCCCGCCGAACAGAAACACCGCGCTCGCCGCGTCAATCATGTGGTCCACGTAATAGCCGTATCGCGGCCGCAACTGCCCCCGCACGCGCGCCACCGTCCCGTCCAGCGAGTCGCCCAGCCAGTTCACCACCAGCCATGCGTTCACCACCAGCAGCGCCGGCGGCCATACGCTCGCCGACGCATAACTCACCCCCGCCAGAATCATCGCCGCAAACCCCACCCCCGTTAGATGGTCCGCATTCACGCGCCGCGGCAACCGCCGAGCCATTGCCGTCAGTATCCTCTTCTCCGGCCCGGCCAGCACGCTCTCCTGCACCCGCCTCGCGTCACGAAACGGAGCCCCCGCAATGTTTACGTTTGTCATGGCCTCCTCCTTTCCTCAGTGAAACGCCACCCCGATCCGGAACTCCGGAAAGCCTCGCTCGTTCACCGAATACTGCTGATTGCGAAACTCCGCCCGGATGCCCATCCTCGGCTTCACCCAATACACAACTCCGCCCCCATAGTTGGCCCCGTTGGCCACACCCTGGCGGAAAAACAAACTGTAGCCGCCGGTCACAAACGGATCCCACTTCCCCTTCCTCCCGGCCAGGAAGTGGTAGCTCCCGTTCACGTTCAGCACCCCAAAAACCTCCGCCATCGCCCGAAACGGATAAATTGCTCCGACATCCGCTCCCGCCGTGATCCCCTTCCACACCGCCGCCTCGGCGCCGCCGCCCGTGTGCCCGAACGATGTTCCGTAGTTGCTCCCAAACCCCTGGTACACGAACATCTGGGATTTCGGAACCTGTGCCATGCCGCTCACCGCGGTCAACGCGGCTATCAAAATGATTGGAAATGTTTTCATAGCTTACTGTCTCCGCTTACAGTAAGCTGCACCGCTATCGCCAAACCCGCCGCGCAACGTTTTCAGCCGCTTAGCCACCCCTCATGGCTGCAAAATGCCAGCCGCCCCTGACGCGGTGTCAGAAAAAAACGACACCGCCGTCCATTCCCCCAAAATCCTCCTGCCTCATCGCGCCCGTGAACTCGCCCATCAGCCGCCGTCTTCACGTCCGCTGCCCTCGACGCCCAAAACCGAAGCACGCCAATCCCGCGTCACATCCCCAACGAACTCACAATGCCGCAATCACCGCGTCCGTGAACTCGTCCGTCGTCGCCGTACCCCCAATATCCGGAGTCACCGTCTTGCCGTCCGCGTATACCCGCTCGATGGCGCCCTGTAAACGGTTCGCCGCCCCGCGCTCGCCCAGGTGCCGCAGCATCAGCACCGCGCTCTCCATCAACGCCGTCGGGTTCGCCACTCCCTTCCCCGCAATGTCCGGAGCGCTCCCGTGCACCGCCTCGAATATCGCGTACTTCTCCCCCATATTCGCCCCCGGCACCAGGCCCAATCCGCCCACCAAACCCGCCGCCAGGTCCGAAATAATATCTCCATACAGGTTCGGCAACAGCAGCAGATCGAAAGTCTCCGGCCGCATCACCATCTGCATCGACGCATTGTCGACAATCAACTCCTTGTACTCCACGTCCGCGTACTCCGCCGCCACCTCCCGCGCGCACTTCAGGAACAGCCCGTCCCCCAGCTTCATGATGTTCGCCTTGTGCACCGCCGTCAGCTTCTTCCGCCCGTTCGCCCGCGCGAAGGCGAACGCATACTTCGCAATCCGCAACGAAGCCGCCCGCGTGATCACCTTCAGGCTCGTCACCACGTCCGCCACCACCTCGTGCTCCAGCCCCGAATACAGGTCCTCCGTATTCTCCCGGAAAATGATCAGGTCGATCCTTACATCCTGAAACCGCGTCTTGATCCCCGGAAGGCTCCGCACCGGCCGCACGTTGGCGAACAGTTCCAGCTTCTTTCTCAGCGCCACGTTTACGCTCTGGAAGCCCCCGCCGATCGGAGTCGTCACCGGACCCTTCAATCCCACCCGCGTCCGCTCCATCGACTCGAGCACCGCGTCCGGAGCCGATTGCTTCGTGCGCTCGATCACCGCGCCCGATAACTCCACCTCATGCCATTCAATCGGCGCTCCTGTCGCGTTCACCGCGCGCACCGTCGCTGCCGCGACTTCAGGTCCGATTCCGTCGCCGGGAAGAAGTGTAACTGGATAAGGCACGATCCATTGTAACGGCGCGGCGCCCCCTACCGCGTCGTCGCCCCGCCATCCACCACCATCGCCGTCCCCGTCACGAACGACGATTCGTCGCTCGCCAGATACAGCGCCATCCCCGCAATCTCGTCCGGCTGGCCCAAATAAGCGAGCGGCTGCGTCGCCTTCAGATGCGCCATATATTCCTCGTCCTTCCAGAAATATTCGCTGAAATCCGTCCGCACCAGCCCCGGACAGATCGCGTTCACACGGATCCTGTGCGCCCCGAATTCGATCGCCCACACCCGCGTCATCATCAACAGCGCCGCCTTCGTCGCGCTATACGCTAGCCCGCCCGGCTGTGGCCGCAAACCCGCGATCGACGCCATGTTGATCACCGAGCCGCCCCCGCGCGCCATCATCCCCGGAACCACCAGCCGGATCAGCCGCTGCGCCGCCAGCACATTGATCTCCAGCGTCTTTAGCAAAGCCTCATCCGTCACCTCGAGCGCCGGCCCCTGCCCCACATTCGTCCCACTATTATTCACCAGGATGTCCACCGGCCCGAACAGCCGCTCCGTCTCCTCCACCAGCCTCTTCAGTTGATCGGGACGCCCCACGTGGCATGGAACCGGAGCCACCTTCCCCGGCAAACCCTCACACTCCTTCGCCGCCGCCTCCAGATTCTCCATCTTGCGGCTCGCGATCACTACGTTCGCGCCATACTCGGCATATCTCCGCGTGATCGCTTTCCCGATCCCCCGCCCGCCACCCGTGACGATGGCCACCTTCCCGTCCAATCGAAACGACATGCGCCCTATGATACACTGCGCGCGCCGCGCTTACGCCGTCTTCTGGTTCTTCCCCGCCTTCCGGAAAACGTTCCGCAGCCCCCGGATCGCCCGGTCCACCTCCCGCTCCGTGATCACATACGGCGGCAGCATCCGCAGCACCGTCTCGTGCGTCACGTTGATCAGCAACCCCTCTGCCAGCGCGTCGTTCACGAACTGCTTGCAGGGAAAATCCATCTCCACCCCGATCATCAGCCCCTGTCCGCGCACTTCCTTCACAAACGTGAACTTCCGCCCCAGATCCTCGAGTTGGCTCCGGAAATAAGCCCCCACCGTCCGGATCTGCGGCAGCAGCTCCTCCAGAATGTTCACGCACTCGAGCGCCACCCGGCACGCCAGCGCCCCGCCCCCGAACGTCGACCCGTGCTGCCCCGGCCCCAGCGCCCCGGCCGCCTTCTCGTTCGTCATGATCACGCCCATCGGAATCCCCGCGCCCAGCGGCTTGGCCGCGATCATCACATCCGGCATCACCACCGGATCGTTCAACTGATAGGCGAAGTACGTCCCCGGCCGCCCCACGCCGCACTGAATCTCGTCCAGCACCAGCAGCGCGTCATGCCGGTCCGCCGCCTCTCTCGCCGCCCGCGTCATTCTCTCGCCCAGCGGATAAATCCCGCCTTCCCCTTGGATCAGTTCCAGAACCACGCCCGCCGTCCGCTCGTTCACCGCCTCGGCCAGCGCCTCGGCGTCGTGCCGCGGCACGAACTTCACCCCGGGCATCAGCGGTTCGAAATCCTGCCGGTATTTCGGCTGCCCCGTAATCGAAATCGCTCCGATCGACCGCCCGTGAAACGAACTCTCGAGCGCGATAATCTCGTTCTTCTCCGGCGATATCTTCTTTCCGTACGCCTTGACAATCTTCAGCGCGCCCTCGGTTGCCTCGGTCCCCGAATTGCAAAAGAACGTCCGTTGCAACCCGCTGATCTCGCTCAACCGCTTCGCCAGCTTCCCCTGGTACTCGTGATAGTAGAGGTTCGAACAGTGCACCAGCTTCCCGGCCTGCTCACGGATCACCCGCACAATGCGCGGATGCGCGTGCCCCAACGCGTTCACGCCGATGCCGCTCAGCAAATCCAGATAGCGGTTCCCATCCATGTCCCACACGTAGCAGCCCTTCCCGCGCTGAAGCACCAGCGGATAACGGGCATACGTCGGCAGAACGTATTCGCGCTCCAGGTCCATGATCTGCTGCGCGGCGGAAATCTCCACTTGCGGTTCGATTGCGGTCTCCATATCCCTCCAGTGTACATGCGGCCCACCACCGGCGCGATAATTGAATCGGGTAATCCGGAAACATGTTGCTCGCCGAAGTCGTGGCAGTCTCCCAACATGTCGCCCGAACATCGAAACGCCTCGAAAAAACCGCCCTCCTCGCCTCCCTCCTCTCTCGCCTCCCTCCGCCCGAAATCGAAGCCGCCGCCGCTTTCCTCTCCGGACGCACCCTCCAGGGCAAGACCGGCATCGGCTACCGCGCCCTCGAACAGGCCCTCTCCACGCCCTCACCAACGCCATCCCTCGACATAACCCTCGTCAACCGCGCCCTCGATTCGATCGCCGCCATCCGCGGCCCGGGAGCCGCCGACCGCCGCCATACCGCGCTCCACTCCCTCCTCTCCGCCGCCACCGCGCCCGAACAGCGCTTCCTTACAGCCCTCCTCATGGGCGAACTCCGCCAGGGAGCCCTCGAAGGCATCATGATCGACGCCATCGCCGAAGCCTCCAAACTCCCCCCGGAAAGCGTGCGCCGCGCCGTCATGCTCGCCGGCGGCATCGTCCCCGTCGCCCGCGCCGCCCTCTCTGAGGGGGGAGCCGGCCTCGCCCGCTTCGGCCTCCAACTCTTCCGCCCCGTCCAGCCCATGCTCGCCCAAACCGCCATAGATATTACACAACCGCTCGCTGAATTCGGACAAACGGCTCTCGAATTCAAAATGGATGGAGCCCGCGTGCAGGTCCATCGCGACGGAGCCGAAGTGCGCGTCTTCACCCGCCAACTGAACGACGTCACCGAAGCCGTGCCCGAAATCGTCCAGGCCGTCCGCGCCCTCCCCGCCCGCAATCTCATCCTCGATGGCGAAGTCCTCGCCCTCGCCCCAGGCGGCCGCCCCCACCCCTTCCAACTCACCATGCGCCGCTTCTCCCGCAGGGTCGATGTCGACCGGATGCGCCGCCAACTCCCGCTCTCCCCCTTCTGGTTCGACCTCCTCTATCTCGACGGCCAGCCCCTGCTCGACGAAGAACAGTCCCGCCGCTTCGGCGCGCTCAGCGAACTTGCACCCCCGGAATCCCTCATCCCCCACACCCTCACCGCCGACCCCTCCTCCGCCGCCGCCTTCCTCGACCGCGCCCTCGCTCAAGGCCACGAGGGCATCATGGCCAAAGCCCCCGCCTCCCTCTACGCCGCCGGAGCACGCGGCCAGGCGTGGCGCAAAATCAAACCGGCCCACACCCTCGACCTCGTCGTTCTCGCCGCCGAATGGGGTCACGGCCGCCGCCGCGGCCTCCTCAGCAACCTCCACCTCGGCGCTCGTGACCCCTCCACCGGAGCCTTCGTCATGCTCGGCAAAACCTTCAAGGGCCTCACCGATGAAATGCTCGCCTGGCAAACCCGCGAACTCCTCGCCCTCGAAATCGCCCGCGACGAATACACCGTCTATGTCCAGCCCAAACTCGTCGTCGAAATCGCCTTCAATGAAGTCCAGTCGAGCCCGCGCTATCCCGGCGGCATGGCCCTCCGCTTCGCCCGCGTCAAACGCTACCGCCCCGATAAATCACCCTCTCACGCCGACACGGTCGAAACCGTGCGCCGCTTTCTGCCCACCTTACCGCCACTTCTGCGCGCCGTGCGGAACGCGTAGGACCTCGACAGCTTCTCTGCCGGCGCGGCCGCGGTGCGGGATGTCTGTCAGGGAATCCGCCGCGTGAAAAATAGCAGGAGCTCCCGGCGGGCTTGCGCGGCTCCAAAACGCTTCCGCGTGTCGTCACGGATAGGCGTTGGCCGTCCAACGCCGGTTGACTTAACGAATGATCACCAGGCTCGATACCGGCCCTCGATCATCTTGCGAACGTCGTCATGTTCGGTGAACTCGCCCCGGTTAGCGGCGGCAAGGCCCTTATCAACCTCCCGGCGAAAAACTGAGCCTCAGCCATGCCGGAGAGTCTTGCCTGATTGCGGGAACCACGGATCACGCCTCCCGCATCCATCACTTCGCCGCCGAGTACTTCGCGTACTCCGCCGCTATATTCGCCGCCGCCGTGTCCCCCGCATGAATCACCACGCGGTACCGGAACCGCAGTGTCCCTCCCGCCTTCACTTCCATGCTGCCGTCCTTGCTCCTGTCGTTATAAAAATCGTGCAGCCCGAAAATGTTCGCCGCGAACAACCCATACGCCCTCACGTGCCAGTGCGCCGGATGCCGCGGGTTTGACGGATGGTCCAGAATCGCGACCCCCACCGGCTCCCCGTCAATCGTTCCCGAATAATCCACCCACTCCGAAGGCTTCCCCCACACATTCTTCTCGCCCACCGCGCCCTGCGCGTTCACCATCTTCCCCGTCCCTTTCTGCTCCCGGATCTTGTCCGACAGCCGGATCCCGAACGACCCTTCCTTCGTATCCCCGAATTTCACCGGCACGGCCATCGTCAGCCGGATGTCGAAATCGATCACCCGCCGGTCGGGAGCCGCATGGAAAACCATCCTGCGCGCCTCGTGGATCAGCACCTTTCCATCCTTCTCTTCCCAATCGAAATCGCCGGCCAGAACACCCTGCCTCTTGCCGCCCTTCATCTCTCGAATCTTCTTCACCACGATCCGCGCCCCCGAATCCTTCTTCGCCAATGGGTCGCTCCCCCAGAAATCCACCCCGTTCACATCCCCGTGATCGAACCACAATCCGCGGTGGTGCGGATGGTCATGGCTTTCACCGGGAACGTCCGCCACCATCGGCCATTGCCGCGTCACAATCGTCCCCGATGCCGCCCGCAGCGGATGCAGATACGGCTTCCGCACCCCCTCGCCCGATATGTAAAAAGCGCTGAACGGCTTGCCGTCGATCTCGATATTGATCCGCCCCTCGGACTTCTGAAAACTTACCTGCGCCAGCAAAGGAAGCGCGAACAAAGCAACCAGGAAACGGTGTGGCATCACCCCAAGTAAATCACACGCCACGCG
>JABAQT010000004.1:0-93232 GCA_019187195.1 Bryobacteraceae bacterium
GTGAATCCCGTGATGTAGACGCTTCCCCCTTGAAGCTTCGCTTCCGCGCCGCGAACTTGCGTGTAGCGGCTCTCCTGCCTTCCCGGACCGAAGCGAATCTCGTGCTTGCCCGTGCGCAGCGTAGCCTCTCCGGCGGGCAGGAGAAAGCCGTCCGTAACCTCCGGAGCGCGGACCAGTCCATCCATCCGCAACCCCTCCACCCCGCGCACGGACACTTCCACCGCCACCGGAACAGCGTCGGTCCCCGAGGATTGCAACCGCACCCGGAAGCCCTTCTCTGTTTCCGTTATCGCCGCCGTCTGTTCGAGGAAACAAACAGGCCAGCGCTGCCGCTCCGGACGCATCGCCGTCCATTCCCCGGCGCGCACTTTGTGTGGCGGGTCGAGCGGCTGAAAATATGGCCCATCAAGGGACTGCTTCAGTATGTAGCTTCCGCCTTCCTTGGCCCACTGCCGCGGAATGAACTGCCCCTTGCCGAAGAAGGCGCTCGCAAAGCGCACGGCATTGATGACGGCGTCCCCGCTCCGCAGCATGAAGAACCGGCTGTCCCCGCGCAGCAGGATCGTGGCGCTCTTGTCCCCCCGCCGGATCCGTGTGAGTTCCAACTGCCGGAACTCCTTGACGTAGTTCTCCTCCGGTGCGATGGGCTCCGGCAGCGGCTTCAGCAGTTCCGGATACTCCATGAGGTTCGATAGCCCCGCGTGCGTGGGAGCATACTTGTTCGCCACCCATGCATAGCGCCCGTTGCGGTCATGCGCCGCCATATAATGCATCGCGAACCAGTAGACGCCGATATCCCCCCGCTGGTCGCGATCCTGCCGGTGCGAGATTTCCGTCACCATCTCATCGGTGGGGTGCATGAGATAGAAAGCCGAATCGAGATTGCGACGCACCGGCTCGAGCAACTCCGGCCGCTTCAGCTTGTGAGCGGCATAAATCAGCGCTCTGTCAATGTGGACGTTGTACCCGATGATGCTGCGCTCATCGTACTGGCCGTCTTCATCTATGTCGATCCCTTCGGCGAGCCATTGGTCTATCCGCCGGACCAGCGCGGGGTCCGGATAGAGTTCGTTGAGTTGCGCGAGAGCCGAACAGACCACCCACCGGTGGTTCGGCGTGTGCACGCCCCCATGAAGCAGACCCCGGGCGGAGGTCTTCAGGTACGGCTCAAGGAGCGCTTCAATCTCGCGGCTGCCATGCATCCGCGCAATGTGGGCCGCCGAGCCCGCGCCCCACATGGAAAACGCCGTGTCGGGCGTCGAGTTGAAGTTCGTGATCGGCAGATCGATGTTGCCGTCCGGCGTCTGCGAGCGCGTGGCGAAGCCGATTGCAAGCTTCAGCCTCTGCACCATGAGAGGATCCTTGTGGAACTTCGAGCGCGGGTGATGATAGGCCGCGCAGAAGGTGTCCGTAATGCCCGCCGCCGAGCCCGCGTAAACAAGGCCGAAGTTGTCGGGGATGCCTCCGTGATAGGGGTTCGCGGGGTCGGTGATCTGGAGCTTGAGAAGCCGCTCCACGCCTTCGTCATGCCGTTTGACGGTGATTGCTTCCAGGTCCGTAGCCGGATTGTTGGGTTGCGCGGCCGCCTTCCGCGCCACGCCGGCCGCGGATACAGCGGCCATCCAGGATCTTCTCGTGGTCTTCATGGTTCCACTCATTATTATGATGTGATTCAATAGGAGCTAACGGCTGATCTCCGATGGATGCACATAACCTGTTCGGCTTCAATCGATTCTGGGTACTGTTCACGCTGCTCGGAATAACGTATCCCCTGCCGGCGGCGCCGCGCGCGGGAGTGGATTTCCAGCGCCAGGTACGGCCCATCCTCTCCGATGCCTGTTTCCTCTGCCACGGTCCGGACAAGTCCACGCGTGTGATGGGCCTGCGCCTCGACACGCAGGAAGGCGCCTTCTCCACGCGCAAGACCGGAAAGGTGATCGTCCCGGGTGACGCAAAGGCGAGCCTTCTCTACCAGCGCATCAGCAACCCCAATCCCGCGCTCCGCATGCCCCCCGCCTACACGAAGAAGACACTGACCGGCGAGCAGATCGCGATTCTCCGCAAGTGGATCGAAGAAGGCGCGGAATGGAAAGAGCACTGGTCTTTCCAGGCGCCGGTCAAGCGCGACCCGCCCGCCGTATCCACCAAGGGATGGGTACGGAACCCGATCGACAACTTCATCCTCGCCAAGCTCGAGAGCATGGGGCTGAAGCCCGCTCCCGAAGCGGACCGGCGCACCCTTATCCGGCGCGTCTCGCTCGACCTTACAGGATTGCCCCCGGACCCAGCCGATGTCGAGGCATTCGTTCGTGACCGCGCCCCGGACGCCTACGAGCACCTTGTGGACCGCCTGCTGGCTTCTCAGCAATGGGGCGAGCACCGCGCCCGCTATTGGCTGGATGCCGCCCGCTATGCCGACACCCATGGATTGCACATCGATAACTACCGCGAGATGTGGCCCTATCGCGATTGGGTGATTCAGGCCTTCAACCGGAATCTGCCGTTCGACCGGTTCACCATCGAGCAACTCGCGGGCGACATGCTTCCGAATGCGACCCTCGATGACCGGATCGCCTCGGGATTCCATCGCTGCAACATCACCACCAACGAAGGCGGCGTCATCCCCGAGGAAGTGGACGCCATGTACCAGAAAGACCGCGTCGAGACCACCTCGGCCGTTTGGCTCGGCCTGACGCTGGGCTGCGCCACCTGTCACGATCACAAGTTCGATCCGCTGGCGCAGAAAGAGTTCTACCAGATGACGGCGTTCTTCAAGAACACGCTGCAACAGCCGCTTGACGGGAACATTCCGGACACGCCTCCGGCGGTTGTGGTTCCGCGCGCCGCCGACCGCGCGCTCTGGGCGCGCCTGCAGGAGCAGCATGACGAGTTCGCCGCCCTCGGGGCGCGGCGGAAAGCCGAAGCGAGGTCCGCGTTTGACGAGTGGTTGAAGAGCGGCGAATACCGCACTTGGAAGGAGCCCGTTCCCACCCTCCCCGTCGTGAATCTGGACACGGGCAACATCCTCATGGACTGGAACGTCCGGTGGGCGGGAAACCCGGGAAGAGGAGAAAGAGCTCTGAATTTTGTCGGCCGGGGTGGAGCAACCGCGCCGGACGTGCCGCTGTTTGAACCCTCTCAAGCGTTCACGGTCTCCGCCTGGATCGAACTTCCGGAAGACGGGTCGATGGTGGTGGCAAGCCATACGGATTCGAAGAATCAATCGAAGGGTTGGGTGTTTGATATCGCCGGCCGTGTTCCGCACTTCGCGCTCATGGACCCGGCCCTCGTCCCAAGGCTGCAGAGGCGCGCGAACAGCGCCGAGAAGTTGCCCGCCAAGGGATGGAATCACGTCGCGGTAACCTACGACGGGAGCAGGGAGGAAGCGGGCATCGTGTTCTACTGGAATGGGACGCCGATGGCGGCCGAACGCGTGGCGGTGGATCCCGAGGAGGAAGCCAAACCGGTGGATCCGAGGCGCATCGCCTTCCGCATCGGCAGTGACGGCCGGCGGTTCACGAAAGGCGCGGAGATCGCCGGTCTTCGCGTTTATCGCGGGGCGCTCGATGCCGGCTCCGTCCGCCTGCTCGCCGAGTGGGATAGCCTGCGCCGCGCCATCGCCCAACCGGTATTGCCCGCGAGCAGCCGTGAGGCGCTGATGCTGATGTACCTCAATCGCAAGGACGAGGCATACCGCGGCATCACGGCGCGGTTGAGCGAGATCGAACAGCAGCTCCGCGCCGTCCGCCGCCGCGGAGCCGAAACATTGGTGATGCGCGAGAAGACGGACGGCAAACCGATGGCGCGCGTACTGTTCCGCGGGCAGTATGATCAGCCGCGCGATGTAGTCTACGCGAACGTCCCCTCCGTCCTGCCGCCGATGTCCAGGAACATGCCGCGTAACCGGCTCGGTTTGGCGGAATGGCTGATGGATCCGGCGAACCCCCTGACCGCGAGGGTGACGGTGAACCGCTTCTGGCAGGAGGTGTTCGGCACGGGAATCGTGAAGACCGCCGAGGACTTCGGATCCCAGGGCGAAGCGCCGGTGAATCAGGAGTTGCTCGATTGGATGGCGATCCGTTTCCGCGACTCGGGATGGGACGTGAAAGCCTTCTACCGGCTGATGGTGACTTCGGCCGCCTACCGGCAATCCGCGAAGGCTTCGCCCGAGGCGCTGAAAAAAGACCCCGAGAACCGCTATCTGTCGCGTGGGCCCCGGTTCCGCATGGACGCCGAGATGGTGCGCGATTACGCTCTCTCGGCAAGCGGCCTATTAGCAAGAGAGATTGGCGGGCCGAGCGTCAAGCCATATCAGCCGAAGGGCGTGTGGGAAGCGGTGGCGATGAAGAGCAGCACGACGCGGTTCTACCATCAGGACCACGGGGATAGCCTTTACCGCCGGAGCCTCTATACGTTCTGGAAGCGAAGCGCTCCGCCGGCCTCGATGGAGATTTTCAACGCGCCGAGCCGCGAGAACTGCACCGTGCGCCGCGAGCGCACGAACACGCCGCTGCAGGCCCTGGTGACCATGAACGATGTGCAGTTCGTGGAAGCCGCGCGGGCATTGGCGGGACGCGCCCTCGAGAACGCGGCGGCCTTCGACTCCCGTTTGGACTACCTTACGATGAGGGCTTTGGCGAGGCCCTTCGACGCGCGCGAGAGGGAGGTGGCGCGTTCGGCCTATGACGATTTCCTCACCTACTACAAGGCCAACGCCGGAGAGGCGCGCAAGCTCACCGGAGCCGGTGAATCCAAGCCGGACTCGAGTCTCGCGCCCGCCGAACTCGCGGCCTGGACCATGCTGGCGAACGATGTTCTGAATCTCGATGAGGCGTTGAACAAATGAACCCATTCGATCAGGCCGTGATGGTGGAGACAAGGAGGCAATTCTTCGCGAGGTCCGCGACCGGAATTGGAGCGGCCGCGCTCGCTTCCCTATTGAGCGCGGACAGGGCGCGCGGCGCCACGGCCGGACAGGCCATCGGCGGGCTGCCCGGGCTGCCGCATTTTCCGCCCAAGGCGAAGCGCGTAATCTACCTCCACATGGTGGGCGCGCCTCCGCAGATGGACCTGCTCGATTACAAGCCGGGGATGAAGGAGTACTTCGACAAGGACCTGCCCGAGTCGGTACGGAACGGGCAGCGGCTGACGACGATGACCAGCGGGCAGACCCGGTTTCCCATCGCGCCCTCGGTGTTCCAGTTCTCGCAACACGGGAGCAACGGGACGTGGATCTCGGAACTGCTGCCGAACACCGCGAAGATGGTGGACGACATCGCCATCATCCGCACCATGCATACCGAGGCCATCAACCACGAGCCGGCCATCACCTTCATCCAAACGGGGAACCAGATTCCGGGCAAGCCGTGCATGGGATCTTGGATCGCTTACGGGTTGGGCAGCATGAACCAGGACCTGCCGTCCTTCGTGGTGATGAACGCGGCGCACACTCACCCCAAGGCGAACGTGCAGGCGATTTCGGCCCGGTTGTGGAGCGCCGGGTTCCTTTCGGCGCAGTTCGCGGGCGTGGCGCTGCGGTCGGGCGGCGATCCGGTGTTGTATATCAATAACCCCGATGGAGTGAATCCGAAGATGCGGCGGCGCATGCTCGACGCGTTGAACGAGTTGAACCGCATCCAGTACGAGAAGGTGGCCGATGAAGAGACGCGGGCGCGCATCGAGCAGTATGAGATGGCGTTCCGCATGCAGACTTCGGTGCCGGAGTTGACCGATCTCTCGAAGGAGCCCGCGAGCACCTTCAAACTCTACGGAGAAGAGGCGCGCAAGGGCGGTTCGTATGCCAATACGGCCTTGATGGCGCGCAGGCTGGTGGAACGCGGAGTGCGCTTCGTGCAGGTGTATCACCGGGGATGGGATGTTCACAGCATTCTGCCCGAAGTGCTGCCGAGCCAGTGCAAGGATGTGGACCAGGCGAACCACGCGCTGGTCGAGGACCTGAAACAAAGGGGATTGCTCAAGGACACCATCGTCATCTGGGGCGGAGAGTTCGGGCGCACCGTCTATTCGCAGGGAAGGCTGACGGCGACCGATTACGGGCGCGACCACCATCCGCGCTGCTTCAGCCTGTGGGTGGCGGGCGGCGGAATCAAGGGCGGAGTGGTGCACGGGGAGACGGACGATTTCTCCTACAACATCGTGAAGGACCCGGTGCACATCCGGGATTTTCAGGCCACGGTGCTGCATCAATTGGGAATCGATCACGAGCGGTTTTCCTATAAGTACCAGGGGCTGAACAACCGGCTGACGGGGGTCGAGAAGGCCACGGTGGTGAAAGCGCTGCTCGCCTGAGAGGCGTGTCTTCCGGCCGCCGCGAGCGGACCACTCAACTGTTGCGACTTGACAACAGGCCGCGAAAACTTCACGAAACTCCAATTTTCGCATTTTTCCAGTTGACACTGAGTTGCATATTGGACTAATCTGGTCCTGCATCTATTTGCTTCCGTGTTCTGGGAAAAGACGGTATGAAGATCAAGCTGAGGAAAAAGAAGCCCGCGGTGAAGGCCTGGCGCAGGAGCCCGGGATATTGGGTTGCGGTGGGCACTCTGGCCGCGTATTCGGCGGCGGGAGGGAAACTGGCGGTGACGGCAAGGGGCCAGCAGACAGGGGGATGGGAACAGGCGCAGGCTCCGGTTTCCCGGCGGTTCGATATACCGGCCGGCCCGGTCGAGGAGGCGGTCCGGGCCTATGAAGCGGCAACTGGCTTGCATGTTGTTATCGAACGAAAGGAGTTGGGGAACCTATTCTCCCGTGGCGTCACGGGGAACCATACCCAGCAAAAAGCGCTCGAAATGCTGTTGGCGGGCACGGGAATCTCCTATCGCTTCGCCGCCGATGGCGCAATCGTGTTGCAGTTAAGGGGTCCCGATGCGTCGGTTCACGTGACCGATGAGTTGTCCCCGTCCTCACCCAAGTACACGTCGCCGCTGCGGGACACGCCGCAGACGATCACCATCATTCCCAGGGCATTGATCGCCGAACAGGGAGCCACCTCCCTGCGCGACGTGTTGCGGAATGTTCCCGGTTTGACGATTGCGGCGGGAGAGGGGGGAACTCCGGCGGGGGACAACCTGACGCTGCGCGGCTTCAGCGCAAGGAACGATCTGTTCGTGGACGGCGTGAGGGACTTGAGTCCGCAATCCCGGGATCCCTTCAACATGGAGCAGGTGGAGGTGATCAAGGGTCCGGCGTCGGCGATGTCGGGGCGTGGATCGACGGGCGGGTCGATCAACATGGTGAGCAAGGCCCCGAATCTGCGGAGGCTCATCGGAGGAGGACTTTATTTCGGAAGCGACGCCACGAAGCGCGTGACGGCGGATGTGAACGCGCCGATGAAGGTGCTGGGAGAGCACACGGCCGCGCGATTGAACCTCCTGTGGCATGAGGGGGGCGTGGCGGGAAGAGACGTAGTCTACAACCGGAGATGGGGACTGGCTCCCTCGCTGGCATTCGGACTGGGCACTCCCACGCGGCTTACCCTGAGCTATTTCAAACTGAAGCAGAACAACATTTCGGACTATGGGATCCCGTGGGTTCCGGCGACGAATAACGCGCTCGTCGAATACCGGGATCAGCCGGCTCCGGTGCCGCGAAATACGTTCTACGGTTTTCGCGACCGCGACCGGGAGTATCTGAACTCCGATACGGCCACCGTACGCTTCGAGCATGATTTCAGCGACACGACGAATGTGCGGAGCCAGTTGCGCTACGGCCGCTCGAATCGCAACTCGATGGCCACGCCTCCGCGCTTTGCGAGCAACGACTCGACGGTGATCAACCGCGAGATGCGCTCGTGGATCGCAAAGGATGGAATCTGGGACAACCAGACGGACGTGCGGGCGGCATTCCGGGGCCTGGGCGTCGAGCACTCGCTGGTGGCGGGCGTGAACCTGACCCGGGAGAACAATATCCGTCAACTCCGGACCGGAGCCAATGCCACGACCACGCTGTGGAACCCCAATCCGGATGATGTCTACACGCTGCCGCTGACGCTGAATCCGGCGATCGGCGACGTGACCGGGAAGACGCAGGCAGCCTATGCATTCGACACGGTGCGGTTCAGCAAGCGCTGGGAGGCAAACGCCGGGCTGCGGTGGGAACGGTTCGATGTCAACGGCGTGAATACGGCAAGCGCTCCCGTGAACCGGGTGGATACGATGAACAGTGTCCGGGCGGCGCTGATCTTTAAACCGCGAGAGGCGGGCAGCATCTACGTCTCTTACGGGACGTCGCTCAACCCATCGCTCGAAGGGCTCTCCTACAATACCGGCAACACGGATATCGAGCCGGAGAAAACCTACACCACTGAAGTGGGGTCGAAGTGGGAGGTGGCGGGGGGCAAACTGCTGCTGACCGGAGCTCTATTCCGCGTGGACAAGACGAACGCCCGCACGCCCGGAATTCTGCCGGATGACCCGCCGCAGGTGCTGAATGGCAGGCAACGGGTAAACGGCGTGGAACTGGGCGCGACAGGGAATCTTACACGGCGGTGGTCGCTGTTTGGCGGCTACACGTTCCTCGACAGCAGAATCGTGAAGTCGAACACGGCCGCTGAGGTGGGTAAACATATTCAGAATGCGCCGGCGCATTCGGGGAACGTATGGACTACGTATCGACTCGGGAAGTTCACGGCGGGACTGGGCCCGCGGTACGTCGGGCGGCGGTACGGAAATAACTCGAACACGCGAAAGGTGCCGGGCTATTGGACTATCGATGCGCTTGCCTCCTATTCGCTGAGCCCGCGCGTGGACCTGCGTTTGAATCTATACAACGCCAACGACGCGTACTATTTTGACCGGCTGGGCGGAGGGCACGTGGTTCCCGGCCCGGCAAGGACGTTGGCGGTGAGCACGAATTTCCGCTTCTAACGAGACCAACATGCTTCTTGAGATACCCAACGTATTAACGGCGGAACAGGTGGCGCAATGCCGCCGCGCGATGGAGCAGGCCGAGTGGGTGGATGGCCGCGTGACCGCGGGTCCGCAATCGGCACTGGCCAAGGACAACCAGCAATTGCCGGAGGACCACCCGGTGGCGCGGCAGATGGGGGACCTGATTCTGGAGGCTTTGCAAGGGGACGCACTGTTCATGGCGGCGGCGCTGCCGCTGCGTGTTTTCCCCCCACTTTTCAACCGCTACGGGCCGGGGCAATCGTTTGGTACGCATGTGGACAACGCGGTACGCCAGTCAAAGGGGATTGGGCATCGAATCCGCACGGACCTTTCGGCGACGCTGTTCTTCACGCATCCCGAGGAGTATGACGGAGGCGAGTTGGTTATCGAGGACACATACGGCGCCCATAGCGTGAAACTGCCGGCCGGACACATGGTGCTGTATCCCTCAACGAGCCTGCATCACGTTACGCCGGTGACTCGAGGCGCCCGGGTGTGCTCATTCTTCTGGATTCAGAGCATGGTCCGGGACGATGGGGAGCGATGGCTGCTTTTCGACCTCGATATGGCGGTGCAGCGCCTGAATCAGGAGTCGCGGGATTCGGAGGTGGCGGTGCGCCTCACGGGCGTGTACCACAACCTGCTGCGGCGGTGGGCGGAGATATAGAGACATGAAGATACGCAGGATTTTGTTTTGGCTTCACCTTGTGGCGGGTGTGACGGCCGGCGCGGTGATCTTGCTGATGTCGGTGACGGGTGTGTTGCTGACCTATGAGATCCAGGTCATCGATTGGGCGGACCGGGATGTCCGGCTGGTCAAGCCCGTGGAGGGAGCGGCGCGGCTGCCGGTCGAGTCGCTGCTCGCCTCGTTCGAGCGGCAGCAGGGGACGCTGCCGGCGTCTCTCATGATACGGCGCGACGCCCGGGAAGCGGCGCTGCTCTCATCGGGGCGCACGGGCGGTTACTATGTGGATCCGTATACGGGGAAAGTGCTGGGCGAAGGTTCGAAGGGAACGCGCGCGTTTTTCCGCAAGGTGACGGAGTGGCACCGCTGGTTTGCGGCAAGCGGCGAGAACCGCGCCGCGGCGCGCGCGGTGACGGGCGCGGCGAACCTGCTGTTCCTCTTTCTGGTGGTTACGGGAGCGTATCTGTGGCTGCCGCGCAAGTGGCAATGGCGGAACATCCGGCCGGTTGCCGTGCTGCGCGGCGGGCTGAGCGGCAAGGCCCGCGATTTCCACTGGCACAATGTGTTCGGAATCTGGTGCGCCGTCCCGCTCTTCTTCGTTGTGCTGACGGGCGTCGTGATGTCGTATCCATGGGCGAATGATCTGCTGTTCCGTTTGGCGGATGGCAAAGCGGCGCGCTCCGCTCCGCCACGAAGGGAACCTCCGCGCGGTGAGGCCGCCCGGGTATCCGCCGAGGGACTGAACCTTCTCTGGCCGCGGGCGGAAAAACAGGTGGCGACTTGGAAGAGCATCACTCTGCGCCTGCCCTCCGTTTCCGACCGCGCCGTACAGTTCACAATCGACGAAGGCAACGGCAGACAACCGCAGAAGCGCGCGACGCTGACGCTCGACCGGCGGAGCGGTTCGCTGGTGCGATGGGAGCCCTTCGAGAGCAACTCTCTCGGGCGCCGTTTGCGAAGCTGGGTGCGGTTCGGCCACACAGGCGAGGCGCTCGGCGTGGTGGGGCAAACGATTGCCGGAGTTGCGTCGGCGGCCGGCGTTCTGTTGGTATGGACCGGGATCGCGCTGGCGCTGCGGCGGTTTTTCGCGTGGAAGCGCCGGGGCGTAAGGGTCGCTCCGCGCGAAACCCGGGAGAAGGTTGCTGTCTGATTGCGGCGGGGAGGGGGCGCTGCCGCACCCGGCGGCGGGACGAGTGGCGGTCTCGTTGTCTTCGCGCGCGGCAGGCAGCACACGGACGACCGGAACCAAGGCTTCGCCTTGCTATCCCTTCGGGATATGGAAGTCAGGAGCGAGAAGTCGAGGAAGCCAGCGAGGTCCTTGGCGAGGATCAGAAAACACCGGCATTGTTCAACGGACCCTTCGGCTATATTCAGAACTGAGCCTTATCCGCCTTGCCACGGCGACGGAATCCCCCGGCTTTCCAACGGAAGGCGGATACCTGGCCTCAAGCTGGATCAGCCTCAATGCCGCCGCTGGCGGCAAGTTCACCACAGCCGGCCTCACGTCCCGGCACTCGATGCTTTGGGCAGGACCGAGGCGGAATACTCGCTGGCTTCGTTGGTGACGCGAATTCCGCGCTCGCGCCGTTACCGGGTGGCGGGCAAGGGCTACTCCATTGGCGTGGCGTTCGCGCCGCCGGCGGTCAAAATTCGGGGCCGGGATTCACGTTCATACAGTCAGGGCACCGCTGCTATTTGATGTTGCCTTAGAATCGCAGCCTCAACCCTCCCCAGATTCCACGCGGCGCGCCAGGGGCATAGAACGTCGCGTGCCGCACGGGATATTCGTCATCCACTCGGGGGAAGGGGCGGGCGATGAACGCGCCATCGGCCGTGAAGCCGGTGGGCCCGAGCTGCGCGGCGGAGTAATACTTGCGATTGAAGAGGTTGTTGACGCGGACAAAAAACTCCAGATGCCGGTGCACCTTGTAGCGCCCGCCGAGGTAGACGACGGCGTAGCCTGGTGAACTGCCGGGGCCCAGGTAGTAGACTCCATCCGGCTGATGACGGTTGTCTTCGTTGCCGCGTGCAAAGGCGCTCGAGAACGCGTTGACGGAGAGATCCACCACCAGCTTTTTCGTTATGTCGAGATCGGCATAGGCTTTGAAAATGTGACGCGGCACAAGAGGGATGCGATTGCCGGGCTCGATTTCGATGGAGCCATCGAGCCCTTTCGCCTCGGCGTTGTTCGCGCTGTTGCTCGATCCATCGACCAGTTCCGCGCTCTGGTAGGTTGCATCGAGCAGCGTGTAGCCGCCGCCCAGCGTGAGCCGCGAGAAACGGCTGGTGGCTCCCAGTTCGAGTCCCTGGCGGCGCGTTCTGCCGAAGTTCTTAAAGTAGCCGAAGCCGGTCTGTTCGGAGGCGACGAAGAGGATGTCGTTGCGGTTGTTGGCGCGGAACCAGCCCGCGTTCCAGGCGACTCTGCTCTCCTGCCCGCCGCGGACGCCCGCCTCCCAGGTGCCGGTGACCACCTGATGGAGGGGAGGATCGCCGGCCATGGCGTTAGGCAGTTTGCAGGGTTGCTCGGGGTCGGCGCAGCCGAGTTCGACGGGCGTGGGAGCGCGGCTGCCCTCGCTGTAGCTGAAGTAGGCGCTCCAGGTCCGGGCCGGGGTGTAGGTCACGCCCGCCGCCGGATTGAACCTGCCGAAAATGTTGTGGCTGTCCAGGGAGCCGGGACCTCCGCCCGGGGTGATGCGATCCGTGTTGGTGATGACAGTGCGGTTGTAGCGGCCGGAAAAGGTGAAGTTCCATTGACTGTTCGGGGAGAAGGTATCGGAGGCATAGACGCTCGTGGTGCGAATCAGTCCGTGCAAGTCGACACGGTTGTCGAGGGGTTCGCCGTCGACCTCGCCGCCGGTGACGCCGTCGGCGAAGGCATTGAGGCCGGTGATGCCGCGGTCGGGATTGAGATATCCGAGCTGGCTCGATTGCAGGAACCCTATCGTTCCGCGGTCGTAGGCCGCGCCGGCGATCAACTGATTGCGGCGGCCTCCGGAGGATTTGCTCCAGGCGGCCTGACCGGACGCTCCATAGTTGTGCTGGCGCGTAGTCGAGCGGTTGATGAGCCCGTTGCATTTTTCCCCGGGTTCGTCGTTCAACAGAACCTGCGCGATGCAGCGCCAATAGGGGAAGGGGGTGTTGGCGGCGTTGGCTCCACTGATGGGGAAGCCGCTGTAGCCGGCCTCCGCGAGCGCCTCCCGCTCTTCCTCGCCGGGCTGGTACACCGATTGATCGAGCGAATCCTCGTTGATGTCGCCGTTGAAGGTGTTCGTCCGGATGTTGCGGTAGTACACGTTGCCGGAGAGCGAAAGATCAGCGCTCGCCTCGTGGCGAATGTTGAGGTTCACAAACGGGGAGCGATTGTTGGTGATATCGGGTTTGGTATAGACGCTCGAATAGTCGCGTTCGAGGAAACGCTGCTCCTGAATGCCGTTGCCGGTGAGCGAGTTGTTGGCGTAGGCCATCGAGAGGCCGATGCTGGTTCGCGAGCGCCGCCAGCCCAATCGTCCAAAGAACTGCCGCACATCCGATGGGGACGACTCGCGCCAACCGTCCTCGAAGAACAGGTTCGCCGCGAGATACCAGTCGAGGCCCCTGGAATTCGTTCCGCCATGCTCGAGGCTTGCCATCTTGCGTCCGAAGCTTCCGCCTCCCAATTCAAGCGAAGTGCCGGAGCCGGTGTAGCCGGTCTTGGTTTGCAGGGAGAGCGCTCCGCCGAGAGTGTTCAGGCCGAATAGCGGATTCGATCCCGGCAGCAGGGTGGTCTCGGAGATGGCGATTTTGGGGATCAGGTCCCAACTGACTACGTCGCCGAAGGGCTGATTGAGGCGCACGCCATCCATGTAGATGGAAAGCCCCTGCGGCGTGCCGAGCAGAGGGGAAGCAGTGTAGCCGCGGTAGTTGATGTCGGGCTGGTAGGGGTTGCCCTGGATCTCGTTCTCATAGACGGCGTTGAGACGGCGGTTGAGGAAGTCCGAGAGGTCGAGGGCTCCGCTGCTGGCGATATCCTCACTGGTGGCGGTCTGGACGGGAGAGGGAATCTCCCCGACGCGCTGGCCGGCGCCCTCGAGTGGAGTGGTGGCCACGACGTCCACCCTGTAGCGCGTGCCGTTCAACGCCAGTTTGACGGTGCGCGCTACGGGAGCGGAGGATTGCACGTCCACCGTCAGCGACTGCGTTTCGAACCCGCCTCCGCTGATTTCGACGCGGTAGGCGCCGTAGGGCAAACCGCGCAGGACGGCGGTTCCCGCCGCGGTGGTTTGAAACTCCCGGCGCAGGTTCGAGGCCGGATTCTCGAGCAGGCCGGAGGCTATGACGGGAGATCCCGAGGGATCCCGGACGTCGAGACGAATTTCACCCGTGGGTTGTTGCGCGAGCAGGGCGGCGGGAAAAAGGACCAGGACACACCGCGAGAGCAGGCTTCCACCAAAGAAAGACATAGTAGAAAATTCCCCAGGGGCGCGTTCTGTTCAGTCTTTTTACGGCGCGCCGGTTTATGGAATGGCCCGCAACACAACGTAGAATGAAAATGTCGTTTTCAAAAGGCTGAACACGGTCCCCGCGCGGGGAATATTCACAACACAGGAGGCTCGAACGAGAGGTGCCGGGATTCGCCCGAGAACTGGCCGGCTGGCTGCTGTATCAACCCGCCCGGGAACGGGAATCGGGCCGCGGACCTTCCGCCGCCGAGGCGGAGGTGTCACGCCTGTTCGACGAACTGCGGGCTCCCCTGCTGCGCTACCTGATCTCATTGGGGCTTCCGGTTCCCGACGGGGAAGATATTGTCCAGGAGGTGTTCCTCGCCCTGTTCCGCCACCTGCGCCAGGAAAAGCCGAGGGACAATCTGCGGGCGTGGATTTTCCGGGTGGGCCATAACCTGGCCCTCAAGCGCCGGAAGCAGAACGGCCGCCCGATGGAAGCGCTGGACGGGTTTCCGGTGGAGGCGCTCTGTGCCGATCCCATGCCGAACCCCGAGGAGAGCACGGAACGGAACCACCGGCAGGCGCGTCTTCAGGCGGTCGTGCGGGCGCTGCCGGACCGCGACCGCTGCTGTCTGTATCTGCGGGCCGAGGGGCTGCGCTACCGGGAAATTGCCGAGGCTTTGGAAATGTCGCTCGGCGCCGTGTCGATGTCGCTTACGCGGTCGCTGGCGAGGCTGAGCAGATCGATTGGAGAGTGATGAGCATGACTCGCGATTCTCATTTTCCCGACGAAGAACTGGTGCGGGCGATCGATGGCGAGTTGGCCGAAACGCGCGTGAGGGAGCTGGACAGGCACCTCGCGCATTGCTGGCGCTGCAAAGTCCGCCGCGAGGAGCTGGAGAGCGCGATCGCGGGATTCGTGCAACTGCAGCAGTCGGAACTCGATCACCGTATTCCACCCCACCAGGGTCCGGCGGCGCGGTTGCGCGCGCAGATGGCATTGGAGGCGCACTCCGCGCCGGGCAAAGGGGCGCCAGGCTGGATCCGGAACCGGTATGCGGCGCGCGCCGCGTTTCCCGCCCTTGCGCTTGCGCTGGCGGCGATGGGGCTGCTGTGGACCTACACCCGCCAGTCACCCGAGAGTTCGCTGCCGGATGCGAGGCTCACTCCCGGCGCGATACGGTTCGTTTCCCGCGAGCAGGCTTGCGTTGCCGCCGCGCCGGATGGAGGACCGGTGCCCGCCGAGATGGCGGAGCAGGTATTCCGGCGGTACGGCATCCGGCAGCCGCGCCCGAGAGCTTATGAAGTGGACTATCTCATCACTCCCGCTCTCGGCGGCGCCGAGGATATGAGCAACCTGTGGCCGCAACCCTACACGGAAGGTGTATGGACGGCGCATGTCAAGGACGCGCTCGAGGACTACATGCGCACACTGGTCTGCGAAGGGAAGCTGGATCTGGCCACCGCGCAGCAGGAACTGGCCGGCAACTGGATTGCCGCGTACCGCAAGTATTTTCACACCAGCCTTCCTCTTCCGGCACACGTATTGTTCCTCAAGGACAAGCCCTGGGAGTGAGCCCGCGGAGCGTGTTCCTGGTTGCCCGCTAAAAGAATCCGCGAATGATGAAGACGCTCATCTGGCCGCGCGTATTGGTGTCGTCGCCGCAATAGGTTGTCGTGGTGCAGCCGCTGGTGATGCCCATCTCTCTCATCTTCTGGATATAGGGGAAGAAGATGTTCGAAGGGCCGACGTCGTTGAACAGCGGGGCGGCGGGGTATGGGAACGTGCCGGCGCTGGTGAGGCCGAGGCGGGCGCGGACGAGGAAGGCGGCCATCTGGCCACGAGTTACGGAATCCTCGGGGCAGTAGGATGTGGCCGTGCAGCCTCCGGTGATACCGAGTTCCTTGAGCTTCTGAATATAGGCGAAGTGCGAATGGGTGGCCGGGACATCGGTGAAATAGGGGGTGGGAGAGTAGCTGAAAGATTCACCCAACAGGGAGCGGATGAGGAAGGCGGCCATCTCCTTACGGCTCATATTGTCCTCGGGACAGTAGTTCGATGCGCCACAGCCTTGCGAGACGTTGTTGAGCTTGAGCAGTGAGATGTAGTCGTAGAAGGGATGAACCGGGAGCACGTCGCCGAACAACTGGGGCAGTGAGCCGCTCTTCTGGACGAAGAATATGGTTGTACCGCCGATGGTGATAGCGCCCGTGCGCGGCGCCGGAGTGTTGTTGGCGGATACGGAGAACAGGGCAGAGCCGTTTCCGCTGCCGCTGGCGAGATTGAGGGTGATCCAGGGGGCGGAAGCATACGCGTTCCACTGGCAGCCCGCACTGGTGGAAACAGCAATCTGGTAGCTGCCGGCGGCGGGAGTGAGGATGTTTCCCGGGCCGTTGAGAGAGAACGAGCAGGCGGCGGCCGCTTGCGTAACGGTGTACGTGACGCCGCCGATGGCGAGTGTGCCGGTGCGGCTCGAGGCGGTGGAATTAGGGGCAACGCTGAAGCGCACCGTACCGTTGCCCGAGCCGCTGGTCCCGGAGAGGATGGTGAGCCAGGGGTTATTGGAAGAGGCGTTCCAATTGCAGCCCGGCGCGGTCCGGATGGCGACCTGGCGAAGATCGCCGCTTTCGCCGGCCGAGGTTCCGGTTTGGGAGAGGGAGTAGACACAGACGGACTGCGCTCCGAAGGTGGCCGAGACGGCGCGTGGGGCGTTCATGACGACGGAGGCTCCGGGGTTCGAACCGGACGCGTCGCCGCTCCAACTGGTAAACACGAAGCCCGGCGCGGCCTGCGCGGTGATGCCGACCACGGTGTTGGCACTGTAAAACCCGTCGGGGGAGGAGGGCGAAGCCACGATCACGCCGCTGCTTGCCGGGCTGACGGAAGTGGAAAGCTGATAGGCGGTGGCGTAGGAAGCCGTGAAAGTGGAAGAACCGGCTCCGACGGTGATGGTGTGGTTCCGGGCTCCGCCGTCGCTCCACGAGGAGAAGCTGTATCGCGTGCCGAACCCGGATTGCGTGCCGGCCGCTCCGAGGGTGTGCGTGGTCCCGGTGTTCCAGGTGAAACTCCAGGGCGTAGTGTAGTCGACCCCGTCGACTGTCACCTTGAGACCCTGCGGCAGGGTGTTGATGGTGACGCCTCCGGTGGCGGAAACGAAATTGGCCGTGAGGCTCTTGGGGCTGTCCATCAACAGCGGCAGCGGGGAGGAGCCGGCGGCCGCGCCGCTCCAGGTCGAGAAGTTCCAGCCCGCGGCGGCGGAGGCCGTCACCTGCACGGTGGAACCGCTGTTATAGTAGCCGTCCACCGAGGACGGGTTCAACGAGAGGCTGCCCGCGCCGGAGGGAGCAATGGCGGTGGTGAGCAGATACTGGGTGGAGAAACTGGCCGTGTAGGTGGCCGGGGAAGCGGGGGCGGTAATGGTGTGGGTAGCCTGGCCGTTATCGCTCCAGGATTGGAAGGAATAGCGCGTACCGGAGCCCTGGGTGGCGGCCGAGAGAGTGTGCGTCGAGCCGGCGGTCCAGGCGAAAGTATGCGGGGCGGTATAGGGCTGGCCATCGACGCTGACCACCCGGCCGGCGGGCGAGGTGCTCACCGTATAGTTGACCGTGGCCGCGCCGGCATCCTGGCTGACGGTGAAGGTTTGCCCGGCGATGGTGATGCTGCCCGAGCGGGCCGATCCGCTGTTGGATGTGATGGAGTAGTTGACCGTGCCGTTGCCGGTTCCGCTCGAGCCGCTGGTGATGGTGATCCAGTTTGTGGCGGTGGATGCGGTCCAATTGCAGGCGGGTCCCGCCGTTACGCCGGCGCTTCCCGAGCCGGCGGCGGCGGTGAAGGACGCGCCCGGAGCCGAAAGTGTGTAGGTACACCCGGCCGGCGCGGTCTTGAAGGCCGCCACGGTGCTCTTGCTGTTGTTGAGGGTCTGGGCGTTGTAGGCGGCGCTCGGCGAGCCGATGGCGACGCCGGTGGGAGCGCCGGAATAGCTGATGTTGGGGTTCGACCAGTAGTTGATGTGCGGGCAATAGACGCCGCTGCAGGAGTACGCCATGATTGTCCGGAAGGTGGTGGGGGTGGTGTGCTGATAGCCGTAGGAATAGGCATCGAGCCCACCACCGGCCGTATTGGCGCGGTCATGGTCGGCTCCCATGTTGTGGCCGATTTCGTGGGCGAAGGTGTAGCCGGGGCCGGCGGCCCAGTATTGTTCGGCGACGGAAAAAGCCCACGGGGCGAACCCGGGGGAAAGCGAATCGAGCAGATACCCGAGGCCGACGACGCCGCCAGCGGAGCCGACACGATTGATCCACAGGCTGACAAGATCGGCTCCGAGGTTGGCGCGGGCGGTATGGACCTCATCCATCTTGCCGTCGGTGGTGCCCTGCAGGTCGTCAAGCGCCTGGTCTATGGACGAGGATTCGTCGTAGTTGACTTCCATGGTCCCGACGAGGTTCAGGTTGATGTCCACGCCGCTGTTCAGGAAGCCCTGGTTGGTCTCCGCGACCGCCAGTTGGATGTTGTTCTGAATGGTGGACGTGCCTCCGGCGGCGGCGCGCGCGGCCTGCGTATAGGCGACCAGGACGTCGATACGGGTGCCGCCCGCCGCGCGTTCGGTGATCTTCGGAGGATGAGAGGGGATGGAGAGGGCGGCGGAGGGATCGAGGTGGACCAGCACCCTGTCGTCTTGCAACTGCCCGAGTTGCGGCTGTACGTCCTGAAGAACCTGCGCGTTTTCGCCATCGGGCCGGATCGTGTAAAACGCGTCATCGGTGGTGATGTTGGCGGAGACAGTGCCGTCTGTCGCCGCGAGGACCACCTGGCCGCGGGCCGTTCCGGCAATCCGGCCAACCCAGATGAGGGTAGCGCCATTATTGGTCCACTGCGAGCGAAGCTCTTCCACTTCGAAGTTCGCGTCGGCGAACAGGTCAAGTCCTACTTTGCGCACGCCATCGGTGGGGGCGAGGAGGACGGACCGATCGACCCGCACCAGGCGGGAGCGGCGAATTTCCACTCCAGGCCGTGAAGGCCGCACGCGGGCGGCGCGAGGGGTCTTATCCTCTTCGAGGGGACGCAACAAACCGGGCAGAGACTGTCCGAAGAGGGAAGGAGACAGTAGCGCGGCGAGGGCAAGATAATGGATACGGCAACCCGAGGTCATCTATAGTAAGCTCACTCTCACAAATCGGCAGAAGCCCCTCGGGGAATGAGGCAGTTTTCCCATATTAGAGGAGAAGCCTGAGGCGGCGCCATCAGGCTTCTCCCTATTCCCCCGGACCACAGTTCTACTCGTCACTGCCCGTTTCTCCCATTGGGTGGGCGGCATGCGAGATAGGAGTTGGTGAAGTCAACAGGAAATGACCAGCGCCGGCGCTCCTCGGCCCTTGGCAACGAGGCGAAGAGCGGCAGGGTGTTGCGTACCCCGGGTCCGGTCAGGCGGCAAGGCGGCGCGGCCTGATTCGCTATACTCGCAGTTTTGTGTTTCGATTGCTTATCATCGCGGCATTGCTGTGCCTGGGCGCGTGCGCGCCCGAACCGGAGTGGTACGCGCCGCCCATGCAGAGAGCCACGTTGCGGGGCGTTGAACCGCGTCCGGTTGGGTCGGTAGTCTCGATGGATTCTCCGCTCGCCGATGCCTACATCGTGAGCGGTGTGCTGAAGGGCGACCCGCTCTCGCGGTGGCGGTGGACCAGCCAGCGGCCGGAGTTGCGCTTTTATCTCACGGAGACGAAAGGACTGAAATTCTTCATGGATTTCGTGCTGGCCGAGGCGACTTTCCAGTTCACCGGTCCGGTGACGGTACGGTTTTCCATCGGCGGCAAGCCGCTGGGGAGCGCGCACTACGGCAAGCCGGGAGAACAACATTACGAAGTGGAAGTTCCCGGGAACCTGTTGACGGCCAGTGAGCCGGTGAAGGTGGCGGCCGAGGTGGACAAGGTGTACGTATCGCCGCAGGATGGGGCGAAACTGGGATTTCTGCTGGTGCGGGCCGGATTCGAGCAGTGATACCAAAAGCCGTATACATCCTCTTTGGAGCGTCGTTCACCCTGGCTTCCGCTTATGTTCTGGGCCGTTTGTTGCTCGAACGGTTGAGGATTCGCCTCTACCGCGAAGAGGAATGGCTGTTCGGGCTGGTGTGCGGGGCTTCGCTGCTGCACCTGCTGGTGTTCCTTCTGTGCAGCGTGCAACTGGCGCGCAAGGGCGTATTCTTCTCCGTGGGCGCCGCTATTTTGGCCACCGGGTGGGCGAAAGGCGTGTTCGGCCCGTCGAGGGCTCCGGGGCTGCCGCCGCTCGGAAGGCTTTGGAAATGGCTCTTCACGGCGATCTATCTTGCCTACGCGGTGCTGTATCTGAGCAATGCCATGGCTCCGGAGATGAGCCCGGACGGCAGTTCGTATCATCTGGGGCTGGTGGCGCGTTATCTGCGCGAACACGGCTTCAGCTGCATCACGACGAACATGTACGCCAATCTGACGCAAGGCGTCGAGATGTTATACCTGTTCGCGTTTGCGTTCGGCAGGCATTCGGCGGCGGCGGTGGTGCACTTCGGCTTCACGATGGCGCTGCCGCTGCTGATTCTGACGCACGCGCGGCGGTTCGGACTGGCGGCGGCGGGCGTGGGGGCGGCGGTTCTGATGCTCTGCGCTCCGGTGGTGGGTATCGACGGCACGACGGCCTACAACGACGTGGCGGTCACGGCGGTGGTGTTTTCGCTGTACTGCCTGCTCGAGATCTGGCGGGAGGAGCGGCAGAGCGCATTGATCGTGCCGGTTGGTCTGCTGGCCGGGTTCTGCTATGCGGGCAAATATACGGCGGGACTGGCGATTCCGTTCGCGGCGGGGTTTCTCTTGTGGAGGCTGTGGCGGGCGCGGCAGCCCTGGCTGAAGCCGTTGCTGGTGTTCGCGGCCTGCGCGGCGGTGATGGCCGTGCCCTGGGCGGCGAAGAACTGGATTATCGTGGGCAATCCGCTGTCGCCGTTTTTCAACCGGTATTTTCCCAACCCGAACGTGCACATTTCCTTCGAACAGGAGTATGTGGAACGGATGCGGCACTACGGAGACCCGAAGAGCTATTGGGATATTCCGATGGATCTGACCGTGCACGGGGCGATGTTGTCGGGAACGCTCGGGCCCGTGTTCGTGCTGCTGCCGCTGGCGCTGCTGGCGCTTCGGCGGCCGCGGGGCCGGAGGCTGCTTGCGGCGGGGGCGTTCTTCGCGCTCCCCTATCTGAACAATATCGGAACGCGATTTCTGCTGCCCTCGCTGCCCTTCTTCTCCCTTGCGCTGGCGATGGTGTTCGCGCGGTCGAGGGGAGTGCTGCCGGTAGTGATGGCGGCGCACGCGATTCTTTCCTGGCCGCATGTGCTGAAGCTCTACTCCTCGCAATATGCGTGGCGCCTCGAGCGGATTCCGGTGGCCGCGGCGCTGCGCATTCAAAAAGAGGAGAAGTACCTGACGGATTTTTCCTACGGCTATGTGGTGGCGCGGATGATCGAGGATTTCGTGCCGAAGGGGGAGAAGGTATTCACGTTCGGCGGGGTCGCCGAGGCCTACACGACGCGCGATATATTGACGGCGTATCAGGCGGGATTCAACAACAACCTCGGCGAGTTCGTCTGGGCCGGGCTGTTTCCCGATTCGGCTCCGACGCACCAACTGACTTATACATTCCGCGAACGGCCGCTGCGGCATTTGAAGCTGGTGCAGAACAACTCGGGCACGGACCAGTGGAGCATCTCGGAATGGCGCATGTATAAAGGGGAGAAGGAACTGCCGCGGTCACCCGAATGGAGGCTGCGGGCGTGGCCGAACCCCTGGGATGCGGAGCTCGCCTTTGACAACAGCCTGGTGACACGCTGGCGCAGTTGGGAAGCGATCAAGCCGGGGATGTTCTTCGAGGTGGATCTCGGTGGAGAGCGGCTGATGAATAGTGTGAGACTGGAGATTACGAAGGACCAGTACCAGGCGGCGCTGAAGCTGTACGGCCGCGGCGAGCGCGGAGACTGGACGCTGCTCAGCGGAGCCATGAAGGAGTCGGATGTGCCGTTGATGAAGGGATTACGCCGCGCGGCGATGGAGGAACTGAGGGCGCGGGGAGTGCGTTATCTCCTGGTGGCTCCCGATGACCCGGCGGGGCAGGATTATATGGCCAATGCCGCGCTGTGGGGGATCGGGTTGCTGGCCGAGCGCGGCGGGACGAGGCTGTACAGGATCAACGAGGCCGCGCCATGAAGCTGTACCTGGGGGTGGACGGGGGGCAATCGAGCACGACGGCGATGATCGGCGAGGAGTCCGGGCGGATCATTGGGTACGGGAGGGGAGGGGCGTGCAACCACGTGCGGGCAAGCGAGGGACGGCGGAAGTTTCTCGCGGCGATCGAGGGCTGCCTCGAGAAGGCGTTCGAATCGGCGGGACTCGAGCGGGGCGGGGCGCGCTTCGAGGCGGCTTGCCTTGGCTTCAGCGGAGGGCCCGCGGACAAGGAGGCGCTGCTGCACGAAATCCTTCCCGCCGGGCGGATCATTGTGACGCACGACGGGTTGATCGCGCTCAGCGGAGCAACGGCGGGGCAGCCGGGCATCATTACGATTGCGGGCACGGGTTCGTTTGCGTTCGGGCGGAACGCGGAAGGGCGCGAGGCGCGGGCGGGAGGATGGGGTTATGTGTTCGGGGATGAGGGGGGAGGATTCGACATTACGCGGCAGGCGCTACGCGCGGCCCTGCGGATGGAGGAAGGGTGGGGGCGTCCGACCACTCTGCGCGCGAAGTTGATGGAGGCGGCGGGGGCGGCGGACGCCAACGACCTGCTGCACCGTTTTTATACGGTCGAGTTTCCACGCCCGCGGATTGCCTCGTTTTCGAGGCTGGTGGATGAAGCGGCGCGGGAAGGAGATGAGGCGGCGCGCGAGATCCTGATGAACGCGGCACGGCAACTGGCGCAGTACGCCGGGGCGGTGCGGAGCCGGCTGTTCGGGAAGGGCGAGACGGCGGCGGTGGCTTATGTGGGCGGTGTGTATAACAGTGAATTGCTGAGGGAACGGTTCCGGGAACTGGTGGAACTCGAGGAGGGGAACCGGGCGGCGGCTCCGGTGTACGGCCCGGCGGCGGGCGCGTTGCTCGAGGCATACCGCGCCTCGGGCCTTGCCATTACCCTGAGCGATGTTCCGGAGACGGAGAAATGAAACATTTTCTGTGGTTATTGTTTTTTGTGGGTTGTTCGCTCGAGGCGGCCGAGCCTGACTGGCCGGTGTTTGAAAAGCGCGCCCTCGAGTTCCTGCAGGAATATGTGCGCGTGAAGTCGATCAATCCCCCGGCGGACACCTCGGCGGCGGCGGCTTTGTTCCGCGCCGAGCTGGAGAAGAACGGGTTCGCCCCAAAGCTTTTTCGCACCGGCCCGAACGGGCAGACCAATCTGCTGGTGCGGCTGGAGGGAAGGGACCGGACGAAGAAGCCGCTGCTGCTCATGAATCACTTCGACGTGGTTCCGGTGGACGCCAAGGCCTGGCCCGTGGATCCGTTCGCGGGCGTGATACGGGACGGGTATCTATGGGGCCGCGGGACCATGGACATGAAAAGCACGGGAGTGATCCACCTGTTCTCGCTGATCGCGATGAAGCAGACGGGCGTGACGCCGGAGCGGGACATCCTGATGCTTTGCACCTCGGATGAGGAATCCTTCGGACCCTACGGCGTAAGGGCGATGATCCGCGATCATTGGAAGGAGATCGAGGCGGAATATGTGCTGGATGAGGGCGGATTCGGGAGCCCGGATCAGTTCTCGCCCGGCAGGACGGTGTTTGGCGTTTCGGTGGGTGAAAAGCAGGTGCTGTGGCTGCGGTTGCGCGCCAAGGGGACGGCCGCGCACGGCTCGCAGCCGATAGCGGACAACGCCAACATGATCCTGATCGAGGCGATCGGCAAGGCTCTGGGCACGCCGGACCGGGGCAAGCAGAACGAGGTGGTGGAAAAGATGCGGGAGAATCTCGGGGGGCGGCTGGCGCGGAACAAGTTCATGGCGGCAATCGGGCGCAATACCATCTCGCTGACGACGCTTTCCGCGGGTGTTGGGTCGCCGCCACGAGCGAACGTGATCCCGTCGTCGAGCGAGGCGACGCTCGACTGCCGGTTGTTGCCGGGAGTGAATGCCGCGGAGTTCATCTCTGAAATGAAGGCGCGCATCAATGATCCGCGGGTGACCATTGAACAACTGAGCGACCCGGCGGACCCCGGCGTCAGCAAGATGGATACGCCGTTATACGCGGCGCTGCGCGCGGCGCTGTTGAAGTATCATCCGGATGCGGTGGTGACTCCGATTCTGATTCCGTATGGGACCGACTCGGTCGAACTGAGGAAGAAGGGGGTCATCGCCTACGGACTGGCTCCGGTGGTGGTGGACGCCTCGATTGTGGCCACGATGCACAGCGACGCCGAGCGGATCCCGGTCTCCGAGTTTCAGACGGGTCTGAGGATCTTCCATGAGTTGCTAAAATCAAAGTTCTAGAAGAACTCCGATGAAATTATCCATACGTGATCTTGATCTGCGAGGGAAGACTGTCTTCATCCGCGTGGACTTCAATGTCCCACTGGCGGCGGGCGGCGCGGAGATCACCTCCGACAAGCGCATCCGCGCTTCGATACCCACAATCGAATACGCGTTGGAACAGGGCGCGGGGGTGATTCTCGCGTCCCATCTGGGCCGTCCGAAAGGGAAACCGAATCCGGAGATGAGTCTCAAGCCGTGCGCCGTCAGGCTGTCGGAGATTCTGCAAAAACCCGTGAAGATGGCTCCCGATTGCGTGGGCGCGAGCGTGGCGGCGATGAAGCCGGGCGCGGGTGAGATCCTGCTGCTCGAGAACCTGCGATTTCACGCGGAGGAGGAGAAGAACGACCGCGACTTCTCGAAAAAGCTGGCTTCGCTCGCGGACGTGTATGTGAATGACGCGTTCGGTTCGGCGCACCGCGCGCACGCCTCGACGGTGGGGATGATCGAGTTCATGCCGCTGGCGGCGGCGGGACTGCTGATGGATAAGGAGATCGATTACCTGACCAGGGTGACGAAGAACCCGCCGCGGCCGTGCGTGGCCATTCTCGGGGGAGCCAAGGTTTCAGACAAGATTGACGTGATCGAGAACCTGGTGACTCTAGTGGACAAGCTCCTCATCGGGGGCGCCATGGCGTACACATTCCTCAAGGCAAAGGGCGAGCCGGTGGGGAACTCGCTGGTGGAGAACGACAAGATCGAACTGGCCAACAGGCTGATGGCGGAAGCCGGAGATAAGCTGATGCTGCCGGTGGACCACGTGGTGGCGGCGGAGTTGAAGGAGGGCGCCGAATCGAAGACCGTGACGACGATTCCCGACGGCATGATGGCGCTCGACATCGGCGAACAGACCGTGGCGCGGTTTGCGAGCATCATTTCGGCGTCGGAGAGCGTGATCTGGAACGGGCCGATGGGCGTGTTCGAGAAGCCTCCATTCGACAAGGGTACGGTGGCGATCGCGAAAGTGGTGGCCGGGTCGAACGTGCTCAGCGTGGTGGGCGGAGGGGATTCCGAGAAGGCCATCAAGGCGGCGGGAGTGGAGAGCAAGATTTCTCATATCTCGACCGGCGGCGGGGCTTCCCTCGAGTTTCTGTCGGGCGTCGAGTTGCCTGGTGTTGCCGCGCTGACGGACAAGGAGAAGACTGCCGTCCGCTGATCCTCTCCGCGGGTTGCTCTGAAGGCGCGGCCCGCTGCCGCCGATTGGTTGGGCATGAGCGAATCCGGAGGAAGAGCCGCGGGGCGGATCGCCACCGATGAACCGAGGAAGCCTGCCTTCCGCTTCACGAAGGCGCAATCCATCACACTCGTGTTCGGGTGCACCATTCTCGGGGCGGCGGCGCAGATTCTGATCAAGACGGGTGCGGGCAACCTGCGGGGGGCGGGGGCGCTCGAGATGCTCGCGAATGTCCATCTGCTTGCGGGCTACTGCCTCTATGGGCTGAGCACCGTGCTGCTGGTGCTCGCTTTGCGGGACGGCGAGTTGTCGATCCTCTACCCGGTGATTTCGTTGACTTTCGTCTGGGTGACCGTTCTTTCGAGTGTGCTGTTCGGCGAGGCGGTAACGGCGAACAAACTGGCGGGGATTGCCATGATCGTTGCCGGAGTGGGCATACTCGGCGCGGGAGGTACACCCGCGCCGGTTCAACGAGGGAGCAGCGGATGAAAACGCCCCTATCCTCGATTCTGCTGGTGTTGCTCGCATCGTTTATCGGAAGTTTCGGCGCCGTACTGTTGAAGGCCGGCGCGGCAAGGTTGCACGGCGCCTGGCAAAGCCTGGTGTTCAATTACCGGCTCGGGGCCGGGGTGGCGTTTTTCCTGCTGTCCTCCTATTTCTTCGTATTGGGTGTGCGTGAGGGAGAACTATCCGTTCTGTATCCCATGGTGTCGCTGGGATATGTGTGGACGCTGCTGTGGTCGCGGGTGTTCTTCGGCGAGGCGTTCACGAGGGGGAAGTTCCTGGGGCTTGGAATGATCCTGTCGGGGATCGTGTTGTTGTACGCGGGCAACCGGTAGGACCGGTGCGCAGGGACGCCCCCAGTTGCATGATGCGACTGTCACTCCAAGCTTACAGAGCGCAGTGAGGGGACGTCGCTTGTACCGGTCGAGGTCCGTGCAGGCGCAGGAATCGGGAACGCCTTGTACGAAAGACAAGCAAGGATGTCCTCTCGCGTCAGACCAGGATAGTCGGTGAGGACGTCGTTCTCGGATTGACAGGTGGCCAGGAATTCCAGGATGAACTCGACGGCCATATACGTCCCACGGCTCACTGGCTTGCTTCAGCGCTGCTCTGGAAGTTGGCCCGACGGGTTATGCGCTGCGGCGCAGAGAGGCCGAGAGCCAGGCCGATCGATTGCAATCGCGGGAACCTTTCGAGTCAATCGTACGTATCGAAACGGAGACGGCCATGACCGGCCACGCCGCCGAAGAACCGCCGCCAGTCTATGCTCGAATCGGCGGACTACACTACCTGTCCATCATAGTGGCCGCCGGCTTTGTCGAACTCTCTGTCCGGAACCGACTCATCCGGTGGGGCGATGCCGCCAATAACATCTTGACTTCGGAGACGCTCTTTCGCGCCGGAGTCTAGGCCGATTCAACAACAGTAGGATGGTGCTTCGATGCCAATAGAATCGAATGTGCATGAGGTGATTCCGTTCTTTGCCGTGTCGAACATGCAGAACTCACTGCGGTTCTATGTGGACGGGCTCGGCTTCGATATTGCCGGCCAGTGGATTGACGCAGGAGCAGTTCGCTGGTGCCGATTGCGCCGCGGAGGCGCCTCGCTGATGCTTCAGGACTTTCGAAGAGACGGCGGAAAATTCTGGCAACCGAGCGCGCCACTGGGCCTCGGGGTGTCGGTTATGTTTCTCTGTGCCGACGCTCTGTCGATTTACCGTGAGGCCATCGCGAGAGGGCTCAGACCCTCCTTGCCCTTTGTGGGAAACGGAATGTGGGTCACGTCCCTGCGCGATCCCGACGGCTACAGCGTCGAATTCGAGAGCCGCACGGACGCACCCGAAGGGGCCACGTTCGATGCAAAGGCGGCTGACGCCGCCGAATAGCCGAGGTTTGCGGCGCACCGCGCTCCGTGCGGAACCCGGACTTACCGGCGTCGTGCCCGTGCAACAGGGAAAGGGTAATTCTCAAACTATGGAACGAAACGAACTCGACTACGGAAAGCCGAACGCCAACGCGCCTCGGGAGTTGGATCCATTCGCCTTTCTGCTCGAAGGACACTACATTCTGGATGGGTACGCCATTGCGGACGAATACAGAATGAGGACACCCGAGGACCAACTGCTGGTGCTTGGCATCAATCTTCGCTCCTATGACGCGGTGAGGAAGACCTGGAATATGAAATGGCTGAATGCACTGCCGGGAACCTGGACCGACCTGGGACCGGAAGAACTGGGTGGAGTTGCAGCTGATGAAACTACGATCTCCTACTGCATGAAGGAGCCTGTCGCGCGGCACGCACTCACCCGCGCAACGTATGTGAGGATCTCCGCCGATCGCTTTACCTGGCGTGGAGAGCGGTCGCATGACGGGAAGGCATGGGAGCAGTTCCTGGTCATCGAACTCCACGAAGCATAGTCCCTGACTCATGACTGGTCCCGCTCGCCCGCCAGGCGGGAGTGGTCAATCCGCCAACTCGATGACGCAAATGCCGCGGAAGCGCTTCATATGGAAACGGCCACGCACCGCCTTGATCATTCCTGTCATCCGCGGATCTCCAGAACGCGGGGCGCCTTGAATCGTATAGCAGAATGAAGCTCCCCTGGTCGAAAGGCCTTTCCGGACAAGGATTTCGACCTTCGCAACCCCCGCCAGCGAAAACGGATCAACGCCGTAACGGGCTAACCCATTGACCTCAATCCATAACTGGTGTATGTTCGTGAAACGCTGAATCGACTTTCGGGTCTTCTTTTCCCGGATGCCAAAACTGGGGGGTAAGAAAGATGCTTTCCAAGTATTTGTTCAGTCTATTCCTGGGCATTGCCACCGCCCTGAACTCACAGGTCCTTCCCGTCGGTACCGTCGACGGCACCGTCAGGGATTCCACGGGCGGCCTGCTGCCGTCCATCACCGTTACCTTGAAGAATCCCGATACCGGGGTAACCGCCGAAGCCGCCACGAACGAGAACGGCTATTTCTTCTTTCCCCTCGTCAACCCCGGACGCTACGAGGTCTCGGTGGAAAAGCCCGGCTTCAAACGCGGAGCCCAGGAGATCATCGTTAGAACCGGCATCCGGTCCACCGCCGATTTTTCCCTCGAACTCGGCCAGGTCAGCGAATCCGTCCAGGTTACCGGGCAGGCTGCTTTGCTTGAAACCTCCACCGCGTCGGTCAGCCGCAACATCCAGCAGCGCGTCATCACCGACATGCCCCTGCTCGCCCGCAACGTGCTCATGCTGGTCAATCTTTCACCGGGCATCACCAACAACTCCCCCACCAGCAATACCAATGGCTTGATCGACATCGACAGCACGTCCTACACCTCCGCCTCCGGAGCCAACAACCGCACCAACGAATTTCTCATGGACGGCATCCCCAATAACGTCTCCGACCGCGTGGCCTACATCCCCAGCGTCGATGACGTCGAGGAGTTCACCGTCCAGACGAACGCCCTCGACGCCGAATACGGCCACGGCGGCGGCATGTTCGTCAACGTTGTCACCAAGGGCGGCACGAATGAGTTCCACGGCAGCCTCTACGACTTTTTCCGCAATGACAAACTCAACGCCAACGCGTTCTTCTCGAACAAGGCCAACGCCAAACGCCCCGTCTTCCGCTTCAATCAGTACGGCCTCACCGCCGGCGGCCCCGTCATCAGGAACAAAGTGTTCTGGTTTTTCAACTTCGAAGGCCTCCGCCAGCGCACTCCCAAGCAGTACCGCTTCACCGTGCCCACCGCACTCCAGCGTGGCGGCGATTTCTCTCAAACCTTCAACGCGGCGGGAGCCTTGTTCCAGATCGCCGATCCCTGGTCCACCGTCTCCAGCGGCGGCAGCGCCGTTCGCACCCCCTTCCCCGGCAACAGAATCCCCTCGAACCGCATCAACCCCATCGCCGCCAACGTCATCTCGCGCTATCCCAATGCGAACCTCCCGGGCGACCTCAACACCGGCGCCAACAACTACTTCAGCGAGGTCCCCGCGCCCTACGACGGCGAGAACTACTCCGTCCGCATCGATCCCAACATCAGGAAGCACCGCCTCTTTGCGCGCTGGTCTCACAACCAGGGCTTCCCCGGAACGCCGACCCCGTGGGACATCGGCGGCGGCGTTGGAGCCCTCGAAGGAAACAACCGCGCCCAAACCTCCATCGGCCTCAGCGATGTCTTCCTCATCAGCCCGACCCTCGTCCTCTCCGCCCAGGCCGGCTACACTCGCTGGACCCAGGAGGGAACCCACCCCAGCTTCGACCAGACCACTCTCGGCTTCTCCCCTGCCCTCGTCAGCCGGATGCAGCAGCGCATCTTCCCGCAGTTTAACAACTCGGACATGTATTACATCGGGGCCTCCGAGGGCCAGTGGTTTGAGCACACCAATACTTACTCCTATAACTTCGGAGTTACAAAGAGCATGGGCAGTCATAACATGAAGTTCGGCTTCCAGGGACAGGTCAAACAGAACAACTCCGTCGGAGCCAACCGTCCCGGAGGCCAGTATAACTTCGACCGCGGCTTCACCCAACCGAACCCCTTCCTTGCCGGCAACAACCTCGGCAATGGCATTGCCAGTTTCCTGCTCGGAACCCCCGCGGCCGGCTTGCTGAACATCCGCGCGCTCACCGCCCCTCAGGCGCCTTTCTATGGCTGGTACTTCCAGGACGACTTCAAGATCACACCGAAGCTAACCCTGAACCTCGGCCTTCGCTACGACCTGTTACTCGGCGTGACCGAGCGCTACAACCAGAACGCCTTGGGCTTTGCCTTCAATGCCTCCAACCCGATCGAGGCCGCTGCCAAGACCGCTTACGCCGCCAACCCCATCCCGGAGTTGTCCCCCTCCGACTTCAAAGTGAAGGGAGGCATCTTCTTCGCCACCCCGGATAACCGCCGCAACGTACAAGCCGAAAAGACCGACTGGCAGCCGCGCATCGGCCTCGCCTACCGCCTTTTCCCGCGCACCGTGCTGCGCACCGGTTTCGGCATCTTCTACTCCGAATGGTGGCAGCCGTTCGTCAACACCACGGGCTTTGCCGCGCAGACCGACATGGTCACCACGCTCGATGGCGGCCTCACCCCCGCTGATACACTCTCCAATCCGTTCCCCAACGAATTCGTTCAACCCACCGGCTCGAGCCTCGGCTTGTCCACGCTCCTCGGCCAGACTCTGTCCCTCTACGATTACTACCGCCGGAATATCCGCAACTACCGTTGGAGTTTCGGATTCCAGCATGAACTGATTCGCGACCTCCAGATCGAGGTCAACTACGTCGGCCAGCGAGCCGTCAACCTCATCACCAGCACCTCCGCCGGAGATAGCGGCAGGGTGATCAACGGTCCCGGAAATGGCACCGGCATAACGTACGATCAGAAATACTACCCGCTCGCCGCCCGATTGAACGTCAAAGTCCCCAATCCCTTCAAGGGGCTCATCCCCTCGCCCAGCAGCCTGGCCGGCGACACCATCACCGTCGCTCAAATGCTGATGCCCTATCCCCAATTCGGAGGCATTTCCTTCGTCCGCACCTCCGGCGGATCGAGCTACTATAACTCGCTCCAGGCCGGAGCCAACAAGCGCTTCGGCCACGGACTCAACGCCCAGTTCGCCTACACCTTCTCGAAGCAGTTGGAATCCCTTCGCTTCATCGAGCCAAGCGACCCGCGTCCTTCCAAGATGACCGGGCAGTTCGATAATCCGCAGCGCGTCTCGATGGGCATCATCTACGAACTCCCCTTCGGCGCGGGCAAGCTCCTCTCCAGCGCCGCCGCAATCAACAAGCTCATCGGCGGGTGGCAGTGGAGCGCGATGTACATCTATCAGACCGGCGCCGCCGTGGCTCTTCCCTCCGCTATCGCCACCGGCGTCAGTCCCTCCATAGACAACCCCACCATCAGCCATTGGTTCAACGGCGACTCGATGAAAGCCATGCCCGCCTTCACCGCCCGCCGCATTCCCTTCTACTGGAACGAACTGCGCAATCCCGCCATCAACAACTGGGACATGGCCTTTCTCAAGAACACCATGCTCTATAAGGAGCGCGTCAGGCTCCAGTTCCGCTTCGAGATGATCAACGCTTTCAACCGGGTCTGGTTCGGCGGCCTCGGCACCGGCGTCACCTCCCCGACCTATACCCAGCTCACCACCCAGGCCAATCAGCCGCGAAACATTCAACTGGGCCTCAAGCTCAACTTCTGATGAGCCGTAACCTTTCCCCGGAAGCGCCGTCTCTACCTTCCGGGGAGAACTGTCGCATGAAGCCTGCCCGCGTTCTGCTGTTCCCTCTGGTGGCCGGCCTCGCCTGGAGCCAGGCTGTCACCTTATCCCAAGCGCCTCCAACAGCGCCGGCCGCTCCGCAACGCTACAAACCCGGGGAACTGTGCACCATCGCCGGGGTCGTCCGCAACGCCGTCACCGGAGAGCCGCTCAGGAAGGCCGATATCATGCTCATGCGCAACGATTCGCGCACCCCGCAACCTCCCTCCCGGACCTCCACCAATGCGGAAGGCAGGTTCGCCATGAAGGCCATCGAGCCCGGCCAGTACAGGCTCTTGGTGTCGCGCAACGGATTCGTGAGAACCGAATACGGCGCGCGCAGGCCGGGTGGTTTCATGAGCGGAACGACCCTCAACCTTTCCAAGGGACAGACCCTCGATACCATCGAGTTTCGCCTGTTGCCGCACTCCGTAATTACCGGACGCGTCACCGATGAAGACGGCGACCCGGTGATGGGAGCCTCCGTTCAGCTGGTAAGCCCGCGCTACTACCAGGGGCGCAAACAAATGCTCCCCATGTCGAGCGCCATGACCAACGACCTCGGAGAGTACCGCGTCTTCGGAGTGGCCCCGGGCAGGTACTACCTCTCCGTCACCGGCCGGCAAAGCTCCGACTACGCCGTGGACCGCTCGGCGGGTTCGAAACCCGGGGAAGGTTACGCGCCCACCTACTATCCCGGAACCGAGAGCATCGCCTCCGCCGCCCGGATCAATGTCTCTACCGGCCGCACCATCGAGGGCATGGACGTTACCCTGCGCAAGACGCTCACTTTCCGCGTCAAAGGCAAAGTGATGGGCGTGCCTTCCGGTTTGAATCGTCCCGTCATGATTTCCCTTTCCGCCAGGGATGAAAACATGATGAGCGCCGTGCCGCGCATGCTGAGCAGCGCGAGCACGCAAAATGGCGAGTTCGAGATCAGCGGCGCGCGTCCCGGCGCCTACGTCCTGCAAGCCGTCTACTCCGAGAGTCCGAACGAGGTGATGAGCGGGCGTCTCGCGATCGAAGTCACCGAACACGATCTTGAACACCTCACGGTCAACCTCTCCCCTGGCGGAGAAGTGCGGGGTTCGGTCCGCATCGAAGGCGAGGGATCCTCCTTCAATGCGCGGGGCATCTCGGTCTACCTGCAGCCGCGAGGACGGCTGCACATGATGGGCAACACCAACGTTCTCGTGAAGGCGAACGGCGATTTCACCATCCCCAATACCCCGCCGGATCTCTTCGACGTCCGTATTCAGGGCGCGCCTCCCGAATTCTATGTCAAGTCCATCCGTCTCGGGGAGATCGACGTGTTGGAACACGGCCTGGACCTCACTCAGTCCCACGCCGCCTCGGGTCTCGACATCCTCCTCAGCCCCACGGCCGCTCAACTGCAAGGCTCCGTCGCCGATGAGAAAGGCGACCCCGTGCGCGGAGCCGCCGTCGTCCTGCGGCCCACAATGACGGAACCCGCCGCTCTCGCCAGCCAGTTGCTGAAGTTCGTCTCCACCGACCAGAACGGCTCGTTTCGCCTGCAAGGCATCACGCCGGGTGAGTACAACCTGATCTCGTTTGACGGCGCGGACATGTTCGAGGCGCAGGATCCCGATCTGTTTCAGGAACACTCCGCCGCCGCCGTCAAACTTGTCCTGAAGGACAGCGCGCGGGAAACAAAACAACTGAAGGTTGTTTCGCTACAGGATAAACCGTAGCCCGAACTGGAAGATCCGCCCGTCGTTGAGCGTCGTCGTAATCTTGCCGAACGCCGTCGCGTTCAGGTTGCGGTTCGGCTCGCCAAACTGCGGGTGATTGCCGAGGTTGAACGATTCGGCCCTGAACAGCACCAGGCGTTCGGCCGCGCCGGGAAGGCGCCAGCGCTTCGTCAGACCGCCGTTCCAGTTCGCAATGCCCGCCTTGCGGAAAGTCCCCTTTCCGAGATTGCCGCGGGCTTGGCCGGGCACGATAAACCCGAACCGGTCTCTGCGCAGAATCTGGGGCGCGATATCGGGATTCGAGATAGTCGACCCGAGAATGGACGGATCGAGGATGTTCGGCCGGTCGCTCGGACCGCCGTCCACATTCCCGTAACCCGGCGCGTCGCTGCCGACATACAGCGTCAGCGGCGTGCCCGACTTGATCAATGCCGAACTCGACCACTGCCAGTCGTTGGTGATCCACTTGATCCACGAGTGCGATGTCGAGAGCTTCGGCAAATCCCAACTCTGGTAGATCAAGAGGGAATGCGTCGAGTCGAAGTTGCTGAGACCCTTGCGATCCTTCAGTGATTCGTACTGGCTCTGCGCCCGGCCGCTCGAAAGGTCGCGATTCGCCGCCGTCGCCGTGAAGTCCGCGCCCTGGTCGATCGCTTTCGAAAATACGTAACTGAAGCCCGCGTTCAGACCGCGCCAGCGCGGCAGTTCAACCGACGCCAAAGCGCCGTCAAGATATGCAATGCCCGCGTTGACAATGCTCTTCACGTCATAGAAGCGCGGATCGGCGCGCCGCTGGTCCACTGTCTCCGTTGTCAGCGGAATCCCCGGAACCACCTCCGCCCGGTTGCTGATGTAGACGTTCATCAGCTTGAACGTCCGGCTCCCCACGTACCCCAGCCGTAAGTTCGCCTGTCCGATTCGCCGCTCGAGGCTGAAGTTGTACTGATGCACGTAAGGTGAAACCAGATCGGGGCTGAAATAAGTGGGCGAAGTGCGCGCGTTGGCGTTATTGAGATCGATGCCCGCCAGCGGGTTCAGCAGGTTCGGAGTCTGCACCTGGATATACAGAACCTCGGGCGGCGTATACCGCACCTGCTGGTAGGTTACGGCGGGAATTTCATCAAAACTCACCGTGTAGCCCGTCCTCAGCATCCACTGGCGGGGCAACTGGTAGGCGATGTGAAAACGCGGGCTGAAGTTGTTGCAGTCGCAACGATACGGCAGTTTCTCGCGGTGGTTCACCTCATAGGGTGTGGTAACCAGGTTGTAACGCAGGCCCGCGTAGATCTGCAGTTTTGAATTGACGCGCCATTGGTCGGCGAAGAACGCGTTCGCGTCCCAATTGCGAAAGCCGCGGCTCAAATCGCCCACCATCACTTCATAAGTGGTCGCCTGCCCGGCCAGGAAATTCTGAATCGCCGTCTTGCCGAAGTTGCTGGCAAACCAGACGAGTCCGCGCGAGTTGTTGGTTTCCGACCCGTTGAGCTGAAACCGCGAGGCATCGCCGCCGAAGGTGAGCGTGTGCCGCCCGCCGGCGGCGCGATGCGAAGCCACCACCCCCCAGCGGTAGCTGTTCTGCGCGCGGTCGATGGGGAAATGGCTGTCCGGCCCCAGTTCGTCGATCTGATACCCCATGCGCACGCGAGGACCCACCGCGTGCGGCTCCGGCTTCAGCAGGCTCCGGTTCCGCGTGAACCCCACGCCGATGGAAATGTCCGTGAAGGCGGACGGGTTGTAATCGAACGTCAGGCGGGAACGGTGATTGTGGATATCCATGTCCGGGTTTTGCCCGGCAATCAACTGAAAGGCGCTCACGCGCTGGCGATTGATGGCGTGCGATGCAAACATCCGCAGTTTGTCCGTCAACTGGCGGTCCAGCCGCAGGCTTGCATCGAGTTCGCCGATGCGCTGCGGAGAGTTCGTATTGAGGGCGCGTTCGTCGAAGTCCTGCCGGTTGGGGAGCTCCGCCGGATAAGCATCGAGAAAGCGCTGCACCAGCGCCCGCAGGGCCGGATCCGCCGCCGTGGGCGTTCGCTCGTTGGCGAGCGGAACCAGGACGTTCCCGTTCACCATGCCGCGAATCTTGCGCTGGGCGAAGCTTCCGGTGAACGCCCCCACGCCGCGCACTTGAGTTGTGAACCGCCCGCCATAGCTGTTCTGCCGCGATGGCTTCACCGGGCCGGATTGGAAGAACGTACGCGCGTTGAAGATGCTGTTGCGCAGGTCCTCGAACAGGTCGGCATGGAATCCCGAGGCGAGCGGAGCCGGCTTGAGAACGCTCAACTCGCTCGGAGGCCTGCCATGCTCGGCGGTGTAATAGCTCCTCTCCACGAGCGGCACGGGAAGAATCGTGTAGTTCACTCCCAGGCGGACATTCGACTCCTTGAGGACGTCGGTGTCGATGCGGTTCACCGCGACGTTTTCATTACGGCGCGCGGCCGCCGCCGCCAGCGTCGTCCCGGACGGCTTGGGCGCGGGTGTTTCCGCCGCGGGCGCGTCCTTGCGCACGGTTTTGTTATCCGCGGCTTGTGCAGACAGGAGAACGGAAAGAGAGATGATGAGGAATTGCAATATTCAGTATACTTGCTCTCATAAGCGCAAGCGGCCGTGCGTTTGAAGTGCGGTTTTCCGATACTGGGATGTAGGTTCTAAGGTAATGAAGTTCTCCTTGGAAAGGGCGTCAGCCGTACTATTAGTTCTATTCGGCGCTGCCACAATCCCATCCTGTACCCGCCATGCGGCACAAACCGCCAAGTCCCCTTTGCAACCGTCCGTCAATCCCGCTGAGAAGCTGTTCCAGCAGGGCTGGCAGGCGGAGGTGGCGGCGAACTATGCGCTGGCCGCGGAGACCTACGAAAAGGCCGTAGCCGCGGATCCGAACTACGCTCCGGCATGGCGGCATCTCGGAAGAGTGGCCCTGTTGCGGAATGATCCGCAACGGGCGCTGGACCGGCTGGGGCGGGCATTGCAACTCGAACCGCGCGACGCGGTGGCCTTGCACTGGAGGGGGGACGCCTACCTGAAGCTCTACCAGCCGGCAAAGGCGATTCCGGACTATCAGCGAGCGGCCGAACTCGAACAGGAACTGCTCGAACGGGCCGAAATCCATCACTCCTGCGGCCTGGCCTACATCCAGTTGGGAGATTTCAAGCAGGCTCTCGATCAGTATTCGAAGGCGGTGCGCTGGCGGCCGGGTGACGCCCGCAACTACCTCGACCGCGCCGTGATCCTGCGAAAGTTCGGGCGCCTCGATGAAGCGCGGCAGGATCTCGCGATTGCCGTCACGCTATCCCCGGGCAATGGCGACGCGCGGCTCGAGATAGGGGGCGTCCTTTACCAGCTTGGGCAGTTCGCTTCCGCCATACCGGAGTTGCAGCGCGCGGTCGAACTCGAGCCGTCGAGCGCGCTCGCCTGGCAGCTTCTGGGGGAATCGAACCTGCGGGTGAAGAGATACGATGAAGCCGCGAAAGCCTTGACGAAAGTGGTGGATCTCGATCCGAACAATCCGCGCCTGCGCTTGAACCTGGGAATCGCGCGCGTCCACACGGGCCGGATCGAGAACGCGCTCGAGGACTTCGCGGCGGCGCTGCGCCTGCGCCCGGATTATGGGGAGGCGTTTCTCGAGCGCGGGCGGGCGTACATGCTCTCCGGCCGCTACGAGAAGGCCCGTGACGATATGCTGCAGGCTCTCAAACTGTATCCGGCATCGGAAGAGGCGAAGCTGGCGCTGCGGCAGGCGAACGAGAACATAGCGGCTTTGTCGCAGCCGCCGCCGAAGCCCGAGGCGAAACCGGCTCCAGCCCCGGCGCCGGCCATCTCCCGGGCCATCCCTCCGGTTCCCTCGAAAGCGCCGGTGGATGCGCGCGCGGCCGAAGCGCGCTGGCGCGCGGGCCGCGATTTCATCTACGCCCACCAATACGTAAAGGCCATCGCCGAGTTGAACGAGGCGGTGCGGCTGAAGCCGGACTATGCCGAGGCGTTCAACGCCCGCGGCTTCGCTCGCCTGCTGATGAAGGAATACACAAGCGCGATTGCGGATTTCGACACGGCATTGAGGATTTCACCGCGGTATGCCAACGCGATGCACAACCGCGAAGTGGCGCTGAAGGCGGCGGGAGAAGAGAAGATGCGGCAGGCCGGAGCGCGGCAGGCGGCGCCCGCCGCTCCGAGCGCCTCCTCGAGCCTGGAGTCCGCCGCGGCCCGTTACCTTCATGCCAGGGAATTGATCAACGCGAGGCAGTACGCGCAGGCAATCGACGAGTTCAGCCGCGCGATTCAATTGAGGCCGGATTATCCGCAGGCCTACAACGCGCGGGGGTTTGCCTGGCTGCTGATGGGCGAATATTCAAGAGCCATCGCGGACTTCAACCAGGCGCTGCGCCATCTTCCGAGTTACGCCAACGCCTATCACAACCGGGCGGTGGCGCTGAAGGCGTCGGAAAGCAGGGAGCGGGGAGGGCTGGCCACGCGGGTTTCGCCCCGTTAGTGAATGGTCTTGCTCTTGCGGTTCATGTAATCGAGCAGCAGGTACTCGCCGAGGGTATACGGGGTGGTGAAATAGGCCTTGCCGCGGCAGAGCTCGGTCACCTGCTGGACGAACTGCACGAGGCCGTAGTCGCTGGCCAGCATGAAGGTATTGATCAGGATGCCCTTGCGCTTGCAGCGGCCCACTTCCTCGAGTGTGCGGCTGATGACAAGCGGATCGAGCCCGAAGGCGTTGCGGTACATCCTGCCGTCATCGAGGGTGAGCGCCGAGGGCTTGCCGTCGGTGATCATGATGATCTGCTTCATGTCCTTGCGTTCTTTCTCGAGCAGGCGCTGCGCGAGGATGAGGCCGTCCCGGGTGTTTGTGTACCAGGGGCCCACGTGAACCCGCGCAAGTTCGGAAAGCCGCACTTCCTCGGCGGAATCATGGAAGAGGACGCAGCGCAGCGTGTCGCCGGGGAACTGCGTGCGGATGAGGTGGGCCAGGGCGAGAGCCACCTTCTTGGCCGGCGTGAAACGGTCTTCTCCGTAGAGGATCATGCTGTGGCTGCAATCCAGCATCAGCACGGTGGCGCAGGAGCTGCGGTATTCGGACTGGTGGACGTGCAGATCCTTGTATTCGAGATTCAAGGGAAGCTTCGGCCCCTCGCGGCGCATGGCCGAGAAGAGCGTGGTGGAGATGTCGAGGTTCAAGGTGTCGCCGAACTCGTATTGTTTCGAGGCTCCACTGGCTTCGATGCCGGTGGCGAGGTCGCGCGTCTCGTGGGCTCCGAAGCTCGACTTGCCGAGCGAGCCGAGGAGATCCTTGAGAGTCTTGTAGCCGAGGAAGTCGATGGCTTTGTCCGTGATTTCAACGGTCGAGTTGCCTTCGGCGTTCCCGCCGGCTCCCGCCGTCCCCTGTTGGGCATCGAGGCGCACGTAGCCTTCGTTCACCAGTTGACGGGCGAGCCGGCCGACGAGACGGTCGAGTTCCTCGGGGGTCATCCTGTCGAGGATTTCCCGGATCTGCTCCATCTTTTCGGCGTCGAGGAGGCGGTCCTCATAGAGCGCATGTTCGAGGGCTTCGCGCAGTTGCTCGAAGGACATCGCGCGGCCGGGGGTAGGATAGTAGGGATTGTCGAAGCCGCTTTGAAGGAAAAAATCGGCCAGCGCGCGCATCAGGTCCTCGGAACTGATGTCCAGATCCTCGGGAGTGTAGCGCGAATACTTGATCCACTTCATGAGGCCCTCCGGAGACGGCTAGTTGAACTGACGCCGTTTCTGGCGGCGGGGTTGCTCCTCACCGGGCTCTTCGCGGCGGCGTTCATCGGCGGTGAATCCCAGTTCTTCGTTGCGGCTGATACGGCGGTGAGCGTAGAGGCCCTCGAGGATGAACTCGCCGGCGGCGGCGCGGACGGCGTCGTCCGAGCCCGGTCCCACGCCGAGAGCGGCGGTTTTTTCCATGAGACCCTGGATGGATTGAAGCTGGCGCAGCGATTCGCGGGCTCCGAGAGAGGCGTCGAGTTTGAGGGCGCCGCCGAGATCGAAGTATTGCACGATCTGGTTCATGTTAACGCCCTCGAAGTGGTTGGAGAAGACGCGCGCGGCGGCAAGGCGGATCAGTTCCCTGGCGACGGCTTCCGAGCCCTTCAATTCGCCCTCATACTCGAGCTCGAGTTTGCCCGTGATGGAAGGCAGAGCGTTGTAGAGATCGGAAACGCGGGCGGCGGCCACCTTGCCGCCGCAGCGGATGGCGCGCGCCTCGGCGTTGGAAGCGACGTTTTCGCTGACGGTGATGGGGAGGCGTTGAGAGACGCCGGAACGTTTGTCGATCTTCTTATCCTCGCGGGCGAGGAAGGCGATCTGTTCGATCACCTCCTGAAGGTAAGGGGGGATGATGATTTCGACGGGCGAGCGGCGCTTGAGCCAGGACTCCTGGCGGGTGATGGCCATTCCCTGTTCGACGGTGAGCGGATAGTGGGTCCGGATCTCGCTCCCGATGCGATCCTTGAGAGGAGTGATGATCTTGCCGCGGGCGGTGTAGTCTTCGGGATTGGCCGTGAAGACGAGGAGGACATCGAGGGGTAGGCGGACGGGATAACCCTTAATCTGGACGTCGCCTTCCTGCATGATATTGAAGAGCCCGACCTGGATCTTGCCGGCAAGATCGGGAAGTTCGTTGATGGCGAAGATGCCGCGGTTGGCGCGCGGGAGAAGGCCGTAGTGGATGGTGAGTTCGTCGGCGATATCCTGTCCGCGGCGGGCGGCCTTGATGGGGTCGATATCGCCGATCATGTCGGCGATGGTGACATCGGGGGTGGCGAGTTTTTCGATGTAGCGGTCCGCGGCGGCGATCCAGGCGATGGGCGTGTCGTCGCCTTTGTGAAGCAGCAGTTCGCGGGCATAGCGGGAGATGGGGCGGTAGGGGTTGTCGCGGATTTCGCTGCCGGCGACGTAGGGCATGGCTTCATCGAGCAGGGTGGTGAGCATGCGGATGATGCGCGTCTTCGCCTGGCCGCGAAGACCGAGCAGAATGAAGTTGTGGCGCGAGAGAACGGCGTTGACGATTTGCGGGACCACCGTGTCCTCGTAGCCGATGACGCCGGGGAAGAGGGAGCATTTTCCGGCCAGGCGCGCGATGAGGTTTTCACGCATTTCATCCTTCACGGCGCGGGCGGCGATGCGCTCTTCGGTGAATCGGGGATCGCGCCGTAAGGCTCCCAAGGTGGCGGGTAAATCATGCAAGTTCATCTCGAGCATCCTCCTTCGGGTACGGCTACCGAGCATTGTAGCAGTCCGCCCCGCATCGTCCGCCGCGAGAGAGATCACATGGGGCTCAGCGCCCGCTCCGGAGCCCCTCGTTCATGAGCCAGCGAATCAGTCCGGACGGGTCGTTGGTAAGGATTCCATCCATGCCGAGTTCAACGTACTTGCGCCAACTCGAGGGATCATCCGCCGTGCTCGAGTAGATTTTCAGGCCCGCGGCGTGGAGTTTGTCCATGTCGCCCGCGGCGAGGTCGTTGAAGTGGAGCATGATGTGGGTAGCCTGGTGCTTACGGGCGAGAGCCAGGTAGTCCGGTTTGAACCGCCGGGCTCCCACGAGGCAGCGGCCGATGGCGGGATCGAGTTTCCGCATCTCATCGAGCGTGCGATAGTCGCTTGATTGAAGCAGAAACCGCCGTTCGGCTCCGTATTTCTTCAGGATGGCGTGGATCAACGAAACAAACCTGGCCGGGGGGACGAAATAAGGCGAACTATCCGGCTCCATTTTCGTCTCTCCGAACAGGATGACGTTGCGGCCGCGGAAGGCTTGCACGAGCTCGTCCAAGGTGGGGATGCGGGCTCCCGGCGATGGCTGCTGCCGGGGGAATGCGCGCGGAGGGCGCGAGCCGCAATCGAGCTGGCGAATCCGCGCCAGCGTGAGGCTGCGAATGGGAGCGGGGAAGGCGATGTCCGCGCCGGGAACGGGAGTGCAGATTTCCCGGTCGAGCGAGGTGTTGTGATGCAGCACCACGCGATCGTCCGCGGTCACGCCCATGTCGAATTCCAGGACCTCCGCGCCGAGCGCGGCGGCGTTCCGGAACGCGTCCATCGTATTCTCCGGCCGCTGCGCCATTCCTCCGCGGTGCGCGATCACGATGGGCGCGTTCATGGCTCCGAAGCCTGGTGGCGCGCACGAAATCAGAAGGACTATTGAATAAAACATGAATCGCATCATCTGTTTTTTTCCTGCCCGGGAATCTGGAAAACAGAAGGCCGGCAAGCCCATGGGGATTGTACTACAGAGGTGTCCGCGCACGGCGTTTTGTTTTGATATGCTCATGATCCTGTAACGATGCAACGAGATCTGGCGGAGATGGATTTTCAGCGATTCTGGCGCAGGCTGCAACAGATGGGCCTGAATGCCTATGAAGCGCGCTCCTACCTGGTGTTGATCGGCCATCCGAGGTTCAAGGCGCTGGAACTGGCGGCGCGGGCGCACGTGCCGCGGCAGAAGATCTACGAGGTGCTGGACAGCCTGGTGGAGAAGGGTTTCGCGCTGGTGGTGCGGGAAAAGACGAAGCTGTTTTCGGCGGTCGAGCCGGGGCTGGCGGTGCCGGCGTACCAGGCACGGCGGCAGCGGATGATCGAGAAGGAGATCCAGGAGCAGAACCGGCTGGGCGATGGGTTGATTGCGGACCTGAACGCGGCCTATTCGGAAGGAATGGGAGGCAGGGGAACGCTCGATTTTCTGCGTATCGTGAGCGAACCCGTGCAGAGCGGGACGCAGTACCGGACCATGCTCAGCGAAGTGAAGCAGGAGTATCTGGAGTTTTCGCGGCCGCCCTACGCGGTGGACCCGCTCGATGAGCAGCTTGTGAAGCAGGCCCGCGAGCGCGGGGTCGTGTGCCGCCTGCTGTTTGAAAAAGGGCCGCTCGATGAAGAGCACCGCATGCGGCTGAAGGAGTACGGCGCGGCGGGGGTGGAAGTGCGGCAGACGGAATCGCTGCCGATGAAGCTGGCCGTGTTTGACGGAAAGCAGGGGCTGGTGGCGCTGCTCGACCCGGTGATTACGAAGCCGTCCTGGACTTCCGTCGTGTTCGACCACCAGGGGATGGGGGAAGCGATGAGGGGCTTGTTTGAGGTTCACTGGAACAAAGGGGAAGTGATCGGGTAGTGCGGCGCAGAAGTTTTCTGAAGGCGATGAGCGCCGCGGCAGCGCCGTTGGCGCGCGCGGCTTCACCCGTGCGGCTCGGTTATGACACCTATTCGATCCGGGCGTTCCGCTGGAAGGCATTGGAGCACATCGAGTACGCCGCCAGGCAGAAGCTGGACGCGATCCAGATATCGAGCCTCGGCGACTTCGAGAGTCTGGCTCCGGCGCACCTGGCGAAAGTAAGAGACGCCGCCGGGCGGCACGGAATCCGGATTGACGGGGGCATCGGCTGCATCTGTCCCACTTCCGCGTCATACAGGAACAGCGACGGAACACCGGAGGAGTACATTCTGCGCGGGCTGCGCACGGCGAAGGCGCTGGGGGCGGCGGCGATGCGGTGCTTCGTGGGCAGCATGTCCGAGCGGCGGGGAAAACTGCCGGTGGAAGCGCACATGGAAGCGGCGGTGAAAGTGTTGCAGAGCGTGCGGCCGCGGGCCCTCGAGTATGGCGTGAAGATCGCCATCGAGAATCACAATGGGGACCTGAGCGCGGCGGAGGTACGGACGATTATCGAGGAGGCGGGTCCGGATCTGGTGGGATCGAACCTCGACACAGGCAATCCGATGTGGCTGCTGGAGGATCCGATGCTGACGCTGGAGACGCTGGCTCCCTATGTGGTGACCTCGCATTTTCGGGATTCGGCGATATGGGAGATTCCGGGGGGCATCATGTTCCAATGGGTGGCGCTGGGCGACGGGAGCATCGACATGCCCAGGTTGACGGCGCGGTTCCATGAACTTTGTCCGCGGGCGGCGATGCAACTGGAGATCATCACGGGGCGTCCGCCGCAGTTTCTGCCCTGCTACGGCGACGCGCAGTTCTGGAAGGGGTATCCAAAGGTGACGGGCGCGCAGTTTGCGAGGTTTGCGGCGCTGGCAAAGCAGGGGCATCCGTTTGCGGGCGCGATGATGACGGCTGGGCCTTCGAAGCAGCCGGAAGCGTATGAGGAGGCGCTCAAACTGCAGCAGCGCATCGACCTGGAGCGGAGTTTCGAGTATGCCAGGAAGAAGCTGGACGCGGGAATCCGCTGGCGCGAGGGTTGAGCCTCTACCGCAGCAGTTTGGCGAAGGCTTTACGGCCCTCGTCGAACTTACCGACGGCCAGGGCGCGCTGCGCATCGCCGTTGAAACGGAAGCTCTTGTAAATGGCGCGCTTGGAGGCATCGATTTCATCGAGGAAGGCTCCGATGGCTTCGGCGCGGCGGTGCGGGGTTCCATCGACACGAAAGTAGATGGGGCTCGTGTGGGCGAAGACGGGAAAGCCCGCGTAGGTCCTGGCGGCTCCGGTGACGCGCGCGGCGATCCATCCGCCCTGCTCGACTTCGATCTCGCGTTCGAGGCGGGCTTCGCGGCCCTCGATGGATGTCTGGTCCGCGACGACGCGGCCGTCGTGGATGATTTCGACGCGGTCGAAGGGAATGCGGGAAAGAACGCGGGCAGCGACCTTCACGCGGGGGCCGGGTTGAAGAACGGCTCCGGGTCCTTTGCCGCCGGCGGTGAACTCGATCAGCGGGCCGTTGCTGACGAAAGTGCGTCCGGCGCGGAGTCCTTGAATCCAGGTGTCGTAGGTGAAGGCTCCCTCGACCTGAACGAACACGCGGTTGTGATCGTAGATCCACCAGTCGGTCCCGCTCGAGACGGGGATTTGAAGGCCGCAATCGAGGAGGCGGTAGTAGCGGCCGTAATCGGCGGCGAGCCCGTCGGCGACGTTGTAAGCGTCCATCAGGCCGAGCGCGGCGGCGACGGGCGCCTCGAGACCGCTGCCGTTGTGGCACCAGACGGTGAGGCCGCCGAGCTCGCGGGCCTGCGCGCAGAGCGTGGAGAGGGTGGGGTAGTCCGGCGCCTTGCCATCCTTGCTGAGAAGCCCGGTGGAAACGGGCTCGATGGGCCTGGGGATATTGAGAAACAGCACGTGGCCGTAGCCGAAATCGCCGAAGGTGTGATTGTTGCGAGCCTCCTCGCCCATGTCCATGATGACGCCGTCTCGGGAGAACTGAGGGAGACGCCCGACAGTGTAGCGATTGGTGATATAGGGAGAGTCGCCGCGGATGAGGTAGCTGAGGACGCTGACATCGAGGTCCTCGGCGGGCGGGACCATGCGGATGCGGTCGTCGGGATTCTCGTCGATGGAGAGGTGGTAGTGGGTGTGCGTGTTGCCGGAATACCAGCCGCGGGCTTTCGTATCGAGCAGGGGATGAACGGTGAGATCCACCTGGTGGCGCAGGCCGCTGCCGACTTCGGTGAATTCGACGGCGGGTTTGTGGCAGATGCCGCGGACGGCCTCGATGCGGTAGCGTCCGGCGGGGACGGCGACCTCGTACTCGCCGCGGGCATAGAAGTAGTGACGGCGGTCCGGCATCGTGCGGATGGCGTTGGCGGGCATGTAGACCTCGTCCGTGCCGGAACCGGTGACGCGCAGTTTGGCGGCAATAGGGCGGCCGGCGGGGTCGCGGAGGCTGCCGCGGATGATGGCGGGCGCGGAGGTGTCGGGCTTCTGGCCGTGGAGCGGGGCAAGCAAGGTTCCGGTGGTGAGGACGGGAATGGAAGTGAGAATCTGACGGCGGGTGAGATGCGGCGTGTGGCCCATAGCGGCGGATTCTATCATGAAGCGCGCGAAGCGGCGCGTCCCGTGGTAGGATAGGGCGCATTGGAGGATGACTCATGGCGCAGTGCTCCCGACGTAGCTTCTTGAAAACCGGACTTGCCGGCGGTGTCCTGGCGGCAACCGGAAATCCGCCGCTGCTGGCGGCCAACGGAAAAGCAACCGACTGGGTCACGCTGGGGAAATCCGGCGTCAAAGTCACGCGGCTGGCCTTCGGGACGGGAACGTTCAGCGGGCGAGTGCAGAGGGAATTGGGGCAGGACGAGTTTACGAGACTCGTACGGTATGCCTACGACAAGGGGATCCGGTTCTTCGAGACGGCCGAATCCTACGGTGAGATGCACAAGATGCTGGGTGTGGCGCTGAAGGGAATTCCCCGCGATTCCTACCGGCTGATGTCGAAAGTAACCACGCGGGAGGGTGTCGATCCGCGGACGAAGATAGATGAATTGCGGAAACTGGCGAATACGGATTACTTCGATATTCTGCTGCTGCACTATCAACACGTGGCGACGTGGCCGGCGGACACGGTTCGGTGGCAGGACGGCGTGCAGGAGGCGAAGGAGAGGAAGGCCGTGGCGGGGTATGGAGCTTCGGTGCACGGACTGCCGGCCCTGCGCCGGTTCCCGGGGAACAAATGGCTGGAGGTGGCGATGATCCGGATGAACCACAAGGGCACGAAGATGGACGCGGAGGAGTACAACACGAGCGGGTTGGGGAACGTTCCCGAGGTGGTGCGGCATACACGCCAGGTTCATTCGGAAGGAATGGGCGTGATCAGCATGAAACTGGTGGGAGAGGGCGCGTTCACGACGCGGGAGGACCGGCGCGCGGCAATGAAGTTCGCGTTTCGCAAGGCCGGGGTGGATAGCGTGACGCTGGGGTATAAGAATACGGCCGAGATCGACGAGGCGATAGAGAATTTGAATTTGGCGCTGGCGTAGCCGCCTGAGCGGTTACATTTTCGATAATCCGGCAAATTACTATTGAATTCTCCGTGTTAGAGGAGTATTCTTTTTCTAAGGTTCGTCTCAAGTAACATCTGTGTCACAGTGGCCCGGGCCGGGCAGGGCTGAGCTCTCTTGCAACCCATGAGGAGGTCCCATGGCACGAATTCCGTTGATACTGGCAGTGTGCGCGGCGCTTGCTGTGCTCTCCGCGCAAACCATTGACACCAGCGTTCTGGGAGTTGTCACTGATCCTTCGGGGGCAGTAATTGCCGGGGCTTCGGTGAGCGTCACCAGCAATGCGACGGGCGTGAAGCGTCCCGCCACAACCGGAGCGGACGGGCAGTACGAGGTGCGGTACCTGGTGCCTGGCGAATACACGGTGGAGGTAACCGCGACGGGCTTCCGCGCGGCGCGCGCGGCCAACGTGGTGATTCAACTCAACCAGCAGGCGCGCATCGATTTTTCCATGAAAGTAGGCGAAGTGACCGAGGCCGTCGAGGTGACGGCGGCCACGCCGCTGTTGCAAACGGAGAACGCGACGCTGGGTGAGGTGGTCGGCGGCGAGCGTATCGTAAATCTGCCGTTGAATGGGCGCAATTTCACACAACTCGCGGCGCTGACACCGGGCGTGCGGGTGCAGGATCCGAACCTGTTTTCAGCCTCGACGGACGGGTCGCGCATTATTGCCAACGGGACACGCGCGGCGTGGCTGCAGGTGAATCTGGACGGGGTGACGATGGTGAACAACCGGTCGAACTACATCAACCTGTACCCTTCGGTCGACGCGCTGCAGGAGTTCAAGGTTCAGACGGGCAACTACTCGGCCGAGTATGGCGGCAACGCGGGCGCCAACGTGAACCTGCAACTGCGGTCGGGGACGAATCAGTTTCACATGAGCGCGTTCGAGTTCTTCCGGAACGACAAGCTCGATGCGCGTAATCTGTTCCGCCCGGCTCCGTTTGCGAAGGACCTGTTGCGGAGGAATCAGTTCGGGGTGGTTTTCAGCGGGCCGGTAAGGCGGGACAAGACGTTCTTCATGGTGGACTACGAAGGGGTGCGGTCATCGAGGGAATCGGCGGGGACGAATATCGTGATGACGGCGGCGCAGCGGGAGGGCGATTTTTCGGCCTACACCGGCGTGATTCGCGATCCGCTCAACAACAATACGCCGTTTGCGGGGAACGTCATCCCCGGCAACCGCGTCAACCCGGTCTCGATGAACCTGGTGAAGACCTACACGCCGCTTCCGAATACGGCGGGGACGGTGAACTACAGCGGAGTCAGCGTAGGACGGCTGGCGATGAACCAGGGCATTGTACGCCTGGATGAGTACATCTCGAACAAGGACCTGGTGTTCTTCCACTACATCTATTCGGCGCGCGAATTTCCGAACATCAACCTCAACCCGAACTTCCGCTACAACTCGACGTTTCCGAACGACTCGCTGGCCATCCAGCACGTGCACACCTTCAGCGGCAGTTTCCTGAACGAGGCGCGGTTCGGCTTCATCCGCGGCAACGTGTCGAAGCTGAGCCCGCGGGCGAATTCGGACTTTACGATCGAATCGCTGGGGATACAGGGGCTGAAGGTGGGCGGTCCGAACGGCCGTCCCCTGCGCAAGGACGAGCAGGGGTTCCCGGTGATCAACACGGACGGGTTCATCTCGATGGGGGATAGCGAGGCGTCGTCGAACCTCGACAACTCGCGCACGTTCCAGTTCGTGGACAACGTGAGCCTCATCCGAGGGAAGCATTCGCTGAAGTTCGGTGGCGATGTGCGGCGCCTGCTGGACGACGCCACGACGAACAACTGGCCGTTTTCGCAGATCAATTTCACGGGTGATATCGCGGGCTACTCGGGAGCGGCTTTCCTGCTGGGATACCCGCGCACGACACTGAGTCCCGAGGGGGTGCCGATTTCTGCGATCCGCCAGTGGCGGTACGGGCTTTACTTCCAGGACGACTGGAAGGCGACGTCCAACCTTACGCTCAATCTGGGGATGCGGTACGATCTGCCGGGGCAGCCGCACGAGATCAACGGCGTGACACGGACTCTCCGTTTCGACCTCGATCCGAAGGGTCCGGTGCTGTGGCCGGAACCGGGCAAGGTGGAGGACATGTACCTGGGCGAATACAGGTATTTCGGACCGCGGTTCGGCCTGGCCTACCGGTTGCCGAAGCGGACTGTCCTTCGCGGAGGGTACGGGATTTTCTATTCGGCGGCGCAGTTTGACAACATGAACATCCTTCAACTGAATCCGCCGAACGGAGGGTCGCTGACGGTGATCAATCCCGCGCTCGATCCGGTGGCGACGATTCAAAATCCGGTGCCGGCGGCGTTGTATCCGACGAATCCGATCTTCAACGTGGTTTCCGTCCCGATGGACCGGAAGCGGCGGAACGGCTACATGCAGAATTTCAACCTGCAGCTTTCGAAGGAGATATCGAGAAGCGACGTCCTCGAAGTTGGGTGGGTGGGGACGAAAGGAACCCACGTCGACACGAGTTTGAACAATTTCAACCAAGCGGAGCCCGGGACGGGGAGCGTCCAGTCCCGGCGGCCGTATCCCGCGTATGCGCGCATCCGGATGATTGCGCCTGACGGCAACACGGTTTACCACTCGCTGCAATCGCGGTTCGAGCACCGGCTGTCGAGCGGCCTGAGCGCGACGGTGGCTTATACATGGTCCAAGACCATTGACGACGCCGGTGAGACCATCAACGCGGGGGGTTGCGTGTGCCAGAATCCGCGCAACCGCGGCAGGGCCGAGCGCGCTGCCAGCGTCTACGATCAGCGCCACCGCCTGGTGCTCGCCTATGTGTGGGAGTTGCCCTTCGCAAAACAATGGAAGGGGCCGCAGGGATTTGTGCTGCACGGCTGGTCGTTCGGGGGCATTGTGACGTTGGCCAGCGGGCGGCCGTTCAACATCGTACAGAGCGGCGATACTTGGAACGCGGATGCGCTATGGCCGCGTCCCAACACGGTACCGGGCGTCTCGCCGCGTCTGGATACGCGGACGGCGGATTTGTGGTTCAACACCGCGGCGTTTACGCGGTCGGTGACTTACGGCACGTCCGCGCGCAATCCCGTGGTGGGTCCGGGCCAGCACACGTTCGACCTATCCTTCTCGAAGGCATTCAAAGTGCCGGCGTGGGAAAATCACGCGGTGCTGTTCCGGGCGGAGATGTTCAACATCTTTAACACACCGCAACTGAACAACCCCGGCGGGACACTGGGGACGGGGACGTTCGGACGCGTCACCAGCACGGCGGCGGACAACCGGCAGATTCAGTTCGCGCTGAAATATACATTCTGAGCTTCGATTTTCGCGGGCGTTACTGGGGTACCCTTTGTGAATGGGACCCAGGTAATGAAACGAATAGCATTGCTCATTTTTCTGTTCGCCGGAACGGCGGCCGCGCAAGAGCCAACCATCGCCATTGTTGGCTTGAGGCATTCCCATGTGTGGGGACACTTCGGCACGATGCTGGCGGGCAAGCCGGCCCGCCTGGTGGGGATCGCGGAAACCGTGCCCGCCGTGATTGCGGAGGCCAAACGCAGGGGCGCGCCGGATTCGCTCTTTTACACGGACTTTGTGAAGATGCTCGACGAGCGCAAGCCGGCGATGGTGTGGGCGTTTGTGGAGAACAACCGGCATTTGGAAGTGGCGCAGGCATGCGCCGCGCGGAAGATACATGTGATCTTCGAAAAGCCGCTGGCGGCAAGCCTGGCCGGCGCGGAGCAGATTCGCCAACTTGCGCGGCGGCATGGCATCTATGTAATGACGAACTACCAGATGGCGTGGTGGGGCTCCAATTACACGGCCAAACAGGTTGCCGATTCGGGCGTGATCGGGCAGGTGTGGCGGGTGCGCGGAATCGTGGGGCACGGCGGTCCGGGCGGCGGGCAAGGGGGATTGGGAAAGACGTTTTTCGACTGGCTGACGGATCCCGTCAAGAACGGGGGTGGAGCGCTGATGGATTTCGGTTGTTACAACGCGCTGTGGAGTCTGTGGTACCTGGGCCGGCCGCTGAGCGTATACGCGACGGCGAATCAATTGCGGCCGGGCGAGTTTCCGAAGGTGGAAGACACATCGGCAATGATTCTGAGGTACCGGAACGGGGTGGGGATCTTCGAGAACAGTTGGGACCTGCCGCGCGGGTTTCAGGATCTGGAGGTGTTCGGACGCGAGGGCAGCGTGAACATGGTGAACGGGAAGGTGGAAGTGCGCAAGGGGAAGGGGCCGGCGGAGGAGGCAGCCATCACGCCGCTGCCGGAGGAACGCTCCGAACCCGTTGCCTACATGGCGCACTGCATCCGGACGCGCCGTCCGCCGGAGGGACTGGTGGCGATAGACATCAATGTGGAAGTGGTGGAGATTATCGAAGCCGCGAAGCGGTCGATCAAGGAGGGCAGGGCGATCGCCCTGCAATAGGGAGTACGGCGCGGAGGAGCGGCGCTTTCCACTACACTGAAGAGACGGTGGGAGTGCCCGGGTGGCGAAATCGGCAGACGCAAAGGACTTAAAATCCTTTTTCCGGCAACGGGAGTGCGGGTTCAAGTCCCGCCCCGGGCACCAACGGCGAATGAGGAATCAGCGGCTAAGTTTCAGCACCCACGCGGGCTGGCGCATCAGGTCTTCCGGCACATCCGGCAGTTCGACGGACACGCCCCCCTTCGCCGCTTTGAACTTCAGAGCGGCCGGTGAGCCGAGCAGCGTCACGGACTTCACTCCGGATATGTTCTTTACGTGGAAAGCGCGCCCCGGCCAGCGGGGCAGAATGGCGTAAACATTGTTCCCCCGGGATGTAAAGAACGCTTCGATACCCGCCTTGCCGGGCGCTGGTTTGGCGGCCAGTTTCGTGACGTCGTAGGAGGACTCGAATTCCTGGTTGTAATTGACCTTCGGCACCTCGCCTTCGCTCCACTGTCGAGTCTCTTTCCAGGGGCGCGTGCCGTAGATGCTCTCTCCGTTCACCTTGAGCCAGCCGCCGATTTGAACGAGGCGCTCTTCCATGACGACGGGGATCGTGCCGTCGGCGGAGGGGCCGATATCGAGCAGCAGGTTTCCACCACGGCTCACGAGGTCCACCAGCATGATCACCAGTTCACGGCCCGTGTGGTAGTGGTCCAGTCTTTCGGCGCGGTTGTAGCCGTAGCTGAAACCCATGCCGCGGCTCTCTTCCCATGGATGATCCATGCCGCTCATTCCGGGTGTATATTCAGTGGTCCAATAGCCGCCGTGTTTGTGGCGGGAGTCCTTTCCCCAGCGGTCGTTGATCACCACTTCGTCCTTCACGGGCGATTCGTTGAATAGCCAGGCGAGCAGTTCCGGGCTGTGCCATTCCGAGGAGGGCAGGTCCCATTCGCCGTCGCTGAAGATGATGGAGGGCTGGTAGCGCGTGACCAGGTCCTTGAACTGCGGGGTCATGTGCTGGCGGATGTAGCGCTGTTTGGCGGAGAGCCACAGCGGGTTGTACCACTCGTAGAGCGAATAGTAGTAGCCCATGCGCAGTCCTTTTCGGCGGACCGCCGCGCTCAGGTCACCGAGGAGGTCGCGCCGCGGACCTATCTCGACCGCGTTCCAGGGGCGGCCCCAGGTGGCGGAAGCCTCCCTGCTCGGCCAGAGGGCGAAGCCTTCGTGGTGTTTCGATGTCAGCACCACGTATTTCGCTCCAGAGCGCAAGAATACGGCGGCCCAATGGTCCGGATCAAACAACTCGGCGCGGAATTGCGAGGCGAAGTCCTGATAGGGATAGGCGGCTCCGTACATCTTCCGGTGGAAGGCCCATGTGCCGGTTTGAATAGCGTTCGCCTTGGGATCCTCTTTTCCGCGCGTCATGGCATTCCAATACCATTCGGCGTAGGCGAGTTTGCCGGGTATTACGGGGGCATAGGCGGGAACGGAGTAGACTCCCCAGTGGATGAAGATGCCGAACTTGGCATCGGAGAACCAGGCGGGGGTGGGGCGGCGGTCGATGGATTCCCAAGTGGGCTGATACTTCTGGGCGGGAAGGCCGAGGGCCGCCAGGGCGAACAGGGCGAGGAGTTGCTTCATGGGGGTGAACACCTGGAGTTCATCATAGCGGGGCGGTCTACCGCCCGAGTGTCTTCGCCAGATACTCGACAATCACCTTCACCTCGGCATCGGATGCCTGCGCGCCGCGCGCGACCATGTTGCGCACGACGGTATCCCACTCCCGGGCATTCATGCGCCGGCTGGTCACCACCTCGATGGAATGGCACCCCGTGCCGCAGGTCTTGTTCACCAGATCCCTGGCTCCTCCAGGCGGGAGCGACAAGGGAGCAAACGCGCCGACTTGCGGTTTGCCGCGGCGGGCGGCGGCGGCAGCGGCCACGGCTTTCGATACGGAGACGGGAAGCGGCTTGCGCGGGACATCGGGCAGGGCAAAGGCGACCAGGGTGTTGCTGATGCCGCCTCCGAGGAACCCGCCGCCTCCGGCGGCCATCAGGGCCACGTACTGCCGGCCGTCGCGGCCCATGTAGGTGATGGGGCTCGTGTGACCGCTGGCTTCGAGGTTCGCCTCCCATAGCAGCTTGCCGGTCTTCGATGCGAAGGCGTGGAAGCGGGAGTCATTCGTCGCGGCGATGAAGACGAGGCCGCCCGCGGTTGCGATGCTCCCGCCGAGATTCATCGAACCGGCGCCGTGTACACCGGCCGCCTCGAGCGAGGCGATGTGCCCCAGCGGGGAGCGCCAGGCGATTTCGCCCGCCGGGAGATCGACGGCGACCAACTCCCCAAATGGCGGGTTCTGGCAGGGGATATGCGTATCGCGGTTCCAGAAGCGGGCATACGGCCCATAGGCTGACGTGCGCACGTAGCCGTCTCCGCGCTTTTCCATGTGCCCCCACTGAGCCACGTTCATGACGTTTACGAACAGCATTCCGAGTTGCGGATCCACGGACACGCCGCCCCAGTTTCCACCGCCGAGGGTGCTGGGGAAGAAGAGCGCGTTGCCCTCGAGGGGGAGCGGCGTGTAGGGTACGCCAATCTTCATGTGATTTGTTTCAAACAATTCGCGGCAAAAACGCGCATGCTCCGGCGAGCGGTTGTACATCTCTTCGATGCGGAAGGTGTTCTTCGCAATCGGCGGCGGCTTCAGGGGGAACGGCTGGGTTTTCGAGGTTACTTCGCCGGGAATGGATGATTGCGGGACCTCGCGCTCCTCCATGCCGTACACGGGTTCTCCGGTAACGCGATCAAAGACGAACAGCAGGCCCATCTTGGTGATCTGCGCCACGGCCGGAATGACGCGCCCATCGCGGCGGATGTCGAACAGCGCGGGCGGCGCCGCAAGGTCATAGTCCCAGATGTCGTGATGGACCAGTTGCTGATGCCATTTTCTGACGCCGGTTCGCGCATCGAGGGCGACCAGCGAGTTTCCATAAAGGTTGTCGCCAACGCGGTCGGCTCCATAGAAATCAGAAGTGGGCGAACCGAGCGGCGCGTAGACGATGCCGCGTTTGACATCCACGGTAAAGAAGCCCCACACGTTGGTTCCGGAGCGGTTTTTCCAGGCATCCCTCGGCCAGGTCTCCGCGCCCGGTTCGCCCGGATGCGGGACGGTGTGGAAGGTCCAGAGCAGTTTTCCGGTTCTGGCGTCCCAGCCGCGGATATCGCCGTAGGTTCCCGCCGAGGGGGCCCCCTCGCCGTTGCTGCTTCCGGTGATGACGACGTCACCAAAGACGGCGGGGGGCGATTGGAGAGCGTAGCGGCCATCCGGCAGGCCGTCCAGCATGCCTTTTTTCAGGTCCACGCGGCCCTCGTTTCCGAATCCGGGGGCGGGTTTGCCGGTGGTGACGTCGAGCGCCAGCAGCATGGGGCCATTGCCGGCGAACACGCGCGGATGCACTCCCTTCGCTCCCGGCCAATAGGCGAGCCCGCGTAGAGCCATGGGCGAAGCCTCGTATTTCCACAGGAGTTCGCCGGTTTCGGGCACCAGGGCGTAGACGCCGTCCGGCGCGGTGAAGTACATCACGCCGCCGGTGAGAATGGGGATCGCTTCCGATCCCGGTTTGTCCGTACGAAACGTCCAGGCCGGCTGGAGGCGCGCGACATTGCCGGAATGAATCTGGCGCAGGGAGGAATAGCGCATGGCTCCGGGATCGTTTCCAAAGGTGGGCCATTCGGTCTGGGCGATGAGGAAGGCTGGGAATAGAATGAGGGCGAGAGCTCGAATCACTCCCCTACTCTATCGCTCCGGCGGTGTGCGGGTCATAGTCCACCCATGGATGTCCGTGGAGTCCATTCCGTTGACCCTGATCGCGGTGGCCGCGCCCGCGCAACCGCGGCCGGGCACGGCCGCGCTATCGCATTATAGGCGTCACGTTTCCGCGCGCTTCCGGTGGTGACTTCATTCGAGCTTTCCGCGGGACCGCTCGAGGGGAGAATGAGGGCGGGAGAATCACTTCCCTACTCTGACGCTCCGGCGGCATGCCGGTCATAATCTAGCCATGGATGTCCGTGGAGTCCGGAGTTTGATTCTGTTGACCCTGATCGCGGTGGCCGCGCCCGCGCAACCGCGGCCGGGCACGGTGGCGCGTTATCGCATTGCGGGCGCGACGCTCCCGCGCGCTTCGGTGGTGACTTCATTCGAGCTTGCGGCGGGACCGCGCGAGGGGGATAAGCAATGGGTTTCGCTGGCGGCCGTGAAGGCGAGCGGTGAGGAATTTCGCGTGTGGATGCTGGGAGTGGAATTTTCGCGCGCCCGCACGGACCGTTATCTGTTCCAGGAGGGGCGCGGTGGCAAGCCGCGGGAATATCGCAATGCGCTCGACGGCCGCGCCGTGCTTCCTTCGCAGGGCGACTGGGGGATGCTGCCCACGCCGGCGCTCACGTTTCCGCGGGGGGTCCACTATCTCGGCCACCGCTACGAGCGCGAATCCATCGAGCAGCGGGATCCGGTTGCGGCTCCGGCGGCGGAGGTGGTGACACTGCCGGACCTTCTGATCGGCCAGGCGAGCAACACCCGGCAGAAGGACGAGACGCGCCGTTATGACGGATCTGACTACGAACTGGTCCGGCTCGCGCGAGAGGATTACCGCCGCATGCGGGATGCCGGAATCACCTGCGTCCGCGTGGACGCGGAACAGGCGCGATGGGCGGACGAACTCGGATTGTACTACTGGGGGGCAGGCAACAGCCTCCCCTTCCCGGAATCGCTCTACCGCAGCCAGTACCTGGGGCCGGCGCTCTTCCTCGATGAGCCGGCGGTGGGGACGCGAGATCACGCCGTGCGGCCGCGCTTCGCCAGGGATGAGGCGTTTCGCAAGTCGATTACGCCGGCGGCAATGTTCGAGGAGTTCCGGAGATATTTCGAGCATGCGTTGCGGGAGGGCGCGCCGCGGTCGCTGATCAACGGCCTTCGCGCGCGGCCGGATGTGGATTTGGGCGATCTCGATTTCGAGCAGACGAATCTCTATAGCTGGGAGACGATGGTGAGTACGGCGGCCTATCAACTGTCGCGCGATCCGCGCGTGCCCGACGCGATGGTTTTCGAGCCGCCCGACCGCATCGGCACCCGGCGGACGCTGCCCGAAATGGATATGACCTACGGCGTCCAACTGCCGCCCGGCGATCCGAAGGCGCTGGCGGACATCATCTTCGGCTTTCTTCGAGGGGCCGCGCGGCTGACGGGGAAGCAGTGGGGCACGAGCATTTACGGAGCTTTCGAGCGCGCCGACGCGCCCTGGTGGCTGACGCACGCCTATGATTTGGGCGCCACGCGTTTCTTTTTCTGGGACAACCATCAACTTGCCTGTGTGCCGTTCGGAGAGGTGCTGACGCTCTCCCGCCATCTGAGCGACTATGCGCGGTCTCATCCGCGACCGGATCCGGCGCGGCAGCGGATGGCGGCGCGGACGGCAATCCTGCTGCCGCCAGGCTACGATCTGGGTCATGTGCAGACCGGCAAGGGCAACATGTGGGGCGTTGGGGAGCTGAACCTGGAACGGAAGAACGCGTACGGCATTCCGTATCGCACGGTGATGAGCAACTTCTTCACGGAGATCGAGCGGTGTTTCAAGCTGGGGGCGTCCTACGATCTGTTGTGGGACTTGCCAGGGGCTCCGGCCAGCGGTTACGCGGAAATTGTCCGCATTCGAGAGGATGGGAAGGTGGAGGCGCGAGAGGGCGGGAAGGTGACTGTTTTCGATCGCGCGAGAACTCCACCGAGAACCGGCGGAGCGCCGCCCAAGCTGACCGTGACGCTTACTTCGAGCGCGGCAAGCGGCGTCACGCGGGTAACGGCGCGCGCCCTGGTCGAGGAGACCTCGGCGGCTGTTTACTACACCTACGGGGCGGACAATGAAGGGGTCTATCACAACGCCATGGTGGCCTGGGAGTTGTATGGCCCCGAGGAACAGGATCAGCTCGTGCTCGTGCCCGAACAACGCAAGCCGAAGGTGGTGATGGATAAAGGGGGTGGAACCGTCGAGGTCCGGTTTTCGCTGGCGCGGCCGGGCTCGTACCGTCTGCGGGCATCGACGGTGGATGTGGAGGGGCGGACGGCAATCGTGTGGAAGACAATCACGGTGGAGCCCGCTCCATGAGGCGCAGAACGTTTCTTGGCGGCGCGCTCGCGGCTTTCGCCGGAGAGACGGCGCGGGTCGATAGCGACGGGATGCTGTTGGTCGATGGGAGACGGACTTTTGTTCTCGGGCTGTATCAACTGCCTCGAGGTCCGGACGCCTGGCGGCGGGCGGCGGAAGCCGGATTCCATGTGGTTCATGCGGACGCGAAGCCGGACCAACTGGCTCAGGCGCGCGCTCACAAGATGCATGTGTGGCTCACGGCCGGCTCGAAGCGCGGGCCGCGGGACGAGACGAGGATCAGGAAGTTTATCGGGCGGTGGAAACAGTCTCCGGAAGTTCTGTTTTGGGAAACCGAGGACGAGCCTTCGTTCGTCTGGAAGAAGCCGAAAGAGTTTCGCGTGCCGCCGGAGGTTATCCGGGAGACGTACCGGCTGATCAAGTCGGTGGATGCGGCGCGGCCGGTGTACCTGAACCATGCGCCCACGAACCTCGCCAGCACGCTGGCGCGCTATAACCCCGGCGGCGATCTTATCGCGACGGATATTTACCCCGTCGTTCCGCACGGAATTCGCGAATTGTACGCGCTTTGGCCGGACGGGCGGCAGGGGGATTTTCTCAATTCCACAATTTCACAGGTGGGTTCGTACACGGACAAGATGCGGCAGGTGGCGGGCCCGGGGCGGGGCGTGTGGATGGTGCTGCAGGGGTTTGCCTGGGAGATGTTGCGGGAGAAGGACCGCGATCCGAAAATGATCCGCTACCCGTCGCCGGCGGAGACGAGGTTCATGGCCTTCCAGGCGATTGTTCATGGCGCGGCCGGACTGCTGTGGTGGGGCCTTCACACCACGCCGGAGGGAGCGGGGTTGTGGGAAAGCATCGCGGCGGTTGCGCGGGAGCTGACGGGGCTTTCCCGGGAGCTGGCGGAGCGGCCTTTGCGGGCCGATGTTCAAATCGAGTACCACGACACCGGCCACAGCCTCGATCGCGGCATCGAGTGGGTGTGCAAGCCGTCCGGGAAGGGCAGCGTGCTGATAGCGGTGAACGCGGACAGGAATCCGGTGGAAGTCACCATGCGGTCCGGCGGATGGCGGCACAGGGAGTTGTTCGAGCCCTTCGGAGTGAGGGTATTCCGTTCGTGAATGATGTTGGCCGGCTGTGGCCATCCGGTACACTAAGACCTGATGCGCCGCTCACATATCGCTGTTATTGGCGCGCCTCTCGACCTCGGCGCCGGACGCCGCGGCGTCGATATGGGCCCTTCCGCCATCCGTGTGGCGAATCTCGGCTCACGCATCGCGGGTCTCGGCTACGAGGTGGAAGACCTGGGAAACGTGGAAGTGAAACAGGCGGAAAGCATTCCCACGGGTGAATCGACGGCCCGCTATCTGCATGAGATCGCGTTCACGTGCAGGCGCCTGGCGGCCATGGTGGAGAAAGTTCTCGCGGCCGGAAAGATGCCGCTGGTGCTGGGCGGCGATCATTCCGTCGCCGTCGGAACGGTTTCCGGCTTGTCGCGTCATTACCGGAAGAAGAAGAAATCCATCGGGGTGTTGTGGATCGATGCCCACGCGGACATGAATACGCCGGAGACATCTCCCAGCGGAAATGTACACGGCATGCCGCTTGCGTGCATCATCGGATACGGTCCGGCGGAGTTGACGAGGATTTACGGATACGATCCGAAGGCGGACGCGCGCAACGTGGTGCTGGTGGGGATACGCGACGTGGACCAGCTCGAGAAGCCGCACGTGAAACAGTCCGGCGTGCACGCGTTCACCATGCGGGACATCGACGAACGCGGGTTGCGCGCGGTGATGAAGGAAGCCATCGAGATCGCCTGCGCGGGGACGGAAGGTTTTCATCTGTCCTTCGACATGGATGCGGTCGACCCGCAGATTGCGCCCGGAGTCGGCACTCCCGTGCGCGGCGGCATCACCTACCGCGAAGCCCATCTCGCGATGGAGATTGTCAATGACTCCGGGCACATGCTCTCGATGGAGATGGTGGAGGTAAACCCGGTGATCGACGAACGGAACCGGACCGCCGAGCTGGCGGTGGAGTTGACGATGTCCGCACTGGGGAAGAGGATTCTGTGAAATTACGCGTGGCTGTCATCTACGGGGGAAGGAGCGGCGAGCACGAGATCTCGCTGCGCTCCGCCAAGTCCATTATTGAAGCGCTCGATCCGGATCGGTATCACATCCTGCACTACCTCATTTCAAAGGAGGGACGTTGGTCTCCGAAGCCCATTCAGCCTGAGCCCGGCGCGAATGCTCACATCGACGTGGCGTTCCCCATTCTGCACGGCACTTTCGGCGAGGACGGCACGGTGCAGGGGTTGCTGGAACTGGCCGGGCTGCCCTACGTGGGGGCGGGCGTGTTCGCCTCGGCGGCCGCGATGGATAAGGACGCGATGAAACGTCTATGCCGGGAGCGTGGTCTTCCCGTGGTGGAGTACGTAGTGATGCCGCCGGGCAAGCCGGACCCGGCGCTGCCGCCGCAACATTTCTCCTATCCCATGTTCGTGAAGCCGGCCAATCTGGGGTCGAGCGTCGGCATATCGAAAGCCTCGAATCCGGGCGAACTCGCGGCGGCGCTCGAACTGGCGGCGCGGTTTGACCGCAAGGTGATCGTGGAGCGCGCCATTGTGGGAAAAGAACTCGAGTGCGCCGTCCTCGGCAACGAGGAGCCGGAAGCTTCCCTGCCCTGCGAGATCCTGCCTTCCAAAGAGTTCTACGATTACGAGGATAAGTACCTGCTCGACAAGGCGGAATGCGTCATTCCCGCGGATCTGTCCGCGGCGGACACGGAAGAACTGCGGCGAATCGCGGTGGAAGCCTACAAAGCCGTGCAGTGCGAAGGCATGGCGCGAGTGGATTTTCTCCAGGAGGCGGCCACCGGCAAACTCTATCTGAACGAGATCAACACCATTCCCGGCTTCACCTCGATCAGCATGTTTCCCAAGATGTGGGAGCACAGCGGGGTTCCCATGCCCAAGCTGGTGGACAAACTGATCGAACTTGCATTGGCCCGGCATGAGGCCCGAAAGAATCTGCGGTATTCCCTGTGATGCCAACGCTGCTTCCAGCGCTGCTTCTGTTTTTCGCGGCCGACGTCAGCGAACTCGACCATCTTCTGAAGAAGTTCATCGATGTCTACGTGGCGGCGGACGAGAATGCGGCCGATCCGGTGAACCCGGAGCAGGCCATCTATCAGGGCGCGATTCCCGGCATGCTGCGGCGCCTCGATCCGCATTCCATCTTTTTTGATCCGGGGCAGTTCGAACAGCTCAAGGAACTCGAGAAAAGCACGAAGAAGGGGTTCGGCAGCGTCGTGTCGGTGCTTCCGGGACGTGTCATCTTTCTGCAGACGCTGCCGGGGACTCCGTCGGCGAAATCGGGGATCATGGCAGGCGATGAAATTGTCGCCATCAACAACATTCCCCTCTCGAGCCTCGATATGAATCAACTGGTGCAGTTGCTCACCGAGTCACGGCAGCAGCAGGCGCGGGTCGATGTGAGGCGCGCGGGAAATGCCCGTCTGCTGTCGTTCGTGCTGACGCCGGAAGAAGTCGAATCTCCGGCTGTCGACCGCGCGTTTCTTCTCAAGCCGGGCGTGGGGTTCGTGCGCATCACCAGTTTCGAGGCGGAGACCGGGCCGCAGCTTCAGCAGGCGATCGAGAAGCTGGGGGGAGACAAACTGAAGGCGCTGGTTCTCGATCTGCGCAACAATCCGGGTGGAATCCTGCCCGCCGCGCTCGACGTCAACAGCCTCTTTCTCAAGCCCGGAACGAAGATTCTCACCATCCGCGGCCGCTCGAAGGAGACCGAGGAGGTGAAGGTGTCCGGCAAGGCGAAGCCCTACAGTTTCCAACTGGCCGTGCTCATCAACGGCCGCACGGCGAGCGCTTCGGAGATCGTCGCCGGAGCGATTCAGGACCACGACCGGGGCGTTGTGGTGGGGGAGCCGAGTTTCGGCAAGGGCCTGGTGCAGGGTGTGTATCCGCTCTCCTCTTCCACGGGTCTGGCGCTCACCACCGCCTATTACTACACCCCCAGCGGCCGTTCCATTCAGCATCCTCTCACGGGGGGCCAACTCGATGAGGTGACGCGCGCAAAGCAGCCGGAATACAGAACGGACAAAGGGCGCATCGTGAGAGGAGGCGGCGGTATTCAGCCCGATGAAGTCATCTACCCGGAACCGGTAAGCCGTTTCCGCGCCGTTGTTGACGCCACGGGCATTCTCACAACCTATGCCACCAGCTACCTGCTGAAGAACAAAGCGGGCGAGGATTTCGACGTCGCCCCGGCGATGCTCGACGATTTGAAAGTGTTTCTTTCGGAAAGCAAGATCCAGCCGAGTTTGAGCGAGTGGTCGCGCGAAAGGGATTGGATCACTTCCCGTCTGAAGCAGGAAATCCTCAATCAGGCGGCGGGTGTGGCCAAGGGGGACGAGGTGGAGTTTCGCCGGGACCCGGTTGTGCGCGGAGGGCTGCGCCTGTTAGGGATAGAATGATGCGCAGAAAGCCGGCCACGCCGCTCGCCGTGGCGGCGGCCGTACTGGGGTTGGTTGCGGCCGCGCCAAACAGGGAAGATCTCCTCTGGCAATACCGGAACCTGGGGAAAGCCTTCTATGAGAATCCGGCCACGCAAGCGCAGGCGGTGGCTGAATTCAAGAAAGCGCTGGACCTTGCTCCCAATTCCACCCGCGAGGCGCTCAACTACGGGTTAGCGCTGCTGCGCGCGGGCAGAACGGAAGAGGGGATCGCCGAACTCAAGAAGGCGCAGCGGCAGGATCCCAAGCTGCCGCACACGTGGTTCAATCTCGGCATTGCCTACAAGAAAGCCGGCGAGATGGAACAGGCCACCGCCATGTTCGAGCGCATGGGGCAACTGGTTCCGGACGATGCGGTTACCCAGTACAACCTGGGCGTTCTCTACAAGCTTCAGGAGAAGCCGGCGGCCGCCATGGAGCGCTTCGAAAGAGCCGCGCGGTTGAACCCCAGCCTCGCCGCGCCGCACTTTCAGCTCTACAACGCATACCGTCTTGCGGGGAAGCGCGAGGAAGCAATGAAGCAACTGGCGCAATTCCAGGCTCTCAAGAAGGCGCAGGAGACATCGGGGAATAGCGAGGACATGGAATGGAACGAGTACGCCGAAATCTACGATCCCATTGATCCGTCCCTATCGGCCTTCGACGCCGCCGTTTCCACGCCTCCCCGATTCACAAAGCGAAGAATCGGTCCGGGCGTTGCCGGGGCCAAGGCTCTGGTCTGGAGCTTCGATAACGACGAGCGCGCCGATGTGCTGGTGTGGAGTTCGACGGGCGGCCGGTTGTATCGCGGCGGCTCCGCTCCCGTGCCCTCTCCGCTGCTCGATTCGGGGCGGGCGTTCTTCGCCGGGGACGCCGATAATGACGGCTACGCCGACCTTTGCATGTTGACGGGCGGCGGGGCGGAGTTGTTGTGGAATCGCAAGGGTTCACTCGTGAGGGCTCCGCATGCGCTGGCCGAAGGAGCATTCGCGAAGGCCATCTGGACCGATTACGATCACGATTACGATCTCGATCTGCTCCTGCTTGGCGGGAAGACGGTGCTCCTGCGCAACCAGGGCAGCGCCGGGTTCGTGGACCGCACCGCCGATCTGCCGTTCGTCAAAGGGGAGGCAGTGGACGGGGTTAGCTTCCGCATGATTCCCGACAGCAAGTCGAACGATATCCTGATTACTTACCGGGACAGGACCGCGGTTCTCTATCGCGACCGGTTGGCGGGCAAGTTCGAAGCGGTTCCGATGCCGCTGATCCCAGCCGGCGCGGCGCGCCCGCTGGTGTGGGATTGGAACCACGACGGCGCGTTCGACCTCGCCTTCACGGCGGGAGGAAAGCTCCACCTTCTGGCCAACCAGCATGGCTTGTGGAAGGAGCAGGCCGCGCCCGCGCCCGCCGATGCCACCTTCTGCGACTTCAACAATCTCGGGGTGACCGAACTGTGTGGCGGCGGCCAGGTTCACCCGCTCATCGGCGCCGCGCGGAAGATGGAAGGTCTCGGCACACCGCTCGCAATCGCCGATTTCAACGCGGATGGCCGGGCCGATGCCATCTCGGCCGATGAATCGGGAACCTGGCTGCACGAGAATGCGACGCCGGTGAAGAACCGCTGGTTCAGCGTGAAACTCGACGGCGTGAAAAACCTGAAGCTCGGGAGCGGCTCCGAGGTGGAGATCAAAGCGGGGCGCCGCTACCAGAAGAAGCTATATGAAGGATATCCGCTGCAGTTCGGCCTGCGCGGGTATCCGCTCATCGATACGGTACGCATTACGTGGCCGAACGGCCTCATCCAGAACGAACCCAGGCAGGCCGCGGGCCGGATCGCGGAATATAAGGAAGCGCAGCGGCTCTCGGGCAGTTGCCCCATGATCTATACCTGGAACGGGCGTGAATTTTCGTTCCTCACCGACGCGCTGGGCGGCGCTCCCCTGGGCGCGAGTTCCGGCGGCGGATATTTTCCGACCGATCACGACGAGTACGTTTTCATTCCCGGAGAGGCGCTTCAGGTTCGCGATGGCCACTATGATCTGCGCATCACGGAGGAGCTGGGCGAGGTCACCTATCTCGACCACCTGAAGCTGATTGCGGTAGACCATCCGGCGAACAGGGCAGTCTATTCGAACGACAAGTGGAAATCGCCGCCGTACGCCGATTTCCGGCTCTATCAAACCGGCCGTCGCCTTGGCCCTCGAAGCGCGCGGGACGGCAGGGGAACGGATGTGCTCGCCCGCGTGCGTTCGCTCGACGGGGTCTACGCGGATACCTTCCGCCGGACAATGTTGAACACCGCGGAGACACACGCCCTCGAGGTTGATTTCGGACCATCCGCTCCCAATCAAGGGGCCTTCCTGGTCCTGACCGGGTGGGTGGATTGGGCCGACGGGAGCACATTCCTCAAGCAGTCACAGGAACCCGGCAAAGCGCTCACCCCACCCTACCTGCAAGTCCGCGACGGCAAGGGCGAATGGCGCACGGTCATCGAGGACATGGGGATTCCTTCCGGCAAGACGAAGACCATCGCCGTGGATCTTTCGGGTAAGTTCCTATCCCCGTCGCGCGAAATCCGGATTGTCACCAACCTGTGCGTCTATTGGGACGAAATCTTTCTCGGCGTGCAGACCGCGCGGCCGCGCATTCAGATGACGCGGCTCTCCGCCGTCCAGGCGGATCTCGGCTTCCACGGGTTTTCGAAACCCCTCATCCATCCGGAACGGCTCGAGCCGGAGAGGTTCTCATATAGCCCGGCGAGCGCCACCTCTTCCTGGAATCCCACGCCCGGGCGCTACACGCGCTACGGCGATGTGAAGATGCTGATTGAGAGCGTGGATGATATGTTTGTCATTATGGGCTCCGGGGATGAGTTGCGTGTCCGATTTTCCGCGCCCGCGCCGCCGCGGGAGGGATGGAAGCGCGATTTTCTCCTCTACGTGGATGGATGGGCGAAGGATGGCGACGCGAACACCGCGTTCTCTCAATCCGTGGAGCCGCTGCCCTTCCACGGCATGACGCGGTACCCTTACGGCGCGCCGCAGCGCTATCCAGAGGACGCGGCCCACAACTCTTACCGGGAATCCTACAATACACGCCCCGCGCTACGGCTGTTACGATCGATGACGCCATGAACTCACACCGGCTTCCAGTTCTCACCGTCCTATTGCTGCTCAACGTGGCTTATGTCGCCGCGTTTCCCTCGGCCACGATCTTCTATGTGGCGAACGTGCTGCTTCATCTCGTGCTCGGCGTGGCGTTTATCGCCGTGCTGTGGCGCTCCCGGGAGGCAACGCTGCGATTCAGCGGCGCGGCGCTCACCGGCCTGTACCTCATGGTGCGTGGCGCCACCATCGATCAACGCTGGTGGCTCTATGCCCACGCCGTACTCGGGTTCGCGGCGATGTTGTGGCTGTGGTTCGCGCTGAGGAAGCAGGCGCCGCATCGCGGCCGCGCCATACCGTTGTGCCTGGTGATTCTAGCGCTTGCCGCGGGCTCGCGTTTTACGCCGCGGCGCGACCCGGGACCGGTGAATACAGGCGTGGCTCCCGTCACCATGGAGGGCGAGGGCGAAGGTCCCGGCGGCCATTTCTGGCCGTCTTCCGCGCGCACCAACGCCGGATTGGTTCCCTCGAGTTACTTCATGGATTCCGAGCACTGCGGCTCCTGCCACAAGGACGTTTATGAGCAGTGGAAGGGGTCGATGCACCATTTCGCCAGCTTCAATAATCAGTTCTACCGCAAGTCGATCGAGTACATGCAGTCAGTTCAGGGGAGCACCCGGCAGAGCCGCTGGTGCGCGGGCTGCCACGACCACGCGCTTCTGTTCAACGGCCGGTGGGAGAAGCCGGTGAAGGATCAGATCGACACCCCCGAGGCGCATATCGGCCTTTCCTGTGTTTCCTGCCACTCGATCGTGAAGGTGCACAACACGATGGGGAATGCAGCCTTCACACTCGACTACAACTGGCTGCACAAGATAGCGGCGAGCAGGAATCCTTATATCCAGCAGTTTGAAAAGTTTGTCACCTATCTCAACCCGGAACCGCACCGCCGCACCTTCCTCAAGCCTTTGCACCGCGATTCGGCCGAATTCTGCGCCGCCTGCCACAAGGTTCACCTGGACGTGCCGGTGAACAACTACCGCTGGGTGCGCGGATTCAACGATTACGACAACTGGCAGGCGAGCGGCGTTTCCGGCCGCGGGGCGCGCTCCTTCTACTATCCGCCGAAGAGCCTCACCTGCACGAACTGCCACATGCCGGAAGTGAGATCGAACGATCCGGGCAATCGCAACGGCATGGTGCATAATCACCGTTTTCCCGGCGCCAACACCGCCGTGCCCTACGTCAATGAAGACGAGGAGCAGTTAGCGGTGACCAGGAAGTTCCTCGAATCGGGCTTCATCACCGTGGACATCTTCTCGGCCAGCCCGGTGGAAGCCTCGCGGGAGATGCAGATGGTCCGGCGCGCCAGCGACGCCGCGCCGGCGGCGTTGACTACCTTCGCGGTGGGTGAGGAAGCGGAGACCAGTGGAGCCGCCGTTCTGCGGGAAGTGGGCCGGGTGGCGGCTCCGCTCGATAAAGCGGGGGTGAAGTTTCAGCCAGGGGAGACCGTGCGTGTCGATGTTGTTGTACGTACGAAACTGATCGGCCATTTCTTTCCCGGGGGCACTGTCGACGCCTTTGATATCTGGCTGGAACTCGAGGGCAACGACGCCACCGGGCGGCGGATCTTCGAGAGCGGCAGTGTTGAGAACGAGGGCCGCGGGCCGGTGGAAAAGGGCGCCCACTTTTACCGCTCGCTGCAACTTGACGGGAGCGGCAACCCCATCAATAAGCGCAATGCCTGGCAGACGCGCAGCCTGCTTTACGTCCGCATGATCCCGCCGGGGGCGGCCGATACGGCGCATTTCCGCGTCGATATTCCGAAGGACGCCAAGGGCCCGATCACGCTGAAGGCGAAATTGAACTACCGCAAGTTCTCCTGGTATTACACGCAGTTCGCCTACGCGGGTGAACCGAAGCCGGGGCAGGATGCCGGGCTTGTCAATTCGGAACACGACAGCAGAGTGTTCTCCTTCGAGCCGGCGAATATTCCCTCGAATGTTTCCGGAAAGATCAAAGACCGCATTCCCGGCCTGCCGATCACCGTCCTGGCGAGGGCGGAGGCGAAACTGGATCTCGCGGCCCGCGGGGAGAAGACGGAATGGAAGCAGGTGGTCCGGGGCGAGGACTACGAGCGATGGAACGACTGGGGCATCGGCATGCTGCTACAGGGCGACCTCAAGGGCGCCGAGTATGCGTTCCGGAAGGTTATGGAGGCCAAGCCGGACTACGCGGACGGCCCCCTCAACGTGGCTCGCGCGCTGATTCGGGAGGGCGAAACCGAAGCGGCGAAGCCGCTTCTGAAGAAGGCCTTCTCGCTCAATTCCAAGCTCGCTCGCGTCCATTTCTTCCAGGCCATGGTGGAAAAATCCGATGGCAATTATGACGCGGCCATTGCACACCTGAAGGAAGCCGCCGCGCAGTATCCGGAGGACCGCGTGGTGTTGAACCAACTGGGCCGGCTGTATTTTCTCAAGCGGCAGTATAGAGAAGCGGTGCGGGCTCTTGAAGGAGTGCTGCGCATCGATCCCGAAGACCTGCAGGCGCACTACAGCCTGATGCTGTGTTACCGTGGCTTGAATGATGCGGCAAAGGCGGAGCTCCACGCGAAGCTGTTCCGGCGATTCAAAGCCGACGAAGCCTCCCAGGCCATCACGGAAAAGCCCCGCCAGTTGAACCCCGAGGACAACAACGAGAGGCAGATGATTCACGATCACGAGAGCGTGCCCCTGAAGGTGTCCGGAACATGAGGCCGGCGGTCTGTTTTTTCTTTTCCGCCTGCCTGTTGAACGCCCAGGTGAAGTTCACGGACATCACGCGGCAGGCGGGCATCCGGTTTGTGCATAACAACGGAAATTCGGGAAAGAAATGGCTGCCGGAAACTCTCGGCGCGGGTTGCGCTTTTCTCGATGTGGACGGAGACGGGTGGCAGGACATCCTGCTGATCAACGGGAAGGGCTGGACGGCCAGGTCTCCGAGGACGACGCACAAGCTGTACCGCAACAACCGCAACGGCACGTTTGCCGACGTCACCGCGGGCAGCGGCCTCGATGTGGAAATGTACGGCATGGGAGCCGCCGCCGGCGATTACGATAACGACGGCCGGGATGATGTCTATATTACGGCGCTCGAGGGGGACCGTCTCTTCCACAACGAAGGCAACGGAAAGTTTCGTGACGTTACCAAGGCGTCGGGGATCAGCAATACCGGCTTTGGAACCAGCGCCGCGTGGTTCGATTACGACCGCGACGGAAAGATCGACCTGGCCGTGGCCAATTACGTGCAGTGGAGTCCGAAGCAGGACCTGTGGTGCTCGCTCGATGGGGCGTCGAAATCCTATTGCACGCCGGAGTCCTACAAGGGCGTCGCCTCGAAGCTGTTTCACAATCTCGGCAACGGCAGGTTCGAAGATGCCAGCCGGAAGGCCGGCATCGCCGATCCCAGCAGCAAGTCGCTCGGCATCGCCGTCATGGACCTCGATTCCGACGGCTGGCCTGACCTCTTCCTCGCCAACGACACACAACCGAACAAGCTCTACCGGAACAATCGCAATGGGACGTTCACCGAAACGGGATTGACGGCGGGCGTCGCTTTCGGCGAGGACGGAGTCGCCCGCGGCGCGATGGGCACGGACGCGGCGGACTACGATGGCTCCGGGCGCCAGCACCTGCTGGTGGGCAACTTCTCGAACCAGATGCTCGGCTTGTACCACAACGAGGGCAACGGGTTGTTCGTGGATGAAGCGCCCCGCTCGACGGTGGGACGGTCTAGCCTGCTCAGCCTTACCTTCGGCGCCTTCTTTTTTGATTTCGACCTCGACGGCCGTCTCGATATCTTCTGCGCCAACGGCCACCTCGACCCGGAGATCGAGCGCGTGCAGCCGAAGGTAAAGTACCGCCAGCCCCCGCTGCTGTTCCGCAATATGGGGAAAGGGCAGTTCGCGGATGTCTCAAACAGCGCCGGCCCTGATTTTTCGAGGCCCATGGTGGGCCGGGGAGCCGCCTACGCGGACATCGACCATGACGGCGACCTGGATATCCTCATCACCGGCAACGCGGGTCCCGCCGTGCTGCTGCGCAACGATGGAGGAAGCCGGAACCACTGGCTGCGGGTGAAGCTTACGGGGACGAAGTCGAACCGCGGCGGAATCGGGGCGGTGGTGCGTGTGAAGACTCCCGCGGGCGTCCAGTCGCGGACGGTGCACAGCGGATCGAGTTACTGTTCGCAGAGCGAACTCGTCCTCACGTTCGGCCTCGGGCAGGATACCCGCGTGAGCGAGGTGGAGGTCGCCTGGCCGAGCGGCGCGGCGCAGCGGATTGCATCCCCAAAGACGAGCCAGACAATCGAAATTATCGAATCCCGATGAGAGAATAAGATCCATGCGAGTCGTCCTGGAAATCTTGGATGGCCCCTTATTGGGCCGCATCGTGGAGCTGAATCCAGGCCAGTCTGTGTCCGTTGGCCGGACGGCAAAGTCCCAACTGATGCTTCCGCACGATAGCTTTCTTTCCGGCCTCCATTTCCAGATCGAGTGCACGGAAACCGGGGCGACGGTGAAGGACTGCAACAGCAGCAACGGCACCTGGGTGAACGGAAACAAGATTTTGAACCACGCGCTAGCGAATGGCGACCAGTTGGCGGCCGGGCAGACACGGTTCAAGATTCATCTCGAGGAAGCGCCGCCGGCTCCGGAAGAGCAGCACCGCACTTCCACGGTTCTGTTCGCGGCTCCCAAGATGGAGGAGTTGCAGGCCATGGCGGCGCCGCCGAAGGTGGAGGTCTCGGCTCTGACCGCGGTGCAGCAGGCCGCCGTCAAGTTCCTGCAATTGCGTCCCGCGCCGCTCTATGCGATCCTCAATTCCAACATCGAGGAACGCGTCCCCCATCTGCTTATCGCGTCGGGCGAAGTCTACCAGTTTCTTTCCGAAGGTCTGACACTCGGCGACCAGATGCCCCCGGGAGTCTATCTCGTCTACCTGCCGGCGACGTCGCCGCTGCTCCCGAGGCTGGTGGCCGAAGGATGGGGCAAGCACTGGACGCTCTTCTTCACCTGCAACCATCCCTTCGGCGAGGTGCGGCAGCATTTGCGGCAGTTCCTGATCATGCAGACGGAGGAAGGCAAGCGGTTTTTCTTCCGCTACTACGATCCGCGCCTGCTGCAGTACCTGCTCCCTTCCTGCACGCCGCACGAGATCACGCAGCTTTTCGGCCCGGTGCAGAGCTTCTTCATGGAAGACGCGAGCGACGCGTCGAATCTGATCGAGATGACGGTTTCGCCGCAGGGTCTGATGGGCAAGGTTGTCAAACTGGGGTAACGGCGCGACTCATCTTGACCGCGCGTCACGGGAAGGTAGAGGATGGAAAAGTGCATCGAGCCAACCGATGATTCCTCAATATAAAGCTCTTTTTGCGTTCCTCATCATTACCATCGCCGCAACCGCCACCTTCCACTGGGTGATGCGAAACACCGGCAACAGGAAGCCGCTGAACCCGGAGGCCGTCTCGAAACTCCGGGGGCGTTTCGCAATCACCTGCACGCTGCTGCTGGTGGCCGCTCTCGCTCTCACTCTTCCTCACTTCCCCTACCCGCGGGGGTCTGAAATTCCGGACAAAGTGGTCTTCGTAGCCGCGAAACAGTTCGCCTTCGGGCTTTCGGAAGCGCCAATCGCCAATGACGCGCAGTGGGAGGCGGCGAGCCAGGGACCGGCCGTGCGCATCCCCGCCAACCGCCTGGTGGAGTTCCGCGTTACCAGTCTCGACGTCAACCATGGGTTTGGAGTGTACAGTCCCGGTGGAACCCTGCTCGCGCAGACGCAGGCCATGCCGGGCTATGTCAACCGCCTGCGGTTGCGATTGCGGAACCCCGGACGCTACCCGGTGCTGTGCATGGAACTGTGCGGGATGGAGCACCACAGCATGCGGGGTGTCTTCGAGGTTATTCCGGCGGACAAGGACTGACCTATGCCACCTTCCACCCTTGCAGCAGACGCCGGCACGCTCCGCCTACGCAGAAACACAATGCTTTGGGCGCTTACGGCCATGGCGCTGTTTCTCGTATCCACCCTACTCGGATTGTTTCTTCGCTTGTTTCAAGGCAACGCTTTTCCGGCGGTGGAGCCTGTATGGTTCTATTCCTCGCTCACGCTTCACGCCATAATCATGGTTGGAGCGTGGTTTCTGGGCAGCATGGCCGGAGTGCATTACCTGCTGGCCCGTTACGTACAGCCAAGTTCCACGGCCAGCGAACTTGCCATGGGCGGCAGCGTGGCCGGCGTGGTCCTGATCGCCATCAGCACGCTGTTGGGCAAGTTCGGGGTGGGCTGGTATTTCCTGTTCCCCTTGCCGCTCTATCCGAACGGAGTCTGGCTTCCGTGGGCAACCGCGGTGTTCTTCGCGGGTTTGGCGATTCTTGCCGTTTTCTGGCTTATCTGGGTGCTCGATCTGCTTCGCGCCATCGCGCGGCGCTACTCGCTTTCGGTGGCGCTGGGGTGGCATATCCTGCGCGGAGCGAAGGAGCCGGAGGTTCCGCCGCTGGTGCTGATCACCACGGTTAGCCTGGTGGTGGTCACGGCGGCCCTGGTGGCAGCGGCGCTTGTTCTGCTGTTGTTCCTTCTGCATTGGTCCGGCCGCGCGAGAGTGGATGCGCTGTTGATGAAAAACCTCACGTTCCTGTTCGGGCACATTATCGTCAACATCACTCTCTATCTGGGAGTGGCAATCCTCTATGAAATGCTGCCGGCGTTCGCGGGCCGGCCGTGGAAGACATCGAAGCTGGTTGCGATCGCATGGAACGCCGTCCTGCTGCTGGTGTTGTTTGCTTACCTCCACCACCTGTATATGGATTTCGCGCAGCCGCGCTGGGTGCAGGTGGCGGGCCAGACCGCTTCCTATTTTCTGTCCCTGCCCGCGGCCGCGGTCACCATTTTCGGCGTGCTCGCTCTCATCTACCGGTCCGGGTTTCGCTGGACGATGGCGTCGAGACTCCTGGTCTGCGGCGTTCTCGGCTGGGTGATCGGAGGTATAGCGGCGGTTATCGACGCGACGGTGGCGGTGAACTCCGTTTTCCATAACACTCTTTGGGTTCCGGCTCACTTCCATACTTACTATTTGATGGGTGTCGTGTTGATGGTTCTCGCGTTCTTCGATCACCTAAGCCGGGAACTGACCAGGCCGGACACGGATGTGCGCGCCGCCGGGTGGACCCTGGTCCTGCTGCTCGCCGGCGGCTACGGATTTCTGGCGATGTTCTACTACGGAGGCGCGACCAGTGTTCCGCGGCGTTTTGCCACCTATCCCGAGGAGACGCTGCAAGGCGTGATCCAGGCGCGCGTGGCGGCGGCTTTCGTGGTGGTGCTGTTCGGCACGCTAGCCGTCTATCTGTCGCGCGTGGCGGCGCGTTGCCTGCGGGCGTTCGCGGATTGCAGGAACGCTTCATGACCAGCGCGCGCATTGCGGCGTGCCTGGCGGCCGGCCTGGCCAGCTTATGGGGGCAATCGGAGGTCAGCCCCAATCAGCCTCCCAATGAGGATCTGTACCTCTACCATTCCGTGCCGGACATCGCGGTACAACCGGTGGGAAAGCCCGCGACGCCGCTGTCCGGATTGTGGCGGGACCGTCCGCTGCTGATCACCATGGTGTTCACCCGCTGCGCCGGCGTCTGCTATCCGTTTCTGCGCTCGCTTCGCGCGGCAACGGAGTTGGCGGCGAAACCACCATCGGGCTATAGGGTTCTTGTTCTCAGTTTCGATTCACGCGACACGGTATCGGACATGAAGGCTGCCGCGTCCGGCATCGGAGCGGGCGCGGACGAAGACTGGATCTTTGCGACGGCGGCCGAGGAGAGTGTCAGGCGTCTGGCGGAGGCGACCGGATTCTGGTTCCGCTGGGATGGTGAAAAGCGCCAGTTTGATCATCCCGCGGTGTTGCTGGCCGTGAAGAATGGCCGCCTGGTGCGTCTGTTCGCGGGAGGGCGCATCACGGCGGAATCGCTCGGCTCCGTGCTGCGCGATCTGGATGGAGGATTTGTGCCCTCCTATCCGCTGGCGGATAAGACATCCTTCCGCTGCTTCCAGTACAACGCCGCCACCGGCGGTTATTCGCTCGATTGGGGGGCGCTGCTGCTGGTGCTTCCGGGAACGATCGCGTTCCTCGCCGCGTTGCTCACATTCCGCCCCTGGCGGAGGAGAGGCGCGCGCGCTCCGTTTCCGGCGGCGTAATTCAGTTCCGCTTACTGCCCAGGGGCCCAATAGCCCGGCCGCGCGCGCACGGTCAACCCCGGATGTCCCTTCACTACAACGCGCAGATCGTGATAACCGGGCGCGCCGCTTGGGGGAGCGAAGCTCAACAGATACTGATTGTGCAGATCCTCGCCCACCTTCAGGAACATCTCCTCGAGCGCTTTCAGCCGCAGGAAGGAGAAGCGTGCTCCGCCGGTCGCCTTCGCCAGCGCGTCCGCCGTATTCGCCTGACCCAACCGCGACAGTTCCACCAGCGCGGTGATCAGGCTGCCTCCTCCCGGCTCATACACTCTGGGGCGGGTATCTTCGTGGTCCTCCTCGCGCTTCTTGCCGAAACGCTCATCGCCGCGCGAGGTAAACGCGGTCAAGTACACCGAAAATGATACGGAATAGATTGTGACATTGCTCCGCGCGGCCGCCTCGATCACCTGGGCGAGCTTCGTTTCCGAGCCCCGGTCCCTGGTCTCGCCTGTCACGATGATCACCTTCCTCGACCGTCCGCCGCGTTGATCGAGCAGGTGCAACGCCTGGTCAACCGCGTCGAGCATCCGCGCGCCGGAACCGCCGGGACGGAGAGATCGAATCGCATCCGTGAACACCGTCTGATCAGCCGTGAACTCCTGGCGCAGCGCCAGGCGGTCCGAATAGGCGAGCAATGCCACCGCTCCGCCTTCTCCGGCGACCAGCGGCAACATGAGACTCCCGATCTTCATGACCTTCGCCAGCGCCGGGCCGGATTGGCGATTGGTTTGCACACAGAGAACCACGGACAGCGGCTGGTTGGTCACTTCGATTTCATGCTTTACGCGGCTGCTCCCGTCATAGAGTTCGAAATCTCCGGATTCGAGGCCGGCATATGGGTTGCCGTCTGCATCCGTCACTGTAGTGGGGACCAGCACCAGCGGAACCGTCGTGCGGATGCGGACTTCGGGTTGCTGCGCCGCGAGCGCCAGGCCTAAAAGCAGGGGCAGCATGGGGATGATGACGGTGAGCAGACAGGCGCGGTTTCGATATACTCGCCAATGTGGACATCGTGGCGTTGATCGCCGAACGTAAGATTCAGGAAGCGCTGGAAGAAGGGCTGCTCGAGAATATCGACGGCAAGGGCCGGGAACTCGACCTCGACGAGAACCCCTTCGAGGCCCCGGAAGCGCGCATGGGCAACCGCCTGCTGCGCAACAACGGCTTTGTTCCGGCATGGATAGCGGAAAGCAAGGACATCGACGAGGAGCGAGAACGGTTGCTGCGGGAGCGGGAGAAGGCGGTCTCCACTCAGGCGATCGCAAACCTCGCCCCGCGCATTGCGGCGCTCAACCGGCGCATCACGCTGTTCAACATGAAGGCTCCAGGCCCTGGCATGCAGAAGGCTCCAGTCTGATTATTGCGTCAGAATTTCGCGCAGGGCCCGTCCATCCACGTTTTCCATCCGGACTCCGAGCAGCGACGCGAGCGTCGGCGCGATGTCGATGTTCCGGACGCGGTCGACCACCGTACCCTTACGGATTCCATACCCCGAGGCGATGAAGATCGCATCCATTTCGGGATCGCTCGAGGCATAACCGTGCCCGCCTCCCTGGGTGGGACGGGTCACTACGTTTCCTCCCGTGCGTCCTCCTCCAAACGCGTAGCCTGACTTGGCAAACAGCAGCACCCTGGGAGATTGCGGGTCTTTGTCGGGGTCGGGGAGGCCCAATGCGGCGTATTCCCGCGGATCCGCCACACGGTCCACGCCTTCGGCGTTTTCGAACACCTTGGCCACGGCGGCGGCGTCCCCGCGTTCGCAGTAGACGAGCGCGGAACCGCCCTCGGGCAGCGCAAACGCTTTATCGCCCAGCCCTGCCGCCTCGAGCATAACGGCGGGCTGAATCTGTTTAGTGTACGACTTGAAACCGTGGTCGGAGACCACTACAACGGTGCTCTTATCCGCCATTCCGGCTTCTCGAATCGCATCGAGAACCCGCTTCACCTGGGCGTCGAGGAACGCCATCCCCACCGTTCCCGCCAGGGTCCGCGGACCGTAGGTGTGATGCGTGCTGTCGAGCGTCAACAGGTGAAACAGCAACAGATTCGGCTTGTGCGCGCGGATGATATGTGCGGCGGCGTTCGTCCACACCTCGTCACGCCAGACAATGATCTTCTTGCCGAACTGGCCGATGTCCGCGCTGCTCACCATGCCGCTGCCGAGCATCTCGCGCTCGATCAAACCATCGGCGGAAGGAACCTCCGGAAAGGCGAACGTAATGCCCGGCGCCTTGTGGATGGCCACCCAATCCACCTGCGCGGTTTTCAATCCCGCACGGTGGGCCAGGTCATAAAGGGTGACGGCGCGCACCATCTTGTCCTTGGTGATCCAGGGTTCGACCTTGCGGTGTTGTCCGGTTCCGTCGCGCACGATCGCGCCATTGGCCAGCACGCCGTGCCTTGCCGGACTGACTCCGGTGACCATCGCGGTATGATTCGGCCACGTCACGGTGGGGTTCACGGTGGTCATGCGGCGCGCCAGCGCGCCCTCCGCGATCAACTTACGCAGCGTGGGCACGGGCAGGTTAGGATCTTCGAGCGCATATGCGGGAAATCCGTCGAGGCTGATCAACACGACCATCCGGTCGCGTGGGGAGGTCTGGGGAAGGGCCGCTCCCGCGCAAAGCAGCGAAACGGCAGCCAGTGCAACTTTGTGGAATCGCATCTCGTATTCAGAGTACCTTATCGAGTTCGTTCGCCAGTTCCTCGTAGGTCATCTTGCCGGGGTGGTACATACGCACGAGCCCCTGGCGATCCAGCAGGACGAGGGTCGGCATGGTGCTGGCGCCATAGATCTTGAAGTTTTCCTCGCTCACGGGGACAGGCATATCGAGCAGCCCGGAGTAGAATTCGTGGCGGATCCTGTCGATGTAGGGTTTCTCCACTTCCGGCGGCGCATCCTCGCCTCGAGCGACGTAGCCGTAATAGCGGGTGGGACCGTAGATCACAAGCCCCTTCGATTCATACTTGTCGCGAAGCTGGGCGAGGATCGGGGACTGGTATTTGCAATCCGGGCACCAGTGCGCCCAGAAGAACAGCAGCACGACCTTCCCCTTCAATTGGGAAAGGGCGGGAGGGCGCTGTTTTCCGATCCAGTCCTTCGTCTCGAGCGGGGGCGGCGCCGTCCCCACCAGGCTCAACAGATTGAGATTTTTCTGAATGCGGGCGCGCATGGAAGTGTCGCGCCAGCGCGCCATTTCCTTATTGAGGAACGATACCCCTTCGCTGCGGCGGCCGCGGCCGGCGAGCACGCCGGCCTGCACCTCGATGGAGGCGCCGAGCGCCGTCGGAAGGTGCGTCTCGTCATCGATTTTCCGGGTGCGAAGCATATCGAGGCACATGCGGCGGGTATCTTCCGCGTACTTCTCCGCCTGGCCGTAGCGCTTCCTGGCCAACGCGCCCCGCCCCAGCCAGGAATGCGCCTCGATCATGACCGCGGTCACTCCCTGCTTTGCCCGGTAGTCCGCGATCAGCTTTTCCGCGGCGGGGAAATCGTCTTTGGCGATAGCGGCCCGGACATCGGCGACAATGGCTCCAAGCGCCGCCGGATGCAGCAGGAGGACGAGCAGGGCGAGTCTCATCTCACAAGGATAGCAGCCGGACCGCGAGCCAAGACCCGCCACAGCGCCCATCCGAGCACCGGAAATGCGGCCGCCGTGGCAAACGCCGCCGGGTAGGCATGCATGTCGAACAAACGGCCGAACCAGGGCATCGCCAGCGCCACCAAAGCCGACCACGACCCGGCTCCGAGCCCGGCAAGAAACCCCGCATGGTCACTCGAATAAGCGCTGGTGGCATAGGCGACGCTGATGATGACGAATCCGCCGGCGACGAACATGGCGAAAAACAACACGCCCATCAGCAGAGCCACGGATTTCACGTATGCGCCCAGGGCAAGCGGAAGACTCAAGAGCATCAGCAGGAAGTAGATCCGGCGAAAGGCGCGGATGGATCCTTCGGCGCGCAAGCCATGACGGTCCGCCATCCATCCCCAGAAGAAATAGCCCACCTCCCACCCGAGAGGCGGGATCCACAGCAGCTTCCCAATGTCCGCCTGCGATAAACCCATCGGTGAGCCGAGGTACAAAGCCGCGTTGTAGAGAACGAAGGCAAGGGGAAGGCCCCCCAGCGCGTAGGACGCCATGAAGCTCCACAACCTGGGATCGAGCAGGCTGGGGCGCGCCAGTCCGCGGTCGCTGATCGCCTTGCGGCGGCGGACATCTTCCCGGCGGCTGACGATGCTCCACCAGGCGAGCCACAATGCCCCCACAAAGCCGGTGAACCAGAACGCGCCGCGCCACCCCCACCACAACGCGATGGGCGTCACGATGACCGGTGTAATCACGGCTCCCAGCGACCCGCCGCCATATGCGACGGCGATTCCGCGGGAGCGAAGCCGCGCGTCGAGCGTCTGCACCACGGTGCGCAAACCGCCCGGGAACGTGGCCCCCTCGCCGAATCCGAGCGCCGCCCGGGCGATGGCGAAACTCCAGAATCCGGCCGCGAAGGCGTGCGACACGGAAGCGAGCGTCCAGAATCCGACGGCGGCGGCCATGCCGCCCGCAATCCCCACGCGGTCAAGGACGCGCCCCCAGACCGGGTTGCCAATCATGTAGGCCACGGAGAAAGCCGAGATGATCCATCCATACTGTTCGGCGTTGAGACCTGTTTCCTTCAAGATCAACGGCGCAAGCAGCGCCAGGGTGTTGCGGTCCACGTAGCTGATGAGCGAAACCATCGTCATCGACAACGCGGGAACCCATGCGGAGAGTCGTTTCACGGTGAGAATTAGACAGTGTATCCTGATCGTGCCGGAGCACGGTCAACCGCGGTGAGGGTGGTACGATCCAATTGACATGGTGGGCGCGGGCCGGCGCCCCCAAGGAGGGTCCATGAAATTACCTGTTTACATCGTCGCGTTTCTCGCCGTTCTTGTTCCGGCGGCGGCGCAACCCAACGCCGCCAATCCCGAGGCGGTGGCGGAAGTCCGCGCGGGCAAGCGGGGGGTAGCCAACGCCGCCTGGTGGGGGTTCGCGGCGGAGGATTCGACGGCGGCGCTGCAGGCGGCGCTCGATTCGGGAGCAAAGAAGGTCATTGTTCCTTACATGGGTTCCCCATGGGTTATTACGCCCGTGAAGTTGCGCGGCAACCAGGAAGTTCTGCTCGAACCCGGAGTGGTGGTGCTTGCCAGGAAAGGCGCCTTTTCCGGCTCGAACGATAGCCTTCTCACGGCTGACGGCGTGGATAATCTGACCATTCGGGGCTACGGCGCGGTGCTGCGAATGCACAAAGCGGACTATCAGCGGCCGCCTTACAAGAAGGCTGAATGGCGCATGGGTCTTGCGCTTCTCGGCGTGAAAAATGTGCTGGTCGAGGGCATATCGTCGGAGTCGAGCGGCGGTGACGGCTACTACATCTCAGGCAACGGCACGCGGCGCTGGAGCGAGAATGTGACGGTCCGCAACTGCACGGCGAACAACAACCACCGGCAGGGGATGAGCGTGATCAGCGCCGTCAACCTGGTGGTGGAGAACTGCCGGTTTTCCTCGACCGCGGGCACGGCGCCCGAGGCGGGCATCGACCTCGAACCCGACACCGAGGAGGAACGCCTGCAAAACATCGTGGTGCGCAACTCGATCTTCGAGAACAACCGGGGTCACGGCATGCTGGTGTACCTGCGTCCACTGACCCGGAAATCAGCGCCGGTTTCCATCCGTTTTGAAAACTGTCTCACACGGATGAGTCCGGACGCCGAAGGCGTGGGCGCCGGCATGGCCGTGGGCGCCGCGCGCGATGACGGGCCGCAAGGGCTGATCGAATTTGTCAACTGCGTTTCGGAGAACACGGCGCGCGAGGGCGCGCGAATTTACGACAAGTCCGCCTCGAGCGTGAAGGTCCGGTTCGTGAACTGCCACTGGCAATCGCCATGGCGGGGACAGGCTGAAGATTACGCCGGGCCGAGGGTGCCGGTGCTGTTGCACGCGCGCCGGCCGGCCATTTCGAGTTCACCCGGCGGCGTGGAGTTTGACGGATGCTATGTTCATGACAAGGTGGACCGTCCGGCCGTGCAGTTTGAATCGGAGAAGCCGCTGAAACTTACCGCCGTATCCGGGTCGATCTACTCGACGGGCGCCAAGACTCCACGGGCGAGGCTCGGCGAGGGCAGCGTGAACCTGCGGGTGATAGGAATTCCCTGAAGCCTAGAATCCGCTGCGGGGGCGGTATCCGGGGCGGGCGCGAACTCTCAACTTCCTTCCCACGTCGGAGACCACTTCCACGCTGATCTTGCGGAATCCCTCATTGGGGTTCGATTGCGGATAATAGGTGACCGTGTACGAATTGCCGAGGGATTCGCGAATGGATTCGAACGCCTCGACCTGTTTCTGCCATGTCTTGGCGAAGTAAACCTGGCCGCCGGTGCGGGTGGAGATGCGTTTGAACACGCTCGATGACACGGCGTCCTTCGAGGCGTCGTTGGTGGAGATGACGTAGATCGGAATTCCCTCGTCCTCGGCAACGGCGCGGACGTCGTCAGGCGCCACCATGCTGGCATTGTCGGGACCGTTCGAGAACACGATCACCACCTTGCGTCCGGGCACCTTGGCGGCATCCCGGAGCGTCAGCAGGAGGGCGTTATAGAGCGCGGCATCGTCGCCGGCCACCGCCTTGCGCAAGCCCATGATGGCGTCGCCGTGCTCCTTCACCAGACTCGAGGCGCGCGAGAGATTCCGGCTGAACGTGTAGACCGCCACGGAATCGGCGCGGTCCAGGCCGCGGATAAAATCGGCAATGGCATCGGAGGCGTACACAAATCCCCGGTACATATAGTTACTCGTATCGAACAGGACGAACACATTGGTGCCAACGAAGGCGTCCGCGGCATTGCCCTTCTCGCGTTCCTCCGTGTTTACCACCAGCGGGCGCGTGGTCCCGTCTTCCAGTAACTGCACAGGCGTCTTGTTGCCTTCGGCGAAGGTGTTGACTTTCTGAACAATTCCGTCTTCCAGAATCTTGAAATCCTTGGGCTTCAATCCGTTGATGTACCGTCCTTTACTATCCGTAACGGTGAAGCTGAGCACCACCATGTCGACCTTCACGCGGAAGGTGGGACGAGCCGCTTCCTGGGCGGCCAGCCAGGTTGTAGCCGCGAGCGCGGAAACAACCATCCCGAGAATCCATAGCCTGCGCATGATGCGGAAACTCCTCCTGAACACAGCTAAAGTTTACTCCAACGCCTTTGAATCGGCCACGCCTCCCCGGCGCGCGATCTCCCTGGCATCCGCTCCCACATTGCGAAGCGAACGCAGCAAAGCCGGCCAGTCCTCGAGATGAGTGGCAAAGATCCGCTCCACGGTCTTCTGCGTCCATTCGGGGATCCTCAGATTCAATTGAGAAGGCGGTATGTGCAACTCATCGGCCAGCGCGGCGTAGTAGAGCAGGTTCGACTCCCAACTCTCGGCCATGATACGGCTGGAGTAACCCATGAGAGTGGGAAAAGTGCGTAGGTTGAGTAATTCGGGATGATAACTGTTGGCTAAAGTCGGCTTCGGGGTTCCGAAGGATTCGGAGATCGCCGCATAGTTCACTTGGTTGGGGTGATCGGCGGCCAACCGCCGGATCTCGCGGGCGAGAGGATCCGGATCCTGGGAATTGGGCGGCGTCAGGTCGGCCGCCAGCAGGAACAACTCCGCCGGCGTCGTCAGATCAAAAGCGTCACGGTATTTCCCGGACGCGAGAAGGTGTTCAATGCGGCTGGCGCGGTTCGGCGCGGCGCGGCGGTCAATCGAGGCCATCACGCGCGGTCTCATCGCGGCGTCCACAACAGCCTCGGCCAGAAGCGATTCGCCCCGGCGCATGTGCAGCCCCACCCAATGCAACTGAGAAGGCGTCACCTTCCACCACCGCGGCACCTTCGCCATGACAATCATCTGGGGCACCAGATCGCCCCAAATCAACGCCTGCTCGCGCGACGGGATGAGGAAGTTCTGCTCGGCCTCGGCGAGCGCGTAGGGAAGTCCGGAAAGCGAGCCCACCAGGCGGCCGCCCGCGCTCGACGGCCATCCGGTTCCAAAGACCTCGGTCGATTTCCACGTCTGCGACGAGCCTTGCAGCCCGAGAAAATCGTGGCTCCGGACGAAGACCGGATTCGTTTGCAGGATCTGCGCGCCCGGGGGCGCGTAGTGGACGTAGCTCAAGCCCACCAGCGAATCGCGCAGCATCGGCGCGAGCTGGCCGCGGATGTTAGCCAGTTTTTCGGCGTCCCCGCCCGCCTTCTCCACCTGAGCCCTGATATTGAACTTGCGCTGTTGTTCAATGTGCCGCTCCGTCCAATAGCCGAAAGCCATGGAATTCTTTTCCACCGTCGACAAGGCCGCACGAGGCGTCTGTATCTCCGAGATTCGCGCCGCGAGGCGGTTCATGAGGACGGTGTTCATCTTTCCGCCCTTGGCCACCGCATCCAGATTGTCAGCGACGTCGAACAACAGTTTGATGGAAGGGAGGCGCTGCACCTCGAACAGCCGGATCATTTCCTGGACCATCAGCCGTTGGGATTCGGTGTCGGCTGGATTCACCGAACCGGCGAGCAAATCGAAGAGACGGTCCTGCAGCTCGGCATTCGGAGGCGCCGGGGTGTCCTTCAGCAGCAAGGTCACTCCCGCGCGGCCGGCGTCGAAGAGTTCGCGGCCGTTATGGATCTTCGCGAAACCAGCGAGCAGAGCGCTCATGGACGGATCGGCGTCCGCAACCTTGATGGATTGCTGCCGCACGAAAATCTGCCACAGGCTGATGAGCGCCTGCAGCGTGCCGGCCGTATCCGCGCGCAATCCCTGGTCTTTTATTTGCACGACGGCGCGTGCCGTATCCATGTATTGGATGATGGTCTTGTCCGTGAGCGCGGGCACTTCCGCGAAGATGGGATACTGCGATCCGTAGGCGCGGAAATCGCGCGCCAGGCGATCCACGGTTGCCGCTTCGAGCGGATGCTGGCGGTGGCGGTTGATGTCGCTCAACGCCATGTAGATTTTCAGCGGCTCGTTCTCGACGGCCTTCCGGCAAAGGGCAAACAGAGCTTCAATGACATCGTCTGGCTCCTTCCATCCGGCGGCCGCCTTGGTCAGCTTTCCGTCGTACTTACCATGGGGATGCTGGACGAAGAGTCCTTTCCACACTTCGAGGTTTCCCGGCAGGTGCGGTTTTCCGTCCGGCTCGAGGCGCATGCGCGTGGTGAGCAGCATCAACTCCGTGTTGCTCCGGAAAACGGGGCGCGCGGGACCAGGGCTGGTGATCCGCCCGCGCAACGCCGAATAGAATCTCTTGAGCCTTGCCGGCTCGGTAAGATAATCGAGAACCGGCCCCTGAATGCGCGCGAGGGAGTCGTAGTAGCTGGCCAGCCAGCCGTCGTCCTTCCCGATCAGCTTTTCGAAGAAAACCGCGCCCTGGTCCGGCGACACGCCCACCAGGTCGGCCCACGCGCCCGCGGACCTCTGCCCGCCCGGGACGGGAATCCTGCCCCCACGCAACTGGAGCATCCCGCCGAAGAAATCGAGCACGTGGGCGAATGCCTTGATGCGCTGCACGGGCAGCGCCTTGCGCAACTCCCCGGCGGTTTCCGGATCGAGCTTCGACAAGGCGAGATAGAGACGGCAAAGCGACGGGTCGCTGAGAAAGGCGTCGATGAACTCGCCGTTCTGTTTGTCCTTGCTCGAGAGCCAGTATTCGGGCGAGTACAACACGGGAACCTTGACGGGCGCATAGTCATAGACAAAGGGCCGGTTGGTGCGCAGATGCTGTTCGAGTTCGGCCAGCGGGAATCCCGAGTCGATGGTGAGAAACGCGCGCGAAGCATTCACCGTCTCGAGGACCACCTCACTGCCGCACCCGCCGCGCATGCGGTAGCCGAGAATTCGCAGCAAGTCGCCGGTTTGCGTGGATTCACAGGTTTCTATCCTGATCTTCTTCCCCTCCCCGGCGAGCTTTGAAAGCTCACGCGCCTGGGAGAGGTATTTCACCACCAGCTTCAGGTACTCGGTCTGGTCAAGCGCTTCGTTCGAACTCGCCGCCTGGTAACCATTGGTGACCACGTTCCGGGCGAGCGCGCCCAACAGGTCATCGGGTGTCAATTCCGGGGAGAGCGCCGCCATGCGGGCGAAGGACCGCAACGGCCCGGGGATCTCGATCGTGCCCATGGGGCGGCCCTGGGGAGCGCCCTCGCCGGGCATTGCCAGTTCGGAACCACCCGCCGAGCGGTAGACCTGCATGTGCCGCGAAACGGCGGCGGAGTCATTGGCCATGAGATCCAGAAGGATAAGGCGATGGGCAATGGTAACCCGCCTCGACCGGTCCGCGTCCGTCAAACGGAGAGCTTTTTCATACGCCGCCCGAGTCCCGGGATCCCGGTAGCGGTCGAGGAATTCCGCGTAAGCAATCTGGGCTCCCGCGTCGTTTGGCCGTTCTTCCGCCGCTTTTCGCAGCAAGCTGCCGGCTTGAGCAGCTTCGCCTCCGTATTCCAACCGCCGCGCCTGGGCGGCCACATCACCTTGCGCGGAACAGAATCCGGAAAGAAGGAACAACAGACCAAACGCTTTTCGCATCAGGCACACCTCTTTGGATTTTTACTCTACCACTTTCAAAGTCCGTCAGCCGGACCACCGGGTTAACGGCGGAATGCCGGGCGCTCGTTCGAGGGCAAGCCGGAGTCCGAATGAATAAGAAAAGTGCGAGCCGGACATCTCAGTAGATGATGCCGGCGGCAGGCTGTTTCCTTCGTTCGCACTCCGTAGTTCGCGATATCATTGCTTTCCATGGCCGGGCGTGTTGACAGAGTGCTGTTCGCCTGCACCGTTTTCCTCAGCTCCGCTCTGCTCTTCCTGATTCAGCCGATGGCAGTCCAGGCGATCCTTCCCCGTTTTGGCGGGTCGGCGAACGTATGGACGGCGTCAATGCTCTTTTTTCAGTTGGCTCTTCTCGCCGGCTACCTTTACGCCTACGCTGTTACGCGCTTTCTGACTCCGGGCATCCGTGAAGCGGTCCACCTGGCGCTGTTGGCGGCGAGCGCGCTGCCGCTTCCCTTTACTCTGCCCGAGGCGGACGCCTCGCACGGCCCGGTTTGGAGTGTCCTCAGCCTGCTTGCCATTTCCGTTGGCCTGCCGTACGCCGCTCTGTCGACCACGGGGCCGCTCATTCAATGGTGGTACGCGGGGACGTTGAAGCGTCCTCCTTACCGGCTCTTCGCGCTTTCCAATGCGGCATCGCTGCTCGCCCTGTTCGCCTACCTCCCGGTTATTCAACCGCTCCTGCCGGTGAGGAGCCAGTTATCCGCGTGGTCAGGGGCATTCATTCTCTTTCTTGCGCTCTGCGGAGCATCCACTCTCCGAGGACGGCGGGCGGTGTTGGAATCGGCGGGGGGAACCGCCTTTGTGGGGCATCAGGCATGGCTTTGGATGTTACTCGCCGCCTGCCCTTCGATCCTGTGGCTGGCCGCGGCCAACCAACTCAGTCAGGAGGTAGCCGCTGTTCCTTTCCTCTGGATAGGTCTGCTGGGGATGTACCTCCTCAGCCTCATTCTCTGTTTTGACCACGATGGATGGTACCGGCCTGCCCTGTTCCGCTGGCTTGTGCCGGCCGCCTGTCTCGCGATGGGGTGGCGGCTGGCACGCCCCGGACCGGGTGGCGGGTTCCGGTTGGAGTTCGCTCTCTACTGTGCCGGAGTGCTCATCTGTTGCATGTTCTTCCACGGGGAACTGGCGTTGCGGAAACCACGGCCCGGTCCGGCGCTCCCTCACTTCTATCTGGCCGCGGCGGCGGGCGGAGCGCTTGGCGGCGTCTTCGTGGCGCTGGCCGCGCCGGTTCTTTTCAATTCCTATCTCGAACTTCCGGTTGCCATCATCCTGTGTCTGGTCTTGGCACTCGTCTTTTTCTTCGGGTACAAGCCGCGGCGCCTGTGGCGTCTGTCGGTGGTGCTCGCCTTCACCTTTTTTCTCGCCGCCAAACTGAGGGAGGGCGATAGCGTTCTCGAAATTCGAAACTTTCATGGCGCGCTTAGAGTGGTGGATTCCGGCGGAAGCGGCCAGCGCATCCGGACTCTCTATCACGGCGGCATCCGCCATGGGACGGAGTATCTTTCCTCCGATGGGGGGCGTATCCCCACCACCTATTACACGCCTTTTTCCGGCATCGGCATGGCCATGGCGGCCCATCATGAACAAGGCAGACGCGTGGGCGTGGTGGGTTTGGGAGCGGGAACTCTCGCCGCCTATGGCCGGGTGGGCGATACGTTCCGCTTCTATGAGATCAACCCCGCCGTCATTCAAATCGCCTCCACCTATTTCCGCTTCCTGCGCTGCTCGAAGGCACGGGTGGATGTGGCGCCGGGCGATGGCCGCCTCGCGCTCGAACGCGAAGCGCCGTCAAGCTTCGACATCCTGGTGCTGGACGCGTTCTCGGGCGACTCCGCTCCTGTCCATCTGCTGACCAGGGAAGCTTTTCAGCTCTACTTCCGCTGCCTGCGTCCGGGCGGCACTCTCGCGGTGAACATCACCAACCGCTACCTGGATATAGGGCTACCCGTGCGCGCGGCCGCCTGGGAGCTAAGAAAAAAAGCGGACGCCATCCACAACGACGCCGACCCGGCGAAGGGAGTTGAAGCCTCCGATTGGATGATACTCGCCGGCCTCTCTCCGGGGACGGCTCCGTTAAGGTCGCACATGCGCGCCTGGACCGATGACTACAACAGCCTGTTCCGGATCCTCAGGCAATAGCAGGGAGAGCCACCCGCACAACGCTACGGCCGTATCTCGAGCACCGCGGCCGCCTTCACGTTCCCGAACTCCATCGCGAAACTCCTGCCGGCGTAATAGGCATCCCACTGGTCGCGGAAATGCGAGGAGAAGGGCTGGCCCGATTGCCCGATCGTGATGTTGTGCAGTGAGCGTTCCCAATCGGAGAGGTCGGCGATGAATCTCATCGAGGGACCCAGCCGGCGAGTGGTTTGCTTGACCGTGGTGGATGAGCCGTCCATCGGCATGGGACCGATGCGGAAGTACCGGCCCACGTAAGGAAGCCCCCCCAGTACGGGGTGCCGGATTGCAAATTCCGTGTAACGCCCGTAGTCCCACTTGCGAGGATCCCTGCCGTAACTGCCGCGTCCTTCTTCGATTGCCGAGTTGAAGCATTCGAGCAGGAGGCCGTCGTAATCGTCAAACCAGTCCCTGGGACGCTCGAGGAGCAGTTTTTCGATCACCACCGGCGCCATGCGGCTTTCGTAAGCCGCGCCTTCTCCGGGGGCGGCGCGATCCCCCACGGCCTTCCGCAGGTGCTGGTAGATCAATGTCGCAATCAGCGGAGCGGCCAGTCCGCGGCGCATCTGCCCGTTCCAGTTCTTGAGCAACGCGGCCGGCTCCGCCAACCCCTGGTTGGCGCGCCCGCGCTTGTCCCAGGCCTTGTAGACTTCCCGTGAGAGGAAATGGCTGAAGGCGGAATATAGATCCATTTCCACGGAGAGCATATCGCCGGGCTTCCATCCCGTGCGGGAGCGAAGACGGGCCTGGATCTGGGCGGCCCGGTACGGCGGCGCGAAGTTGCCGTTCACACGGAATGGGTAAGCGGCGGGAAACGGATTCTGGTTCGCCGTGACTACCATTCCCGAAGGCGGATTGTATGCCGCGGGAAGCTGCTCGAATGGGATTGTGCCTTCCCACTCGGTCTCCCCCGCGCTGCCGTCCGTGGGCACGTCGCCTTGAAACGTTTTCCGCACCGGCAGTTTGCCGGCCGCATGGTAGCCGATGTTGCCGTCCACATCGGCATATACGAAGTTCGACCCCGGCCCGGAGATTCGCGCCAGCGCCTGAGTGAACTCCGGCCAGTCTCGCGCCTGGTTGAGTGCAAGGAACGGAAACTGAAATCCATCCTTATCCGCGGCAAGCCAGTGGAGCGAGAAAGTCTCCGTGCCGGAGGTGACGAAAATCGGGCCGTGGCGCGTCACCCAGGTCACCAACTCGATTGGAGCTCTTCCCTTGACGCGAATCGTTTCACGTTCCGGGCGGGCCTGCTCCATCCGGCCGCGAAACATATACTGGCCATTTTGGGGATCGAATTTTTCCAGATAGAGATCCTGCACGTCGAACTGCAGATTCGTAATCCCCCACGCGATACGCTGATTGTGGCCGATGATGACGCAAGGAACTCCAGGGAGCGAGAACCCGGCGACATCGAGCGCGGAGGTCTTGAGGTGGACGGAGTACCAGGGGCTGGGAAATGCCCATTCGAGATGGGTGTCGTTGGCCAGGATTGGCTTTCCCGAGGCCGTCCATTTCCCTGAAACGGCCCAGGCGTTCGAGCCGAACTGCGCCTCGGACCCCGCCGGAACCGGCAGTAGAAACGCCACTTTTCCCGCATTGCCGCGGGAAAGCAACCGGCGCTTGAGGATCTCATCCTTCCAGCTGGTGGTGAGGCTGCGGAACATCTGCATCGCCGCGAGCATCGAATCCAGCACCGACCAGGGTTTGGGATCGTATCCAAGCAGGGTGAACTCGACCGGGAGATCCCCGCGATGCGTTTCGAGGAAGTGGTTCACTCCGCGGGCGTATGCCGCAAACTGCGCCCGTTCCCCGGCCGGCAGGCTGGCATAGTGGGACGCGGCCGTGCGCCGCATCAGCAGGCGCCGCGATTCCTGGTCCGACTCAAGCGCGGCCGGCCCGGCGATCTCGGCAAGTTCGCCGGCGGCGAGCCGCCGCAACGCGTCCATCTGCCACAGGCGGTCCTGCGCGTGTGCATAGCCTTCGAGAAAGAGCGCATCCTCGACGCTCGAGGCGGTGATGTGCGGAACGCCGAGCGCGTCCCGGACAATCCTCGCCGGTCCGCTCAGCGGCATTTTCAACACCCCGGAAACCCGCGGCAAGGGGCGCCACATGTGCCAATAAGCCCACGCCGCCGCCGCCACCAGCATCACGAGAATGAGCGCATTGACTACACGAAGAATACGGTTCACTACAGGTGCATTGTAGCTCGCCGGACCCGCCGTCCTTGCTTCGCAAGGCTCGCTCGCGCGTGAGAGAATAAGGCATTAACGAATCGTTTTTCCCGGCGCCGGACCCGGGAGTCCGCGCCTTTTCATGGATAGCAATTTCGGATACACCATTCTCCTGATGATCCTCATCGTGGGAATGAACGCGTTTTTCGCCGCCGCGGAAGTGGCTCTCGTCTCGAGCCGTCCCTCACGCCTTCGCGCCCTGGCCGAAGAGGGCCATGTCGGCGCAACCGCCGCCCTGAGCCTTCTTTCCAATTCGGAGCGGCTTCTTTCCGTGGTGCAGGTGGGCGTCACGCTGTGCAGCATCGCGCTCGGCGTGGCGGGCGAGGAGGCGCTGCGGGAGCGTTTCGACGTCTGGCTCGAGCCGTTGATGTCCAGTCCTTTTCTCACCCACTCTTTGAAGATAGCGAGCGTCGCGCTGGCCTTCCTGCTGATGACGTACATGCACGTGGTCATCGGGGAGGTGGTTCCCAAGAACGTCGCCATCGATAAGCGCGACCGCCTGGCTGTCATTGTCGCCCCCGTCCTTCTCATCTTCTACCGCGTGGTGGAGCCTTTCGTCTTCGTTCTCGAGCGTTCGGCGACCGCGGTCTCACGGGCTATCGGCGTGAAAGGGGAGGCGGGCGGCGGGCACTCGGTGGAAGAGTTGAAGTTTATTCTCAGTTCGAGCCTGCGCGAGGGCGTCCTCGAGGGGTTTGTCGAGAAAGCGATGCAGCGCCTGCTCGAGATGCCGGAGTTCCTCACGCGGGAGATCATGGTGCCCCGCAACCAGATCATCTCCGTCCCCGTGGACGTCACGCTCGACCAGTTGCTGCGCGTCGCCAATGAGCACCAATACACGCGCATCCCTGTCTACGAGGGGCGGCCCGAGCAGTTGACCGGCTACCTGCATATCAAGGATCTGCTGCGGGTTTGGGAGGAGCGCCGCATCGCCACCGAGCGCCGCCGCCAGGTGCGCCGCTTCGATGCCCGCCGCTTTCTTCGCCATCTGATCGTGGTCCCCGAGTCGAAGCCCGTCGTGCAACTCCTCGACGAGTTCCGCAAGAGCCATTCGCATATCGCGCTGGTGGTGGACGAGTTCGGGACCACCGCCGGTGTAGTGACTCTCGAGGACGTCGTGGAACAGATCTTCGGCGAGATCGAGGACGAACACGACGCGCGCCGTCCGCTCGTGCAGCGGGCCGCTCCCATCATCCATATCGATGGCGCCACTCCGATTCGCGACCTCGAGACGCAGTACGGCATCGACCTTCCCGTCGAGGCCGGCTACGAGACACTGGCCGGATTTCTTCTCTACAGACTCGGCTACATCCCCAAAGCGGGCGATCAGGTGGAGGAAGACTCACGCCGCTATATCATCGAGGAGATGGACCGCAACCGGATCGCGAAGGTGCGCGTCGAGAATCTGGCCGGACCGGAAGCGATGGAACCTCTTCCCGGATGAGGTTGACGGATTCAAGCGCGCGGGTTACAGGCGATTCAATCCTTCCGTCAACTCGACATAGGCGCCCCAGGGATCCGTAAAAAACGCAATCGAGATCCCCAATTCCGGCAGCTTGCGGTAAGGCACGTCAAACTTCACGCCTTTGGCCTCCAGGCGCTTTACGAATCCTTCCAGGCCCTTGATCTCGAACCCGATGTGATCGAGAGCGCGGCCTCTGGTGGGCGCTGTCGGCCTCTCTGACGGAGAGAATGTCAGGTTCACTCCCGGCAGGTCCGCCGCTTCGAACTTCAAACGCTTGCCGGGCTTGGCTCCGAACATCCTGGCATACCACGCCTGGGTATCGAGAACCGCCGTATCAAACCAGTGGATGTGATGGTTCACGATGGGCCGGTCCATCGACTTATCCTCGGTCAGTTCGACCTTCATCGAATCGGGATTCAAGATAAAGGCCTGCCGTGTCTCCTTATTGAACTTCACCTCGCGGTAGCCCATCGCCTTCGCCTTGGCCCGAAACGCATCGAGGTCATTCACCTTGAAGCCGGCGTGATCGATGGCGGAACCTTCGGAACCTCCGGAAACCGCCGCTTTGCGGACCATCACCAGTCCGTTTGGAAACTTGTAGACATCGAGCGGACCGAGTTTCACCGTGGAAGCTCCCAGGAAATCCACCCAGAAGCGGCGCGCGGCTTCGAGGTCCGTCGTGTTCAGGTGGAGGTGTCCCATCGAAACGCCCATGCTGTTCGGCGCCGGCAGTTGGGCAAAGCAAAGGGGGGCAAGCAGGAGAGCCAGTGTGAAACGCATCAAGCAGATGGTATAACGATTGCCGTCCCCTCCGCAGCGGCGAGCCGCCGCGCAACTTCCCGGCGTCCTAGCGGATCAATGTGATCTTGCGAACACGGACGCCCGCGGACTTGTCGTCGTCCGGCAAACTAAAGCCGATGTACCGGTCATCCCTGGCCACCTGGAGCGTTCCCTTCACCTTTCTGGTGACAAACTCACCGCCGGTGCTCTCGATCCGGCCTTCCACGGCGCGCGGCGCGTTCTGGCCGTCATACGCTCCGATCCGGAATTCACTTCCCGCCGCTTTCGAGTCGCAGGCATAGGTGATTTCCACGCTGTAGTTCCCTTCCAGGCTTTCATAGGGATACCACCACAGTTCGTTCTTCTCCGTATCCACATTCTTAAAGTTGGTCGCTGACATGGACTTCCTGTCATAGCGGATCTCCTCGCCCCGCAATCTCGCCGTCCAGGCATAGAGGTCGAGCTTCGCGGGCAGCGAGCCACTGGCGAAGCCCGCCGCCACCCGCGGAGTTGTGCCGGCGATATCAAGCACCAGCACGCTGTCGTAGGGATCCACCGGCGCCTCGGGAAGCGTGAATTGAAGCGTGTTTCCTTCGCGTTTGTAGGGCACATCCTTCCCGTTCGCCAGGAAGTACGCCTTCTTCACTTCGCTTTCCAGACCCTCGAAGCGAAATTCGCGACCCGGCCAGTTGATCAGGTGGAGATACACTTTCCCCGGCTTCACCGTGCAGCGCCAGGTGATGTCCGGAAAATAGAAGGGACTCGCCGACGTGCCATAAATCGACTCGCCATTCACATCGAGCCACTTCCCGATGGTTCGCAATATGCTCTGGCTCTCCTCGGGAATCAGGCCTTCCGCGGTCGGCCCCACGTTCAGCAGATAGTTCCCGCCCTTTGAGACGATATCGGCCAGTTTCGCGATCAAATCCGCCGGCGCTTTCCAGTTGTGATCGTTCTTCTTGAAACCCCAGGTGTCATTCAACGTCGCCGGAACTTCCCACTTTGTTTTTGAGTAGACCTGGATTGGAATCGCATTGTCCCCGGTTTGCAGGTAGTCGCCCTTCCCGTGCCCGATGCGGCTGTTGATGAGGCACATCGGCTGGAGTGTTTTCACCATCCGCCGCAGGTCCGTCACCTGCTGATCGGAGAGCATGCCCGGCGTATCGAACCAGATCAGGCTCAATTGTCCGTAGCCCGTCAGAATCTCCTTCACCTGCGGCATCACCTTGTCCCGCAGATACTGCTGCGAGTTGCGCCCGGCCGGAAAGTCCCAGGTGTTGCCGCGTCCGTTCGGCTCGTGCCAGTCCTGGTCCTGCGAGTAGTAGAAACCAAATCCCAACCCGGCCGCGGCGCACGCCGCCGACAGATCCTTCATCGGATCGCGAGCGAAAGGCGTGGCGTCCACGATGTTGTATTTCGAAACCTTCGAGCCGTACATGGCGAACCCATCATGGTGTTTCGAGGTGATCACCACATACTTCATGCCCGCATCCTTGGCTACCTGCGCCCACTCCCCGGCATTGAACTTTACCGGATTGAACTGCTTCGCCAGTTGCTCGTACTCCTTCACCGGAATCCTGGCGCGGTTCATGATCCATTCGCCGATGCCGCGAACATACTGTCCTTTCCATTCGCCGGCGGGGATGGCATATAGACCCCAGTGGATGAACATGCCGAACTTTTCGTCATCGAACTTTTTCAGCGCCTCCGCCGTCTGGCCGGGCGACTCCGCTGGTTGCTTCGGGTTGCCTCCACAAGCGCTCAGGCCCGCCAGCAGCACCGCGCACACAGCCATCCTCCACGGAGAGCGTTTCATGAAAAATTCCCCCATTGGTATGATTCAGTCCGGGTTAGTTGTATCACGCATATTTCACCAGCGTCAACCTGAAAGCAGGATGGAGGGCAACGCGGCGGAGACGCCGGTTTGGGCGATGCTACGCTGGTCTGATGCCGGCGGGAACGCCCCTTGCAAAGCCGAATTTTCCGCTCTTCGGAATCACGCATGTGCTGATTCTTCTTTCCATACCAGTGACGGCGGGAGGATTGGCGTATTGGGCGCGACGCGGCGGGCGGGCCGTCGAGACCGGGCGGCGTCTGCTCGGCGGGCTTCTGTTGCTGAATGAGTTGGGGTGGTATGGATTCAAACTGTACAAGGGCTGGTTCCAGTTTCCCGCGGGGTTGCCGCTGCAGTTGTGCGACCTCACGTTGTGGTGCACGATACTGGCGGCGTTTACGCGGCGGCAGGCGGTGTTCGAGTTCGCGTTCTTCACGGGACTGGCGGGGGCGCTGATGGCGGTGTTGACGCCGGATTTGTGGGAGCCGTTTCCCTCCTATCCGACGATCTATTTTTTCGTGGCGCATTGCGGGATCGCGGCCACGCTGCTGTATCTGTGGTGGAGCGGCGCGGCGCGCCCGCGGGCGGGATGCGTGCGGCGGGTGATGCTGCTCGCAAACGGCTACGCGGTCTTTATAGGGGTGTTCAACGCCGTGTTTCACACGAATTACATGTACCTCTGCCGGAAGCCGCGGAACGCGTCCCTGCTCGACTATATGGGGCCATGGCCGGTGTACATTCTGACCGGGGAAGTGGTGGCGCTGTGTCTGTTCGGCTTGTTGTGGGCGCCGTTCCGCCGGCGCGGGATGGTATCTTGATTGCCTCGGGAACATTTCCATGTACGAACAGATTCTTTACGATGTGTCGGACGCGGTGGCGACGGTAACGTTGAACCGTCCGGACAAGTTGAACGCCTGGACGCGGCGGATGGAGGAGGAGACGGCGGCGGCGATCTGGAGCGCGGCGGCGGATGAGGAAGTCCGCGCGATTGTCCTGACCGGCGCGGGCCGGGGATTCTGCGCGGGCGCGGACATGAGCCTGTTGAGTTCGATCTCGCGCAGCGGGGAGGCGAGCGAGCACGGGAAAGTGAGCGGCGGCGCGTTGGAGGATGCCCAGCGGCATTCCTGGCTGCTGAGCGTGCCGAAGCCGGTGATCGCGGCGATCAACGGGCCGGCGGTGGGTTTGGGCTTCGTCATCCCGCTGTATTGCGATTTCCGGCTGGCGGCGGAATCGGCGAGCTTCAACGTGATCTTTTCGCGGCGCGGATTGATTGCCGAATACGGAATGGC